>NC_002967.9:2132400-2843201 GCF_000008185.1 Treponema denticola ATCC 35405
ATGAAGATGTCCCTTAAAGTCCTCGCTTTGCATAAGCTCAATCTGATCCTTTATGGATTCCGTTTCGGCAATAGGAGGCCGGGCAAGGCTGTGAGTGATAGGATTTTCAATATCGAAGATCGAATTATTCATAAGGCTTTCTTTTTCGCAATGAACGGCAAGAATACCCCTGTAATCGAATTTTTTAAGAGCGGCATAGACCTTCCTTTGGTCTTCTTTTTCAACTATACCCATGTTTCCGGTGGAATGACCGGCAAACATTTTAAAGCCCACTATTTTAGGAAAGTATTTTTTATAGAATAAAACCATTTTTTCTATTTGAGCAATATCTGAAGTAAGACCGCCGTAAATACCGTAAAAAGCAGATACGCCGGCCTGCTTTATAGATTTTTCCGCAAGGGCAAAACGCTCCAAAACAGCCTCGGCATTTGTAAGGGGAGGATTGGTATTCGGCATATCAAAAAAGGCCGTAAAACCAGCGGGACAGGCCAAGGCCAAGGCATGGGCTATAGTTTCTTTATCGGATAAAAGGCCGTCTCTAAGATGAACATGGGAATCTATCATAAACCAATCTTATTTAAAAACCTATATTTAGAAAAATAAAACGGCTTCGCCATAACCGTCATCTTTTATAATGCTTATTTCAAGTTTATTTTTCCCGTCAAATTCAATTCCGTCCAAGCTTATTTTTAAAGCATAGGCCCTTATAGGTTCAACTCCTTTATTAATCGTTTCGCTTATAACCCTCATTGTAATAATTTCGTAAAAGTCCCCATTGACGGAAACGGTTATATCATCGGTGCTTAGTTCAGGTGCAATGACTTTTTCCTTGCCTACAAGCTGTTTTAAACTCATGGGCCTAAAATAAAGCATCATACAATTATCTGCATCGAGGGAAGGGAAAAATATCAAACTAAAAATTTCTATTTTACCAAGAATAGGATTTATCTCAAGGTCTTTCCTTAAATCTATATTACAACCCCAAAAGTCAAGAAATTTTTCATTAAAACCTTTTGAAGCGATAAAATAAGGGTACTTTTTTGCATCAGCTTCCAAACGAAAACGGCCCGATTCATCAGCTTCACCGCTGATTATAACTTCAAACCTTTCCGTTAAAAGAGCAACTTTAGCATGACTGACAGGCTGTTTGTTTTTATCCCGCACAATTCCCTTTATAACATTCATAAAAATAACTCCTGTATCCCAGATTATACCGTATAGAATAGAATATTGTCAAGGCAAAATTAAAACTTGTCAATTAAAACTATTTACGCTTATACTTTGAAGCAGAGCTTAAACCTTCTTTTTTTCTTTGTGTTCCGTTTTTCCGTTTTTGTCCTCTTTTTCCCTTACCGATAGAACCGTAATTAGTCGGAGCCTCACTTTTTACATCAATATGCATATGAGGCAAGCCCCTTTTCTTTTTACATAGGCGCAGAGCATCATTTGCAGCATTTTTAGGCATAGTAGCAAGGGAAAACTTATCCATAACCTCTATATCATCTACAAGCCGTTCGGGGATTGAAAGAAGCCGGCTTAGCATTTCGGCAAGTTTTCGCTTTGTGATGCCGTCTTTTCGGCCCACACCTATATAAAGACGCAAAGAATCGTCATCAGATTTTCGCGCCTTCCCTTCGGAACGCACAGGCTTGATTGTTTTATAATGAGCAGGCGATAAAAACGAGCCGTACTGCATTTGAAGAATAAAGGAGAGAACGGTTTGAGCATCTCCGTATTCCGTGAGTTTATTTGCAAAGGCTGCAAAGCCCTGTTCGGGTTTTTCTTCGCTAATGCGTTTTTCGATTTGGGCAGCCGTTTCTTTTAAGATACGGGTACGCTTGATTTCGATGACTTGTTCGATTGAAGGAATTTTGCCTTCTTTTAATTCTCCGCGGGCATGTTTGCGCAGGTACTCGATTCTTTTTACCTCATTAGGGCGTACAAAGCTGACTGCAACCCCTGCCGCTCCTGCCCTGCCCGTTCTTCCTATACGGTGGGTATAGGTCGGCCCGTCATAAGGAATTGCATAGTTTACAACATGGGAAATTCCCTCGATGTCTATACCCCTTGCGGCAACATCGGTTGCAACAAGAATGCGGGTCTTTTTTGATCTAAAGCGTTCCAATATTTTTTCCCTTTGGCTTTGAGGAATATCCCCGTGGAGGGCGGCAGCTTCGTAGTGCCTTTCGTCAAGTTCCTTTGCAACATCATCGGCATCGATTTTTGTTTGGCAAAATACGAGGCCGTAAAAGTTAGGGCTCGTATCTATAAGACGGACAAGGGCTTCGGTTTTATCCCCTTCCCTTACAACCCAAAAAAATTGTTCCGTTAAAGAAGCTCTTTCTTCTTGAGGTTCTTCTTCGACAATTTCATAGTCGCCCATAAAGTCTGAAGCTATGCTCAGTATCTGCTTTGGCATCGTCGCCGAAAACATTAAAACACGGGCTTCAGGATTTGCCTTTGAAAAGATATTTTCTATGTCTTCGATAAAGCCCATGTTAAGCATCTCATCGGCTTCATCCAAAATAAAATATTCTATATCTTCGATTTTTAGGGAGCCCCGCTCAAGATGATCCATTATGCGGCCGGGAGTTCCTACAACGATTTCGACACCTGTTTTTAGGCTTCTAAGTTGAGGGCCTATCGCCGCTCCTCCGTAAACGGTTGCGATACGGGGATATTCTTCTATTCTAAAAGATTCAAGTTCGCCGGCAACTTGAACGGCCAGCTCTCTGGTAGGAACCAAAATAAGGGCTCTCACCTTTCCGGTATTTGAACGCAGCTCTTGCACAAGGGGAAGGCCGAAGGCTGCCGTCTTTCCCGTTCCTGTCCGAGCCTTAGCGATAACATTTGCTTCTCCTGAAAGAAGGCGGGGAATAGCCAAAACCTGAATAGGAGTAGGTTCTTCAAAACCCTTGGCTTCAACTGCTTGCAGGACTATATCGTCAAGTCCCAATTCTTTAAAAGTAATTAACATAATCTCTTAAATATAATAAATAAGCAAAAAAAAATCTATAGCTTAACGATAATTGACACATCTTCCGTTTTAGGCTAAACTTACCGCCAATATGAACTACATCGACTTATTAAAAACTTCGGCAAAAAAAACGAATAACTGTGCATGTATGGGCTTAGACCCGATTTTTGAAGCTGTTCCTAATAAAACCGGAATGGTAAAGGATAATCTTGTAAGCTTTTTTAAAGAGCTTTTCAATAAGATGCAGGAAAAGAATTTGATTCCCGCAGCTTTTAAACCGAATATAGGTTACTATTCGGCCCTTGATAAGCCCAGAGAAAAAGATTTTTCGGGTTCCGAAAGCCTTGCAGAAATTTTATCCCTAATCGAAAAACACTTCCCCGGTATTCCTGTAATCCTCGATTCAAAGCGGGGAGATATTGCCCGCTCCAGTCTTAACTATGCTATCGAAGCCTTCGACGGCTGGAAGGCGGATGCGGTAACGGTCAGTCCCTACATGGGAAGCGATTCTATTCTTCCCTTTATTTCGGAAAAGTATTTGGATAAGGGAGCTTATATTTTAAACCGGACAAGTAATCCCGGAGCAAAGGATTTTCAAAACCTTAAAACCGATTCTGAGGGTAAAAATAATTCGGAGCTTTATATCGAGGTTGCAAAAAAGATTGCTTTTTATGCAAAGGAATTTCCGGGAACGGGAGCCGTTGTCGGAGCTACGGGAATGGAAGAGCTAAAAATAATTTCGGGTATTTATGCCCAAGCAGGAGAGGTCCCCATGCTGATTCCGGGAGTCGGCTCCCAAGGAGGAGATGCAAAAACGGTAATGGAAGTTCTTAAAAATTCCGGCTGCAATTTAGCCCTTATAAGAATAAACAGCTCCAGTGCCTTAACCCATCCTTGGAAAAAAGCACCTGTGCCTGAAAACTATTTGGAGCTTTGTATAAACAATATCGAAAAACTTCTAAACGAGACGGCAATAAACAACATCAGTTTTTAAAATCTTCAAAAATAGAATCCAAGATGGAATCGATGCGGCGTTTTGTGTATCCGCTTATGACATAGGAATTATTAGAAGCGGAATCAAACAAAATAAAATCGCCGCTTTCCATCGGCGTAAAAAAAATCTCTATTTTTTCTCCGGTACCCAAAATTAAATTAAGCTCTTGAGTTTCCGAATTGGTAATCGGAAATGCAGGAAAAATATCTATACATGAAAATTGTTTTAAAAATGTTTCCAACTCGTCGAATTTTTCTTTATGTTTATCTGAACGGCTGATAATCTGTTTGTTTTTTTCGATAAGCTGAATTGAGTTATTTTCAAATTTATATTTATAAATTTGCAGGTCGAGCCAAAAGTTAGATTTTACGGTTAAAAAAGAAGATAAGACGTCGGGCATAATAAAAATTTTTGTGCGGGCGTCTATTCGGACATAGCGGTTGATACCCAGCGTATCGTTTTTTCCGAAAACAAAATCGCCCATTATGGTTTTATCGGAACGCAATAGCTGTAGGCGGGCAGCATGATCTTCATCCAAGCCGAAATTAATATATTGTTTTATATCATCGCTTACAAACCTAAAATTTTGTTTAGTACTTAAAACGGAAAAAAGTCTTTCTATTAAGGCCGGCTGAACCTTATATTCCCCAGATTGACTACTCAAAATAAATTTATCTTTTTTTTTGATAAGCCTTAATTCGTTAAAACGCGGAGGAAGGGAATTATCGGGAATAGTAAAAACAATTTCATCTATGTTTTCTATATTTTGCCTTGATACAAGTGAAGTGTTAAAAACATTTGCTTCATTTTTTGGAATACTTACAAAAATCAAACTTAAGAGAAAAAAAATATTTGCAAAAATCAAAGCTTGAGTATATTTTTTTAACTTAAAAAAGTTTTTCACCTTGACCTCCTTTGTTTTATAAACATGTAAAGACCCAAAATAAAAACGGAAAGAGGAAGAAGTATGATAGAAATTAATCTTGCCCTAAATACAAGGTTTGTCATTTTTTCTCTATCTTCAAATTGCTTAAATGGAGGAGGAGAATGTTTTTTATTTTTTAACAAAAGAAGATTATCTTTTAAAGAAACATATTCTACACAGTTTACCATAAAATCCATATTGTATGTGGAACCGGTATAATCTATTGCTCTGCTTATCATATACTCATCGCCTATAACCAAGATACGGGAAGGCTTTGTTTGCCCTGCAACAATTACCGAAGGTTTAAAAGAGGCATCTTCAAATTTTTTAAAATGATTTTCAAGAGGATCGGTGCTATAAGAATCGAAAACCGTCAAGGAGTTTTGACCTGTAAGTACATAGGGAACAAGCTCGGTGTTTTTATTTAAATCCAAATCGATTGAAGAAGGCCAAAAAGAAATCAATGGCCGGTAAGCGGCAAATATCGGATGGTCTCGGTTAATACCGCTTAGAGGAAACTGAATCCAAAAAGGATAATTAATTAGTTTTGTACCTTTATTATCAACTTGAGCCATCGTAATGCGGAAGTTATTTATTAAATCCAAAGCCATATCGGCATTTATATAAAAGCCGTGATGAGAAAGCACATCCAATAAAAAATCTTTTACCTTAGGCTTTGCTTTCCAAGAACCTTTTACATCAACCTTGTTTCCTGAAACAAAAAAAACAGCCCTACCCTCTTTTTGTAAAAACATATCTATCGCAGCAGCAGAAGAATAATCTATATAATCCGAACCTATAACCAAAAGAGGAAATTCGGCAGGTATATTGCTGACAGGCAATTCCAAAGGTAAAACATTAAAACCTGCATATTCAAGCCAAGGAATGACATAAGAATAATCGGTTTCAAGCAAGGCAGGATCCGCAATAAGAAAAACCGTTCCTGCTTGGGTATCTCCTAAAGCATCAGACCTCATACTTAAAATAAATCTTGCGAGGTCATATTCTAAGGTATCAATATCATCAATAAAGGGTATAATTCTTGTTTGCCCCATATATTCTATCATAAGACCGGAGTACAGCTTATGGATTATCTTTACGGAATTGTCTTGAGCTTCTATTTCACGGGGAATCAACCCTATCTTGTTTATGGCATCCGATGAAAGGCTTGCGGTATCTTTTAGTACAACACTAAAATCACCCTTGGAATATAATTTGTATTCCGAAAGCATATCGTTTAAGTATTTTAATGAAGGGAAAAAATTATCTACATTTGAACTTTTAAACCAAGTTACCTTTACGGAGCTTTCAAGATTCGTCAATAATTCTTTGGTATAATTTGACAGGGTGTAATTTTTTTCTTTTGTAGTATCAAGTCTAAAATATATTTTTGAAGAGACAAGAGAAATTAAAATAAGCATCAAAACAAAAAGAAAAAATTGAAACTTATATTCTTTTTTCATCTTACATTCCTTTGTTGTGTTAAAATAAAAACATTCAGTTCAATTCCTAAGGCGACTAAAATTAAATAGAAGATAATGTCGCGTGAATCAAAAAGCCCCCGTGCAGCCGATTCAAAATGAGAACTAAAAGAAAGATAAGAGATAATCTCATTCAGCAATAAAGGAAAATTTAAATTTCTTGTCAAAGGATAAATAATTGTGAAAAATAAAACCGTCAAAAACGAAAGCAAAAAATTAATTTCAGGTTTACCGCTTACTGCCGAAAGTCCAAGAGAAATAGAAATAATGCCCGCACCGAATAAAAAAATAGAAATATAAGAAACAAAAAAAGAGCCGGAATCGAAATAAGCCAATGAAAAAACTGAAAGCGGTATTACCAAGCTTAATGCAAGCATAATAGACCATATTAAAATAAGGCTTAAATATTTTCCCAGCACAATATATCGGATAGAAACAGGCAGAGAAAATAAAAACTTATCGGTAAATTGTTTTTTTTCATCACTCCACGAACTCATCGTCAGCATCGGAATTACAACACAAAATAAAAGAGGCATATTAAAAAAAAAGTTTTTTAGATCCGACAAACCTGCATTAAACCACGAATCGGAACCGATAAAGGCAATGGCCGCACCGGCCAGAAAAAAAAGAGAGGCAGCATAAAAAGACGAACTTTTATACATCATCCTAAATTCTTTTTTTGTAATAAAAAAAATAAGATTTTTATTCGTTTTTTCTAAATTCATTTTTGTTTATCCCTGCAAAAAATTCAAAGGCTTTTTCCAATACGGTATAATTTATTTCCGAATCAAAGTCGCAGCCTTCCGTCTCCAGCTGTTCTTTTATTTCTAAAAGATTACCAATGGCTATTATTTCTCCCTTATTAAGTAAAATATGATTGGAGCAAAGCTCCGCAGCCTGTCTTAAATCATGTGTACATATTAAAATTGTTTTTTCTTTTGCAATATGCAATATTTTTTTTTCGAAATCTTTTACCTGCACCGAATCAAAACCTGAAGCGGGTTCATCCAAAATAATCAACGGAGGATTATGTAAAACAGCTTGAGCTAAGCCTACACGTTGCTTAAACCCCTTAGATAAACTTTTAATTAAGTGATTTTTTACTTCATCTATTTCGCAAAAATCGATTACTTCATCTAAAGCAGCATCCAATCTATCTTTTTCTATTCCGTGCATTTGACCGGCGAAATATAAAAAATCATGAACCGTCATATTCGAATAAAGAGGATTTTGTTCATATAGAATACCTAGAAGTTTTTTTGCTTCAAGTCCATCGGTTAATATGGAGTACGAGTCTATAAAAGCATCTCCTTCATCCGGTGTATAATAACCTGAAATACAGTTTATGATACTGCTTTTACCCGCACCGTTTAAGCCTAAAAGCGAAGTTATCTCACCGGTTTTTAATTCAAACGAAATATTTTTACAACCTACAACCTGAGTTTTTTTGCTTCCGTAATATTTACTTAAGTTTTGTACTTTAAGCATAGTCTTATTTCTTCTTAATTCCCAAAATAGTTAAATCGTCATATTGCTGATCTTCACGTACATTTGTATAATAAAGATACTCGTTATAACTTGTGTTGGGGACACGGTTTCCGCAATAAGTTTGATATTGCCTAAAATGTTTATTTAAAAATAAATCTATTTTTTTATCTACCTGAACCATATCTCTTTCGGTTGCTTTAGGATCCTGATACATTCGGAATATTTTTTCGACTGAAACAAGGCCTATAACCGCATCCTCAATTGTTCCCTCAAGGTTTGTAAAATCAAAATCGAATTGTTCATTTTCAATCGGGTTATGCCATTTTTTTAAGCTAAAAGAACTTCGGGCAAAGATACTTTCGATAATCTTGCATACGCGAGGCTTACCCAACTCTTCTCCGTCCTGACCGACACTATGAGTTTCATGTTCGGCATCTTTTTCAAGCCCGGGTTCTTCACATAAAATAGGCTCCAGTTTGGAATTCCTAAACAAGCGTTTGGCTTCTTCAATACCGTCAGTGTAGAGGAACAGAACATCTCCGGAATTTAATTTAACGGTTTCAACCTTAAAGCCGCCTTTCATATCTATCATAAAAGTGGGGAAAACTCCTGCTGCAGAAACTTCGGTCAAGATAACTTCTTTCATTTTCTTTAAGGCGGCATCATAAATATTGATAACATTATCACCTGCATTACAAAAATGAACATTACCGCTTATCGAATCCATAATACAAAGGGTAAAGGCTGCAAAACGTCCCTTAAAGCCTCTGGATTCCAGTAGATCGTTTATTCGTGATACAACCTGATCTATTTTTAGTCCCTGCTTTTTATAGCTCCAGTCTCTAAAATAGTCCAAGAAAAGAGTTGCGACCTCGACCATTATAAGAGCGGCAGGAACTCCCTTACCTGCAACGTCGCACTTTATAATTGCATAGTATCTATCGTCCAATTTTATATAATCAAAATAGTCTCCCGATACACCGCGAGCACCTTCATAATAACCGAAGAATTCTACATTATCATCTACAGTCTTTCCTGACGTAAGTTTTCTTCCTGCTTCATCTAAATCGAGGGGTAAAAACATTTTTTGAATTTCTTTACCCATTGTCAAATCCTTTGAAGCAGCAGCTGCCTCAACAAGACCGTTTGTCATTTCATTTATGGTTGTTCCTAAAACACCTATCTCATCCTTTGTTCTAAGCTTAACATCCTTACCTGCAAGGAGCTCCTTATCTTCGGTAGCGGCAATCATTGCAACATGTCTTACAAGTTTTTTTATAGGAGCCGTAATAATCGAAGACAAAATATAAGCACCGACTAAACCTGCTGAAAGAGCACCCAATGAAATCAATAATATAACTTTACGCAGTGCAGTTGTTGCTTCATCAATTTGTTCAATCAAACTCTGTGTAGAAACCTGAATATAAACCATACCTTGAACAAAATTAGATTGCCCTCCTGTCTGTCTGTAAAGAATAGGCTTATAAAAGAGATAGCTTGTAATATCCCTTGAAAGTTTTTTCGAATTAAATTCGGGATAAGAACCGGATCCCTTTATACTCAATCCGTTAAGTTCGGAACTAAGTTTTGTTTCCATTTGATTAATAGCCGACTGAATTTCGTTTCTGCGTTCTACCGATTTCAAATCGGTATTCAAAGCAATTAACATGGTCATATCTGTCAAAGATTGGATTTCATCTGAAATTTCGCCTACACTATCTCTTGCTTCCTTATCAATTTCATCAAGTTTTTTATACACATTTTCCAATTGGGGCAATAACAACTCGGATTTGCCTACAACAAAATCGGGAGTATCTATTTTAGAAAGAATATCTTCATCATTGGAAGCCCAAACAAAATTATAACCTACTTTTTTATTATCAATGTGAACACCGGTTATCGTTGCAAAACTTGCTTCTTTAAGCGCAGAGACTTGAGAAGGTAAAAAGCCCAGCTCCAATACATTTTTTGAAGGAAGATAAGCTTTGGCACCGGAACTCAAACTTTCAAGCAAAACCTGAGTATTTGAAGCCAAACCTTCTGCCAATAATCTTTCCTGTGTTTCCGAAAATCGAAAACCCAAGGGAAGATCCAAGGTTAAAATAACCGATATTATCAAAGTCATTGTAAACATCATAAACTTTAACCTTAATCCGCCGCCTCTAACTTTTAATGCAGACAGTTTTTTTTCTTTTCCAAATGACATAGCACCTCCTCGCAATAAAACAGTTACCTCATACTTTATTTTTATAGCTTCTTTTACGGAATAAATAACTCCCGTTATTGAAAGAGTCATAATAAGTAAAATAAATATTGTAAAACAAATAATTAAAAAATAATCCGAAAAATCGGAATCCATAGCCGAAAGAAGCCAATTATATTTATAGACCTTTCCATAATCACCCAGCTTAATATTTCCTATATCATCAAAAGATATGGTTTTTTGGGCAAAGTAAACTCCTCGTCCTGAGTGCATTAATCCCACATAGTATTTTCCGGGATCCAGATAATTTATTTTTATATTCGATATAAGTTTGTCACTAAGAACAGAGAAATCTTTTTTTTCTATAGTTAGATCATAAGGAGGAAGTCCGTCAGCATCAACATAGATCGAAGTTACTTCGCCTCCGGCAGCAAAGCCCTTACCTACCAGAGAAAGAGAGATAGATCCATCCAGTGCTTGCACCGCATTTATATCTGCAACATAAGTATACGGAATATATTTATTTAAAGCAAAATACTTTACTGCCGGAGCACCGATATTTCCAAAAGCGTCTACGGCAGAAACGGTTAAAGCATAAAGACCGTTTTCATAATTTTTAAATTCTCTTTTATTTGAAACGGAACTTATTTTTGATGTATTTAATTCAACATCTAAATTATCGGACAAAACTTTTTGCACGACATCATCATCTATAAAGGCAGACCCTGCCGTTTTTAGGTATGAAAGAAATTTATCTACTGTACCTAAATATGAAAGATTCCATATATAACCGTTTATAGCCGTTTCAGGTTTTCCGTTTATATCCAAATCGGGTGGATTCCATTTAATATCAAACGTATTCGATTTTACAAAACCTTTTTTATCTAAGGCCAATAAATCAAATATAGGAGCTGCGGGAGGAACTATATCTCTCTCATAAGAAATCGTAGTCATCTCCGACCAGTTCCCGGCATAATCGCAAACTCTAACACCCAAATACCACAAGCCGTCTTCTTCAGGCTCATACACCAAAACGGTTTCATCTTTTAATTTTTTAATCACAGGGGCTACAAATTCGGGAGGAACATCCTTTGACCATTCATACGAATAACCGGCTATACCTGATGAGTCATTGGGAAATTTAATCTTCATTGTAATTTTTTGTCTTCCCTCTAAAGTCTTTGAATCAAAATTCAAAGGCTGAAGCTGAGCTTTTGCTACCTCATGGTCAGGTTCGATATGCATTATTTTTGCCGCGCGTACTCCTTCCTGCCAAACTATATGAAGATTTCCGTCTACAAAAAAAGGATTTACAAAAAGCAAGGAGCCGGTAATGGATGCAACAGAGTCTGTTTTCCAAATTGAATCTTCTTTTCTTGCAATCAAAATGGATGATTTACCATCATAAGTTTCTGACCAAGTAATAAGAGGCTTATTATTATAAGCTATAATCCTGGGGCTAAACATCGTTCCATTTCCGGACGGCAGTATTTCAATTGAAGAAGCAAGTTTTCCTTTGCTATCTAAAACGGCATAGGCAGGAGAATTCTTTTCGCTGCGGTAAGATGATTGCTCCCAAACAATGAAAATAGATTTTTCCGAATTAATATATAAGAGATTAGGTCTTTGATTATTAAAATCAAAATTATCCGTTATCCTTACAGGTTCCGACCAGGAGGAACATCCATCGGAGGAAAACGAAGAAAAAAGCTGATAAGTACGTCTGTCTCCGCTTTTATCCAAGGCTTGAAAAACCAAGACATCGTTTTTTGATGAAGCCGTATGTGCCGGAAGAAAAATTCTATCCATTTTTTTTGCAAAGTTAAACTCCGAAAAAGCCGGCCAATTAAGGCCGTCTTCAGATGAAGAATAGAATATAGAAAACTTTTCATCTGCACCGTGAGAAACAAACATAAGATACTTGCCGTTTGAAGCAACTGATAGTTGAGGAGAAAGCAAATCGTATATTTCTGTGACAATATTTTTAACCGTATATGTTTTACCGTAATCGGTACTTTTTAAAATCGTAATAGTATTACGGTTTTTTACCAATGCAATTAAAATACTGTCATCATTTCCAACTGCGATAGAAACAATTGACGGAATATCGGCCGTATAAGGAATAGGCGGAATTATTCTTTCATTTATTGTCCATTTGTTATTTACATATACGCCTGTTGAAATATATATCAATCCTTCAGTATCGGAGGACTTAACGACTTCTTCCCAGACAGATGCGGAGATATTTGCATTTGAAGCGGACTTTAAAAAGTATCCGTTTCGGCCGCTTATAACGGAAGGATTTTCCCAATAAAATTCTTTTGCCGATAAAAAACTTATAAAAAATAAGAACATTAAAAATATAGTTAAGATTTTTTTCATATGTTTTTTCTCGTTAATCATAGTGATGCATCTATCCTCTTTTTTAATTCTCTAACCTTTGCAGATCTTTTTGCATTCGGACTTTGCATAAGCTGTTCAACCAATGCAGCTGCTATAACCTTATTTCCCTTTTGTAATTCGGAAACAGCTTGCTGATATTTTGCCTCATCGGCAGCAGAAAGTACAATAACTGCAGCACCTCCCATAGCCATTTGAATTGAGTCCTTTAATTGTATCGCATTATTATTTTGCGGATTAAGTTTAATAGCCGAATCCAATTGCTGCAAAGCAATCGGGAATGAAGCTCTATCACCGGCTGTATATATTGCCTGAGCCGACTTAGTAAGATTAGCAGACTCGGCGATTGCTTTAAGATTTGGAGGAGGCTGTTTTAGCCCTAAGTAAATTTCAATTTCATCTTTTAAAGCTGCAAGTCCCGAAAAGTTTTTATCTATGCTATACAAATCCAATAATTCGCTATACGATTTTTGAGAATTACGCTTGTACTCGGCTCTTATAGTTTGAACTTTCCGCTTGAATTGCTCGTTAAAGTTTGCAGGATCTATCAACTTATCGATTTTTAAATTTAATTGCCCTGCAATTTCGTTAT
Source organism: Treponema denticola ATCC 35405 (assembly GCF_000008185.1). Classification (NCBI taxonomy): domain Bacteria; kingdom Pseudomonadati; phylum Spirochaetota; class Spirochaetia; order Treponematales; family Treponemataceae; genus Treponema; species Treponema denticola. Next base: position 2,145,461 of record NC_002967.9, read on the forward strand.
ACGGGAATATCAATAATACCTGCCGTATATTATCTTTAGCTTGATTTAAATTATTTAAGGCAGCACTCCTCTGCCCGGCCTTTATTTTTTTCTCTGCTTCCAAATAAAGTTGATTGGCATTATTTAAAAGCTGTATCATTTGCGGATATAGGGGAGCCGAAGGCGGAATGGATCTTCCTGTTTTTAAAGTTCCTGCGGTATTTACAATTGCCAGCCAGTTTTCAACCTCTTCGTTCGGTTCAATATTAGTTACAGCCCAGCGGCTGCGTGCCGTATTCAAAGTTTCTTCAGCTTTTATAAACTCGGTATTAAAGTACTCTTTTTTTGCCTTTTCCAAATATGCACGGACATCTTTAACAACTACGGCATTTTCCGCATCATTAATTTCTTTACCAAGATCTTCGAGTCTTTTATCCGTAAGGCTTCTGTATTCTGCATCTTCTTCAAGCTGCAAAGCGTCATTCGTTCTTGTTCGCGAAAGTTCTATGCTTCGCCTTGCTGCAGAAAAATTACCGGATGCTAAATTTCTCTTTGCTTCTTCAAACCTTAAATCGGCTTCATTTTTTGCTAACCGTATTTTTAAAATAGCAGATTCCATCAATGCCAAATCAGAGTCTATACTAGCGGAAAAATCTTTAAGAGCTGCAATTGTTTTTTCAATACCGTTTTTATTTTCTGCAAAAACCTTACTCGTTTCGGATACCGAAAGATCGGTATCTTTAATAAAATTAGTCAAGATACGCAGATCTAATTTTACAATCTCTTTTAAGTTTAAAAGCTCTTGTCTGGTTTCTGCCGGAGAGATCTTATCGGTCTTTTGTTTGTTATTCGTAAAGCTGTCATATCTTTGTTTTGTCTCGGCAAAAGCCTCTTTACCTGACCTATTATTTATGATTGCAAGCCCCTCATAACATATAAGTCTGGCCTTATCCAAGTTACTTAACAATAAACTGTTTTTAGCTTCTAAAGCTTCCTGTTCTTTGGCGAGATCGCTTGCACTGTAAGTTATTAAAGATTCGGATAATTTTTTTACGGAAACCATCATAGATTCCAATTCTTGAATCTCAGCCTTTAAAGTTTTAATTTTAGGATTTTCAGAATTACGCAATTCATCAGAACTTCCGGTATAAGAAGATGAAATAGGCTGTATTTTTTCTCTTATAGCCAAAAACCGGCTGTAATATTTTTTTGTGGAATCCATGATTTTATTAAGCTCGGCTAAAGAGTTTCTTTTTTTATCTTGAGAATCAACTGTCTTTCCAAATCTTGAACCGGAACGTGTATTAATAACGGAATAAATCTCCGTCAAGCTTTTTAAATGAAAATCAATTAGAGAGAGATTTTTATCGATAGATATGTCGTTTTCAAAATCGAATGTATCGCAAGATTCAAACCATAGTTTTTTAATTTCCTGCCAATGACTATCGGCCAAAGAATAAAGCGGCTCATGCACTCCCGCTTCCATAGCTCCTTCAACACCTTCATATCCTTTTGCCGAATCCCGTCCGATAGTTAAACGGTAAGCAAAGGGCAATATGCTTTCTTCGGTCTCAACATTTTTTTTCCTTTCATTTAAATAAACCTGTTTTAACGAAGCACCCGATCTTATTAATGAACCGGTAATATTTCTAAGCCGAGAAGAAGAATTCTTCAAAGCATTTAATTCGTTTTCAAGAGAGGATAAGGATGATGAAAAAGCCTTTTCCCTATATTTATTCACATCCGAAATAAATTCGGTATAAGCAGCTTCGTATTTTTTTGCATCGGATTTGACCAAATCAAATTCTTTTTTCAAAATGCCGCTTATTTGGGCATTTTTATCTTCATCCATTGCCTCCCCGTCATACATTGAAAAGCCTTGAATAAAGGTCTTGGCGGCATCATTATATTTTTTCGCCTCTATAAGTTTAATACCTTCATTCATCAAATCATTAAACTTTATACGGTAAATAGCATAGAATGAGGATATTTTTACCTTGTCTAAAAAAGCCCTAAGATCCGGATCCATATCGGATTCCAAAATTTCCATCTTGTTTATTATCGCAATTCTTTTTAAGTTATTGTTAGGATCTACTCTTAAAAGTTCTATAAGTTCATGGAAGGTTTTTTGAAATTCGGCCTGATTTTTCATTGTTTTTCTGGCCAGACTTATTCCGCTCTCCATAGATTCAGGTTTGTTTTCAATAACATTAATTATATCCTGTAAGGCTGCAGTATTTTTTGACTCTTCCAAAAGACTTCTAGCCGTTGCATAATCTTCTTCGGCAGACCCTTTTGAAAAGGCAGAAATAGAGAGAAAACATATAAAAAGACTTATAAAAAACCGTTTTTTATCCAACTTACCAAACCTTAATTCGATGCACTTAAAAAAGTCATCTATATAAAAAACTCCTATATCAATTTTCGGCTTTTTATACTTTTTTTTAATAAAAATCTCTAAAAACTACTTAAAAAAAAGCCGAAATTCATTTATAATAGTATAAATATGAAGAGAATTTTTCAAGCCGTTTGCATAAGTATTTTTCTCATTTTTCCAAAAATAGGCCTTTTTTGTGCAGATATTTCCAATTTTTACTCGGGAGTATCATCAATTTTTGATATATTTACACAAAAATTTGAAGGAGAAACAGCTTTTCGCTCCCTTTTAATTCCCTCAGGAGGCCGCTTTGAAGGTCTTGGGGGCACTTTTACGGCTCTTTCAAACGATATAAGTTTTTTCGATGCAAACCCTGCTGCGAGTGCCCTTTTAAAAGAAACCGAGCTAAATGTTCTGCATAACAGCTGGATAGCGGATTCCAAGCTCGAAACGCTAGGCTATACCCAAAGGAAAAATCATCTGGGCTGGGGAACTTCATTAAGGTGCTTCTACATTCCCTTTACCGAATACGGCCCCTTGGGGCAAAAAAAAGCATCAGGCTATTATAGCGAAACTTTTTTAACCGCAAATATAGCCTATAATTTTTTTGCAGGATACGATTTTAAGGGTTTAACAGTAGGGGGAAGTATAAAAACCGGCATAAGATCCATGCCTCCATTTTCAGGGCAGGGAGAGGCAGCGGATCCGGACAACCCTACACCCCAATATAAAAATGCTTCACAACAAAACGGATATGCCGTTCTTGGCGATTTTGGAATTATGATAAGGGCCAATGTTACAAAAATCTTTTACAGTGATGAGCCTAATTTTTATTTCGGGCTTAGTTTAAAAAACTTCGGTCCCCCCATAAAAGGAGACATTCCTCCTTCATATATTTCTCTAGGCTTTGCATATAGGCCCGTAAATTTCTTTTTATTCGGAATAGATGTGAATCAGGGGATAAATATTGTAAACATAAAAAATTCCGGCCTGCCTTATGGCAGTTTAGGATTTATGTTTTCAATTACAAAATATTTTAATCTTCTAACAGGTTTAGGCATTAAGGGAGGAAATCCTCGATTTACCTTGGGTGGAGAAGTAAACCTCTCGGACGTTCAAATTTCCGCAAATTATACTCTGGATCTATCCAGTCAGGTTACAAATATCAGCCGTATCAGCGTGGGAGTAAAACTTCTTTTAGGACAGGATAAAAGAGATGAAAAACTTAGCACCGTAAAAAAACTCTATGTTCAGGCCTTAAAAGAGTACAATAATAAAAACTACGAAAAAGCTATAGAACTTTGGAAAGAAATTTTAACGATAGACAAACGCTATGACCCTGCAATAGAAGGCATAGCCAGAGCCGAACAGCAGCTCCGGCTCTTAGAAGAAATCAAGAAAATCTTGTTCCTCGATTAAAAGCCTCCTTATTTATCGGATACTTTTTTCTTTCCTGTCTTTGAAGTCTTTTGAGCCCCGGAAGTCTTCTCGTTTTTGACGGTCTTGGACGTTTTTTCAGGCTTAGCCTTCTTTGCGGCTTCTTTTTTTTCCTTTATAGGAGCTTCCTTTTTAACCGTCTTTTTTGTTTCGGCTTTTTTTTCTTGAGCCTTTTTAATCAATGATTTTTTTTCAGACAGTTCTTCGGCAGAAAGAACCTCTCGTACCGAAAGGCGTACGCCTTGGGCCTTTAAGCCTTTCTCAGCAAAGGAATCGGCCTTAAATTCTTCTTCTATCTTTTTTACTCTCGGTTTAGGCGCATAGTTCAGCTTAAAAGAAAACTTAAGTTTCGTACTTACAAAAAGCACCTCGGTGTTGTCGGGAGCAAAAAGGTAATCCCTGTTTAGGATATAGCCTTCTACCCTCGCCCTTTTTATATAGGCATACTTTGTCTTGGAATCGCGGTAAATTACGGTAAAAAGCACCTTTGAAAGCTCTTCTTTTTCGGCAAAGCCGCAATACCACATTCCCGTATCGACAAAGACTCGGTCGGGCACATCCATTACGGTGTAAACCCCGCTCTTCCGCAAGACAAAGATGCGGTCATAGGGGCTGACCCGTAGAATATCTTTTCCTGTGGTAACGGAGGTGCCGAGATATCCCGTTTCTTCATCATAGCGGAGGGCCGTATCCCTTGTTACGGCCTCTTTTACGTCAACCTTTGTAAAGCCCGTAATCTCGGTCTTGCGCTTAAATTCCTCTGCCGGAAGCTTTGCCGCAATTCCGTCCAAAACCGAAATAGCATAGCCCTTTAAATTCTTTAAGAGCTTTGCAATTTCCTTTAAGCGGTTATTTATCTCCCTGACCTCTTCACGGTTTTTGTTTATATCGTAAAGAGATATGCGGCGGATGGGGATTTTAAGCAATTTATCGACATCATCTTCGGTTACATCGCGGATTAATTCCTTTTTAAAGGGAACAAAGCCCTTGATAACTGCATTGATTACGCCCTCCGCCGTCTTCATAGTTTCTATCTTTTTGTATATGCGTTCCTCGATAAAAATACGCTCAAGGGTGCGCAGGTGGAGGCGCTCGGTAAGCATAGCTCTTTCGTATTCGAGCTCGTCCTTTAAAATCTGCATCAGCTGCTTGGCATGATATTTTATTATATCGGTTACGGTAATTTGAACCGGAAGATTGTCCTTTATAACCAAAAGATTGCAGGGAATCGACTGCTCGCATTCGGTAAAAGCATAGAGGGCATCTACCACATCTGCCGAATAGACTCCTCTGGGAAGCTTTAACTCAATCTCGACATTTTCGCCCGTATAGTCGCTTATTTCCGAAATCTTAACCTTTCCGGCCTTTGAAGCGGCCTCGATAGAGTTAATCATGCTTTCGGTGGTGCTTCCGAAGGGCAGCTCCCTTATTACTATCCTCTTTTCGTCGGAGGTGTCGAGCTTGGCCCTGACTAAGACTTTGCCTAAGCCGTCTTCATATTCAGAGACATCTATCAATCCTCCCGTAGGAAAGTCCGGGAAAAGAGCAAAGGATTTTCCGCTTAAAAAGGCTTTTTCGGCCTCAATTATTTCGAGGATATTATGGGGCAAAATCTTTGTAGACATACCTACGGCAATTCCCTCTGCCCCTATTGCGAGGATTACGGGGAGCTTGGCCCTAAAAGCCAGGGGCTCCTTGTTTCTTCCGTCATAAGAAACGGTATAATCGGTTATGTGAGGATTATAAAAGATGGTTTTTGCAAATTCGTTTACCCTGCACTCTATGTATCGGGGAGCGGAAGCTTCATCTCCGGTAAAAATATTCCCGAAGTTTCCTTGCGTATCTATAAAAAGCTCTTTTGAGGCAAGAACCACGAGGGCGTTTCCTATGGAAGCGTCTCCGTGGGGATGGTACTTCATACAGTGCCCGATAACGTTTGCCACCTTGTGAAATTTGCCGTCATCCATCTCAAAAAGAGAATGTAAAATTCTCCTTTGAACAGGCTTTAAGCCGTCCTCAAGGTCGGGTATGGCCCTGTCGCGGATAACATAACTTGCATATTCCAAAAAATTCTTATTAAAAAGACTTTCAATATAATCCATCTTTTCCCTCGAAAAAAAGTATTTTAAGATGATACACTAAAAGCTGAAATTTGTCTACAAGAGCGGAAAAACCAGCCATAAAAAAAGCCCCCTTGCCTTAGAGGCTTGGGGGCTTTAGTTTAAAAAGCTAAATTAAAAAACGGTTTGCTCTGAAATAGGTGTTTCAAGAGCTTTTAATGCTTTTTCAACAAGTGATCGGCGGAGTTTTTTCTCATCTGCGTCGTTCATTTTAGGATCACCGAGCGGGTGAGGAATAGCTACAGCCGGAACAATTCTGTTAGCACCAACAGTCTTTGAGATAGGAACAACAGTTGCAATATGTACTACCGGGAGGAATCTCTCGATTTCTTTAACCATCGTTGCACCGCAACGAGTACATGTGCCTCACGTAGAGGTAAGAATTACAGCCTGCACTCCATCTTTTACAAGTTTTTGAACAATTTCTTCGGCAAATTTCTTTGCACGCTTTACAGCGGTACCGTTTCCTACCGTTGTATAGTACTTGTCATGAAGCTTTCCGATCTTTCCCTCTTTTTCGAGATCACGCAAAACATCTACCGGAAGAACTCGGTTGGGGTTTGCGTTACAATAGGTCGGGTCATATCCGCCGTGAGCTGTTTCGCTGTCTTTTGATGAAAGAGCGGCCATACCTGCGATTGAATATTCGCCGTAGTGTGAAGCATTTGAAGCTTCAATGTGGTCGGGGTTACCCTTGGGTACAACACCGCCTGAGGTTACCAATGCAATCTTTGCCTTGGTGATATCCTTAACGGGAGGCTGAGGAGGTACTCTGTCGAATACGGGCATCGGATATTCGGTTACGAATGCTTCACCCTTAATCTTCTTGATGAGCATGTCAACAGCTCTCTTTGCACCTCTTTCTTCTGCAAAGTAGTTTTGGCGTACGCCTCTGGGTAAGAGACCTTCTTTTTCGGGGCAGCAAATTTGTTCGCCTTTTAAAAGTTTTTTAGCCAAAGCTCCGATAGCAGGAACAGCTTCTCTCATGCTTACAGCAGAGTTGCCTGTTTTGATTGTGTACATAAAGGCTTTGAATACATCATAACCGGGGTTTTCTTCATAGAGACCAGAAATAGCGGGGATTCCAAGCTCAAAGGCAACCTTTGCTGCGTTACCGCAAGCCATACCGTATCGTCCGGCGTTAAATCCGGGACCGGCGATAAGAAGGTCTGCTTTTGTATCTGTAAGAACTTTTTTGACGAATGCAACAGCTTCTTCTTCGTGCTCGTTAAAAAAGTTATCACCGCAGATAATGGTCTTGACGATCTTTCCTGCATCTCCTAAAGCACCTTGAATTCCGGTACCGGGACCTGCTGTTCCGTCAATAACCTCCGGTTTGTAGTCAGCCATGTCTTCTCCGCCCTTTCCGGCAAAGAACTGATTGATATAATGAACAATTACTTTACTCATAGCTTAACTCCTTATAGTCCTCTTGCGCTAAGATTCCAGAATCCGAGCTCGTTTGTAGCACCGGTAATAACCTGAATTTCAGCTTCGATTGTTCCGTCGGCATGTAAACTTCCGTCCCAAGCACCTGCAATAACATTTGCCTGTTTTACATCTCCGATGATGGTCTTCATCGGGGGAAGTTTTACAACAGCGTTTGCGTTTCCGTTAGAAACTACAGCATTTCCTAAGGGGTTCGAGTCAGCAAGAGACTGACTTGCACCGTCTTGACCGGCATATTCGTCGGTTACGAGAACGGTCTTGATACCCATTTCTTCGATCTTGCGACAGTTCATGATCAAGTCGGCATCGGGATTTCCGAAACCTTCTTCAGAAACGATAACTGCATCGCAGCCGAGCATCTGAGCCAACTTTGCTGAAAGGTTAGAAGATCTTTCCTTGTCTGCAAGAGTAACGTTTTCGTTTGTAACAATTACACCCATGAAGTTGATGTCTTTTCCGTGTCTCTTATAGAGCTCATGGATAATGGGGCTGTTCTGGTGAACATAGGTCGGGTTTTTATCGCATGCAGAAACGCAGTTACCGCTTACGATTGCACCGTCCATAACTTCTGTGGGGTACATCATGGTGGGAAGAATCTGCTTTACGTCGACACCGTAGTAGTAGGTATCATGTAAAAGTCCCTGACTCTGGAGCATGTAAACATAACCTACCTTGGGAAGGTTGGGATATTGTTTAGCCTGCTCTACGAAGGGAAGTGTTTCGTAGGTTTCTACAGAAGCGGGTTTTACGTTTTTAGCAGCTTCTCCGAGATATCTGGCTGTTTTTAAGCCCATAAGGCGTAAGGCCTTTTCTTTAATAGCACGGGTAACATCGTCTTGGATTTTGCAATCAACAACGAGGTTTACGGTCTTTGAGAAGGGTGTATATTCGGCACCCGGACCGCTCATGTCGATGATACCTTCCTGGAAACCTACAACGGTTCCGGTTGTAACTACAGCAGCACCCTTCAATACGTGGGTTTTACCTGCTCCAACAACAGCCTCTTCGCCGGTAAAGAAACCGGGGAAGCAAACGCCGCTGCCTTCTACCTTGCATCGGGGTTCAAGAACATCTTTTACAGGGATAATTCGGGTATTGTCACCGGGCTTTGCAATGTGCAATTCAACACCGGTTACAAGCGGATCTTCCTTGATAAGAGCCTCAAGTTCAGCTTTGTTTACTTCAAGGCATGTTCCGTTAACGGCAGTTTTGTTTCCAAATTTCATGTCGTTAATGGGGATAATACCTAATTCAAGTTTCACTTTTGACCTCCTATTATTTTTAGTCAATAGATTGATTACTTTGCTTTTATTATAACAGGAATTAAGTATATAGTCAATTCTAAAACTTGAATTTATGAATATAAAATGAGTAAAATTTTATCGCTTTGAGTATTTGCAGCCGCAGTAGTCCTGTCTGTAAAGACCGTATTTTTTACTTAAATTTATAGAATCAAGGTAGCCGTTCCTTTTTTTAAAATCGCTCGGCAGCCATTTGCAGCCTTCACTTTCAAGGGAAAGACCGATAGTATTAAGCTTTTCCGCATTTTTTAAAGGACTTACCGAAAGAGTTGAGGTAAAAAAGTCAAAACCGTCCTTTTTAGCCCTTTCGGCAGTTTTTTTTAGCCGCAAAAGGTAACAACGCATACAGCGCTCTCCCCCCTCGGGACAATCTTCCAAACCTTGAGAAATCTCATAGAATTCTTGCGGATCATAGGCCTCTTTGATTATTTCTATCTTGTGAGATGATAGATTTTCTTCATTGTATATGGAAATAAGATGCCTTTGCTCTTCCGCTCTTTTTTCGTACTCTTCAGAAGTATCGATATTGCTATTATAATAGAAAACAGTCAGCTTAAAAAAAGGAGCGAGCTTTAAGATAACGGAAGAGCTGCAAGGAGCACAGCAGGAATGAAGCAATAAGGTCTTGTCATTCGAACCTAAATTTTTTATCGTCTCCTGCATCAGTCTGTCATAGTTTATTTTTTGAGGCATCATTTCGGAATAAGGGTTTTAATTTTTTTAGAAATTTTTTCTACATATGCCGGAAGATCTTTGATTTCCGTTCTGGGGAACCTAAAACCTATGGCACCGGGATGGCCACCGCCGTCTTCAATACCGAATTCGCTTAAAATAGGTCTTACATCAATCCCCTTTACATCTCCGGAAGCCCTTATTCTAAGCTGAATTTTATCGGAGATTTCCACAGGATCAAAATATGCCGAGATACCCACTCCATGAACTTTTTCGGCTATATTATCTGTAGCACGTTTTATAACTCCCAAAAACTGATTATAATCAATCCCCGAACTTAAAGAATCGGACTGTTTTTCATCTAAGATTATAACACCGACGCGTCCATCATAAGAAGCGTTTTTCATTACCGATTCATAAATTCTTGCATCTTCATCTGAAAGTTTTTCCATTACATCCACAATTTCGTTGACGGAACTTATGTTTTGAGAACCTTCGTTAAATTTTTCATGAAGAATAGAATTGAACTTTTTTGAAAAATAATCATAAAAAGCCTTATCACGCCGCTTAAAAAGATAGTTTCCCATCTTTGCATCTCCAATCATGCCTGTGAGCATAGCAAGAACTATGTTGCGTGAATATAACTCATGTATACCGTATTTTTTAAGAATCTCAGGGCGTTTTTCAAGCTTTAAGCACATTTGCCCTATTATCTCGCAAGTGCTTGAAGCCCTCAAGGTAAGTCTATAATCCTCATCCCCCGAATAATCCGCATCCGCGGCAAAGTGATGGTCAATTTCAACCTTAGGAAGCGTTTTATCCTTTAAAAAAACTTCAATAGCATCATTTGAGGCTATCATATCAGGCTTGGGGGTATCCAAAATAACGACAACATCGGGATTTATGACCTCAGTCACATCATTAACAAACAAAGAGATAAAATTGTACCTGCAAATATCCGCAAAAAAAGAAAGATTATCGGGAACATTATCTTCTAAAAAAATATTTACGGTTTTCCCGAATTTACGCAACAATAAGCCGAAAGCAACAACCGAGGAGAAACAATCCTCATCGGCGTGCTTATGCCCTAAAAGCAAAAATGATGATTTTTCATATATAAGTTCAAAAATCCTTTCCATTACCGCATTTTTTCTGCCGATACTGATAGGTTTTATTTTTTTTGTTTCAGAATTACTAGAGCTCATCGCATTATAGTATAGCACATTACGTCAAAATATCAAGTTTCTTTTTCCTTTTTTTACAAATATATCAAATTTTTTATCAAAATTCTTGCCTTTATCAAAGAATATTATTAAAAAAAATAAGAATTTGCTTGTAAAATACGGATTTTTACAGTACTTTATATGTATGGAACTAAAAAAGCAAGCCCAAAAGGGGACTATTATATCTGAAAAATTTATAGAACCGGAAAATTATAGGGTCATTCTTCTCAATGATGACTTTACCCCAATGGATTTTGTTGTGGCCGTCCTTATTTCCATATTTAATAAGTCACAGGAAGAGGCCGAAACTTTGATGTTTAAGGTTCATAAAACCGGACAAGCCTCCGTCGGTATCTATGTATATGACATAGCAACAACAAAATGCTTTCAAGTATTAACGGCAGCAAAGAATAATAATTTTCCGCTGCAATGCAAGGTTGAAAAAGTATGAATTTTACGGTAAGTCTAACTGTCAGACGCATTTTTCAAGATGCTGTTGAAGATGCTAAAAAAAGAAATCATGAATTTGTTACTCCGGAGCACCTCCTGTGGGCTATTATGTTCAATCCCAAGGCCTTGGAGCTTTTTACCCTTTCAGGTTCGGATTTGGGTTACATCCACGATAACCTAAACACCTACCTTGAAAACAAGGTTCCGGTAAGGACACAAGACAATCAGGCAGAACCTATTCAAACAGTAGGCCTGCAAAATGTTTTTGAAAGGGCAATTTTAAACTGCAACGCTGCAGAAAAGCCCGTTATCGGGATTAACGACATAATAGTAAGCCTTATGGATGAGGAAAAAAATCATTGTTCCTTTTTTATGAAGCAAAGCGGAATAGACCGCCTAAGACTCCTCCAGCTGGTAAGCAGCCCCGACTTCTATGATGACGGCAAAAACCGAAGTGCCTATGAAGAAGCCGAAGATGTTCAGGAAGCTCAAGGCGTAAAAGAAGACTCTGCCCGCCATAATTCCGAAGAAAAAAACACGGACAAAAGCAAGGCACAAAAAACTTATCTTGAAAGGTTTACGGTAAATTTAACCGAAAAAGCCCGCAAGGGCCGCCTTTCTCCCATAATCGGAAGGGAAGAAGAAATAGAAAGAACTATTCAGATTTTATGCCGCAAACAAAAAAACAATCCCATTCATGTGGGAGGAGCCGGAGTCGGAAAAACGGCTATCACCGAGGGGCTTGCACAAAGAATTACGGCAAATAAGGTTCCCAGCTTTTTAAAAAACGCGAATATCTACAGCTTAAGCCTATCTGATTTGCTGGCCGGAGCAAAATTTAGAGGCGACTTTGAAGAGAGGCTTAAACGGATTGTATCCGAAATTTCAAGAGAAAAAAATGCTATTCTTTTTATAGATGAAATCCACACCATTGTAAATGCAAACTCGGGCGGAGGCGGAATTGAAGCACCTGATCTTTTAAAACCGATTTTGGCGAACGGAAAGGTTCGCTGTATCGGAGCTACAACCTTTGAAGAATACAATAAGCATTTTACAAAGGACGCAGCCCTTGCAAGGCGTTTCCAAAAAATAGATATTGAAGAGCCGAATGAAGAAGAAGCCGTTAAAATATTAAAAGGCCTTCGCGAAAGTTACGAGAATTTTCATAAGGTTCACTACAGCGATGAGGTTTTGGAGTCGGCAGTCCATCTTTCGGCCATTCATATCAGGGACAGGTTTTTGCCCGACAAGGCCATAGACCTTATAGACGAGGCCGGTGCCCTGATTAAGATAAGAGCCGATAAAGAAAAGAACGAAAATGAAGCTGATGAAAAAGGCCTTGAAGAAACAGCCTTGCCGGAGGTAAGTCTTTCCGACATAGATAAGATAGTTGCAAAAACGGCAAAAATACCGGAACAAAGGGTTTCGGTAAACGAAACGGAAAAGCTGCGGCACTTTGAAGAAATCCTTTCAAAAAAAATCTTCGGCCAAGATACCGCCATCGAGGGCGTTACCAAGGCTGTAAAACGCTCCCGAGCCGGCTTCCGCTCTAAGGATAAGCCGGTTGCAAACTTTTTGTTTGTCGGCCCCACGGGCGTAGGCAAAACCGAGCTTGCTAAGACCCTTGCAGAAGAGCTGGGTATCCCCCTCCTCCGCTTCGATATGAGCGAATATCAGGAAAAGCACACGGTAAGCCGTCTCATAGGTTCGCCCCCCGGTTATGTAGGTTTTGAAGAAGGAGGGCTTTTAACCTCTGCCGTACAAAAAAGCCCGAATGCAGTTCTTCTTTTGGACGAGATAGAAAAGGCTCATGCCGACATCTATAATATTCTTTTACAGATTATGGATTATGCTACCCTTACCGATAATCAGGGCAGAAAGGCAGCCTTTAACAATATAATTCTTATTATGACAAGCAATGCAGGCTCTTCCAATATAGGAAAGCCCTTAATCGGTTTCGGAGGAGAGCGTATTTCGGAATCGGCTGTCGATGAGGCTGTCGAAAAAACTTTTACTCCGGAATTCAGAAACAGGCTTGATGCAATCATAAAATTCGGCCCCCTTACGATGCAGGTTATGAGCCTCATCATCAAAAAGGAAGTAGAAAAAATACGCTCCCAGCTCGCCGAAAAAGAAATTTCCCTTGAGCTTGAAGACGACGTTATTCCTCTTTTAGCCGAAAAAGGATATTCGGAAGAATTCGGAGCCCGCAATGCAGCCCGTCTTGTCGAAGACGAATTTGTAACCCCCTTAACAGACATGATTCTTTTTGGGGAAACAAAGAAGGGAAGTTCCGTAAAGTGCCAAATCGGGGACAAACTTAAAAAGCCCTATTTGGTGTTAAACATAAAATAAAAAGGTGCAGCCTTTTAGTAAAAACAAATGCAGACCGGTTTTTCTTCATTATCGCTTTTAAGTTCTACGGAAAAAAAGATACTCTTAAAAAGAAGTCAAAAGGATTTTCCTTGGCTTGAGAGCGAAGATTTTTTTGATTTTAATAAGGCCTTGGGAGAAGAAGATTATATTCAAAAATCCCAAGATGATGAGGTCATATCGGGAGGAAACCTTTCGCCGGGCATGATTCTTTCGGCCTATAAACATTCTTTTTTCCCTTGGTTTTCCGAAGAAGACCCGATAATCTGGTTTTCTCCATCTCTGCGGTTTGTAATCGACAAGGCTTCTTTTCATATTCCGTCCCGCCTAAAAAGAGAAATAAAAAAGACGAATTTTAAGATAAGCCGAAATGAAGCCTTTGATGAAGTTATAGAAAACTGTGCCCTAATCAAAAGAGAGGGTCAAAAAGGAACTTGGATCACGGATGACATGCTTCAAGCTTACAGACTTCTTCATAAGCTGGGCTTTGCTCACTCTGTAGAAGCATGGAGAGGCGGCGAATTGGCAGGAGGCTTTTACGGCCTTTATATAAACGAAGTCTTTATAGGCGAATCCATGTTCAGCGAGATAAGCGGAGCCTCCAAAACAGCCTTCGCCCTCTTTGCCCAAGACTTCTTTGAAAACAAAAAGGGCATTTTAATAGATGCCCAAATTCCTTCCGAAAACATAAAACGCTTCGGCGGCTTTAAAATACCGCGAAATCGGTATCTCGGGATTTTAAATTCCTGATTTTTATATAACAAGTATACTTGCAAGTATACTTGACGGATAAATAAAAAAGCTTTATACTAAAAATGGAGGTATGGAGCGATGCCGCAAATATCTTTATATGTAAAAGAAAGTCATTTTGAAAAAATTGAAAAAGCCGCTAAAAATGCAAACAAATCCATTTCAGGCTGGGTTTTGGAAAAAATTCTTCCTCAAATTGAGCCATCTTACTCCAACGAATTTATAAATCTTTTCGGATCGGTAGACGATAAAACATTCCAAAGACCGGAACAGCCGAAATGGGAAGATGACAGCCCTAGGGAGTTCCTATAATGTATTATTTGGACACAAATATCTGTATTTATTTTATAAATGGAAAGTATCAATCCCTCAAAAATAAAATTTTATCTATTCCGCCTTCTAAGATAAGACTTCCTTCAATTGTAAAGGCAGAGCTTTTATTGGGCGCATATAAGAGCAGAAAAAAGAAAGACAACCTAAAACGGCTTGAAGTATTTTTTAAAGAATTTGAAGTAGAGCCATTTTCGGATCATACGGCATACACCTATGCAGATATCCGTTCAAAGCTGGAAAAAAGCGGAACCCTTATCGGGCCTAATGACTTACTTATAGCGTCAATAGTTCTATATAATAACGGAACCTTGGTGACGAATAATACAAAAGAATTTAAAAGGATAAAAACTCTTAAACTCGAAAATTGGGTTGAAGAGTGAGTCCTCAAAAGTTAGAATACTTGTATGCAAATTAAAAAAAGAACGGAAAAGCGTAATTTATTTTTAATTTATTTCGGCACAATAACTTCGCTGATAGGCGATGAAATAGGAAGCGTAGCTATTTCTATCTGGGTCGCCCTTCAAACAGATAATCCTATAAATTTTGCCCTTGTATATTCTGCAGCCAAATTTTCAAGAATTGTTTTTTCTCTTTTTTCGGGTTCAATCGTAGACAGCTTTAACAAAAAGAAGATTTTATACTTAAGCGACTCGGCTCAATTTGTTTTAAATATTTTTATTCTATTTTTGATTCTTTTAAATTTGGATTTTAAGTTAAAGGTATTTTTGTTTTGCCTTATAAGTTTTTTGCAAGGTTTTTGCCTGTCCATCTTTAAACCTTCGAGCAGAGCAATTTTACCCGAAATAATCAACAAAGAAAATTTAAAAAAAGCTAATTCTGTTTTGGAAATGAGTAAGAGCTTAATTTCGATGCTGGCAGTCATCTTTGCGGCAGGGCTCGTGATGCTCTTAGGCTGTGAAGTCTGTATTTTAATCAATGCTCTAACTTTTTTTATATCGGCCCTATCCGAGATTTTTATCCGTTACGATTTTAAAAAGAAAGATGAGCAAAAGAAAATGGAGTCAAAGTTAAAAAAAATCTTCGACGGGTACCGCTATGTTTTAAGCGAAAAAGAACTTTTAAGATTTGCATTATTGGGTTCATGCTTAAACTTTTTTTGTACCCCCATTTTTTCGAACATACTGACCTATCAGTTTAAGACGGTTTTTATGTTTAATTGGCAGTCGACTTTTCCTTTTCTAAATAAATTTTTAAAAGATGAAAAATCTTTTTTAGCTCTTCTTTCAACAATTGTTTTTTTCGGCTTAGGAATAGGAAATATACTGGGCAGCCTTGCTTCTCGAAAAGTTTCCGGTAAAAATATAAAATTTTTTGCTTTGGTTTTGCCGGCCTTTTCTTTTTTGATTTTAGGTTTTTACTTTTGGTTTTTAAAAGAAAACAACTTTTTATTTAATGTAATCTTACTCGGCAGTATTATCAGCTCATCCGCCCTGCTTGCAGGTTTCAGCATGGGAGTTTTTAATGTCTATGTAACAAGCCTTTACCAAAAAAAGGTACGGTCCGAATTCTCAGGAAGATTTTTTGCCTTTAATACCGTGCTGATTCAAATATCTTCTCCGATAGGAATGCTTATCGGCAGCAGTATCGCTGCAATAGGCATTTTTTATCCCGTCTTTCTTTTTGCCGGCGGCATTTTATTTTTTAGTTACATAGTCTATTGCCGCTCATTATAAGCAAAGCGCAAATTAAAATGAGCGGCGATATTTTAGGCTCTTGTTTTAAGCTTTTTTATCTAAGACCTTTTTTTTAAATGTTCTAAATTCAAAAAAGAGAAAAATAATGGCACAGGTATTTAAAACGGTTAAAATTGTGGGGAGCTTACTAGGTCTTTTGGTTTTCCCGATTTTTTTAGATTTTGCGGAAGAATCGCCGGAAGCGGATGCGGCAGTTCCGCCTTCATCCGAGCTTTCTTCTTCGCTTGCTTCCCAATAGGCGACATGGCCTGCCCCATCCGAAGCTTCGGCCGACATTACTTTAAGAGAAGGATCAAAGCGGTAAAAACCCTTATCGTCTACAACGCCTTCTTGAATTACATCAAGGCCTCCATCGGAATAAAGAATTACCTTTGTTCCGGGGGTAAAGCCTCCGCCATCGTACTCAACCTGAAAAACTCCAGGTTCGACGAGTTCCAAAAACATTGCATGAGAAAAAGCTGCAAAGCTTACAACAAATAAAAACAATAAAATTAAAGTATATTTTTTCATAATTTTACCTTCTAAAAAAAATTGATTTTCCTATAAATTCCGTTTAAACCAATCGGGCCTCGCCTTCATCATAAGCTTGACGGCAAAACCGGTAATTACAGCCTCGACCGCCATAACTACGGAATGAGAAACAAAGATAGCTATAAATGTTTCTTTTGCAAAACTTCCGCCCGTCATAAGAAGAACCGATAAAACCAAAACAACAAAGATAACAGACAAGGCTCCTACAACCATTCCCTTTAAAAGCACATTATCGCTTTTCCAATTATAAAAAATAATTGCAGATAATATTGAAGAAATAGAAAGCATCAGAGTGTTAGCTCCGAGGGTTGTAATCCCGCCGTGTTGAAATAAAAGGGCTTGCAGCAGCAGTGCGGGAAAAAATGCAAGGGGCGCCCTACGCCCTACAATAATTCCTATCAGTCCGCACATGAGCGGATGAACCGAGCTCGGCGGTATCGGAATCATAATCAATGAAATAGCAAAAAAAGTTCCCGCCATAAGACTTATTTTCGGGATATCCTCTTCTTTTGTTCCTTTGACGGCAAAGGCAATTCCTACCGCACTTGCCGCATAACCTACGGCACAAACCGCCGTCGATAATCCTCCATCGGATATATGCATAAATTCCTCCTGAATCAAAGATAAACAGTGAGGCGGAATTTCTGCCGAACTGTTTATCAAAACTCCTTTTATTTACAATAAATTTAAGGCATCTTCAACAGAACGGGGAGCAGGGTTTTTATGGCCGAAAAGCCTTGCAAGTTTAGGCATAACTATACCCGCTCTTTGCAGCACTTCCGCATTATTAAAAATGCTCACAGCATCGCCTCCGGCAATCAATTCTCCCTCGTTCATCACATAAACATTATCGGCCCACTCATAACAAAAATCCTGATCATGGGTCGAAAAAATAATCGTCTTTCCTTCTTTGGAAAAATCGTCCAAGATAGCTTTAAAGGCAGCCTTTACCTTGCTGTCAAGACCCGAAAAAGGCTCATCGCATACGATAATTTCAGGCTCCATAACAAGGACACCGGCTATGGCACAAATCTTCTTTTGCCCCAAACTAAGCTGATAGGGAGAATAATCCTTTAAGTGCTCGATATTCAGTTTTTTTAAGATACGATCAACGGCAGCTTCTATTTCTCCCCTGCCCATACCTAAATTCTTTAGCCCGAAGCCGATGTCTTCGTAAACGCTTGTCAAAAAAAGCTGATGGTCGGGATAATCGAAGAGGAAGCCCGATTTTTTTCTTACGGAATTTAAGGTCTTTTTAGAAACCTCTTCACCCAAAATATTCACCCTTCCCGTTTGAGGCAAAATTGTTCCGTTAAGATGATAAAGGAGGGTCGACTTTCCGGAGCCGTTTAGACCGACTACGGCCGTCTTTTTTCCTTTTTCAAAATGAGCGTTTATATTCTTGATTGCATTCCTTCCATCGGGATAAGTGTAGGATAAATTTTCTATTAAAACAGCCATGGAATCTCCATAAATCTTTCTATTATTGTGAGGCCTATAAAAAACAAAGCAAAGAAGACAAGAAGGCCTATGTAAAAGGGCGAGGCAATTTTTTCGGGTTTAAATTTGGTTTCGGAGGTAAAGCCCCGTGCCCTCATCGCATTATAAACCTTATCGCCGTGATCCGCCGCCTTCAAAAAAAAGCCGCCTATCATTTCGCCGTAGGTTGAAACCTTTGCAAAGGTGCGGGCATTGTCAAAACAGCGGGCACTCATAGCCTTTGCAGTCTTGTCCAGATCCGTTCTTACCATAAAAAAGTATCTAAAGGTAAGAGAAATAATTTGATTTAAAAAATTGGGAAGGCCGAGCTTCATAACGCCTTCGACCAAGTAAAGGTAAGAATATTTTGAAGAAATAAAGGAAATCGTCATCATCGCACACATTAGCCGCAGGATGAGCTTTGCAGAAAAACATCTTTGTTCTATAGGAACATTGTAAAAGCCCCTGATTACGAAGGGAAGCAGAACCATTATCACAAAGGGCAAAACGCCCAGAATCGATTTAAGGTTTTTAATCCTTTCAGGCGAAAAAATCAAAATCATTGAAATAACTATAAAAACCCAGACTATCAAAACTTCTATATGCTTAACGCTCGAAAGATAGAACAAAAAAAAGAAAAGAATATATAAAGTTATGTGAGGTGCTTTTTTTAAGCTTTCCATAATCGTATAACCTGACTTGAGTCCTAATTTTATAGCACTTTTAGAGGAGAAAGGCAAGGGGGGGCGATTAAAAATGTACATCCTGAGTACATTTTTAATCTTAGAGTTTTAGACTTGCGTCTAAAACTCTTGGAAGTTTGGAACCACGGACATCCGTGTCCGTTTATGAATGTACATTCTTGTACATTTTTAATCTTCAAGTTTTAGCCGCAGGCTAAAACTTGCGAGCGTGGAACTGCCGCCATCCGTGACGGTTGGGGAATGTACATCCTGAGTCCGATTTTCACAATTTAATCCAATTTATAAAAACCTTTTTATATTTTACTATTTTTTTTAAATATTTTCTATAAATATAATGAGGAGGGAGAATGTGAAAAAATTAGGAGAACACAAATGATAAAAAGATTTGAAGATTTGACTTTACAAGACGATTTTATGTTTTGTAAAGTTATGCAAAATCCGGATTTATGCAAAAGACTAATCGAAATGATACTATCCGATACAATAGGTAAAATTACATATATTTCGATACAGCATAATATTAAAAACTATGAACAGGCAAAGTCAGTGAGATTTGATGTTTTAGTACAGACAGAGAACGGTAAATTTTATGATATTGAAATGCAGGTAAGTAATGAGAAGAATACCCCCAAAAGAATGAGGTTTTACCAAGCAGCCATCGATATTTCGTTCTTGGATAAGGGCAATTCCTATAATAATTTAAACGACAGCTTTATAATTTTTATCTGCACTTTTGATGCTATCGGTAAAAATAGACCTATTTATATCTTTGAAAACATCTGCATTGAAGATAAAAATATATCTTTACAAGACAGAACAAAAAAGGTTATAATAAACTCAGAGGCTTTTGAAAATACCGAAGACAAAGAATTAAAAGAGTTTTTAGAATACCTTAAAACAGGTAAAGCAAAAAGCGAATTTACAAGGGAGATAGAGGCTATGATACAAACAATAAAACAAAACGAACAAGCAAGACAAGAATATAGATTAATGTCAACTTTTGAGATGGATATTAAGGATAGTGTTAAGCGGGAGACAGCAAAACTTATGAAACAAAAAAACTTTGATATAGCTTTAATTAAAGAAATAACGGGACTTCCAGAAACTGAAATTGAGGAACTGTAAATTAGGGGAAGTACAGCCAGCGAAACTTCGAGGCGTACAGCCAGCGAAGCTTCAAGGCTAAGACACTTTTTCGGGTATATGAACCGGTTTTATCGCTGATCGAATCCTTATGAAACTCCTTATCCAAAAGTTCCAAGCCTGCGATATCCTCAGGGAGAATGTCTAAGATACATTCCAACAAGTCCTGTAGTACGTCCTTGTTTTCCTCCGTGCCGAATACTCGTTTAAAAGCGTAGTCGTTACGGAGGGTGATTTTAAATAGTTTTTTCATATCAAACTCCATAAAAATTATTTAAAAGAGAAAAATTTTCTCCCTTTCATAATTATTGTATGAAGAGTTTGCAATAAATAGTAAAATTTTGAAAAAAGAAATTTGGGAAATGGTAATTTTTTTTATTTAACCGCTGCGAGCACAAAGACCGCAAAGAAATTTTTTAAGAATCGTAATAACATATTTCGTAACCTCTGCCTCAAACACAGTTTTGAATTTACTTAAATCCTCTGTTTTATCTCAACCAAAAAATTGACCCAAAACTTGCCTGAAAAGCGGGGTTCTTAGGGGCAGCGCCCCTAAGCAGCCGTTGAAGGGTGAGGGGGTTATAGGGGGAGAGGGAAACTTGCGTCTGACCTGAAAAGCCCGTAAGGGAACAAGTTGTCCTCTCCCCCTAATCAATTACACCTTTTCTGTTTTCCTCAATTGAAAATTTTCAGACTCTGTGCTATTATTATTCTATGAAAAGTTTAAACTCATTATCAAAGCAGCTTTTAGCAGCTCTAGTTCTTGTTTTGTCGGCATCGGTTTTTATGGCCGGTTGTAAAAAAAATGACCAAGCTTTGCAAAATGCAATGGATGATATTGAAAGCATAAGCTACGGAGCCTTAAAGCGGCTTGAGCCTATCAATGTGATCTTTAAGGAAGAAATAAAGCATCCTGAAAACCTTGAAAAGGCCTGCGTTTTAACGCCTAAGCCTTCCGGAGAATGGAAGATAATGGGTAAAAATCAAATTACCTTTACTCCTTCATCAGCCTACAGCTTTAAAACCGATCTTAACCTGGAATTGGATGTAGGACTTCTCCTCGAAAACACAGAGAAGAAAAAGGGAATCAGCCTCACATTCAACATAGCTCATCCTGAGTTTAAACTTATATCGGGAGAACTAATCCCCGACGAAAAAAAAGAAAATATTTTTAGATTTGAAGGTATCGGCGAAACCGATATACCTGAAACTCTTACCTCAATAGAAAAAATGCTTACAGCCGATTTAAAAATGGGAAATTCAAAGTCAAACCCTGCTATAAAGGTTAGCCAAGGGGTCGCCTCCAATCAATATAAAATCAGCATAAAAGAGATAAGCAGAAAAAAACAAGTTCAAGAATTGAATCTCTCATGGAATTTGGAAGCTCTCGGCGGAGAGGGCTCAAGTTCTGCAAGCTTTACCGTAGCAGCCATATCGGTTTTTCAGGTAACTTCTTTTTCTCAAGAAACGGGAAGCGAAATACAGGTAAACTTTTCGGATATGCTGGACTCTTCACAAGATTTAAGGGGCTTTATAAAACTTGAATCGTCTCCCGAAATGCCTTTTAGATACAGTATTGACGGATATAAGCTTAAAATCTTTTCTCAAAACGGGCTTTTCCCCGATAATACACGCTTATCGGTACTGCCCGGCATAAAAAATTCAAGAGGAAAAAAACTTGAAACCCAAGCCGATTTTTCCATAACGGTTGCTTGGGAAAAACCCTCAATACGCTTTACAAAGGCCGGAAACATAATTCCTGCAAAGGAAATGTCCGTCCTTGTTTCTACAAAAAATATCAGCGGACTTATGCTCGAAGCCTTTCAGATCTACGATAAAAATATGACGCAATTTCTCCAGATAAATACTATAGACGGAAGCTATGAGCTAAACCGCGTAGGAGAACCCGTCTGGCGGCAGAGCTTTGACCTTGAATGGAACAGCTCGATGAAAAACAAAACGGTTCAACACTCCCTCGACATCAGCAAGCTGATAAAGAAATTCCCCGGCGGTATGTTCGAACTTCGTGCAAGTTTTACAAAAAAGCACAGCATGTATGAATCATCTTCCAAATCCAACGAGTTTTCACACCTTCCCTTCCCCAAGGATATAAGCGAAATTGAAAACTTTAAAAACATCGAAACCGATTATTGGAATAATTCCGATATAGAAGATGAAGACCGCTATAAATTTTGGTCGAACAGGGAAAACCCGAACCATCCGGCCTTTTACCTTCCGTCATACAGCAATTACTGTATGGCAATAAAAAGAATTCTGGTTTCAAACATAGGCTTATCGGCAAAAAAAGACAGGGAAGGAAAACTTTACATCAGTGCTGCCGACCTATTGACGGCCGAACCTATGAGCGGTGTAAATATAAGTTTATTTAACTTTGCTCAAAAAGAATTTGAATCAGGCAAAACCGACGGCGACGGGCTTTTAATGCTCAAAAATGAAAACGATGCCTTCCTTATAAGAGCCGAAAAAAGCGGAGATGTAAACTGGCTTCCCCTTAATTCCGAAGTGCTTTCTACAAGTCATTTTCAGGTAGAAGGAGAGTCTTCAAAAAAAGGAGTTAAGGGTTATATTTATGGAGAACGCGGGGTTTGGCGCCCCGGAGACGATATTCATCTTGTATTTATTTTACAGGATTTGGAAAAAAATCTCCCTAAAGATTACCCCGTTAAATTCTATCTTGAAGACCCATTAGGCAAAAAAACGGATACTAAGGTTTTTACTTCCTCGGTGGACGGTTTTTATAGGATAGATACAAAAACCAATGTTCAAGACAAGACCGGTACTTGGTATGCAATAGTTACAGCAGGAGGAAAGTCTTGGTCTAAGAGCATAAAGGTTGAGTCCATTGTACCCAACCGTCTTTTTGTAAACCTTGATCCTAAGGCAAAATATTTTTCCGAAGGCTATAATCCGGCGGTGCTTGGAGGCGAGTGGCTCCATGGGGCAAAGGCTTCCGGCTTAAAGGCCGAAATTTCAGCCCGCTATGTTTTAAACCGGACTCCTTTTGAAAATTATAAAAACTATAATTTTATAAATCCCGAACTTAGCGTACAACAAGACTCAAACAAAATTTGGGAAGGTACCCTAAATGATTCGGGAAAAGCCGACATAAATCTTTATCTTTCATCCGAAGCAAAAGCCCCCGGAAAACTAAAGGCAATTTTTGAAACAAGAATATACGAACCTTCAGGTGCCTTTTCTACGGAAAACAAGGTCTTTGATTATTCGCCCTATTCACGCTATGTCGGAATGCAGATTCCTAAAAGCGATGATGAGTATAGGGATATGCTTTACACCAATAAGGACCAAACCCTATATTTTGCGGTTTTGGATCCTGAGGGAAATCCCGTAAAAGAAGGCGTAAACTTAAGCGTAAACCTTTATAAGCTGGAATGGTATTGGTGGTGGGAAGCAGATGAAGAAAGTGCCAACTATACAAATTCAAGGTACACTCAACATATAAAAAACTGGAATATTTCGGCAAAGGGCGGAAAGGCCGAACTTAAAATGAAGGTTACAGATGGAGATTGGGGCAGGTATTTGATTACGGTTTCAGATCCGAACGGAGGGCACAGCTCGGCTCAGGTAGTATATTTTGACTGGGAAGGATGGGCCAGCCGAAAAACAAGCGATGAGTCAAGCGATTCAATCATCATGCTCACAACCGATAAAGCAAAATACTACGCCGATGATACTGCCGAAATTACATTCCCCGGATACGAGGGAGCAAAAGCTCTCATAACACTCGAAAAAAACGGCAGGGTTCTAAAGCAAGAATGGATAAAATCCAAGGGAAAAATTTTCTCGTACAAATTAAAACTTGATCCCTCGATGGCTCCGAACATCTACGCCCACGTAAGTTTAATACAGGAGCACAGCCAGACAAAAAACAGTCTGCCTATAAGAATGTATGGCATAACTCCCGTAATGATTGAAAACAAATTATCAAGACTAAGCCCCGTGATACAAGCGGAACAGAGCTATGAACCCAACAGCAAGGTTTCGTTTACGGTAAGCGAAGAAAAAGGAAGACCTATGACCTTTACGGTTGCCGTTGTAGACGAAGGACTCTTGGGTCTTACAGCCTTCCATACAGGTAATCCTTGGGACAGCTTTTATAAAAAAGAGTCCTCGCAAATTACCTCTTGGGATGTTTATAAATACGTAATCGGAGCCTACAGCGGCAATATAGAATCGATTCTCTCGGTCGGAGGAGGAGGCTTTATAGATAACAAGACCTCAAAGAATGCGGAACGCTTTAAACCGGTTGTTTACTTTTTCGGCCCCTTTGAAATCAAAGCAAAGGAAAAGAAAACAATCGAATTCGATCTTCCTCAGTACATCGGAGCCTTGCGTATTATGGCAGTTGCAGGAAAGGACGGAGCCTACGGTATAAAAGAAGAAACCGTAAAGGTAAAAAGCGATCTTATCGTAATGCCTACCCTTCCCCGCACCATGGGCATAGGAGAAACAATCGAGGTTCCGGTAACAGTCTTTAACGGAACTTCTTCCGAAAAAAAAGCAAAGGTGGTTTTAAAAAGCGAGGGAGCTATAAATATAAGCGAAACAAAAGAGGTAAGTATCCCTGCAAATTCCGACTCTTCCGTTTTCTTTAAGGTAAAAACGGATAAGGGCGGCATCGCAAAATTCACGGCGGAAGCCTCGGCCTCAGGCATTTCAAAAACGGCAAAGGCCTTTACCGAAATAGATGTGCTTTCCAGAGGAATACCCTACTCTACAGTCGAGCTTATAAATATTGAAGCCGGAAAAACATTTGCTAAAACCGTTCCTCTAAAAGGCGAAAACGGAACAAAGAGTTTAAGCGTAGAAATTTCTCAAATGCCGGCCCTAGGACTTGAAAACCGTCTGGCCTATCTTTTAGGTTATCCTTACGGCTGTATCGAACAGATAACATCCAAGGCCTTCCCCCAATTATACCTAAACACGATAACGGCCTTGGACCAAACGGAAATCGATAAGGCAAAGAGCAATGTAAACTCGGTTCTAAACCGCTATATAAACTATCAGCTTAGGTCCGGCGGATTCAGCTATTGGCCGGGAGGCGGATATGAAACTTCGTGGGCTACAAACTATGCAGGACACTTTATGGTCGAAGCAAAAAAGGCCGGCTATGAAGTAAATGACAGCATCTATCAAAGCTGGCTTTCTCACCAAATCGACATGGCAAAAAATTGGGCAGGCACCTATGCGGACAGCATGGAAACTCAGGCCTACCGCCTATACACCCTTGCCCTTGCAGGTAAACCGGAAATAGGAGCTATGAACCGTTTAAAAAATATGGAGCAAAACCTCAACTCCGTATCAAAGGCCTTCCTCGCAAATGCTTACAGTCTTGCAGGCCACAGCAGTACGGCCAAGGCAATGCTCGAAAAGCTCTATGAACCTACCACAGTTTATAGGAGCACGGGCGGAAACTATTCGTCCAATATCAGGGACTTGGCCTTAATCTTAAATGCTTACACCACGGTCGGCGAAACCGCAAGGACTACAAACCTTATTTCAAAGCTTGCTAAAATTTCTTCAAGCAACGATTGGCTTTCGACACAGGAAACGGCTTGGATTCTTTTAGCCCTGGCCCCTCACTACGCCTTCGACAAAAATAAGAGTGCAAACTATGAGGTTGTAACCGAAGGAAATGTAATCAAGGACAAATTGAACAATACATCTAAACTCCATAATATTCCGGTAAATACCGAAACGGCAAAAAAGATGGAAATTAAGAATACGGGAAATACACCTATCTTCGCTGCTATAAACACGGCAGGAAAACTTAACCCTGGAAGCGAAACCCGTATTGAAGAAAACTTAAAACTTTCGGTTGTATATCAAAACGAGGATGATCAAGAAGTTTCACCCGAGACCTTAAAAAAAGGACAGAGGTTTAAGATGAGGGTAAGGGTCGACAATAAGACTCAAGGCGCCCTTGAAAACCTTACCCTTTCAATCCCCATTCCGACAGGCTGGGAAATTACAAACACAAGGCTCGGAGGCGATGATGATACGGATTCGGAAGACGAGCGCAACACAAGGCAATTATATGACTTCCAAGATTTAAAGGATACTCATATTTACACTCACTTTGCCTTGGACGGCTACGGCACAAAGAACTTTGAGTTTACGGGAACCGTAACATACGGAGGAGAATACTATATACCGGCAATCTTTGTCGAAGCTATGTACGATTATGCTTATAGAGCAGTCATCCCCGGCACAAGGGTAAAAGCGTTTGATTAGTATGAATATAGCCGAATTTATAAAAGCTGCAAAAAAGAATGATATTGAGCTTATAAAAACTTATTTACAAAACGGCTTTGATATTAATACTCAAGACAAGGATGGATTTACGGCTGTTATGGAAGCAGCCGAATTCGGCTATAAGGATTTATTTTGGTTTTTAATCGAAAAAGGAGCAGATGTTTTAATTAAAGCGGATTATAATTTTTCGATAGTTCACGCCGTCGGTTTAGGCGGCGACAAAAAAATGCTTGACTATGTTATCTCAAAGGGAGCCCGCCTAGACGAAAAAGTTACAGGCGGAGAACAGGACGGCATGACAATAAGGGATTATGCTCTTTTAGCAAAGAATGACGAAGTATACAGGGAACTAAAACCTTTATAAAGCTGAGGGAGAAAATTATGAAAAGCAAATTAATGATTTTATGTTTAAGCTTATTATTAACAGCCTGTGCTCCAAAAGAAAGTCAAGAAATCTTTGTTAAAAAGATTGATCATTTTATGCTGACCTGTAAGGAGCCTAAAGAATTATACAATATGCTCGTATATACATTTGATTTACCTATCGCATGGCCGTACCGCAGCATGGGTACGTTTACAAGTGGAGGCGTAGAATTCGGAAACTGTGTATTGGAAGCAATCGACTTTAAAATAGAAGAAGATATTTCGGGAATAATAGGAATGGCCTTTGAACCCGCAATGAAAGTTTCGGATATACAGGACAGACTAAGAGAAAAAGGATTTAAGGAAACAAATCTTTATTCAAATCAATATTGGAAAAATTTAATCTGTAATGATTTATCTACAGGAGGAACAGTCTTTTTTTGCGAGTATCAAATTCCTGTCAAAAAAACGGAAAAAGAACCCGGAGGAAACTTAGGGCTTCGATATGTAGAAAAGGTAAAAATAGCATACAGCGATTATAACAAAGCCCTCGATTTGTGGAGAAAGCTTCTTGTTCCTCACAAAGAAACTAAAGAAGGCCTTTGGGAAATAGAATCCTCCCCGAATATCGAAATAATCAAAAGCGATTATGACGGCTTTATAAGTTTTGAAGTAAAGGTTAAATCATTAGAAAAGGTGCGTTCCTTTTTATCGGAAAAAGATTTAATCGGTGAAGATACGGGTTCATCGGTTTATACCGATCCGAAAAAAACATACGGCGTTTTGTTTGAGTTTACCGAGTAAAAAAATCACCGCAAAGCCTTGAACGGAATTGCGGTGATTAAATCAAGAACCCCGACGCAAGCATCGGGGTACAGTGCTCAATGTTTCGCACTGTATGTTCTCATAAGGTGGTTGCAGTCGGCTTTAATACCCTTCGTTATGACGCAAGCGTCGGGGTATTAAACCCTCCGCACGAATCAAATCTAAAAATATAACAAGTTTTTTTAAGCTGCCCTCTACTTGTTGATTCCTACCATATTAAGAATAAAGGCTTGTTCAAAGGCTATATCCTTAATCTTGTCATAGCGGCCTGTGGCTCCGCCGTGTCCGGAGTCCATATTCATACGGAGGATTAGAATATTATCTCCGGTTTTCTTTGCACGCAGCTTTGCCGTATATTTTGCAGGCTCATGGAAAAGAACTTGCGAATCGTTTAAGCCGCCCGTTACAAAAATGTGCGGATAATTTTTTGCTTCGATATTATCGTAGGGAGAATATGAAAGCATGTAGTTATAATATTCTTCTTCGTTCGGGTTTCCCCACTCTTCATATTCGCCCGTTGTAAGGGGTAATGAATCGTCGAGCATGGTGGTAACGACATCTATAAAGGGAACAACTGCAACGACCGAATGGAAAAGATCCGGCCTCATATTTGTAACAGCACCCATAAGAAGACCGCCCGCACTTCCGCCCATGATTGCGAGCTTATCGGAAGAAGTGTATTTTTGAGAAATCAGGTGCTCGGCACAAGCAATAAAATCGGTAAATGTATTTTTCTTTTTTAAGAGCTTCCCGTCCTCATACCACTTTTCTCCCATATCGCTTCCGCCCCTGATTTGAGCAACAACATAAACAAAGCCCCTCTCTACAAGGCTGTAAACACTCGGACTGAAAAACGCATCGGAGCTGGAGCCGTAGCTTCCATAAGAATAAAGAAGAGCGGGTGAGGACCCGTCCTTTACCAAACCTTTTTTGTAAACGGCAGCCATAGGCACCTTCACTCCGTCCTGTGCTGTCGCCCAAAGCCTTTCTACAGTGTAATCATCTGGATTAAAGCCTGAGGGAACTTCCTGCTGTTTTAACAAGACCGATTTTCCTGTAAGTATATCGTAATCGTATACGCTGCTCGGGCGGTTTAAGGATGTGTAAATATAGCGTACCTTATCGGAAACGTATTCCGGGTTTGCGCCCAAATAAGCCGTATAAACCGGTTCGGGGAAGGAAATATTTTTTACCTCACCGTTTTTAAGCGATTTAATTTCAATCTCGATGAGGCCGTTTTTACGAAGCTCCAATACAAGGTAGGATTCAAATACGGACACATCCTCAATGCGTACATTTTCGTCGTGAGCTCGTTCTTCCTTCCATGTAGATTTATCGGAATAGGAAGAACGAGGAGCGGAATAGATTTTGCCGTTTAAGTTTTGCTTGTCCTTGTAACGTATAAAAAACTTTTCCTTGTGCGGATAAACGGAGTATTCGGTATCCTTAACGCGGGGAAGGAAGATTTTAAATTCTTCTTCAGGCTTATCGGCATAAATAAAACGCTCTTCGGAGGTGGTAGAACTTGAACTTGAAATAAAAATAAATTCCTTTGTCTTTGTTTCATGCACATAGCAAGAATATTTTACATCTTTTTCTTCATAGACAAGAGTACCCTTTTCTTCATCAAGTTTTTGACGGAAGACCTTGCTTGAACGCAGGGTACTGTCGATTGCACTGTAAAAAAGAGTTTTACTGTCGGATGCCCAAGCTGCGGTAACGGCTCCGTCATAGCTGAAGCCTATATCTTTTCCGGTTTCCAAATCGCGTATCTTTAAAATAAATTCCGCAAAGGAGCCTGTTTCGTTATAAAAATAGCAAGCCTTTTTATTGTCAGGGCTTACAACATAGTCGTCGAAGATAAAGGCTTGTTTTCCTTCCGCCATTTTGTTTACATCGAAAATGATTTCTTCGGCTGCATCAAGAGATGCTTTTTTTCTGCAATAGGTTCTGTATTGCTTTCCCTTTTCGACACGGTTGTAATAATAATATCCGTTTTCAAAAACAGGATAGGTTTCATCATCTTCTTTTATGCGGCCTACAATTTCATCATAAATAGATTTTTGCAGATCCTTTGAAGAAGCCATTATCTTATCCGTATAAGCATTTTCTGCATTTAAGTAGTCAATAACTTTTTTATCGGTCTTGTCTTTTAACCAATAATAATTATCGATTCTTGTTTTCCCAAACTTTTCAAAACGTGTTTCTTTTATTTCCGCAATAGGCGGCTTTTCAAAATCAGATTGTTTCAATTTATTTCTCCTAAATATAATTTAGAGCACATTATAAGCCCTTTCCAACTTTATGTCTACATAGCTTGTACACATCTTTGGTACCACAAATTGCGGAATATCCCGCAGTTAAAATATCGAAACATATAACCTTGACAGCTCCGCTATTTTGCACTATAATATTAGCTATGATACAAAATGTTATTCCGGTAGAAAAAAAATTAAATTTTTTCTCAAAACCTACTAGACAAAGAGTAGCAAAATACTGTATAGTACCCCCCCCCCCCCGAATTTTCTGAAAATATACAGCTCATCTACTGCGTCGCACGCCAAAAATAAATGCTCAACGTATCATAGATACGCCTCTGCTTTATTTTCGCCTAACTCCTTGTATCTGAACCGTCTATTTCCAAAAGAGCGTACTCCAAAGAGCAAACAACACAACTTTTTTACAAACAATCAACTATCTCATAAAACACAAAAAAAGATATTCCATATGTTTTTTTATATCGGCATGTCTGGATTGAGACCCGTCAATCCCAAAAAAATAAAATACCCCAGAGCCTTGAATTCTAGGGTTCTTAGGGCAGAGCCCTAAAGCAACGCGTTGGAAAAGGAAGGAGGGCATAGGGGTGCTTTTTTCAGGCATACACCGTTTCTCGGTAAAAAGAAAAAAACGCCCTACAAAAGGAGATTACAATGAAAAAACGTTTTTCAATCCGTTATAAACTCATCTTGATTTTCGCTATTTTTATTATAACACTTGTTTTTCTTATTACAGCCATTATTGGTTTTCAAATTAGAAAAACAGATCGGGAGCGATTTCATAAAAATATGCAGCAAAATATCAAATTGATAGAATGTGATATCAATTTATTTTTCGATAATACAAAATATATGTTGCGTATGCTATCCGGCCACTCAGATGTGCGGAACGCCGATAGTTCTTTTAACGAATATATTTCAAAAACTGAAGTATCCGATATCGATACCATAGAAAAAAGAGCAACGGAAACAGCCGTATTTAATTTATTCAAAAATATTCATAAAAGCTATCCGTATTATATGTGCGTTTTTATGGGAACAAAGTGGGGCGGCTATACATCAACGTGTGACAAGGCGCTTTCAGGCGGTTATGATCCGAGAAAACGGCCTTGGTATGAGGCAGCTTCTAAGGTTCCTGAAAAGCCGATCGTTACGGAAGCCTATCGTTCTACGGTAGGCGATACGGTTATCTGTCTTTCACAGGGTGTTTTTTCTTTTCAAAATGAACATATCGGCAATGTTAGTATAGAAGTTTCATTACAAACACTAACCGAAATGCTAAAAGCTCTGGCAATAGGCAAAACAGGTTATATTATGCTGGTACAAGGGGACGGAACAATACTGGCTGATCCGAAAAACGATTCTTTTAATTTTAAGAAAATGGAAGATGTGAATATTCCGGCTTTCACACAATTTACAGCAGCAGATTCGGGAAGTATGACCGTAAACATACATAACAAAAAATGGCTGGCCGAACTATACACCATTGATAGTTTAAACTGGAAGCTGATAGCGTTGATGCAAGAAGATGAAGTCTTTTCGGAATTTTATCGGGTATTACGTTCTATATTGATGATCGGTTTTACGCTATCGATAATCTTTTTAGCTATCTCTTTGATGTTTGCATTTCATATTACAAAAACATTGGATTCGGCCGTTGACGCCCTAAAAGACATCGCCCAAGGCGAAGGCGACCTTACCGTCCGACTGCCCGTGCATGGCAATGACGAAGTTACCGACCTTTCCAACTACTTTAACCAAACTATTTCCAAAATCGGAGCCTCAATTAAAACCATCGGCGAAAACAGCACTGAAATGACCAACATCGGCAATGAGCTTGCTTCCAATATGACCGAAACCGCGAGTGCCGTACACCAAATAAGTGCAAACATCGACGGGGTAAAACAACAGGCTCTTAGCCAAGCCGCAAGCGTTACGGAAACGGCCGCCACCATCGAAGAAATTATCCGTACCATAAAACAGCTTAACGGGAGTATTGAAAATCAGGCAGCTTCCGTTGCGGAATCTTCTTCGGCTATCGAGCAGATGGTCGGCAATATCGCATCAATCACACAGACACTCGGCAAAACCGATGATGTTATAAAAACTCTCGCTTCCGCCACAGCCGACGGTAAGGAAACGATAGTTAATTCAAACTCTGTTACCCAGCGTATTGCAGAAGAATCGGGCGGACTTTTGGAAGCCAGTAATGTTATTCAGCACATCGCCAGCCAAACCAACTTGCTCGCAATGAACGCCGCAATCGAAGCCGCCCACGCAGGCGAAGCAGGAAAAGGCTTTGCTGTCGTTGCCGATGAAATTCGTAAGCTCGCAGAAGAATCAAGCACTCAGGGAAAAACAATCACTTCTACCCTCAAAGTCCTCTCCGGCGAGATTGAGGCTCTTTCAACCTCGTCAAAAACGGCAGAAGAAAAGTTCAATGCCATCTTCGCCCTTTCCGAGCAGGTCAAAACGATGAGCCAAAACCTCATGGAAGCTATGCGTGAACAGGAAAACGGCAGCCGCGAAGTTCTCAGTGCCATCCGCGACATCAACACCGTAACTAATCAAGTGAACGACGGCTCTGCCGAAATGCTCCGCGGTGGTGAAAATGTCGCTCAAGAGATGCAAAAACTGGACGGTCTGACACGCATCATTACCGACAGTATGAACGAGATGGCCTCCGGTGCCGTGCAGATAAGCAACGCTGTACAAGAAGTAAACGCAATAAGCCAAAAGAATAAAGAGAGCATTGAAAACCTCTCCAAAGAGGTCGGAAAGTTTAAGGTGTGATCTTTTATAAAAGGGGTGCTGAGGTTCTATACTTCGCTTTTGCTAAACTCCTTGTCCGACTTTGAGCTTCGAGTTTTAGGCGGTGCACGCACTGCCTAAAACATCTCAAGAATGGAACCACCGCTGTTTACCAATTTAACTTTCCGCCTCACCCTATTGACAAATTTAAAATATAGCTCAAAATACAATAATGAGTAAAATGGATTTTCCGAAAAAATTGCCGATAAAAAACATTTTAAAAGCCTCGATGCCGGCCTTTATTTCTAGCCTGATATTTTTAGCTTTAATACTTTTTTTTACACCCGGCTTTAAAGTCGATTATTCTTTTACTCTTTACAGCTCCAATGGAAAACTTTTAGGTGCATCTGCTGCGATTGACGGGCAATGGAGATTTCCTCAAACTTCAAAGCTGCCTGAAAAGTACAGGGAAGCCCTTCTAAGCTATGAAGATAAAAATTTTTACTTTCATTTTGGGATAGATCCTCTTTCGGTTTTTAGGGCCGCAGTTGAAAATATTTTAAAAGGAAAAATAGTTTCCGGAGCCTCTACAATTACGATGCAGACCTCCCGCCTTTCCGAAAAAAATCCGGTAAGAAATTTTAAGCAAAAACTAAGAGAAAGTTTTTTATCTCTTTTTTTTGAGCTTTCTTATTCCAAGGAAAACATATTGAATATTTACGCCTCCCATGCACCCTACGGCGGAAATGTTGTAGGCCTCGAAGCCGCCTCATGGCGGTATTTCGGAAGGGGGCCTGAAGATTTAACATGGGCGGAAGCTGCCTGCCTTGCAGTCCT
Source organism: Treponema denticola ATCC 35405 (assembly GCF_000008185.1). NCBI lineage: Bacteria > Pseudomonadati > Spirochaetota > Spirochaetia > Treponematales > Treponemataceae > Treponema > Treponema denticola. Next base: position 2,178,843 of record NC_002967.9, read on the forward strand.
TCCCAATCAGCCCTCTTTGGTTCGCCCGGGAAAAGAATCCGAAATCTTAAAAGAAAAAAGGGACAGGCTCTTGTACAATCTTTTTTTACAAAAAAAAATCGATAAGGAAACCTATGCTCTTTCCGTTACAGAACCCGTTCCCGATAAACCTAAGGCCATTCCGCAAAAGGCCTATCATTATCTTGAGTTTTTAAAAACAAAAAGCTCCAATCAAAAAAACATAAGCAGCTTGGATTATTCTTTACAGGAAATAATTTTTGAAATTGCAGACCATCATTTTAAAAGGAATTTCTCAAGCGGTGTTTACAATACAGCCGTTTTAATTTTAGATACCGAAACGGGAAAGCCCCTTGCCTATATAGGAAATACGGGGCTTCAAAGTCCGAATGCAAAAAACGAGCATGTCGATATGGTTCACGCAAGGCGGAGTTCGGGGAGCTTATTAAAACCATTTTTGTTTGCAGCAATGCTGGATGCGGGAATGATTTTACCGGATCAACTCCTCATAGATATTCCGACAAAGATAGCAGGCTACACACCTCAAAACAGTAACTACACATATTCGGGAGCGATTCCTGCACGCAAGGCCCTTTCCTATTCTTTAAACATTCCGTTTATAAGAGCTCTGCGTGAATTTACAACACCCGCCTTTTTGGATATATTAAAAAGGTCGGGCTTTACAACCTTTAACCGTTCGGCAGATGAGTACGGTCTTCCCCTGATTTTAGGAGGTGGAGAAATAAACCTGTACGAAATTACAAACACTTATCGAAAGATGATGCTGAGAGCTCAAAACAAACTTGACGAAAAATTTCCTTTTTCTTCAGGAGCTTGCAGAATAACAATGGATGTGCTGACCGAAGGGAACAGGCCCGAAGAAGAAGCTATATGGCAGCTCTATGCACAAAATCAAAAAATTGCATGGAAGACCGGAACAAGTTACGGGAACAAGGATGCTTGGACTATAGGCATTACGCCTAAATATTCCGTGGGCGTTTGGTGCGGAAACGCTTCGGGAGAAGGAAGGCCTGAAATTACAAGCACAAAACTGGCCGCTCCAATCCTCTTTGAAATTTTTAATATCTTGCCAAAATCGGACTGGCCCGAAAAAGAATTAAAGGATTTTGAATTTATAAAAGCTTGCGCAGACTCAGGTTACCCCGCAGGAGAATTTTGTAAAACGGCAAAGGCTGTTTTAAAACCCATAAACAGTCATATCCAAAATACCTGTCCTTATTGTAAAAAGGTATCTTTAAGCCCCGACGGCAAGTTTCAAGTTAAGGCAAACGACATAAACGAATTACCTAAAATAGAAAACAGGTTTGTCCTTCCGGCTGCTGCAGAATATTTTTATAAACAGGGCCATCCGGAGTATAAGAGCCTTCCCCAATGGCTTCCCGAAAGTACGGCATCAAATACAGGCGAGTTTGAAATTCTATTTCCCGAAGACGGAACCTCGGTTTATATTCCGACAGAACTTGACGGCTCTTTTGGAGCCTTGGTTGCAGAAGCCGCCCATAAAAATCCCGATGCGGTCATCTACTGGGATTTGGACGGAGAATATTTAGGAAGTACAAAATCCTATCATCAAATGAAGATTCAGCCCTTGAGGGCGGCCGTAAGGGGCAGACATGAGCTGACCCTTACGGACAACAGGGGAAATACCCGTAAAAGAATTTTTTATGTTCTAAATGGAAATTAGTCTTTAAGCATAACCTGTAACACAACTTCGTCGGTTTTGTGCATACCTTGGGCGGCAACAACACCGATACCAGCTATGGTTTTTTCGATGTCATCCTTGACTATGCCGTCACCTCCTGCAAAGAAGTTTCCGTCCATAGCAAGCTCGTGAGAAAAAAGAGCCGAGTCCAAGGCAGAGGCTATTTTGGCGGCACATGACTGCTTGGCTCCGTCACAAAGGATTCCCGATACGGTACCCAGAGTATTTACTATTGTTCCGCATACCTGTTCATAAGAACCGCCCTTCATATAGGTAATTGCGGCAGCACAAGCAGCTCCGGCAGTTACCGCACCGCAATAAGCAGAAAGTCTGCCTATTCCGGTTTTTTGGTGAATGGCTAAAAGATTGCTTACAATCAAACAGCGGATTAATTTTTCTTCGCTTATCTTATTTTCGCGGGCATATACAACTACGGGCACCGAAACGGCTAAGCCCTGATTTCCGCTTCCCGAATTGGTAATAACCGGATAAGAACAGCCGCACATACGGGCGTCGGAAGCCGCGGCGACCTCACCTTCCGCTTGAACCTTAACAGAAAAATCATCACCCTTCTTCTGGTTGTACTTTAAAATATTTTTTCCTGTTTCAATACCGTAGGAAGTTTTTAAACCGTCCTCTGAAACTCTCATATTATATTCAACCTGCCTCATAATGATTGGAGAAACCTCATCAACAGGGACAGTATCTGCAAAGTCCAAAATATCTTTTACATTTAAACAAGTTCTATCGGTTAAAGCACCTGCGGCAGACTCCAGGCTAAAAGGCTTTTCAAAAATAATTTCGTCATTCTTTTTTAGGAGTACGATATTTGTATGCTGGTGAATGAGCTCGGCAACTCCGGTATCTCCGTTTAATTTGCCTGTAATTCTTATGTGAAGGCTTGCAGGCGTATCCATTAGTTTAAGCTTAGTGCATGACTTGGCTAAATACTCATGAGCCAGCTTTACATGCTCTTCGGTAACATCGGCCAATACTTCCAAACCCTTATCTGCATTTCCGCCGATAAGACCTATCAGAGCAGAAGCTTCCATTCCCTTCATTCCGCCGGTATTAGGTACAATAACCGACTTTGCATTTTTAATGATATTACCGCTGCTTTCAATTAAAATCTCATCGGGAATACCGCCCATGATTTTTCGTAAATTGGCAGCTGTGTAGGCAATAGCAATAGGCTCCGTGCATCCAAGGGCCGGAACCAATTCTTCTCTTAGAATTTGAACATACTTTTCATGCTTTGATTTATCTAAGCTCATACTTTTTCTCCAAATTAAAATTATAACCCGAATATTTTATTCATATATTAAAATCATGTCAACTATAATTGCGAGGAATTATTGATTATCTTTTACAATTGTTTGGGCTAATCTAAAACCCAAAATATATCCCGGATTTACGGGAGTGGCATAGCCCCAGGATTTTACTCGGGCAAAGGCAGGCGGATTTCTTGCAGAACCGCTTTTTATAATACGGGGACGAGCTCCCATATTATTGATAGGATCTATAAATTCTCCGGGCAGCCTGCTATTATATCTGTCAAAGCACCATTCCCAACAGTTACCGGACATATCATAGAGCCCCAGCCTGTTAGGTTTTTTTTGACCGATAGGATGAATATCTATAATTTCGGTTATTGCACCTGCATTTAAAAACGAGCTGTTCCCCGAATGCCATGCATAGTCATCAGCGGCATTAAAATCATCGGTACCGGCAAAGCCGAAATCCCAATCGGGAGCAGACACATCACCGCCCCTTGCTGCAAATTCCCATTCGGCTTCCGTAGGCAACCGGTACCCGTTGTTTTTCATCCTCACTTCAGGGTTTTCGGTTTTTGTTATCTCAAGCGAACTGCGTAAAACCTGTCCGTCATAAAAATAAACAGGATCAAGGCCTTCTTTTTCGCTAAGAGCATTACACCAGATTATTGCATCACTCCATGACATTTTTGTAACGGGATAAAGACCGCATTTTACGGTCTCATAAGGCAGCCCCAAAGATTCGGCTTTTTTTCTAACATCTGCAATCTCGTATAAATCATCCGGATCAGAACCTGATGTCATAAAAATTCCGGGCTGGCCCATAGACTGAAATACATATTTGTGTTTGCTTTCGGTAACAGCCCAATTATATACCTCATGCCAAAAACTAAATGCAACCTCATATTTCCCTATTTTATAGGGACTCAACGTTATGCTCCGCCCTTCCAAAAAGACTCCGTCATCTCCCTTACCTATTACGGTGACAGGCTTCTTTGTAACACTTATCATTGTCTTAAAATTTTCGATTGAATCATAAGGATAGTTTATAATTTTTTCACGGGTAAAAAAAAGAATACTGCCTATTATAGCTACGGCAAGAATTAAATAGAATATATTTGCCCTAGAATAAGGATCCATATTTTTAATTTTTTTCAAAAATTGTTTAAAAAAATGCATACATCCTCCAAAAAAAGGTAATAAGGTTTATAACATATTAAGGATAAAAAATCAATCAAATAGATTTAAAAAATCAACAACCCTCCGTACGAATAAAAGAAATTTCAAAATTTTAACTTTGTATCTTTTTTTCGATTGAAAATTTTATTTTTATGGATTATACTATTTTTATGGGGGAGAATTTATGCAGACAATTTATCAAACAATGAGCGACGGATCGGCTGTTGCAGTTCATCAATGGCTTCCTAAAAAAAAGCCTAAGGCTGTAATTCATATAGTCCACGGAATGGCTGAGCACGCTTTAAGATATGCAGACTTTGCCGAGGATGCTTGTACAAAGGGGTTTACGGTGTTTGCATCGGACCACCGAGGTCATGGTAAAACTTGCGGAAAAATAATGCTTAAAGGTTATCTTGCAGATAAAGACGGCTTTAAACGGGTAGTAGAAGATCAAAAAGAAATCAATGATGAAATTCAAAAAATTTATCAGGATATTCCGATTATAATACTCGGCCATTCATTCGGGTCTTTTATAACTCAAAACTATATAGAAAACTACGGAAAAACCGTAAAAGCTGCTATCTTAGTAGGAAGTGCAGGCCCAAACCCTATGCTGAAAATCGCAGGTCTTGCCGCCGGCTTAAACAAGCTCTTTTCGGGAAGAAAAAAGCCCTCCAAATTTATGGATAAACTGAGTTTTGGAGCCTATAATAAGACGGTTGATTCCCCCAAAACAAATTTTGACTGGCTTTCAAGAGATGAAAAAGAGGTTAAAAAATATATTGATGATGAATTTTGCGGCTTTGTGTGCACTGTAGGTTTTTATCAAGACCTGATTAAAGGATTAAAACAAACACACACAAGTACCGAAATGATAAAGATTCCAAATGAGCTGCCCATCCTCATTACTTCAGGCGATAGGGATCCTGTTTCAAGCCTCGGTAAGAGCGTAAAAAAGCTATATGATATTTACAAGGCCAATGGTATAAGCGACCTTAACTTAAAGCTCTATGAAGGAGCCCGCCATGAAATTCTAAACGAAACCAATAAGGAAGAAGTTAAGGCCGATATCTTTGAATGGATAGAAAAAAGGCTATAGGATAAGCCCGATTAAACTTGTTCTTCAGATTTTGCCTTTGTTTTTCTCAAATTATGTTTTTGGATGTACTCTTGAGTCCTTTTATAGTCCTTTCGTGCAAGAACCAAATACTTGGGTGCAAGCCCCGCCCCTCCGGCCATCTCGTATCTATCTATAATGGCTTTAAGCATATCATCGGCTTCAAGCCATTTTTTTTGACTTATATAGATATGAGCTATCTCATATTCCGCGGCTGTTCTGGTAGAGGCGTCAGTGCCGTATCGTTTTATTACTATTTTATAATATTCAAGGGCATTTCTTAGAGAGCCGTTATCAAGTTCTGCTTGCGCCCTTTGGTTTAACTCAATGGGGGTAAGATTTGCAGGAACAGTTTCATCAGTCGGAAGACTGGAACAAGAAAAAAGCAAAGAAATTGCAGCCGTTAAAATTAGTAAATTAAAAACATAGAATCTTGTCTTAATTTTTTTTGTCATTTTATTCTCCAAATTTTATTTAAACCGTATTTTTAACACATTCTAAACAAACGATATTAAAAAAAGTATCATCATTTAAAATTAACTTAATATAAGCGTTTATTCACGGATTACCGTAATCTCGACACGGCGGTTTTTTGCCATATTTGTCTCATTATTACTGGGGGCCACGGGCCTTGTGCTTCCATAGCCGGCTGTCATTATCCTTGAGCGGTCAATTCCCCGTTTTGAAATTTCGTCTGCAATTCTTTCCGCCCTTTGTACCGAAAGAATTTTTTCGTCCTCAGGCCTATTAAGGTCAGCCGTGTGGCCTTCAATTAAAAATTTTGTATAAGGTCCAAGCTTCAAAAGAGCTTCGGCAATTACGTCTATTTTACCCATCTCTTCAGGAAGAACATCGGGCATATCCGCAACAAACCGTATATCATACATTATTATTTTAACTATGTTTTTGGGATTGGATAGTTCAATTCCTTTTTCTTTATGCTTTTCAAGCAAGAGTTCAATATCATGATAGGCAAAATAATAGTTTTCATCGGGCGGAGTAAAGGGCTCGGTAACATGGAGCATATCTTCATCGCAGATTATGACTACCCGCCCTTCCTGTAAAAGTTTTAAATTTTCAGGCTTTGACAAAATACGGCTGCTATCCTCCATCGAAATAATCGGATCGGTTCTATTTTGGCCGAAAACGCCTCTCGCTATTATACGCAAGGGTTCGGTACCTACATATTCCCTATACAGCGCTTCATTAAGGCTTGAAGAATATAACACTATCCCCAGTTTTTTTGCTATTTTAGGATCTACCATGTTCTTTTCATATATGGTAGACATATCGGTGTTCCAAACTTTCGGAAAAATACAGGGCTGAAGTTTTTCCTTTGTATATTCTCCGTGCACAGGCAGCAAGCCTCTGGCATCTATTAAAATCCCCGTATACACCTTGCTGACAGTCGTGCTTGGAGGAATCGATGGAACATAGGGCGTATTGTGCTTGATAAACAGCTTTGCAATTTCATGCAGTTCAGTACTTGTTTTTATCAAGGCATTGGACATATCATTTGAAAAATGAGGATTTTTATAATTTCCTTTTTCAATTATCTTATTTATGGTGTTTAAGTTTACTTTTTCTTCGGCAAGATAGTTTCCCAAGCGGTGGGAAGAGTCAACTATAACGGAAAGATAAATATCCTTTAAAAGGGAAGGCATGTATTTTTCTATTGTGTTAAAAGCCGCATCCCTATCACTTGGAAGATAAAAACCGCTTTTATTCATATCAAGTTTTATTAAGGATTCGATTGTGCCCTTTTCCCAATTTTGAACGGAAGAGGATTGAAGGACAGGCTCATAGGCATTTAAGGCAAAACTAAAAAGGAAAAAAAACAAAAAAAAGCCGCTTAAGCCTTTGGCACTTTTTAAAACCGTGTTTTTATTTAAAAATTTATTCATTTGCTTTATCTCCGCTTATCAGTTTATTATCGGCACCTTTAGTTTTTGACCTAAGGAAAGCACCGAATTTACCTCTATGCCGTTTTTTTCGGCGAGGGTTTCAACTTGGACATCATATTTTAAGGCTATGGACCACAAGGTGTCACCCTTTTTAATTACATATGTATCCTTAAATTCTAGATTTTGATCGTCATTTTTACGCCTATACGAATTTACGGTTTTTAAAGCCGGTATTTTAAGTACCTGCCCTATCTTAAGAGCGGAAGCATTAATGCCGGGATTATAGTTCATAATCGACTTGATGCTTACGCCATAGTGTTTTGACAAGGCATAAAGAGTATCGCCGGATCTTATCTTATAACTGTAATATTTTATAAGAAGGGTGTTTTTTTCAAGCAAATCTTGGACAGCCTCTTTATATTCCAAGGGAATACGCAAATTATATTTTAGATTAGGCGGAGTAATATTAAATTTCAAAGAAGGATTAAGAGCCGAAAAAAGGTCCGTATCAGCCTTAACTTTTTCAGCAAGCAAAATAACATCAATAGAGCGTTTTATCGGGATAATCTCTGTGGCTTCATAATCAAGAGCATCTCCCCAATCAATACCGTATTTTTCGCTATTCATAAGAATTTCCGCAATAGCTAAGAATTTGGCAACATAGAGAGAGGTTTCCGTCTTTAAGAATTTTTTTTCGGCCAGATACCAATAGTTTCGGCTTCCAGCCCTCTTTATAGCCTTATCCAAAGCCCCTACCCCGCAATTATAAGCTGCAAGAGCCAAATACCAGTCATTATAATAATTATAATTCCATCTAAGCTTTTTTACTGCTGCAGTGCTGGTCTTCCATGGATCCCGCCTTTCATCAATCCATTCATCGATATGAATATCATAGCCGCCTATACTGTTCCGCATAAATTGCCAAATACCTACAGCCCCCGATTTTGACACAGCCTTAGGCGAAAAACCCGACTCTATAACCGGTAAAAATAATAGTTCGGGAGGAAGATTTTCCCTGCGTAATTCTTCAATAATAAAATTGCGGTAAGGGCTCGACCTTTTCATAATCGCTTCCAAATACCTTAAACCATTTTCATTCAGATACTGATTTCTAAATTTTTCAATTAGAGGATATTTTGAAGACACAATAACCGTGCCGTGAAGCGATTTTTGGCGGTTATAAGAGAGATTCGATTTATTAAGCTGCCTAAGTTTTACGGATTCGTCCTTTGTAAAATTTAAAGAGGCTGAGTGAATTAAATCAAAACCTAAAAAAACAAAGACTATAAAAAAAAGCCGAGTCTTCACTAAATTTTTTCTCCGTAGTAAATACCTGCCCACTCCCATCTTCCGTGAATTTCGGGATCTGCCGGGAAGTTTACTTTTCTAAAGTACAGGTACCATATTCTTGAATATTGATTCCAGCCCGAAGTTTTAAGATAGGCCTCGTGGGGTGTAGAAGAAGGATCAATTTCAGGCTCTATTTTTATATAAGTTCCGTACATAAAATTTCTTAAAGAAAAATCGGGAGAACCGTAAATATCGGAAAGCTCCTGTTTCCACGCCATAGAAAAAAAGTTTACCTTTGAACGGTAACGCTCCAAGGTATCATAGTCCTTCCTCTGAATTGCCGATTTAATAACGGACAAAAGCTCATCAAGGCTTTCCATTGTCCAGCTCTTTGTTGAAGAGCTGTAGTCTACGATTTTTCGGGCATAGCCGTAATTATCCGGGATGCCCGGGATAATCAAATCAAAACGGCCGAGGCCTATAAATTTTGAATAGCTTTGAATGGCCAAATTCCATTCTCCGAGCTTTTCGTAATTTTGTGCAAGCATAAAATAGGAATAAGCAGGATCAATGCTGTCATAAAAGTTGGAAAGCAAAAGAGAATAGTACTCTACAAGGCGTTTAGGATCATTCGTTATATTTATCAAATTTTTTAAACTTAAATATTGAATCGACTTTCCCGAAATTTCCATATCCTTATCAAGTTTTATAACCCTTTCAAAAAAATAGGCAGCCGGCTCATTCATTTTTTGTTCCATATATTCGTTTGCCAGCATTAAAAGCCAATAACCTTTATAAGTGTCATCAGGATCGTTTTCTACAAGAGAACTTAAAAAGACAATCAAAAGTTTATTTTTCTTTTTAACCTTGAGATTTTTTGCTATTCTATCCTTAACGGCAAAGCTCATTTCCTTACTTTCCGTCTTTTTTAATACTTCAATAAGAGTTTTTTGCTCGTCTTTTAAGTTATCCATGTCATCATATAAATAAAGATCAGGATCTTGTTTACAGCTTATAAAAATAAGACAAAGCATGAACATCAAAATAAATTTATTTTTCATTTGCTTATAATATCATTTTCTCCCTAAAAGTACAATAAGGACTTAAAACCTTGAATCAAGATGCCTTTGTTTTAAGGCCTTAGCTAAAAGGCTGTCCAAAAGATTTGAAAATTTTTGAATCTCTTTTTTGCCGAAAGAGTTTGTTTTTTCGGGAGCGAGGCCGTTGGCCTGCAGCTCATACATAAAATTCCTTGCAGATAGATAGGTATTTATGTTGTCGCGGGTAAAAATCGTCCCCCTGTCATTTATCACATAAAGCCCCTTATCTACCAAAAGCTTTGCCAAGGGAATATCCCTAGTTATAGCCAAATCGCCCTCAACCGAGTTTTCGGTTATATATAGGTCGGCAGCCTGCTCCGTGTTTTCGGTAACAACCATGCTTGCACCCTTAGGTACGGGTATTTCCCTGTTTGCCGCAAAGATTACAGGCAGTTTTAGACGTTCTCCGGCCTTGGCCGTAATTTGTCTTATTCTTACAGGGCACGAGTCGGCATCTACCCAGATTTTCATATTACCTCATTGATTTTTTCGATCATCCTCATAGCGGATTTTTCCATGTCACAAGCCTTTTGGATAAGCTCTTGTGAATTTTGCCCTGAAAATTCTTCCTTGTATAGCTCATCGGTAACCAAAATACCTGTAAGAATGGCAAGTTTTAAAGGATCGGAAACCTTAGAAGTTTGCTTCACTTGATCTAAAACATTTAGATAGTGATTGTAAATTCGGCTTAGATATTCATCGGTTTCATTGGCTTGAATGGCAAAGGAAGTTCCCAATACGTCGATATTTAATTGTCCTTTGCTCATTTTACCTAAAATATATCCATCTGTTTACTTGCATCGGAGGATTGTCCCAGTACATCATCAAGGTCTTTTTGAAGATTACTAGAAACGGGTTCTTCCGAAACAGGATCTGCAGCGGGAGCTTGTTGTGAAGAGGTTTTAGTAGAAGGCGTAGAAAAAGGCTCCGGTTTAGATCCGGCTGAAACAGGGGCTGCGGTTTCAAATTCAGAGGCCGAAGGCCTCGTTTCGTGTTTTTTTGTATAAGAGGCATCCTCAAACGCACTTAATTGGTTAAGTGCGTTGATTATTCCTTCCTCGATCTTAGATTGGTCATCCTTAAAAACTATTATAAGCTTCTCCAACTCGGAAATTCGTCTATCTCTAGCTTCAATTTCCTTTTTTAGAGCATCTTTTTCGGTATGAAGGCTTTTTATCATCTGTACAGCCCTTTCTACCTTGTTTTCAAGGAGCCTTACCTGATCGAGATTGAGCATATCAGACTCCTAAGGCCTTTTTTGAAGCTTCCACTACAGCCTTAAAAGCGGTAGGATCTTCGATAGCCATGTTTGAAAGGGCCTTTCTGTTTAATTGGATTCCGGCCTTGTTCATTCCGGCAATAAAGCGTGAATAGGTAATACCCTCAGCTCTAACGGCTGCATTGATACGGGTAATCCATATCTGCCTCATATCGCTTTTTTTATCTTTTCGTCCTACATAGCTGTGAAGCAAGGCCTTTCGAACTGCATCGCGGGCAGCCTTAAAGTTGGTACCGCGGCGGCCTCTAAAGCCCTTGGCTTGCTTTAATATAGCTTTTCTTCTTGTAATTCTTCTATCACTACTTGTTGATCTTGACATTATAAACTCCTGACTTCTATTTCAAATAAATTAACCGTAGGGTAATAGCTGCTTGCGCATCTTCATGCTGTCAGCCTCTGAAAGAATGGCCGATTTCTTAAGACGGCGTACCCGTTTTTGAGATTTTTTAGTCATAATATGACCCTTGTTCATCTGCTTGTATTTTACCTTACCGCTTGCAGTAATAGAAAATCTTTTTTTAGCAGCTCTTTTACTCTTCATCTTAGGCATAAGTACCTCCAAAATTTATTATAAGCTTATTTTTTTTGTTTTGGACTCAATGTCATAGACATTGTCCGTCCTTCCATAGCAGGTTTTTTCTCGAGGGTACAGGCTTCTTCACCCCCCAGTTTTTCCAAAACCTTGTTTAAAACTTCATAACCGAGCTCAGTATGAGCAAGTTCGCGTCCCCAAAAACGCACGGTTACCTTTACTTTATCGCCGCCGTCAAGAAATTTTTTAATATGCGAGGATTTAAACTCAAGATCATGGTCGTGTATCTTAGGCTGCATTCTGATTTCTCTCATCATCTGCTGCTTTTGATTTTTCTTGGAGTCACGGAGCTTTTTCTCCATTTGAAATCGATATTTACCGTAATCTATTATTTTGCAAACCGGAGGCTTCGCGGTAGGTGCAACTTCAACAAGGTCAAGTCCGGCTTCTGCGGCCATTTTTACAGCCTCAATAGTGGGAACAATACCCGCTTGTTCTCCATTAACCCCGATTAACCTAACCTCTCTCACGCGGATTTGATCATTTATCCGCAAACCTTTTACTTCAGCCAACGATTCTCCTTCTGCACCCTTTCCTATCGGTGCGATATAATAAAATTTAGGGTTCATTATATCGAAAATAAAAAAAATAGTCAAGGCTAGGACGACGAAAAACTATATTGACAAAGTTGTAATTTTCGGTTAATATGTCGCCCATGTCTAACAATACGGTATGCTTAAATTCGGAAATAAAAAGCGGAATCTTTTATACCGAAAAATCAAACGAGTTTACAGCTCTGGCAGAGCAAATAAGAGTCTACACTTCAAAAAAACGGACTATCTTGGATCCGAGAACAATAGTGTTTTTGAACATTATGCTTTCACTCATAACTACGATTTCTTCGTCTATTTCTGCAAATATTTTTATTTTTTTGGTGTCTTTGGGCATTGTATGCCTTTTTAAGATGTACAAAAAGGCAGTAAAATATATCTTCATATTCTTTTTAGCACTCGCTCTTCCTTTTGGGATAAAAGCCCTGTTCGGCCTTCCCATACAGTTTTTGATTAACTCCGTTTCTCTTATTGCCATGGGTGTGCAAAAATTTTTACCCTTCCTTATGGCGGCAATGGTAATTTTTAACAAGGTAGATACAAAAAGCCTCGTAAGCTCTCTAAACAAAATGAAGCTCCCAAAGGGAATAATGCTCGGCTTTACGGTTGCTGTACGTTTTTTGCCTACCATAAAAAAAGAGATGACCATAATCACAAACAGCATGAAAATGAGAGGAATCGAAATAGGAACAAAAAATATCTTTTTTCATCCGATTCAAAGTCTGGAGTACGCCCTCGTTCCGGTTCTTTTTAGAGCAACCTCGCTTGCAGACGACATGACTGCTGCGGCCCTCGTAAAAGGAGCAGAATCCCCAAAAACTGCAGCAGAGCTTTTTAAAATCAAATTCGGAATAATAGATTATGTCTTTGCCCTATCATCCATTTTTGTTGTCGGTGCCGCAATCATATTCGACTTCGATTCCGTATTTATGAGGCTCTTTTAAAGGACGATAAAATGAATACGGCAGTAGAATTAAAAGATGTTTCTTTTATATATGAATCCTCAAAAGACGGAAGAGCAAATTTAAAAAAGACTTCTCTTAATATCAAAAAAGGAGAATTCTTACTTGTTACGGGCATAAGCGGCTGCGGAAAATCTACGCTGACAAAATGCATCAATGGCCTTATTCCTCGGTTTTACGAAGGAGAATTTTCAGGTTCCGTTTTTATCAATGAAAAAGATATTTCGAATTTCAGCATAGATGAAATTTCAAAAGACATAGGCTCGGTTTTTCAGTCTCCCAAGAGTCAGTTTTTTACCGATGACGTAATTTCGGAACTCAGCTTTCCTTGCGAAAACTACGGAATTTCCCGCGATGAAATTATAGAAAGGATTGCCGAAGTTTGTTCCATTTTACATATCGAAAATCTTTTAACCGAAAAACTTGAGAGCCTCTCGAACGGGCAAAAACAAAAAATAGCCATTGCCTCGATTTTAACCTTGAGGCCTAAGATTATAGTCCTTGATGAACCCTCGTCCAATCTGGATTTTAACTCTATCCTTATCCTGGCCGATATTTTAAAAATTTTAAAACAAAGAGGTTTTACCGTAATCATAGCGGAGCACCGCCTTCATTATCTAAAAGATCTTTTTGACAGAGTTATCTATATAAATGAAGGAAGTATACAAAACGAATACACTCGTGAAGAATTTTTAGCCCTTACAAATACGGAGTTAAATTCTAAAGGTTTAAGAAGTTTACATCTTTTTACAAATGAAAATGAAGCGGAACCCATCGGCCCTGTACATAATAAATTTAACTCCGATACGGAAGCCGAAAAAATATGCAGCCTTTCGGATATTTCGTTTTCGTTTAAGGACGGAACCGAAATTTTAAACTCGGTTAATTTAGACCTTTACAAAAACGACATTGCCGCCCTTACCGGAAAAAACGGAGCGGGAAAAACAACTCTCGCAAAAATCATATCGGGTATTTACCGCCAATCTGCCGGAAGCATTAAATTCGGAGAAAAAATTTTAAACGAAAAGGAAAGAGTGAGCCGCACAAATTTTGTTCTTCAAGATGTTGAATATCAGCTTTTCGGTGCCGATGTTTTTTCCGAGCTTTTGATAGGAAACAAACAGCTTGAAAACGTAAACGAAAAAATAGAAAAAGCCTTAAAGAAACTCAACCTTTACGATTATAAAGATGAGCATCCCTTTTCTCTTTCGATGGGACAAAAACAGAGGCTTATAATAGCGGCCACCTATGTTCGAGGCTGCCCGCTTACAATTCTCGATGAACCGACAAGCGGCTTGGATTACGGAAATATGGTCAGGGTAGGAGAACTTATCGAAGAGATAGCCGAGACTTCGGCAGTGCTTATAATAACCCATGATTTTGAATTTATCTCGAAGATATGCAACAGGCTGATTCTTTTAAAGGATAAAAAAATAGCCTTAGATTCAAGGCTTGAAAAAAACGATAAAAAACTGGAAAGTATTTTTTCCACATATTTATAAGATTATGGAGGACTTTATGGAAAAGTCAAACAAATTTAAAACAAAGGATTTTGTTTTTATCGGAATAATGACCGTAGTTTATATTGCGGTTTTTATGGTCATAGGTTTTGTTACTGCGGCAATAAATCCCTTTTTACATGCCTTTTCGCCTGCCATCACCGGGCTTGTCGTCGGAACAATTTATTTGTTTTTGGCTATCAAGGTCCCCAAATTCGGTGTCTTTACGATCAGCCAGCTCTTGCTCATTATGATTGTTTTGATTTTAGGAATGGGATATCTTCCATGGTTGATAGGTATGTTTATCGGCGCCTTACTGGGCGACATAGCAGCCAATACCTCAAAGTATAAGAACAAGTATACGATAGCCATTGCAAGCGGCTTTATATGCTTGGGAAGTGCTTCAGGAGGCGTTATTCCGGTCCTTTTCTTTGTAGAGCATTATAAAAAATTCTGCTTTGAAAGAATGCAGATGAATGAAGCTCAGGTGGAACAAAGCATTGCAGCAAGCGCAGGATACCTCGGCGTCATCATCCTAATTGCGACATTTGTCTTGGGCTTTGCAGGAGTTCTTATAGGCTCCAAAATATTAGGAAAACATTTTAAAAATTCCGGAATAAAATAAGACAAAGGTCAAACACTAAATTCAAATGTCAATTAAATAAACCGCAGCGGACGCAAAGAGCACAAGAGAATTTTAAGGATAATAATACTACGGCATCCTCAAATTTATTTGCACTATTTACCAAGTTGTGCGGAAGCTCAACTCTCTCTGCGGTTTATTTATCAATCAGCCAATCTTTAATAGTGCGTTTTTCTTGTAGTACTCATAAAAACAGTATAACATAATAGTAGGCATAAAACAAATTCTATTGACAACTCTACTTTTTTCAAATATAATTCAAAAAATTGGAGAAATTATGTACATCAAAAAACTTATCGGAAAAAAATGTTATCTTGCCCCAATGAGAATTGAAGATGCGGAAAAATACACAGTCTGGGCAAACGATCAGGAAGTGGCTGAATATCTTAACTTTGCTTCTTCGATTATAAGCCTTGAAGCCGAGCGCATTATAATCGACAGAATTTCAAAAGAGCATAATTACGCAATAGTAGATTCCGAAACCGATGAGCTTATAGGAAATATGGGGCTTATGAGTATCAATCATATAAATAGAACGGCTGAGCTCGGTATCTTTATAGGTAACAAGGCCTACTGGTCAAAGGGATACGGTACCGAGGCTATGTGCCTTCTCATAAACTATGCCTATCAAAAACTAAACTTACACAACATAATCTTAAACGTATATTCTTATAATGAAAGAGCTGTTAAGGCTTATGAAAAGGTTGGCTTTAAAAAAGTAGGCGCAAGGAGAGGAGCTCTAATCCGTAACCGTAAAATGCACGACATAATCTTAATGGATATTATCCCTGAAGACTTTTACGCAAAGCATCCTGAGTTTGAACTAGGTTGATTTATAGATTGATTTATCGGAAAACCTTCTTAGAATAAGCGGCTATGAAAAAGCAAAAATTAAGCGGAGCTGAAGGCTTTGAAAGCTATTATCTTTCGATTTTTGGGGAAAGATGGCAGAGCTTAAAAGCCGCCCTTTTAGAAGAAAGAAAACCTGAAGCCTACAGCGAAAACCTCATACAAAACTACTATTTGGATTATGCAAGCATTCAGGCGGCAAGAGCCATGCCCGTCCTTGAAGAAGGGAGCTGCCTTGACATGTGTGCCGCCCCCGGAGGGAAAACCTTAGTCCTTTTAAGCAGGATTAAAGAGAATGCCGAAATACAGGCAAACGAACTTTCTGCCGATAGGCGGAACAGGCTTATAAGGGTTCTTGATGAACACTTAAGTGAAGAAACTCGAAAACGGATAAGGGTTTCTTCCTATGATGCTTCCCGAATGCCCCGCTACGGCCAAGAACTTTATGATAGAATTTTACTGGATGCTCCCTGCTCTTCCGAGAGGCATGTTCTCCAAAACGAAAAATACCTGAAACAGTGGACTGAAGCCCGCATAAAAAATTTAAGCCAAAGACAGTGGGCTCTTTTATCTGCGGCCTTTTTGCTCCTTAAACCTAAGGGGTTTTTAGTTTATTCGACCTGTGCCCTCGCCGATGAAGAAAACGATTTTTTAATTGAAAAGCTCATAAAAAAGTATAAAGAAAAAGTAAGGCTTGAAGAAAAGCTCGATGGCCTTGGCCCCATTTCCCCCGAAAAGACAAGATACGGATTCCGCTTTCTTCCCGATAAGGCGGAGGGAGCCGGGCCCATATATTTTTCTCTTATTCAAAAGAATTAAGCTTATCTTCTATCCCGCGAAATTAAAATTAAGCGCAATAAGTTTGCCATAGCTGTGAGGGCTGAGGCCACGTATGTTAGGGCGGCAGCCGATAAAACTTTTTTTGCACCCTTAAGTTCTTCTTGGTTTAAAACGGCATTGTGTTCCAAGACTTTTAGGGCACGCCTTGAAGCGTCGATTTCAACAGGAAGAGTTATAAGATAGAATAAAACAGCACAGGCAAAAAGAATAATGCCTATGTTGAGAAGCAAATTCATTCTAAAGATAATACCTGCAAGAGCTAAATAAGGGCCTGCAGTCGAACCTATGTTTGCAACCGGCACCAAGGTGCTGCGTAAGACCAAGGGTGCGTATTTTTCCTTATCCTGAATGGCGTGGCCGGTTTCGTGGGCAGCGACTCCTACGGCTGCTATCGAGGTCTTATCGTATACTGGTTCAGAAAGGCGTAAAACTTTATGAGATGGATCATAGTGGTCGCTTAAACTCCCCCCGATTCTTTGGATGCTTACATTAGAAATGGAATTTGATCTAAGCAGAAGAGCGGCAGCTTCCTTACCCGATATCTTCCTCATGGTCTGCACTTGGGAATATTTTGAAAAGGCAGACTTTACCTTAAATTGTGCATACAATGACAACAGCAGAGTCGGAACAACCAAAACCAAATAATAATAATCGAAATACATAAACACCTCCAAAAAGTTAGAATTTAACCTTGACTTAGAATTTGACCTCAACGAAGATGGGGTCTCTTACACAAAGTAACTCGGATAGGGGAATATCCACGGTTCCCTTATTTCCGTCTTTAGAAGAATGGCCGAAAGGAGTAATCTTGATGCTTTTAATTTTTTTAGGGCAGGTAATAGAAACATGAAACTTCGATTTCTTTAGATCGGAGACCAGCTTGTCTCCATAGGCAGCCTTAATAAGCTCTTCATATTCCGCAGTTCCTATAGGCTCACCCGTTATGGCCGGAGCCATTAAAAGCTCGATATATTCCCTGTCGTCCTCGGAAAGTAAATTTACAAATTCTTTTATATTGTCGGGGCCTATACTCAAGGACAAAAGACCTGTCTTCATATCGGTTTTTACAAAAGAGCTTTCACTATCCATGTCCTTATTCATGATTTTTATTTTTGCATTTATACCCGCTATCGAATTGGTAGTCATGTTTAGAACTTTTATCCCTTTAGATTCAAGCTGCTGTTTTATTTCTTCGATATTAAAGATAGAAGGGCTTTTAGCCTTTTCTTCTTCGGTAAACTGAGCCGCATTTTCGAGGAGGGCATCTATTGTTTTCCCTGTTTGGATATCCAAGGTTACGACAACATCTCCCGATGCCTGAACAAAGACATCGGCTTTTGGAGCACATGCCGTCAAAACAAGACCTGCAATCAACACAAACATAATTGTTTTAATATATTTCATTTTCACTTCTCCTATTTATTTATACCATATATAGATATAAAGTACAATAAAGTCAAAAAGTTTCAAAAGAAAACGCTTATCAAAAAACATGATAAACTTAAATCCCTTTTACGGCAGAACGCAGCCATTCAATCCAAGCTTCCATTCCGTCCCCTTTTAATGCGGAAACGGGGAAAATCTTTATATTAGGATTGAGCTTTTTTACGTATCCTGTACATTTTTCAAGACTAAAATTAAAAAAGCTTGAGGCGTCCATTTTTGTAATTAAAAGAACATCGCAAACTTGAAACATCGGAGGATATTTTAAGGGCTTATCGTCTCCTTCGGGAACGCTTAAAATCATCACATTCTTTAAGGCTCCCGTATCGAATTCTGCGGGACAAATCAGGTTACCTATATTTTCAAGGAAGATAAGATCAAGGTCGGCAATCCCGAGAGCTTCCAAACCTTGTTCCGTCATATCGGCATCCAAGTGACACATTCCGCCCGTATGGAGCTGAATTACCTTTGCTCCTGTTTGTGAAATGGTTTCGGCATCTACGGCCGAATCAAGGTCGGCTTCCATAACACCGATTCTAAAATCTTTTTTTAGTGCCTCAATGCTTGCTTTCAGCAAGGTCGTCTTTCCCGAACCCGGAGATGACATCAAATTTAAAAGAAACTTTTTTTCTTCTTTTAACTTCTTACGCAGCTTTTCTGCATGGGCATTATTTGTTTCGTAAACACCTTCTTTAATTTCGATAATCTTAAACTCTTGCATCATATTTTCCTTTTGAAAAATAAAAACTTAATAACACACAATTTCTTTTATTACAAATTCCCGTCCTGTAAGAATCTCATGTTCATCACAAGAACAGGCCGGGCATACGCCGTGATATTCTATCGGGTCAAAAACTTTGTTACAATTATTGCATCGGACTGAAGCCTTTACCATTTCGATTTTCAGCTTTGTATCTGCCATCCATGTTCCGTCTATGGCAGCAGGATAGCAGGCTTGAACAAAATGAGGCACAACGGTTGCAATTTCGCCGATCTGTAAAACTATTGTGTCGACCTCGCTGACATTATTGGACTTAGCGATTGCATCAACCCTGCGTACAACTTCCATGACCAAACTTAATTCGTGCATAAACTTAAATCCGGTTTTCTATTTATTCTTGGGAGAAGACTTAAAAATCTTGTTAAACAAAATCTTGCCTTCCCTCTTTACCATGTTTCTTATAACCACACCTTTAAGCTTTTCGAGGGTGCTTGGGTGAGCATCATAAACACGCTTTAAGCTGATAGCTCCGAAACGGCAGCGGGTCGTACACATTCCGCAGCCTATGCACATGTATTCGTCAACCTTTACGGCTCCGCATTTTAAGCAGCGCTCGGTTTCAGCCTTTACCTGTTCTTCGGTTAATGTTTTGCGTAAATCCCTAAATGTCTTTTTTCCTTCTTCGCCGGAAGGTTCTTCCGCTCTTTGGCGGGGCAGTCTGTCAAAGCCTGCAAGCTCCAAATTTTCACGATCGAGGGGTTTATAATCCCGCCTTGTTCTGCCCATAACCAAACTTTGTCCCGGATGTACAAAACGGTGAATCGAGATGGCCCCTTCTTTTCCTTGGGCGATGGCATCTATGGCAAATTTAGGGCCTGTCAATACATCGCCTCCTACAAAGATATCTTTTTGAGCACTTTGATAGGTGATTGGGTCTGCCTTTACGGTTTGATTTCTGTTTATTTCGCAAGCGGAACCTTCTAAGATAGAACCTAGATCTATGGCCTGACCTACAGAGGTTATAACGAAACTACATTCTACAGTCATAGTGTCGTTTTCGTCATAGCTTGGGCTGAACCTTCCGTCCTTATCAAAAACGGAAAGGCATTTTTTAAATTCGACTCCGCTCACTTTTCCGTTCGTAACAAGAATGCGTTTGGGGCCCCATGAGTTTGTAATCTTTATACCTTCTTCTTCGGCTTCATGGATTTCTTCAGGAAGGGCAGGCATTTCTTCTCTTTTTTCAAGACAGAACATGGAAACTTCTTCGCCGCCTGCACGGACTGCCATTCTGGCTACATCAATGGCGACATTTCCGCCCCCGATAACGATTACCTTGCCTGAAAGGCTTTTGCTTTCATTTAAGTTTTCTTCCCTTAAAAAGTCCACACCGGTAATTACGCCTGCCGCATCTTCGCCTTCAATGCCTAAAAGCCTTCCCTTTTGAGCCCCGATTGCAAGGTAAAAGGCCTTAAAGCCCTGAGCTCTAAGTTCATCAAGGCTTACATCTTTTCCTACCTCGACTCCGGTTTTAAAGTTTACGCCCAGTTCTTTTAAAACATCTATTTCGGCATCAAGAACATTTTTTTCGAGCCTAAATGAGGGAATACCGAATTTTAACATTCCGCCCAAGGATTTTTCTTTTTCGAAGACGGTTACATCGTAATTATCTATTGCAAGATAATAGGCACAGGAAAGACCTGCGGGGCCGCCTCCTATAATGGCGATTTTTTTATCGTGATAGTATCTTTTCTTTTTAGGAACATAGCGGTGCTCGGAATTAAGATCCTGCTCTGCTATAAATTTTTTTATATCGTCGACGGCAACGGCTTCATCAAGCCCCAGCCTTGAGCAGCCCTGCTCGCAATAACGGGGACATACATGACCGCAGACTGCCGGGAAGGGGTTTTCAAGTTTTATAAGCTCCAAGGCTTCCCTGTATTTTCCCTGAGCCGCAAGTTTGATATAACCTTGAACTCCTATGTGGGCGGGGCAGTTTGCCTTACAGGGGCTGGTTCCGGTTTTTACTACAACCTGTCTGTTTGTACGGTAATCTGGATTCCAGTCTTCAGGCCCCCATCGATGGTCTCTGGGAGTTTTTACGGTTTTTTCTTCGGGGATAGGTTTTGACGAGCAGATTTTTTGTCCCAGCCTTAGGGCATTTGAAGGGCAATGCTCTACACATTCGCCGCAGGCTACACATTTTTCTTCGTCAATTACGGAGATATAATTTGAGCGTGAAAAATCCGTGTTTCTGTACATAATTGCATTTCGGATAGCAAGACAGCCGCATCCGCAGCAGTTACAGATGGCATGAGTTTTACCCTCTCCGTCAAGGTTCGGAATATCGTGCATGAGCCCGTTTTCTTCAGCTCTTTTTATAATTTCAAAGGCTTCTTCACGCGTAATCTGCCTCGCTCTTCCGGTCTTTATATAATACTCGGCGGCGTGTCCCATCTGGATACACATATCTTCTTTTAGATGTCCGCAGCCTTCTCCCATCTTTTCGCGCACCGTTCGGCAAGAACAATCTGAAACACTAAAAAGAGTGTGCTGGTTTAGGTAATGAGAAATTTCTTCGTAACTTGCATGATGGGTATCGCTTTCGATTGCACTTTCGATAGGAATAACCCTCATCGGGGAAACACCCATGGGCAAGATACCGGGAGCTATTTCTCCTTTCTTTTTTCCGTAGGCATCGAAGGCTATGGTTATTTCGGGATGCTTTGAGGTCAGCTCCTTGTTGTTGTTTATCATTTCCATAATGCCGGGAACCCATATTTCGGTCCAGTACTTATTTACTCCGTCAATGGTATTTGTAATACAGCAGCCTACATAGGCCAAATCCCAAAGAATCTTCTCGGTTTCCTCCACGGTTTTTCCGCATAGGGGAGATATATCTTGAGCACTTAGAGGTGTTCTGATTTTTAAAAACATACCGACCTTTGCCATTTCGTCGGTAACGATGTTTTCCATAACATAGTATTCGGGGTCATCGTAGGTAATTGACCTTTTGGAACCGGGTTTTGTTCGGTTTAGATGGTTGGCAAATTCCAAAAGAAAGGGGCTCTTTCTTTTCGGCTTATAATCGACTGCATACAAGATTTTTTTAGGCTTGTCTTTTTTACTCATAAAACGCTCCATAAAAGTAAATAATGTTTAACTCATTTGCGGATTTATCCGCAGGCACTTAATTTTGAATTTTATCATAAAGGTAGAAAAAAGTAAATAGAAAAATAAAAATGATTTAAGATAAAATTGAATTGAAATAAACCGCAAGGAGAGCAAAGATTCTTTAATGCAGGCTTATAGTTTACAACAAGAACCTATCATGCTATAATTTAAAAGTAAAAACGTTTTTGGAGGAAGGAATGATAACTTTTTATATAATTGCAGCAGTGCTTGCGGTTTTCGGTATTTTAATTCATAAGTTTAAATTCTATTTTTTGATTGCAGGTTATAATATGATGAGCAAAGAGGAAAAAGAAGAATACAATGCCTCTTCCATAGGCAAACATGTAGGGTTTTACCTTTATTTTATTTCAGTCCTTTCCTTGGCAGTAGGCCTTTTTTTTCAATTTTTTCAAATATCCAAGCAAACCGAAAAACTTGTAATAGCAGTCTATGTAATTTTTACGATGATTGCAGTTTCAATCCTCTTGGTAAAAGAAAATAAAAAAAGACTAAACGAAGTTATTCCCTTTATTGTGTTTATAAATATTGTTATTCTGATTATTTTGGCTGTAGTTATTTTTGCAGGGTAAACGCTATTTGAGCGCTATAAAAAACTTGTAGGATTTTTAGAAATGCTTTTTAAATGTAACGCACAATTCGCAGGGGATGATGGAGTGACGAATTGTACCCCATCTCCCCTTTGTGTGTCTACGGTTTTATTTTAGATTGAACGGATAGATACCCGTTTTTTTAATAAGATAAAAATATTTCTGCCTACATTGCCATACATCCCTTTGCCACATCAAGAGCATTTCAACAAGCCGGACAGAAATGGTAATGATGGGGATTCTTTTTCTCAATCTTCTTGGCCTGCGTCTTCCTTAATATTATAGTTTAATGCAGAGTGTAGCTATATAGTCATTTCCATAACATGATAATCTATGTCTTTTATCACATGATTCATAAAAATCTATCATAGCGAGACCATTTTTAAGTTGTCCTCTAATCTGAGTTTCTAAGGTATGGCTAAATTCATATCCATATTCCGGATTTATGGTTATTTTGCCTTCCTCTTCAAGCTCTTTTGAATTAAAAGGTATTGAAAACTTTAAAAGTAATTCCTCATCGGGTTTGTCCCATACAATGTCAGCATCATACATGTATATCCAAGGATTCATAAATCCGACCATTAACAGTCCACCCTTTTTCAATACTCGAGAGGCTTCTTTATACATGTTTTCTAAATCTTCTATATATACATTTGAAACCGGATTAAAAATAATATCAAAAGTTTCATTTTCAAATGGAAATGGTTTTGTCATATCGCCTTGAACTGTATTGATTTTTAAGTCTTCTCTTTTAGCAACCATATCATCTCTTTGTAATTGTGATTTAGAAAAATCCATTATGGTTACATCATAACCTTTTATAGCAAAAACCGGACCCTGCTGTCCACCACCACAAGCTAAACCTAATATCTTTTTTCCGTTGGCTTTTTCAAACCATTCTTTCGGAACTTTTTTCCCAACAGTTAATGCAACAGAAATTGAATTATTTCTAACTTCTTCTAATTCTTCATGTGTCAATGGTTCAGTATAGTCATTTTTTACATTATTCCATCTATCTTCATTTAATTTTATATAATTGTTCATCTTATAATCTCCTCGTAATTTTATACTATTTCGATTTAAGTTGGATGTGTTGCCATTACATTTTTCTCACCTCTACAAATTCTAATTTGTTTTACTCGATGTTTGTAATATTATACCATTTTTTTAGCCAATTTGTACAGGTCTAATTCTTGCTTCTTTCCTGTGATAGTTCTCTGTTTTCTTGTTGCAATTTCTCTACTCTCTATGATTTTTAAGATTGATTTCATCTTTATTTCTTTGACTTGTTATTAGCTGATAAAATTCATCTTTGGTTAGATTTTTACTTTCTGTAAAGATACTTTCAAAGACTGCTCCTTTTTCATATATTCTTTTATCTCTCTTTTTTCGTTCTTCCTGTTTCTGCTGACTGATGAGCTTTTTCCTTTTGTTTTGTAACTGCTTGATTTCTTCATCTGCCATTAAGATTTTTTCTTCAATGTTTTTCATTTTCTCGTTTCCTCCCTTTCTAATTTTGAGTAAAGAAAAACAGTAAACCTTTTTTGATTTACTGTTCCTGTGGTAATTTTTATTAAGTTGTTAGTTCTACAAACTGGGATTTATCGAGCCGAATTTATCCACTGCTTTAGTTCCTCCGATAAGCGCTCATCAACTTCAATCCTCGTCTGCTTACACTCTTTAGGATACTGCTTTGCCTCCTTAAAAGCCATGCTGATAAACAGCCCGGAACCCACAGGAAGAATGCCTGTTAACATGGTCTGCGGAAAAATAAAATGCGTTCCATGTTCATAGGTCATGAGAACTACACTGTTATCCGCGTCCCTTTCTTTCAGCCTGTTTTCCATTCTACGAATGTATTTACAGGTATCCCAAAGTACATCATCCTCCGCACCAATCAGCAGAATGCGACCCTTTATATTCTCCACCTTTATTTTCTCGGCTTCCTGCACGGGATGCCTTTTCTCCGATTCATCGAACAAATCGCGACTGGCAACCATCGCGCCACGCCGTTTGGTTTCCTCAGATATTTTCTGCCAGTATTCCGGATGGCGATACGCATAGGGCAGATAAGGAAGCGGCTTACCGTGATATGAAACAGATGACTCTCCGTCTCCCGGACGTTCGTGAGCCCCGTCTTTCCCATCCTGATAAAAACCTTCCATCACAAAATCAGAAGGAGAAATGGCTATCGTAAGCGTTATTTCCGAAAAGTATGACGCTGCGACAAGCGCAAGCATACCAGTTGTCGAGGCACCCATAATACCGATTTCTTCATTGCCCATCGTCTTCAGAAATGCAAGTGCCTTCTCAAAACGTTCGAGTGGATAGTTATGGTGACCGTAATCTTTTGGGGCCGGTGACATTGTGAGGACGTTCAGACCTTTCTTTTGAAGCCATTTGACGCCACCCTTTGCCATCATGTCTTTTGTATCATCACCAAGCATGGCAATCATGCAATATTTACTGCCGTTCGGATTCGGCCAGTATACGCCGTTATATCCATCTTTCTCTATTGTTTTGATTTCTTTCTTCATGGGAAAGTTTCTCCTCTTCAACTTCAAATTTGTTTATCTATATTGACTAATATTATAGCATTTTTTTCGATATTTTTCTACTGTCATATTTCTCTACTCACTACTATTTACCCTTTGAATGTATAACTTTGAACATTTTATCTTGAAATGTTTCCTTACTCTTTTTATCAAAATATATCTCTGTTACAAAGGTCTTTCCATTTATCTTTTTTGTAAGAATGCCATCAGGCTTTTGATGTTCTTCTGTCTGTATTTCTTTAATATCTGTTTTCTCATTTTCTGCCATTTAGTTCCTCCTTTCGACTTGCACAAAAAAAGATTTCCTGTGATTAGGAAACCTCTTTTGCGATTGGTTGATATTTAATTTTAGGTTGTTGCTTGCAATTTCTTTTTTGCTCTATATTCTCTTGCTTTTAATTTTTCATACTCTCGGCACTTTTCAAGATTATTAGCTCGGTATTCTTTGTAATATGCTCTACGATATGCTCGTGCTTTTTCTTTCTTTGCTTCTTCTATTTCTTCTCTCATTTGTAGCATTTCTTGTTCTGTCGGCTCTATCTGTTTTGTAAGTTCATTTTCAAATTTTCCGATATAGTTAAAATAAACTTCTATTCGCTGAACAACATATCTTGCTCTTTTTACATCTCTTTCATGCACTACGATTTTACTGATAAACTCATTGATAATGGTTGGGGTAAGTTCTTCAAAGTTGGAATAGCTTTCTGCAAGTCTGATAAATTTCTTTGCTCTTTGATTTGCATTTTCGCATTCGGATAAGCGTTCTTTGATTTCTTCTTTTTCTGCTTTTAAGGTGTAGTATTCTTCTGCATACTTTCTTGATAACTGTTCATAGCGTTCTGTATCCATATTTCCAAGTGCATTATCTTCATAGAGCTTATTCATCACTCTTTCTATCTGTTCCATTCGGTCTGTGATTTGGGGCATACGCTTTTGATTTTTCTTGACTTCCTCGGTCTGCTCTTTATACAGACTTTCTTTTACAAGTTTTTCAAACTCTGCTTTATTTTCCAAAGAATACTGTGCTATCTTTCGTAAGACTTCTGCGATGTTTTCCATAACTTCATCTACATCAATACGATGTGGGGAGTTGCATTTAGGGTGCTTTGCTTTTCCTTTGGCATATTCACTACAATAGGTTACATGCTGTACTTTTCCGTTTTTGTGTATGGTGCGAATGTGCATTTTTGTTCCGCAATCTTTACAGTACATCAGTCCTGATAATGCGTGAATTTCTCCATCTCCGTTTGGTCTTTTTACAGGTGCGTTTTTTAACATACGCTCTACATTTTCAAAGGTAGTTCTATCTATTATCGGCTCATGGACATTTTCTGTTATTTGCCATTTGCTTTTATCTACATAATGGTTTCTCTTATCTCTGTAATGCTTTTCGGTCTTGAAGTTGACTACATCGCCACAATACTCTTGTCTTTTCAGTATGCGTGTTATGGTTGCTTTGTTCCAGTTGTATCTGTTTTCTTCATTGAGAGGTTTGCTTTTGGCTGTTCCTCTGTCTTGTCGTTTCATATAAAAGGTTGGGGTTAGTATTTCTTTTTCTTTCAGATAAACGGCTATCTGATTTCTGTTTTTCCCCTCCATAAATAGCCTGAAAATGAGTTTTACAACTTCGGCAGCTTCTTTATCAACGATCCAATAATCTTTGTTCTCAGGGTCTTTTATATAGCCGTATGGAGCTTCTGTTGCGACAGGCTTTCCGTTTGCTCCTTTGGTCTTAATTCCTGTCTTTACTTTCTTGCTGATGTCTCTTGCATACCACTCTGACATGATGTTGATAAAGGGAGCAAATTCCAATGTGTTTTGGTCAATGCTGTCTATTCCGTTATTGATAGCGATAAAGCGTACATTGTTTCTTCTAAATATCTCCATCGCATTTCCTACTTGGAGATAATCTCTTCCCCATCTTGTCATATCTTTCATGATGACAATTCCGATTTTGCCTTGCTCTACATCGCTTATCATCTGTGTATAAGCTGAACGGTCAAAGAACCTACCGCTTTCATCATCGTCGATATAATGGCGAATGTTTATCAGCTTTTTATCTCTTGCATACCTTTCTAAAAATGCTTTTTGATTGACAATACTATTACTCTCGCCACCATCTCTATCTTCATCACCAACTGAAAGGCGGGAGTATAGTGCTGTGATTTTGTTTGTGTATTCTATCATGGCATTATCCTCCTTTTCTCGTGTCTATATATCACTCCTGTTTCCGATGTGAAGAATCACTCATAGCTCCACCCCACGATCTTTCACTTTAACTTTCTCACGAGTCTTGTGATTTTTTTTCGCAGCTTCCTTGAAAGCAGATAGCGCCTTTTTCACGGATGGCTTTTTCTCCTTACGGAGATTCTTCGCCATATACTCCTTAAAGGCTGGTTCCATCACATCTGCATCACGGCCCTTGAAGAAAACTAAATATCTTGGTGGATTCTCTGAAATGTCCTTCTTCAAAGCAAAATCAATTCCATACTTCTTGGCTGTTCCTTCAAAGTCTTTGATATTGTCAAGGAGCAGTGATTTTCACTATTCCGAAAGTGCGTCAATTCGACAAATAAGAGGAAGATGGAATGACGAATGGTGCTCCATCTCCCCTTTGTGTGTTTTCGGTTTTATTTTAGATTGAACGGATAGATACCCGTTTTTTTAATAAGATAAAAATAGCAAAAAACACCGGCAGCTGCAAGCAGCAGGATTAAAACGGCAATAAAAATATTTCTACCCTTTTTCTTTTCGGCAAACGGGTCAAGGTGTGCGAGCCGTGCGTTTTTCGGCAATGATGCCAATTTTGTAAGCGAGCTTCCAAGAGGAATGTTGATTTTTGCATGTGCATTAATCGCCCAGCCGTTTGCTTCAAGAATCGGACCGATACTTCGTTTGCGCAATTTCATGGCGGCGAGTATCATCGACGGCCCCGATATAATCAGTATAAGCCCGATGAGTCCGATAGGTACCCACAAGCCTAAGCCGAATAATGCTTGAAGTAAGCTTCCGATGAGAGTTGAAATTCCGCCTATTGCTGTTCCGATTAAAGCAATAGTCCCGAGATCAAGCTTTTTGTTCGGCAAACTCGCCGCCGCTTCTTTCGGCATATTGACCGTTTTGTCTGCGGCCGTTGCAACGAGGGCATCCGATTTTTCGTTTGCTGCATTTGCCTTTTTTGCAATTTGCTCTTCAATCATGCGGGCTAAATTTTTATACGGTGAGAAAAACGCTTCACGCACACTGACCGGATTGGCAATAACTTTAGTAATAGTTGCGTTCCAATCGTTTCCATCTCTGTCATAAAACAAACCATTTCTTCCAACAACAATATTGTCAGAAGCGCCATTGGTTAAAAGAGCCAAAAGTTTTCGCTTGGCTATTCCTCGTGTTATATCACAGTAAAGTAAATACGCTCCCGACAAAATATCCAAGGTTGCATGTCGGTCATCTCCGTTTAATTCAAAGCACAAGGTTGTTGCCCTTGTGTCAAAGAATAAAACGCCTGCCTGAAAGGCCGTTTCTCCTCCGGTATAAAAGTTGGAAAAACTGACATAATTTTTTAAAAGTGTAAAAAAGTCTTTTCGAAAGAGCAATAATTTTTTAAGCGATTGGATGTGCTGTTTTTCCTTTTCAAAGGTCAACCGTTCATTTATTTCCGTGATAATTTCATCTTTTTGATTGAGCTTTGTTTCCAAAAACTGAGGATTGATTTTTGCAGCCTTAATTTCAGCCTGCTTTGAATACACCGTAGTAAAGTCGGAAATTTTTTGTGAAATATTTTTCCAATCATTTTCTGTCAGTACCAAAATCTCTCCGCATAAAGGTGAAACAGCATCTGCGTAGAGCTTTTTTATTTCATTTGCCCAAGCCGGGTTTATTTTGCTTTGTGTGTCCAAAAGCATTTCGGTATTCGGCAATGCAATGGGAAGCTCGCGTAATTTTTCGCTGGATGTGTCCAATTCAACAGTAGTGAAGTTTTTAAAAATTTCACTGTAGTCGGTGAGCGGGGTGTTTTCTCCATTGACATAGGTCAAAAGTTTACAACGAACAAAGAAGTCATCTATCTTGTTTTTAACGGCTTCAAAAGCGGCAACGGCTTTTAGCATCGATGCGGTTTCCAAACCGGCACTGACGGCTTTTAAATCTTCGGTGTTTTGGAGGCATTGGTTCCTGTCATTAGTAAACATGTCAAAGATGGCTTCACTCGTGCTGTTTATATTTTCTTTTACATACAGTGAAAGCACTTTTTTCAGGCGGAGATCATCGCTGTCATTATCAGATAGTTCTCCGAGTTCATTTGATTTTATAATTTCATTTTCGTTTACAATATCCGCAAGTGAAATTATACTGCCTGTTTTTCCCTGACTTTTTAAAGCCCATTCCGCTGTCTTGGCAATTGCGGTACTTTTTATATCGCCGAGTGAAAGTGTATCGCCGTCTTTCATGATGATACCGACATCCTGTAAACTTTCTGCTAAAAAATCGACGGCATCTAAAACTTCCGGAGGGCGGATGAATCCGTCGGCATCCGTATCCAGTATGGCAGCCGTTTCGGGATTAAAGAAAATGCCTTTTGTCGGCATCGCTAATGTAGTCCAAAGCTTTTGATCTAATTGCCTCAGATTAAGAATATCATCGGCAGTTTCAAACACCAACTGAGTTACCCCGCCGAATCTTGCAAATTTCCAAATATGTTTTTTCAAGTTTTCCTCCAATCTAAAAGTTAAAGTAGCACGTCATTGTTTTTTTATCAAGAGGGTATTTATGGTTATGAAAATCGATTTTTAATATTTTTATTAAACCGCCTGTGATGTCAAAAAGCGCAATAAGACACTGTCAACCGACACGGTAAGGATTTACATTTTTCATTAATCTTGCTTTCCATGATATTTGGAGCGCATTTTAATTGACAGGCAAAAGACTTATTTATATAATATCAAAGATGAAATACACGGGTTTAAGCACAAAGAAAATTCTTGAAAATTGGTACGGCAATCATCTTATTATTACCGGAGAAAGTTTTATAGTGGGAATCCTCACAGGACTTGCCATTACGGCATTTAGAAAATCCATCGATTTTCTTTCAAGCTTACGAATTGATGTTTATGATAAGGCAGTAAGCGGACAGTTCGGTACGGTATTCGGCTTTGGCGTTTTAATTTTGGCGGTAACGGTTCTGGGGCTTTTTATGGGCTTTATCATCAAAAAATATCCTATGATAAAAGGAAGCGGGGTTTCACAAATCAAGGGTAAATTTATGAAAAAGCTCGATATGAGTCCATGGCCGGAATTACCCTTAAAATTTTTAGGCGGTGTTTTAAACATAAGTGCAGGCCTTTCAGTCGGGCGGGAAGGCCCCTCCGTTCAAATCGGAGCATACATAGGAAGTGCCTTTGAAAAAATCGGCAAGACTTCCCATATTGAAAGAGTCTGCCTTGTAACGAGCGGTGCTGCAGCAGGGCTTGCCGCAACTTTCGGAGCTCCCTTTGCAGGAATCGTTTTTGCTATAGAAGACCTGCATCAATATCTAAGCCCACTCCTTTTAACCTGCGTAATGCTTGGAGCCTTTGCAGGCGACCTTGCAACTTCATTATTTTTTAAGCAGGGAGCTATTTTTGATTTTCACGGTCTTCAACTTTTCCCTATAAAATATTTCGGCTGGCTAATTTTGATGGGGGCTGCGGCAGCCCTGATCGGGCATCTTTTTAAAAAATCGATTTATACATCTCAAAAGATGTACAGAAAATTAAAGATTCCTCCCCAATTTTCGCCATTGATTCCGTATCTTATTTCGGTACCTGTCTGTATTTTTTTACCCCTTGCGGCAAGCGGAGGAGATCATCTGATTGAAGCCATTGCAGAACACAGCTTTCCGCTTTCCATGCTCGTTCTGATTCTTGCGGCAAAGATAATTTTTACAGGCCTTTCGGCAGGCTCCGGAGCCATAGGCGGCATATTTGTTCCACTTCTTTCATGCGGAGCCTTGACGGGAATTATATTTTCGAACATCTTGGTTTATTTTAATTTAATTGAAGCTCAATATGCCGTAAACCTGATGGTCTTTGCGATGGCCGCCTTTTTTACTACCGTAATAAAGGCTCCGATTACAGCCATAGTTCTTCTTGCAGAAACAAGCGGAGACCTTTTCCATTTGGGAGGCTTGGTGCTGACCACGGCAGCTGCATACATTACGGCAAACATAATAAAGTCGCCGCCGAATGACGAGGTGCTTTTAAAACAAATTTTAAACAGTGAAGATTTTGCAAATAAAAAAGAAAAAGCAGAAGATCACGGCAAGCAGGTTTTTGAAGTATGCGTTTCTCCCGAATCTTTTTTGGACGGAAAGAAAATTATGGACATTCAATGGCCTGATGACTGTTTAATCGTAAGCATTGCTAGGGGCGAAGAAGAAATAATCCCTGACGGCAGTACCTCTATTTCGGCTGGCGACAGACTGGTGGTTTTAACTCAAGGACACTATGTCGAATTCCATTTAGAGCGAATTGCAGAGATGGCTCAAGTCGAGTGAGCCCCTTACTTTCCTACACAAAAGCCTGAAAAGACCTTGTCAAGGATATCGTCGGAGCGGACTTCTCCGGTAATTTCGCCCAAAAAGCTTAAGGCTTCTTCAAGGTCTTCTACGATGAGGTCGAGGGGAAAACCTTCAAGAGAATTTTGATAGGCTGTTTGAAGCACATCCAGGGCCTTTTGAACGGCATCCCTCTGTCTTTCGCTTCCGAGGGAAGCTGTTTTTGAAAAGCCGGAACTGCCTGTATTTTTTGCAAGAACAGAATAGGCCTTTTCGGACAAGGCCTTAATTCCGTTAGAAGCCTTTGATGAAATTATTATGGGCTCCGCAATTTTTTCGGCTTTTAAGATTTCTTTTATTTTTTCTTTTGACTCGGTATCGAGTAAGTCCTCTTTTGTGATAACCGTAATTACCGGAGCCTTTGCATTTTTTATAAACTCGGAATCATCCTTGTTTAAACTACCTGCGGACAAGATATCTTTAGGGTCGCAAAGGTAGAGGATGAGGTCGGCATTCCGGCTCATCTCCAAGCTCCGCTCAACACCGATAGCTTCTATCGAATCCTGAGTATAGCGTATACCCGCCGTGTCGTAAAGGCTTACAGGGATACCGTTAAAGTTTAAGGAAGCTTCAAGCCAGTCCCTCGTCGTACCGTGAATATCCGAAACTATTGCTCTGTCTTCTTTTAGGAGGGCATTAAAGAGGGAGGACTTTCCGGCATTGGTCTTACCCGCAAGGACAACCTTAGCTCCTTGAATAAAGATTTTTTCTGCAGCCCATGAATCGGCTAAATCTTTTAAAGGTTCGATAATCCGTAAAATCAAATCAGGGGAAAAAGCCCCTTGGCTTGTCTCCTCATCTTCAGGGTATTCTATTTCGACATCGGCCGCAGCGATGACAGCCGTGAGTTCGTGCTTTATTTCCTCTATGCCCGAAAAAAGATTTCCCGACAGGCGGCCTGCTGCAAGCTCTATATTTATATCGGTTTTTGAATTGATGATTTCGTTTACAGCTTCGGCCCGCGTTAGATCGGCCTTTCCGTTCGCAAAGGCACGGAATGTAAACTCCCCGCCCTCTGCCGCTCTAAAACCGTTTTCGATTAAAAGGCGGTAAATTTTTAACACTACGGCAGTTCCGCCATGACAGATAAACTCGACGGAATCCTCTCCCGTAAAACTTTTAGGTTCCCGATAAACGCAGACCGTAACTTCATCGACTTCTTTTTTTGATTCGGGGTCTAAAACCCAGCCGTGCAAGATGCTGTTACCTTGGGCTTCTTTTAGTTTTTTAGGTTTTGAAAAGATTGCGGAAGCAAGGTCTATCGCCCCCTCCCCCGAAGTGCGGACAATGCCCAAAGCGGCAGGGCTTAGGGCCGTAGCTATTGCGGCTATAGGATCGCCCAGGGAATATTTACCTATCTGCATTATCTTCTCCCGAAATTTTTAAAAGGCAAAATATTATCGGAGCAAGCCCTGAAGCAATAAGACCGATCATAAAAAATTCCAGAAAACGGTAGAGTCTGTATTGTGCATAGCTTGAATCTATTTTTAAAAGATAAAAAATTAAAATGGGAATACAGGAAAGAGCAGACCCTATTATAAAACGTAAAAGCTTTTGAACCCAAGTTCCCGAAGAAGCATCAAAGCTATATTTCGAGTTTTCAAAGATACGGATATTTCCAAAAGCCAGTCCAAGGATAGCACCGGCTTCGGTCACCTTTTCTCTCGAAATAAAAATGAGTATAAACGAAAAAAAAGCCGCAAGGGTAAACCTTATTGATGCAGTTTTTTTGAACTTAATATTTTTGGCATCGCCCTCATCTGTCCTATTTAATGTAGAAAGCTTTGCTTCAATTGCGGGAAGAAAAAACATCATACTTAAAAAGATAAACGCACCAAGGCCCCAGCCTAATAAGACATCGGTCGGATAATGCACACCGAGATAAACCCGTGAAAAACCTACCAAGAGCGGAAGGATAATTGCAGCCGCTATTTTTAGCTTACCAGAAGCTGAGCCGCTTTTTTGAGATTTTGCCGATTGGGAATCCTTTGAGAGGTTTTCTCTAAAGGGTTTATAAAACAAGACAGCCGGATATATAAAAGCGCTTATCGAAGAATGTCCAGACGGCGTTGAAAAGCCGCCTATGCTTTTAAGCATGATTTCGGGTGCATGCGTAAAGGGACGTGGAATTTTTAAAATTCGTTTAATTCCTCCGTTGAGTCCTGAGGTAAAGGCAGCGGCATAGGCAAGATGAAGCCCCTTTTTATAATCTATACACCAAAGATATAAGCCTACAATAAAAACGACAAAGCCGTAGGTTGACGCATCCGTAAAAATTTTCATTATTTCATTAAGAAAAGGGCTTGAAAAATTTTGTACGGTTCTTATTACTTCTATTCCCCATTGGTGTACTGCATGAAGTTCTTTTGAAGCTGCCGAAAGTTCCGCCATTATAAGCCCTCCCCATCAGGACGCAGATCCAAGTAACGCCCCGAATTATTCCAATAAATATAGCCTTCATCTATGGAATCCTTAATTCCTAAGATTTGGCGTTTTACGTAATTTTCATCATAGTATTTTTTATCATAAGAAACGGGAATAAAAAAGGCTTGAGCCCAAGGGCGTACAATTACCTTGTTGCGTGCCATCAATTTATTTCTATAAGAACCTTGATGATAAATTCTATAAGGCCTTTCTTCGGCAGGCTGATAAGCCAAAAAACTTTGAGAAAAATGACTGGGATAGAACATTGGGCAGATAACGTCCACATATTCTGCAAGAAGTTCTACCTCCTGCCCCGTGCGGGCACCCGTGCGGTACCAGCCGTTTGCTCCGTAAATATCTATGGAAATAGGAGCCTTGATTCTTTCGCGTGAGTAGGCTAAAAAAGACATAAGGGCACTAACCTTGTCCATGCCGTTTTCCCTTGCCGGATATCGGATATCTGCAAGGTTTAAGCCGTCGGTAGGAAAACGAATATAGTCGAATTGAATTTCGTCAAAACCGAGGGAGCAAAGTTCTTCGGCTATATCGACGTTGTATTTCCAAACATTTTCATTATAAGGGTCGACCCAATATTCCTCTATGTTTTCTTTTTCTCCGTTATAGAGATCATACCCCTGCCAAGGTTTACCGGTTTCTTTATCCTGAACGGCATATTGCCCGTTATTATATCTATATAAATTTTTATCTTTAAATACGACAATTCGGGCAATAAGATAGATATTTTCAGCCTTTGCTCTTTTTATAAATTTTTCGATATCGAGAGGATATTTTATGCCGTTATATTTTTTTATATCTTCGTTTTTACTTTCATAGCGGACAAAGCCGGCCTCATCTTTCATGTCTATTACAAGAGCATTTAGCTTATTGTCCTTGATTGTTTTAAGATGCTTTTCAAAAGATTTTTCATCCCGCATCTGATGAGTGGGAGTATAAATGCCTTTTTTACCGTCAGAGATTTTTAAATAAGGATTGCTTTGATTTTTTTTGTCGTGTAATAACCAGAGTTCGGATAAGGACAAATTACCGTCAAGCGAGGTCAAACTATTCGGAACAAAGGCACAAAGATACTTTGAATTCTTTAGGTATTTTTTGACCTTATTATAATCTTTCAATAATTTGTTGGAAGTATAGATTTGAGTATTCGGCATAATTAAATCGGTTTCAAATAAACCGCCTTCCATAACTCCGAAAACCGTATTGTCTATTATATTTAAACTATCGACACAAACAAGCTTTTTATTGTTTGCTTCTTTTTCATTTAAGGATATAAATAATTTTTTATTCCAATCGAGCTTATACATCAAACCTGAAAATGTTTGAGCACAGTAAACTTGAGAGTTGTTCGAGATTTGATTAAAAACAATATCCGATATTTCTTCAATCCCTTCAGGTCCTTTTTTTAAACCGTCACTTATATCGTTCCAAATTTTTGAATTTACATCCGGCTGCTTCCAAGCCATACCTGCAATAGAGTGAGAAACAAAAACCGTTAAAACTTTTTCGCCCCTTGAATTAGGCATATCCAAAACACTGACAGCCTTTATTCCGTTTACCGAATGATTGGCTCCAAGGTTCTCCCAAGTTTTTCCGGAATCCCGTGTTAAAAAAACATTGCTTGAAGTTGCAGTAACAAAGATGTTCGGATTAAAGGGGTGAACTTCCAAATCTTTAAGTTGAGGAATTTTTTCTATAAAAGTCTTGTTTCCGTTTTTATCTATATTTTTAATTATTTTTTTAGGAAGCTTATCATTTAGGTAGTAGAATTCTTTTAAGTTTTTGCTTGCAGCAAGCCCCTTGCCGGTTAAAAAAAGCCATTGATTTCCGGCCTTAGATATTTTAAAAACGGGCGCATCACTCCAAATTTTTTTTGCCCTAAAATTATCTATTTTAAACAAACCCTCAGAACTTCCTGCCAAAAAAGCATCTTGGGCATAAAGCGGGAGCATAACAATCAACAAAACAAAAGCAAGCCTTAAAGCTCTTTTACCGCAATAAAACATTTTCATAGGCTCACATAATGCCATAAATTGAAGATATATGCAAGCCGGTATTTTTTTTGATAAAACTTCTTACAATTTATACCGGCCGATAAACAACCTCATCAGCCCTTACATTTTTCTCTAAAATTTGGTATAATAATAGAATATTGGAGTTTTATTATGAAGATACATTGTCCTTGCGATGCAAGTTTTGAAATTGAGCATCATGCCAAAATAAATTTAGATAAAGAACCGGAAATATTAAAAAAAATAGCTGACGGTTCATATTTGACCTTTAAATGCCCTCAATGCGGAAGAAAGGTCCGTTCCGAAATAAAGACAAGAATAGAATGGCCTTCCAAAAAGCTTATCTTACTCTTCGTTCCGGAGGCCGACAGAATAGCCTGCCTTTCCAGCTGCACCGGATTAAAAGAGATAAACGAAAAAACAAAAAAAACCGAAAAGATAGAATATGAAAAAGCCGATGAGACCCCGGTTATAGGCTATTCGGAATTGGCTGAACGGCTTGCAGTTGTAGAAGCAGGCCTTGATCCTCATGCCATGGAAGTTTTAAAATTCTTTATATTGGACAGCGGAAAGGATATAAAGGGCAAAAAGATAAAGATATTTTTCCACTCGGTAAACAATGACGGCAGTTTCGAGTTTTATGTATACGGCTTAAAAGAAGATCAAGTAGCAGTTATGAAAATTCCCGTCAAATTATATGACTCGATTTGTCAAGATATAAAAAACAAAAAGAAGTCCGAAATTTTTACGGCAGTCTATTTGGGAAACTATCTTTCCTACCAAAATATTTTCACAGAAGGAAGGGATTAATAGTTTATGTACAAAAAATATCTTTTTTTATTTTTTGCTTTAATTTTATGCTTTTCATTAGGTGCTCAAAATACGGATTTGCCTTGGAGTGAAGTTGCCGAAAATCAAGGAGAACAAACAACAGGAGGAACCGGCCAAGGAGGCGGAACATCAGGCTCAAGCACTCCATCACAATCACAGCCGAACACAAACTCAAACGCCGCCTCACAAACTCAACCGGCACCAAGTGCAAACACGGGAGCTCAATCCTCAGAGATAAAACCGGAAGAAAAAAAAATAAATATCCTTGTATTCGCTCAGGCTATGACCCTTGCGGTTGCAAACGATAAGGCTCTTTATTCACGTAACTCGGCCGCAAGGGCAAACCTTCCCGAACAAGACAAACTTCGTTCGGCAAAGGTCGTTCACAAATTTTCGGGAGGCGTTACCGAGATAATGAATTCGGGAACATTGCCGATATTTTTTGCAGCAGGGAAAGACGGCTTTGTTACCAGATATTCTTACCCAAAATTTGAGCCCGATACTTGGCAGCTTTCAAGTATGCCGATACAAAAAATAGCCGTACACCCTAAAGGACAACTCGTTGCAGTTTATGAAACAAACGGCTTTAGCATTCATCAAGTTTCTCTTTGGGATTGGGCAAAAAAGAAAACCTTATTTTCAAAACGCTTATCCGATTCGGTCGTATCCCTTTCATGGTCGGCCAACGGAACCTACCTTTTTGTAGGCAACAGATCTACCGACGGTATCACGGTATTGGATTCAAAAGGCATAGTGCAAAACATCTATCAAGAAGCCCCCGGGATTGTTTTTTTGGCAGCTACGGCATCAACCGAAAGAAGCATTGTAACTTACGGAGAATCAGGCCGCCTTGTTTACACCGATATAGCAAAGAAAAAAAAGCTAAAAGAATTCAGAACAGAAAACAAACTTGAAAATCCGAATCTTATAAAAAACTTTACAAGAATTATCGGCTATAAGGACAATAATGTCTACGTAATAGATGCAGTTACGGGAGAAACGGTATCCAAACATCAAGCCCGATACGCCCTCTTTGCTTCCAAAATTCAAGATTCGGTTCCTATTTGGATCGAAAGAACTCGAAGAAAAAATGAATGGTGTATAAGACAGGGAGACGCTTCTTCGAGCGGCTTTTATGTGCCGGGGAATTCCAAAATAACGGCAGCCCGCCATATTAAAAATCACATGGTAATCGGCACCCAAGACGGTTCTATTTACATGATAGGCTTAAATGAAGACTCTTCAGTAAATCTTGAAAAACCGCTTACCTACTCCGACTCAAAAATAGATGACATTACAAGCGACGGAAATATTTTATATATTCTAAAAGACGGAAAAATATATGTTCAAAATTCCCCTGAAGAAAAACCCGTTCCGATAATAGAAGACCTTAAAACAAATAAGTTTACATTTTATAACAACGGATTTTTGCTCTGGTCGGACATAAAAAAGGGGATGCCTATCTCTCACTACTCCCTTGATACAAAGTCATTAAAAAAGATTATCATTCCTAAAGAAACCGTCATATCCGTTTCGGTTTATAAGAATTTATTTTTATATGTAGAATCTTTTAACGGAGTTACATTGGTTAATTTTGATAACGGAAAAAAAGAATTCGTCTATAATGCTCCGGGAATCCAAAATGCGGTTCAAGTAGACGACAACACAATGCTGATTGCCAAAAGCGCCATAGGACGATCCCAAAGTCCGGTCTTTATAATAAATACCCTAACGGAAGAAACAAGTCCGATTCCGATGGAAGGAAATTTAGCCTTTGCCCTTGAGCAAAATGCTTCACGCCCTAACAGCCTTGCATGTTTTTTGGTAGGAACAAGTCCCTCGCCTAAGACGGAGCTGCTGCATATCAGCTTAAACCGAAAAAATACTATAGACAGCACATTCAAACCGATTCTTTCCTACAAGGAAGAAAGCGTAGATGCCTTTTTGGAAATTTCGGGAAACGACATTTTAACCAACTTGGGAAACAGCTCGCTTGTTCACTACAATACCTCATCAAAGCAGGCCAGAAGATTATCCCGCTCATACGGATTTCCGAAGGAAGCCGTTATCTTAAAAAAATATTTTATCAGCCTTAACTTCGGCGATACTCTATCATGGTATGAGCGGAAAACAGGGGCTATTTTAAAAACAGTAACAATAGAGTAAGAGAATTTTATGAAAAGATATATTTTATTTTTAATCCTTGCAGCAATGCTTTTTACCTCATGTACAAAAACCGAAGAAGACAAGATAGCGGTCATCTGGACGGACAGGGCGGAGTTTGTTTCATACTGTGAGGTTTTCAATAATTCGCAAAACAAATATAAAATTATTGTCGAATACCAAAAAAGCCCTGTCGATGCTCTCATCAATACCGATGTGCAGCCGGACATAGTTATAGGTTCATGGCTTAAGGGTAAATCCGCCAGAGTAAAATTTAGAAAAATCAATAATCTTTTCGGAGAAAAAAAGATAAACAAAACCGACTTTTATCCCGAGCTCTTAAACCTAGGAAATATTTCCGGCAATCAATATCTATTGCCTATAAGTTTTAACTTACCGATGATTATTTTTTCCTCGGCAAATAAATTTAAAACAAAGAGCGATTTTTCCATTTCTCCTGATGAGATAAGGGATTTTTCAATTAAGTTTAATAAGGGAATCAAAGGAACTTATACCGCAATGGGCTTTTCTCCACGCTGGTCGGACGATTTTTTATATATGAACACCAAGGGCTTCAATGCATCCTTTGAAGAAGAAAAGGATTTTTTTTCATGGAACGATAAATCCCTTCAAAATGCAATAAATTATATAAGAGATTGGAGCAGAGAGGTAAATACATCAGCTGCCGCCGAAGATGACTTTAAATTCAAATATCTTTATGACTCGCCCTATGTTTTAGTCAAAAACGGAAGATGTCTTTTTTATTATGTCTCCAGTGAGGAGCTTTTTTCTACACCTCAAAAACGATTGGAAAACATGGATTTTAGATGGCTTGCCTTCAGCGGGAAAACTCCCTTAAAAGACGACATTCTTTATGGAGGAATTTGCAGCAAGGCAAAAAACTCTAAAGCTGCCGAAGCTTTTTTTATTTGGTTTTTTCAAGTAAAAACCCAAGAACAGCTTTTAAATCGGGCCAATGAAATGGATCTGATGATAAATTCCTTCGGCCTTGCCGGAGGCTTTTCGGCCCTGCATCAAGTAACCGAAAAATTATTCCCAAGGTATTATCCTCTTTTACTGGCACATCTGCCTCAGACGCAAAGCTTTTATGCACCTCATATTTTGCCGAGCAATTGGCCGATGCTAAAAAAAGAAATTTTAATGCCCTATTTGAAGGACGCATGTAATGCCTCAGCATACCCCGATTCTATTCCTTCTCTTAATAAAAGAATAGCAGAATGGTATAAAAATCAATAAAAATGCAACCTTATTATAATTATATTGTCATAAACATTTAACGGAGTATTTATGCAGACAATCAATGATCTCGGAAAATATACATTTTCAGCCTTATTAAGAAATTCGGTCTTAAAATTTTCAAATAGACCGGCTCTTTCATATGTATCTGAACAACCCATAAGCTACAAAGAACTTAACGAAAAGGTTGAGTCTATAAAAACCTTATTACATTCGCTGGGCATAAAGCCGCTTGATAAGGTAGCAATTTTCAGCACAAGCTCGCCCCAGTGGGCAATTTCGTATTTTGCGATAGTAACACTTGGAGCCATTGCCGTACCTCTTTTACCTGATTTTAATGAAAGTGAAGCTTCTTCTTGTTTAAAGCATTCTGGAGCAAGGGCCATATTTGCCGGAGAAAAACTTTTGGCAAAGTTAAACAATACGGATGACCTTGATATTATAATCAATATAAATGACTTTGCTGTAAAAAAGGGAGAAATAAAGACGGATACCCCACTGCCTGTGCATGAGTGCAAAGAAGAAGATACAGCTTCAATTATTTATACATCGGGTACAACGGGCCGTTCTAAGGGTGTTGTCCTTACACATAAAAACCTTATCTTTACGGCCATTGCAGGTCAGCACTGTCAACGCATAAACCAATACGAGGCAGCCCTTTCAATATTACCCATGTCCCATGTTTATGAGTTTACAATAGGCTTTTTAATGTTCATGCTGAACGGAGCCTGTATCTACTACCTTGAAGGTCCGCCCATTCCTCGAAACCTCCTGCCGGCTCTTCAAAAGATAAGGCCTCATTTTATGTTGAGCGTTCCGATTGTAATCGAAAAAATATATAAACAAAAAATTCTGCCGGCCTTTAATGCAAGTCCTCTTATAAAGAAGATTTACGGAACAAAACTCGGAAGAAAATTATTATGCCGTAAGGCCGGAAAAAAGCTAAAAAAGACCTTCGGAGGCCGTCTTAAATTTTTCGGTATAGGAGGATCAAAAACCGATCCCGTCGTTGAGCAATTTATGGTTGATGCAAAATTTCCCTATGCAATAGGCTACGGTCTTACCGAAACTTCTCCATTAGTTGCTTATTCCGCAGTGTACAAAACCGTTCCCGGCGTAATAGGCGGCACCATTCCGGGTGTAGAAATAAAAATAGGGGATAAAGACCCTCAAACAGGGATAGGCGAGCTACTGGTAAAAGGCCCCAATGTCATGCAAGGTTATTATAATGCCCCGGACTTAACAAAAGAAGCCTTTACCGAAGACGGCTGGTTCAAAACCGGCGACCTATGCGTCATAGATAATAAGGGAAGAATCAGCTTAAAGGGAAGATCAAAGAATATGATTTTAGGAGCCGCCGGCGAAAATATCTATCCCGAAGATATAGAATTTGTCTTAAACCAGCATCCCCTTGTATCGGAATCCTTAGTTGTTGAAGGAGAAAACACATCCTTAGTCGCTTATGTCCGCTTACAAGATGCCATAGGAGATGCCGTTTCAGAAATCTCTAATGCCATAATGCATAAGAGAGAAGAAGTGCTAAACGAAATAAGATTTTTTGTCAACTCAAAGGTCAACAAGTTTTCGAAGATAGATAAAATTGAAGTTGTAGAAGAGTTTGAAAAAACTGCAAGCCAAAAGATAAAGCGCTATCTTTATTCTCTACGTCATAGAAAACTCCAAACAGAAGGAGTAAAAGAAAAATAATAAAAAGCCTCCTTTTTAGGAGGCTTTTTTTACGTTGATTTTGATAAAACGGGCTTGATGTTTTAAAAAAACGTTTTCCTATAAAAATTAAACTTAGGCCGATTCCTTTTTTTTGCCGAAAAGCCGCTTAAAAAAGGCTTTTATTGAACGCCAGATCCTTACAAAAAATCCCGGATTTTTTAAGCGATTAAGACGCGTAAAAGCATTTAAAAGCTCCTCATTAGAAAACTGCTGTCTTTGCACATTTTCTTCAATCTCGATATCGAGAGCAAGGCTTTCATCCTCTACGGAAAGGACTCTGGCTTCTATGGTTTTCCAACCCAGCTTTTTTGCCGCTTCCAATCTCCGTTGGCCGGCTATAAGCACTTTATTTTGATCTACAATAATCGGATTTAAAAGCCCTACACGGTTTAGGCTCTCTGCCAGCTCTTCAATTTCTATAAATTCTTTTCTGGCCCTTTGCCTTACTTTTATTTTCTCTATAGGAATCTGCATAAGCTCTCCCCCATAATCAAAGGATTTATTTTCCATACTCCTTTGACAGATTTTCCAACTGCATCATAAACTCATCTTTGGTTTTTGTCCAGTCCTCGGAGCTCATTTCAAGCACATTCACCCTGTCTTTAGGCATTTCTATCTTCTTTATAATCTTGTTAGTGATAACCATTTTTGAGTCAAGTTCAACGTCAAGTCTTCCTCCGCCCATTTCTTTAGAAGAATTTAAGCTTATT
Source organism: Treponema denticola ATCC 35405 (assembly GCF_000008185.1). Taxonomy (NCBI): domain Bacteria; kingdom Pseudomonadati; phylum Spirochaetota; class Spirochaetia; order Treponematales; family Treponemataceae; genus Treponema; species Treponema denticola. The sequence goes on from NC_002967.9 coordinate 2,221,875, forward strand.
TTATCAATACCAAATTCCACAGTATCCGGACTCTTCTTATTAAAGCTGCCGGAAAGATTCATTTCCATTATTTCCATTCTATTACCGTCATAGCCGTCATCCGAATATACGGGAACCATTTTTGGGAAAGCAAAATTCATTGAAGCTTTAAAATTATCCGACTGCTTTGTTTTATCTATCAGTATAGCATAATTTAGAGCTCCGAGTGTCAAATCTTCACTCATCGAATCATTAGCAGTAAGCCACATATTTATCATAAAATCGGCTTTATTTTCGTTTGATTCCCCCCTGCTTGTAAATGTGATAGTATGGGAAGAAGAATCTACACCACTAAAAAGTTCTATACTTGCAATTAAATTATTAAAAACATAATTATAGTCTTCAATTTCATAGCTTAATTTAAGCAATGGTTTATCTGCTACAAAAACCGTAACCATATCTTTTGAAATTAAGCCGTCTTTTACGCCTATTTCTTCGGTAATGCGGAAGCCATCAGGGATAGTCATTTTTTCAGGTGAAATATTTTCTGAAAACTTATCCATCATTTCTTTTGTAAGAACATCTTCATACATGCTCAACATTAATTTTAAGCGGTTATCGTTTTTTAAGGCATACCAAATAAGAGAAGGGATTTGTTTTAGCTGTTCATTGTTAAAAGTAATTTCATATCCCGAATCGGTCTTTTTTATATCGGCTTTTTTATAAAGAGCTTTTTCGGCATTTAAATATCTTTTTTGGGAATGCCTGTCAAGCTGCATCGTCATCATATTTTTCATTTCATTATAGGAAAAATCCATATTAAAAAATGAAAGGAAATTTTTAGGAGAAATCAAAGCTAAAAATTTACCTATACCGTTTGACGGCAGATAAAATGTAGTGTCCTTTAAAAAAGGGCTGGCTGCTTCAATATTTTTATCGCCAAATTTCATGATAAAAATAGGAATATCGGACATTCCGGAAGCAGGACCCTTAATACCGTAAGAATAAAAAAGGGCTTTTTCTTTTTGGTCATTGATAAAAGTAAAATTCAAACCGATGTTGTTTTTTATAAGATTCTCAATACCTGCCGTATTCAAAGGATTCTTATCAGAATCGGGGCTCTTAATGGTATTTTTAAACTCCTTAATCCGGGCATCAAATGTAATCGAACCGTTTTTTTCTATATCTCCGTCCATAAAATATTCGTTTGAAAATTCCGTAATAGATTTTGCGGCCTTTTCCCTCGATGCTTTTTTTAAGGCGATAATATCTTTTTCATCCTTATTTCCGCAAGAAATAAGAAATCCGGCAAGGACGCCGATAACGGTGAATAAAATAAAAGATTTAAAATTTTTCATATAGTACCTCACAAGAAACAGTATAAAGGATTAGAGTCTCTTTGTCAATACTATGTAGCTATATAACCATAAAACCCTAAAATAATTCTTTTTTTAAAAGAAGTTCGGGATCTGCAGGAATTTCATTTATACGCAGCTCCCAATGAAGGTGGGGGCCTGTCGAAAAACCCGTTGTTCCTATATCTGCAATTTTTTCTCCTTGTTTTACCAAAGAACCTTCTTTTACGTGAATCTTATTTAGATGATAATAAATGGTGTAAACAGCAGGAGCATGTTCTATTACAAGGGTCCAGCCCGTTACTATCCTGTTTTCGGCAAGCACAACTTTTCCCGTTCCGGGAGCAAAGATCGGCGTTCCTATGGGAGAAGGATAATCGATTCCCCAGTGGCGGCTCACCGAGGTTTTTCCGTCAGGGTATTTTGAGGTGCGCTTTTCGGCAAAAGTTGAGCTTATTCTTTTTGCATCAAAAGGCATTGCAAAGAGACCCTTAAAATAAAGGCTTTCAAGGTTTTGCACCTTTAAAACTTCTGCAAACCTGTTTCGCTGTTCGGTTTTTTTAGGACTCTTATCTCTTAAAATTTGTGAATTTTTTTTGCTCAATTTCATTACATACTCTTCAAATTCTCTTTCTAAAACTTCAAAGCCCCTATCTTCCTCAAATAAAGCTCCGTCAATTATAAGATGAGTCCGAATTTTCCATTTGCCGCTCTTCCACCAAACGGCAACAGCCGCAATTGCAGCCCATTCTTTTTCCGTCTTATCAAGAGGAAAAGCATTGATGGTTTGAACTTTTTTTTCCGATGTGTCATAAATAGTAATCCATGCTTTTTCTATTTTGCGTGCAGCCTTAAATTTTACGTTAAAAAAAGAACCCAAATCTCCGCTCTCCGGCAGCGAAATAATATATAGAGCTTTTTCCGATTTGCCGTTTTGTTCAATATCGGAAACTTCCTTCTTTCCCGATGGATGGAGTGCAAATAAAAAGCAAAAAAACAATAATACTTGAAAACTTCCTTTTTTTAACATTTTAATAATCCTTTAGTTCACATAATCTATTTTTTTTAAATCCTTGATAACCATTTTAGGAGTAACCGTACCGTTAAAATAGTTTTTCGATACATTGAATACTATGTCGGCATAGTCCCCAACCTTAAACTCCGTTCCCAGTTTTTCGGCAGCCTTCCAATAAAGAGCATTCCATTTATATTTCCCGCACTCCAAGTTAAAGCGCAAATGAAGGGGCTCGGCCTTGCCTATAATGTTTGCATTTAAAATTTTTACCCGCTTTGTCATAAAGGTCAAAGCCGGAGAATTACATCCGTAAGGCTCAAATTTATCGACTAAATGTAAGATTTCGGGTTTTAAGTAATCATGAGGAAGCTCGGCATCAATTGTAAGAGTTTCGGAATCTGCATCATTTTCAAATTCCATTGACCCGGAAAATTGTTTTAAACTTTCCAAAAACTTCGTAAGCTTTTCCTGCTCGATGCCGAAACCTGCCGCAAAATCATGTCCGCCGTAGTCCAAAAAAAGCTCGCTATAGGGTTCAAGGAAGTCCAAAAGACGGAAGCCCCTCGCCGACCTTATCGAGGCAACGGCACTGCCGTCAGGCATCAGGCAGATAGCAAGGGCCGGTAGCTTAAAGTATTCTGCCAACTTTCCTGCAAGAATTCCGGTAATTCCGCGATGAAATTCCGCACTGACGGCAACTACCAATTTTTCGTTATATTCCTTTAAGCTTTCAATCGCAAGAGGCAGGGCAATTTCCCAAGCCTTGGAACCAAGAGCCCTTCTGTCCTCATTCATTTGAAATATTTCTTGGGCCTTAGCCGTTCTTTCGCCCGAATCTTGAGCAAGAAAAAGCTCGATAGCCGTTTCGGGCCTACCCATTCTGCCGGAGGCATTTACCAATGGCGAGATATTCCATGCTATCTCTTCGGTGCCTATGGGAGCCCCTAAAAGTTTTTGCATAGCCATCAGGTCTACAAGACCGAGGCGGGGCTTTTTGTTTATTTCTTTTAAGCCTTGTTTTACTATTATACGGTTTTCTCCGGTTAATTCCATGAGGTCGGCAAGGGTCGAAAGGGCAACCAGCTGAATTTCGGAAGCCTCTCTTTTTCCGTAAAAATTATTTTTTTGCTGAATAAAGGTTATAAAGATATTTTTAAAGGTTTCGAGTTCCGACTGGGCATCCTCGTAGTATTTTCCGATTGTCGAAAATTCTTTTAAACGCAAAAGGCTCATATCTCCCATTTGCGGAAATTGTTTTGCAACCTCGGGCTGAAAATCAAAAAAGTTAAATTCGATTCCGTTTCCGAAGATATTTTTAAGCTGTTTTTTTTGTAAGGGAGCATCCCATACGAATATTTGCTGACCGTTTAAAAAAGAGCCAAGCCTTGTTTCCGAAAAAGAAAGCATTCCCGGAACTATGGTTTCGGTAATTTTTCCGATTTGAACCATATTTACAAGTTTTACGGCTTCTATGGAGTAAGCGTCATTTACGGGCCTTACATTTAAAAGGGAAACTTGTTGTTTATAAAAGGGCTGCATACCGAAACGAAGTGCGGTAATAAGTTTCCATGCCGTAGCACAGCCCGATAGATTTTCGTGGGGATAGCCCGAATCGGGCATCTTACAGTTTATTATTACGGCTGCCTCAGGTAGGTTCTCCTGAGGGGTATGGTGGTCAACTACTATTACATCGATACCTAAACTATTGGCTTTTTCAATTTCCTTAAAATTGGAAATACCGCAGTCCACCGTTATGATAAGGGTGCCGTCATTTGCAGCGTGCTTTTCCACGGCTTCCATGGAAAGCCCATAGCTCTCATCTCCGGTAGGAATACGCCATGACACATCAAGCCCCATATCCTTTAAGGCTTCATAAAGAAGAGTCGTGCTCGTAATGCCGTCCACATCCCTGTCGCCGAAAATTAAAACCTTCTCCCCTTCTTCTTTTGCATCCAGAATACGGTCTACGGCATCTTCCATGTTTTTAAATAGGAAGGGACTGTGAAGATAGCGCATATCGTCTTCCAAATAGAATAAAATATCCTTCCCTTCGATAATACCGCGGCGTACCAATATTGCCGAAGTCAGAGGATCACATCCGTATTTTCTTTTTATCTCGTTTACAAGTTCGGGGCCTATTTCTTTTTTTTGCCAGTCCATTTTTTTCTCCGCATTGGATTTAAAATTTAAAGTTCTTCTTGTTTGATAATTTTAAAAATAAGCTTATTTTTTTGCGGAGCCTTATCGGAATATTCTATAGCGTTTTTCAATAAGGGCATTGAAGCGGAAACCGAAGCCGAATCCTTTCCGTAGACCCTCATTATAAGGTCTCCTTTTTTTACGGAATCGCCCTTGTGTTTTAAAATTTCAACTCCGGCATCGGGGCATACGGGATCGGTGGTTTTATTTCTTCCGACTCCAAGGTTTACACCGGCCATACCGACCTCAAAAGCATTAATGCTCTCGATAAAGCCGTCCCTTTCTGCCTTCAATTCTTCAAAGAATTTGCTGCGGCGGGTTTTATATTCCGCCATAAGGGTCTTGGGATTGCCTCCCTGAAGTTCTATATTTTTTATAAAAAGATCCAAGGCTTTTCCTGAGCTTACGGCTTCTTTTGCAAGAGAAAGCCCCTCTTCTTCCGTCTTAGCCTTGCCTCCCAGAACGAGCATGTGAGCGGCCAGCTGCAAGGTAAGCTCAGTACTGTCCGCGGGTCCTTGTCCTTTTAAAATATCTATCGTTTCTTCTATTTCCAAAAAGTTTCCGGCCATCGTGCCGAGAGGTTCATTCATATTGGTTATAAGAGCCCGCGCCTTTTTACCCATAGCCTTAGCCGTACCTACAAGGCTTACCGCCAAGGCTTTCGCATCGCTCAAGGTTTTCATAAAGGCACCCTTTCCGCATTTTACATCAAAAACGAGGGCTTCGGAACCTTCTGCAACTTTTTTTGAAAGAATACTCGAAGTTATAAGCGGAACGGATTCAACTGTGGCCGTAACATCCCGCATCGCATATAGAAGGCGGTCTGCAGGAACGATTTCCTTTGTCTGCCCCGTCATGGCAAAGCCTGTTTTTTCTATAAAATTCCTAAATTCGGCTTCGGTCAAGTTGGTGCGGTAGCCCGTAACTGCCTCAAGCTTATCGAGAGTTCCTCCCGTGTGGCCAAGTGCCCGGCCGCTCATCATTGGAACCTTAACACCGTTTGCCGCAACAATGGGAGCAAGAGGAAGCGAGAGCTTATCCCCTACCCCTCCGGTAGAATGTTTATCGACAAAGGGGCCTTCAAGGCTTGAAAGGTCCATCACCTTCCCGGAATGAAGCATAACATCCGTAAGAATAGCAGTTTCTTCAAAGGTCATTCCGTTAAAATACACGGCCATAAGCCATGCCGAAATCTGATATTCGGGAATTTCACCCCTTACATAAGAATTTACAATAAATTCTATCTCTTTGCGGTTTAAGGGCTCTATAGCCTGCCCCTTTATTCCGCGTTTTTTCATAATAATATCCGTTGCTCTCATGTGTTACCTCTCATTGTTGATATTAGTATGAAAGTACATAAATGTCAAGTCTAAAATTTGATTGAACTTGATGATTGAACTTGATAATTGACAATGAATGATTTATATTGTAGAATACGAAATGTGAAAAATCTATGTAAAACTTGTGGATAAGTAGGGATGAAATTTTACGATATAGCCAATAAAAATATACTGGTCTCTTTTAAAGAAGCTGTGCTAAGAGGTTTTAACTCTGAAACGGGGGGAGTTTTTATGCCGGCGGAGCTCGGAAAAATAAGTCCGGCAATGATTTATCGAAATCCCCCTTCTTCTTTTAGGGATATATGCTTTGAAATTATAAAAAACTTTTGCGGCGATGAAATTCCTGAAGACGATCTAATGTCTATAATAGCTCAATTTTATCCTCACAGGCTCCCGATAAACCCGATAGCGCCGACAACCTATGTTTTGGAGCTTTTTCACGGGCCCACCTGTAACTATAAGGACATAGGATCAGGCTTTTTAGCCTATCTTTTAGAGTACTTTAATAAAGACGAAGACGGAGATATTAACCTCATTGTACCGGCCTCCGGCGAAAGAGCTTGTGCCATTGCATCAGCCGTTTCCCAAGTGAAGAGAGTTAATGCCCTTCTTTTATACCCCAAGGACTCCTTAACGGAAATACAGGAAAACTTTCTTTCTTCAATGCCTAAAAATGTATATCCGATTTGTGTGGAAGGATCCTTTGAAGATTGTGAAAATCTTGTGGATAAAGCACTCAAAGATGAAGATTTATTGAAAAAACTAAAACTTGTTTCAGGAGGAGCCTTAAACATAGCGCCCCTTTTACCTCAAGTTGCTTTTTTTGTCTATGCAGCCTTAACCGTATTATACCGCAGCGATTACGATAACAAAATTGAAAATCCTTCAATCATAACTTCAATACCGTCAGGAAGTTTTTCGGCCCTTACGGCAGCCCTGATTGCAAAAAAAATGGGAACCCCGATCAAAGGGCTTATTTCGACCGAAAACGAAAATCATGCTCTTTCGGATTGGCTCACAGCCGGAGATTTAAAAAAAAGAACGGCAATAAAAACCAATACGCCGGCTCTGGATATTCCCAATACAATCAACTTTAAGCGGATGCTTCAAATTTACGATGTTGAAGAACTTAGAAGACTTATAATTCCTTATTGGCTTGACGGTATGGGAACAATATCTTCCGTAAGAACATGTAATGAAAGAACAGGCTATATAATAGATCCTTACGGTGCTATGGCTTGGACAGCCTGGCAGGATGTCTATAATGGGGCACTGAATTCATTAAAGAGAAAAACATCAGAAAATGATGAGGACCCGGGGATACCTTTAAAATATGCAAATATTGAAACATGGGCATCTGCAATTCACAGAAGCAGTATGGTGGGAATAGTTCTACAAACCTCTCATCCTGCAAAGTTCCCCGAAATTATGAAACCGGCCATTGGCAGGCCGCCGTCTTTACCCGATAAACTTGAAAGTTTACAATATCGGCTTTTAAAAGCGGTTAATATCCTGCCCGATTACTCAATGTTTAAAGAATGGGCTTTGTCCCACTAAAAGACAAAGATTCAAACAAATCGCTGATTTTCTCTATTGACCCTTGTATTCTTCTAAAGAATCGGAAATATGCTCTAGGATTATACCGGCCTTTTTAAACATTTCGATTGTGTCGGCCGAGTCATGATAGCGTTTTTCGGCTACGACTCTTACGATCCCACAGTTTATGATGAGCATAGCACAGGTTCGGCAGGGAGTCATCTTGCAGTAAAGGGTTGCCCCGTCAATGCTTATGCCTCGCTTTGCTGCCTGGCAGATAGCGTTTTGTTCTGCATGGACGGTGCGGACACAGTGTTGGGTAACACTTCCGTCCTCATGCTGAAGTTTTTTAAATTGGTGTCCTACATCATCACAGTGAGGAAGACCGGTAGGAGCTCCTACATAGCCGGTAACAAGAATTTGGTGATCGCGAGCAATAACACAACCTGATCTTCCGCGGTCGCAGGTTGCCCTCTTTGCAATAGCCCGGCAAACATCCATAAAATATTCGTCCCAGGATGGGCGCTTATATTTTTCCTTTGTGTCAACCATAAATCACCTTCCTTATCTACAAAATTCAAAGAAAGCACCGGTTCGATATTTTCAAATCGGTGCTTTTTATCTTAAAAAATAGGATTAAATAATTCCCATTTCTTTGCCGACTTTTTCACAGATTTTTACAGCCCTATCAAGCTGCTCCGTGGTGTGGCCTGCAGTAACCATACATCGGACTCGGCCTGTTCCCTTGGGAACTGTGGGGAATACGATGGGGCCTGAGAATAAGCCGTTTTCAAAAAGCTTTTTCGAGAATTCCAAGGTCTTGGCTTCATCTCCGATAATAATCGGGGTAATCGGCGTCTCGCTGTGACCGATATTGTAGCCGAGCTTTCCTAAGCCTTCTTTAAAGTGCTTGGCGTTTGCCCAAAGCTTGTCAGTATATTCGGTTGATTCCATGAGCATCTTAACGGCTTCAATAGCAGCTCCTACGGCTGCAGGAGGAAGACCGGTTGAGAATAAGAAGGGGCGACCTCTGTTTTTAAGCCAGTCGATAGTTACTTTTTTTCCTGCAACATAACCGCCTACAACACCGATAGCCTTTGAAAGGGTTCCCATTGCAACATCAACTCTTCCGTGAAGCTTAAAGTGGTCTACTGTTCCGCGTCCGCTTTCTCCTAAAACACCGCTTGAGTGAGCATCGTCGACATATGTAAGACAATTATATTTTTCGGCAAGAGCAACGATTTCGGGGAGTTTGGCTATATCTCCGTCCATTGAGAAAACGCCGTCGGTTATAATCAAAACGTTGTTATAGTTATTTCTTTTTTCTTTTAAAACTCTTTCAAGGTCGGCCATATCGGAGTGCTGGAAGACTGCCTTATCGGCCTTTGAAAGGCGGGTACCGTCGATGATTGAAGCGTGGTTCAGCTGATCCGAAATGATTAAGTCACCCTTATCCGTAAGAGCCTGAATAACGCCTGCATTACAGTTAAAACCTGACTGGAAAGCTAAAACGGCCTCCTCTCTTTTAAATTCGGCTAAAAGTTTTTCCAAGTCATCATGTATCTTCATATTACCGATGATGGGCCGTACGGCTCCGGCTCCGGCTCCGTATTTTTCGATAGCCTCAATAGCGGCCTTTTTAAGCCTCGGATGATTTGCAAAGCCTAAATAGTTGTTGGATGAAAGGTTTATAACCTTTTTTCCGTTAATAACACATTCCGCATCGCTCGGCCCTTCAAGAGTAACAAGCTCTTTGTATAAACCCTGCTCTTTTAATTCTTGAACTTTTTTTTGTAAAAACTCCATATCATGGATATTCGACATAGTTTCCCCCTAATAAAATGTTTAAAATTCTTAAAGATTAAGTGGACTTTAAGACTGAGACATTATTTATCTTTTTAGCGATATTGTCAAGAGCCGTAAATTATTGTATAATCCGCCGACAAAACTTGGGATTTTAAAATGCACAATGAAGTAAGAATTTTATTTGAGGACAATTTTTTTGCAGTAGTTTTAAAAAACTGCGGGGACAATTCTCAAGTCTTTTTTAAAAAGGCCTTTAGCGAAAAAAAATATGCCGAGGCTGTAAACCGATTGGATAAACCTGTCAGCGGTTTAGTTCTTATAGCTTTTTCTCCTGCGATGCACACAAAACTAAATAATCTTTTTAAAGAAAAAAAGATAAAAAAAGAATATTGGGCAATCTGTAAAAAAATAGAAGAACTAAAATCGGCGGCCGATTCGAAAATAAGCGACACAACTCCCGTTCTTTATAAAAAAGAATTTTGCGAAAACTATCTTGAATTCAATACCAAAATACAAAAAGCTTTTGTAACGGAATCAAGGCAAAGAGGAAAAAAGGCATCTCTTTATTGGCAGCTTGCAGGGATTGGCGACAACTATAATTTTTTACGCATATTCCCCGAAACAGGCCGCACCCATCAAATCCGTATTCAGCTTTCTCATTTGGGTATGCCCATAAAGGGAGACATCAAATACGGCTTTGCGCGTACCGAAAAATCCGGCGGGATCAGGCTCCACGCCCAGTCCCTAAAATTCGAACATCCCGAAAGCAAAAAACGAATAGAAATTTCAGCCCTACCCCCCTCTCCCGACACTCTATGGTCAGCCTGCATCGAAGTCTGCTTAAAAGCAAAAGAGCTTGAAGAGTAAATTAGAGTTTTTCAATTTCGGATTCAGGAAGACCGGTTATTTCTTTAATTAAAGCTATATCAAAGTTTTTTAGTTTCATAAGTTTTGCTGTTTCTATGCTTTTGTCATAAGCCCCTTTCTCCCTAGCGTCCATTTCAAAAGTAGACATTAACCTGTATTCTTGCCTTGCCTGCTCATTATTTTTTACTGCTTGTATCATAGTTTCTATCTCCCTTGTAAATTCATTTGTCGCTTTCCCTGTTTTAAGGTATTCTAAAAATTCTTTTAATTCTTTGTCTTGAGTGTTATTAAAGGCCTCTGCATTTATTATAACCTTTCGTATGCCGTCTTGTAAAGAGGTGTTTTTGTCCTCTATACAAAGATTTTCAAAGGTATAAACAGACCTATTTTTGCCTATGGCATCAAAGGTGCAGATAAAAATTATAAAACTGTCGTTTAAGCTATTATAGGAATTGCCTTTGTCCAAAAAAGAAATATCTATGGCAGCTTGGTAAAACCGCATACGTTTAGGAATATTCCTCTCATTGCTTACCTGCATTTCTACATCGTATAATTTACCGTTTTCTGCCTGTACCAAAACATCAAATCGTACGGATTTTGCCTGTTCGTAAGTGTTAATATTATGCTGTATCGAGATATATGCAATTTTGCCTATTGTATCTGATAATATCATTTCAATAAGTTTTTTGCATAGCCTCGGATTTTGCATAGTTTTACAGAACATAAAATCGTCTGTAAATGTTAAATCTTCAAACTTTTTTACCATTTGTGTTCTCCTAATTTTTTCCATTCACCCTCCTCATTATATTTATAGTTATTATTTGAAAAAAAGAGTAAATTTTCAAAAAAATTCTATGGTTTTTAGTTAAAAGACAGTAAAGCTAAAATAAGCTTTCACAAAAAACAATCGAAATATCAAAAAAAGCGGACATCCGGTTCCGGTAAGAAAAGGATGTCCGCCTGTCATCTAATTTTTTAATTTTTATGCTGCGACAACGTAATCGCCCGCCTGTATAAAAGCTATTCAGCCATACGCTTATACCTATTATACCTCTCCTTAGCATCTTCCTCGGCACGCTTAAATAAGACTTCCGCAACATCGGGGAAGGTCTTTTTAAGCGAAGTATAGCGGACTTCGGAGTTGATAAAGTCTTGGAATGAAGCGCCCGGTTCCTTGCTGTCAAGCTGGAAGGGATTTTTGCCTTCGGCTTTTAAACGGGGATCAAAGCGGTATAGGTGCCAATAGCCTGCTTCAACAGCCTTTTTCTCCTGCTCTACACTTCTACTCATTCCTGAGCGGAGTCCGTGGTTGATACAGGGAGCATAACAGATAACAATCGAAGGTCCGTCATAGCTTTCGGCTTCTTTTACAGCCTTTACAAATTGGCTCATATTGGAACCTATGGCAACCTGAGCTACATAGACATAGCCGTAGGTCATAAGCATTGCACCCAAATCCTTTTTGCGGATTCGCTTTCCGCCTGCCGCAAATTTGGCGACAGCTGCCGTCGGCGTCGACTTTGAGGACTGACCTCCTGTATTGGAATAAACTTCCGTATCGAATACGAGGATATTAAAGTCTTCGCCCGAGGCCATGGTGTGGTCAAGACCGCCGTAACCGATGTCGTAAGCCCAGCCGTCTCCTCCGAAGGACCAGACACTCTTTTTGACGATAAAGTCCTTCAGCTTGTAGATATATTCCAAGAGCCTGTCAGCTTCAATATTTCCCGTATCATATTTGAAGGTATGGCTTTCTGGAACCGGAAGATAATCGGCGGCCTCGGTATTCTTTACAGCCGTATTTCTAGGCGGCTGATGAGCATCAAAGAGAGTCTTAATCTTATCGCATGTTAGGGTATTGGCTTCAACATCTTTTTTGTTTTCAATCCATTCTTTAAAGAGAGGAGTAAAATCAGTTCCGACATTGAGCTCAATAAATTTCTTCATATAGTCTTCGGCCTGTTCCCTCAACTTACGGGTACCGAGGGCCATTCCGTAGCCGTAGTTTGCATTGTCCTCAAAAAGGGAGCTAGCCCAAGTGGGACCCTTTCCTTTTTCGTTATAGGTAAAGCCGGCAGTGGGATACGAGCCGCCCCATATCGAAGAACAACCGGAAGCGTTTGCTATCATCATGCGGTCTCCGAAAAGACGGGTAACAAGGGTTGCATAGGCAGTTTCGCCGCAGCCTGCACAAGCTCCGTGGAATTCCAAGAGAGGCTGTTTAAACTGGCTTCCCTTAACGGAGAACTGATCCATAAGACCATGCTTTGTAGAAACATTATCAACTGCATAATCCCAGTTTTTGCTTTGAGCTTCTTCTTCAGCCAAGGGCTTCATAACAAGGGCCTTATTCTTTGCAGGACAAATATTTGCACAGTTCGAACAGCCTGTACAATCCATAACCGAAACCTGCATCCTGTACTCAAGCCCTTCAAGGCCTTTTCCGTTGGCCTTTATAGTTTCAAAGCCTTCAGGTTTAGCAGCCCTTTCTTTTTCATTAAGAAGGAAGGGGCGGATTGTAGCATGAGGACATACAAAAGAACACTGGTTACACTGAATACAATTTTCCTTTATCCAATGCGGAACTTCAACTGCAACACCACGCTTTTCGTATCGGCTGGTACAGTTAGGCATTCGGCCGTCTTCAACACCTTTAAAGGTGCTCACCTTTAGAGCATCGCCTTCCTGTCTGTTAATAGGGATAAGTACATTGCGTACATAGGGCGGAAGATGAGAATTGCAAACCTGTGAATCCTCCGCATTTGCCCAAGCGGCAGGAACGGCAACCTTGTGAAGAGAATTTACACCCTTTTCTACTGCGGCATAGTTCATATTTACTATGTCTTCACCTTTTTTACCGTAATCCCTGACTATGGATTTTTTTAAGCTGTCAACGGCTTCTTCAATGGGAATAATTTCTGCAAGTTTAAAAAAGGCAGACTGCATAATCATATTGATTCTTCCGCCGAGACCGATTTCCTGAGCAATACCTGTAGCATTGATTGTATAAAATTTTATCTCATTTTTTGCAATAAAACGCTTCATTTCTCCCGGAAGGTTGGCTTCCAATTCTTCGTCAGACCAGAGGCAGTTAAGCAGGAAGGTTCCGCCTTTTTTTAAGCCCTTCAATAAATCGTATTGATGAACATAGGACTGCTTTGAACAGGAAATAAAGTCGGCATCGCTTATAAGATATGTGGATTTTATCGGCTGCTTTCCAAAGCGGAGGTGAGAAATGGTTACGCCTCCCGATTTTTTACTGTCATAAGCAAAATAGGCTTGGGCATACATACCGGTGCTGTCGCCGATAATCTTGATAGCACTCTTATTTGCTCCGACGGTTCCGTCAGAGCCGAAGCCCCAGAATTTACATCTGATTGTTCCTGCGGGTTCGGTCTTAATTTCCTCCAAAACGGGGAGGCTCAAATTGGTTATATCGTCTTCGATTCCTACGGTAAAATTGTTTTTAGGAGCATCGGCTTTAAGATTGTCGAATACTGATTTTACCATTGAGGGAGTCGTATCCTTAGAAGCAAGCCCGTATCTTCCGCCCACTATCAGAGGTTTATTGGGCACATCAATGTATGCGCCGAGTATGTCCAAATGGAGGGGTTCGTAAAGAGAGCCCTTCTCTTTTGTTCGGTCAAGAACGGCAATCCTTTTAACCGTCTTGGGCATTACATCAAAAAGGTATTTGGGCGAGAAAGGACGGTAAAGTCTTACCTTTATAAGGCCCACCTTTTCTCCCTTGGAAACAAGATAGTCAACGGTTTCTTCGGCCGTCTCGGTTATAGAACCCATGGCTATAATTACGCGTTCGGCATCGGGAGCTCCATGATAGTCAAAGGGGCGGTAAGTTCTTCCCGTCAAGGCCGAAATCTGCTTCATATAATCGGCAACTATTTCTACAACATCGGTATAGAATTTATTGGAGGCTTCTGCCGCCTGAAAATAAACATCGGGGTTTTGGGCTGTTCCTTTGGTAAATGGATGCTCCGGATTCATTGCCGTGGTACGCCAATCGTTTAAGGACTTCCAATCAAGCATCTTTGCAAAGTCTTCATACTCGATGAGCTCGACATTTTGAAGTTCATGGCTGGTTCTAAAGCCGTCAAAAAAGTGAAGGAAGGGGATTCGGCCCTTTATCGCTGCAAGGTGGGCAATACCGCCGAGGTCTATAATTTCCTGTACCGAACCGGAAGCGAGCATACCGAAACCCGTTTGGCGGCAAGCCATAACGTCCTGATGATCGCCGAAAATAGAAAGGGCGTGAGCCGAAAGAGCTCTCGCCGACACATGTAAAACACCCGGTAAAAGCTCACCGGACATCTTATACATATTGGGTATCATAAGTAAAAGTCCCTGACTGGCCGTAAAGCTTGAAGCCAGGGCACCGGCAGAAAGGGCTCCGTGCATTGAACCTGCTGCTCCCGCCTCGGACTCCAGTTCCGAAACAAGAACGGTTTGACCGAAAATATTTTTTCTTCCGTTGGCTGCCCATGAGTCAACAAGCTCGGCCATATCTGAAGAGGGCGTAATCGGATAAATGGCGGCTACATCGGTAAAGGCATAGGCTACATAAGAAGCCGCATTATTACCGGTCATTGTTTGAGTTTTTTTTTGCATACTCTTTTTTCTCCTTGGTATGTAATATTGTTTCCAGCATTTTTTCTGCCGGGTCTACAATTCTAATTGAGGTGTGTTTTTGAAGTTCATTTTTTATATATGGAAAATGGGTGCAGCCTAACATCAGGCTGTCTATTTTATAGTCGTTTATCTCAATATTTTCAAGATAGGACAAAAAACCTTTAAGGTTTAAAAGTTTTATTATTTCAGCCGGAGGAAGGCCATTTTCGATGAGCTGCACTATACTCATATTCCCTATGGGAATGGTATTTTTTTCTCGGTTATATTTTTGAATAATTTTGTCGATTGTATATGCAGCTAATCCGTTTGCAGCCAGGATAGCAATGTTTTTACAATCGTCAGTTAATTTTTTATATGTATCAAGCGGACTAAAAATTTGAATATTTAAAAGTCTTTGTATTTTTTCATAATCGATGGCAGAGCTTAAAGAATTGCAATATATAACAATAATATCCGCTCCCTTTTTTATAGCCTCATTCGAGTTTTTTATAAAAAGGTTTTCAAGGGCTTCTTGCGAAAAATATTGTAATTGTGACTGTTCCTCACAGGTGCTTGAAATAGGAATTGCAAGAGCTTCTATGTCTCTTCTTTCCAGAAGTTCAACCCCCATTCGGGTATCCACCGTAGTTCCGGCAAATACGGCCGCTTTCAAAAACAAGATCCTCCATAATTTTTAATGAATGAGCACCTCTAAAAAAGCTTTTAGAGGTGTTCTTAAGATTTATTTAACAAGTTTATCCAAGGCTTGTTTTAAATCGGCAATAATATCTTCCGCATCTTCAAGACCGACAGAAAGACGTACCAAACCTTCGGCAATATCCGAAGCGGCTCTTTCTTCAGGGGTATACGGAGAGTGGGTCATACTTGCAGGATGCTGAATAAGGGTTTCGGCATCGCCTAAGCTTACTGCAATGGTTGCAAATTTAACCGAGTTTATAAGGGTTTTACCGGCTTCCAATCCGCCCTTAACGGTAAAGGCAATCATAGCTCCGCAAAGTTTCATCTGTTTTTTTGCAAGCTCATATTGCGGGAAGGATTTAAGACCGGGGAAGGCGATGGACTCAACTGCCGGATGTTTTTCCAAGAACTCTGCAACTTTTTGAGCATTGGCGCAGTGCTTTTCCATTCGGATATCGAGGGTCTTCATACCTCGGCCTATTAAGTAAGCTTCAAATGGACCTAATGTAGAACCTGTCATATCCTTAACACCTACAAAGCGTACCTGATCGATGAATTCTTTTTTCCCGACAACAAAACCTGCAATAACGTCTCCATGGCCGTTTAGGTATTTTGTTGCAGAATGAAGAACGACGTCTGCACCTAAATCAAGAGGCCTTTGAAGATAGGGAGTCATATAAGTATTATCTACTATTACCTTACATTCGGGATTATGAGCATGGGCAATTTTACTTACTGCTGCAATGTCGCAAAGATACATGTTCGGGTTGGCTGGCGTTTCCAAATAAACGATTTTTGTATTCGGTTTTAAAGCTTTTTTAACGTTTTCAGGATCACGGGTATCAACGAAGGTTACATCAACACCGAATCGTGACAGACCGTGATTTAAAAACGCAAATGTACAGCCGTAAAGAGTCTTTCCGGCAACGATATGGTCTCCTGCATTTACAATTGACCAAATGCATGAGGTAACGGCACCTATACCGGAGCTCGCGGACATACAGGCTTCCCCGTTTTCAAGGCAGGCAAGTTTTTCTTCAACAACCGTAGTCGTAGGGTTACCTAAACGGGTGTAGATATAACCTTCTTCCTCTAAGGCAAATCTTCTGCCGCCTTGTTCTGCCGAATCAAATGCAAATGTTGAAGTTTGATAAATAGGTGTAGCTAAAGCACCGTACTTGTTCTTAATGCTTCCTGCGTGAATCTGTTTTGAAGCAAATCCCAACTTTTCCAATTCTTTTCTATTCATATCTTCCTCCAAATGAAATATTCACTACTAAGAATATTATAAGGCATTTATTTTATTAACGCAAGCGTAAAAATCGAAAAAGTTAAAAACAACAGAAAGCAAAAAAAACAAATAAAATAAACTATTCAATAAATAAAATTTAACTATAACACTCATACTTGATTTCATTATTATTTTATTATATCATAGCTTTAGACAAAAATCCATATTAAAATTTAGGAAGAAATTATGTCCAATAAAATAAAATCATATTTATCCGCTATTACTGCAATTGTTTTTTTTGGTTCCTCTTTTCCGTTTTCAAGATTTGCTTTAACACATTTCGGGCCTGAAGCCTTGGGCTTTTTAAGATGCTTTTTGGCAAGTCTTGTTCTTTTAATTATGGGAAGGTTTAATAAAATTAGAGCTCCCTTTAAACTTAAACACATAGGATTATTCTTTTTGTCGGGAGCGCTAGGTTTTGCCCTATATCTTATCTTTTTTAATATGGGCATTAGAACAATCACAGCTGCAACCTCAAGCATCATAATCGCTACTACTCCCATAATGACCGCTGCAGCAGCTTCCGTTATTTACAGTGAAAAAATAAGCAATGCAGGCTGGTTCTCTATTTTGACGGCTTTTTGCGGAGTTTTAGTTATTATTTTATGGAAGGGAATTTTATCGGTAAACATAGGCATTTTATGGACTATGTCGGCAGCTATTTCCTTTTGCGGATACAATATTTTAAGCCGAAAACTTGCAAAAATGGGCTATACTTCAATAGAAATCGTAACCTATAGTATGATTTGTGCAGCTGCTATCTTGTCGCCATTTTGTATTGACGGCTATAAGGAACTCTCTTCTGCCGGCTTTAAATACATAGGAAGCCTTTTATACTTAGGAATTTTTACAAGCGCCTTAGGCTATTTTTTCTTTAATAAGGGAATAGAAATTGCCGAAAAAACAAGCGATATTACAAATTTTCTTTTTTTTAACCCCTTGATTGCAAGTATTTTAAGCTATCTTGCCCTAGGCGAAACTTTCAATACAGGAACTGCGATAGGAGGGACAATAATCATAGCAAGCATTATAGTATTTGCCCTAAAAGGTGAACAAAAGAAAGCTGCCGATAAATAAAAAATCCCAAGGTTCAAGTTTTATTCGAACCTTGGGAAAAATCACAAGAACTTATTTTGCTTTAACAGCTTTCCATTCTTCAAAATTCCAAGGATGTTTTTTAATATATCCGTTGGCAAAGGGGAAGAATATTGAAAGAGTTAAGAACAAGGCCAGTAAAAGCTGGTACCACAATAAGGGAATAAGGCCTACAGGATTTACAAGCCCATTTGTAAAGGAACAGGCTATTAAAAGCTGGGCACCGTAAGGAATTAATCCCTGCATTACACAAGAGAAGGCATCAAGAAGAGAGGCAGATCTACGAGGGTCAACCTTAAATTCTTCGCACATTTCTTTTGCGATAGGGCCGTCGATAATAATTGCAACGGTATTATTTGCAGTTGCCGCATCGGTAAGAAGGGTTAAAGCACCTATACCTAGTTCTGCGGATTTTTTACCCTTTACCATACCCTTTATTTTTTGTAAAAGCCATTCCATACCGCCTGCCTGACTTACCATATAGGCAAGACCTCCGGTCAGCATTGAAAGCAAGAATATTTCGAACATTCCGTTAAAGCCGTCATACATATGATTTGTCCACTGTAGAGCATCAAAGGCACCGTAAGCCATTCCTATGATACCGGAGAAAAGGATTCCTCCTAAAAGAACTGCAAATACGTTAAGACCTGCGATAGCCGCAACCAATACAAATACGTAGGGCAACACTTTTATGATATTAAATTCCAAAGACTCAATCTGAGGAGTAACAGAGGGCATTCCGAAGATTAATAGGAGTATGACAGTTAAAAGTGCAGCAGGTAAGGCTAATGCAATATTAACTCTGAATTTATCCCTCATATCAACATTTTGTGTTCTTGTAGCCGCAATTGTAGTATCCGAAATAATCGAAAGGTTATCGCCGAACATGGCTCCGCCTACCATTGAAGCTATCATAAGCGGCATTGAAATACCTGCTTTTTCTGCAAAACCTACGGCGATAGGACCTACGGCAGCAATAGTACCGACACTTGTTCCGGTTGCAATAGATAAAAAACAGCAGATAATAAAAAGGCCCGCTGTAACAAAATTCGGCGGTATTAGGGTTAAACCCAAATTTACCGTAGAATCGACACCGCCCATCTGCTTTGAAACAACCGAAAAAGCTCCGGCTAAAATATAGATGATACACATAGTAATGATATTTGCATCTCCGCAACCTTTGACCAGAGCATCGAATTTTTCATCGATTGAACCCTTGTGCATTAAAAAGGCTGCTATAATACCTACAATTACGGCAACAGGGCCCCCTTAAAGCCGTAAAATCCCATAGGATCGCCTTTTGCTACAAGAGTTACACCTATTCCCAGATAAACGACAACAAAGATAAGAAAGGGAACAAGAGCAAACCCATTCGGTTTAAACTTAGATTTTTCCATAAAATCTCCTCCATAAAAGTTTTACTTAAAATATATAAGCAGTTTAATAGTCTATATATTTTGCGTTACTAAATTATCGCATAGGTTATACCTATTGTCAAGAAAATAAGATAAACTTTTTAATTTCAAAAAGTGTCAATTTAAAAATGTTGACAGATAAAATATTTCATGCTAGTATTTTTAAGTTATACTGCAATTGTTATAAATTGCATAAAAAACGGAGGTGTGTATGTTCAATCCTGTTGTTATTGCCGTCATTGTTATGATGGTACTGTGCTTACTTAAGATTAACATCTTAATCGCAATTATGATTTCCGGTATCGTAGGAGGGATTATTGGAGGTTTGGGACTTCAAAACACGATAAGCATTCTTATTTCGGGAATGGGAGGCAATGCCGAAACGGCATTATCGTATATCTTGCTGGGAACTTTGGCCGCAGCCATTACTTCAACTTCTATAGTTGAACTTTTAGCGGTAAAATTACAAAAATGGCTTAAAAATAAAAAAGCCCTGTTCGTGCTTATCATTGCATTTATAGGTTGTTTTTCGCAAAACGCAATTCCGGTTCATATAGCCTATATTCCGATTTTAATCCCTCCCCTTTTGGTTGTAATGAACAAAATGAAGCTCGACAGACGTGCTATGGCCTGCGGATTAACCTTCTCGGTTAAGTGGCCCTATGTCGCTTTTCCTGCAGGTTTCGGTCTTATTTTCCACGGAATTATTTCGGATTCTATGACACAAAACGGACTTCAATTCAATAAAATGGATGTATGGAAGGCTATGGCTCTTCCCGGTGCCGGAATGATTTTAGGTCTTTTTATTGCGGTTTTCTTTTCCTACAGAAAACCCCGTGAATACAAAACGGTAGAAGCGGACATAAAGGCCGAAAATGAAGTTAAAAACATAAAATTTACTTCACGTGAATGGTTTACTCTTTTAGCGATTGCAGCCGCCTTTGTAACACAGATTCTCTCCGGTTCTATGCCCTTAGGCGGTCTTGTCGGTATTTTGGTATTACTTGTTACCCGTGTTATAAAAGTAAAAGATGCGGATCAAACTATGGCAGAAGGTATTAAGCTGATGGGCTTTATCGCCTTTGTCATGCTCGTGGCCGCAGGCTTCGCAGAAGTAATTAAGGCTACAAAAGCGGTAGACGCCCTTGTTGTCTCCAGTGCCAATCTTATAGGAGGAAGCAAACTCCTCGGTGCCATTATAATGCTCTTAATCGGACTTGGTATTACAATGGGTATAGGAACTTCCTTCGGCACCATTCCCGTAATTGCAACAATATATGTTCCGCTTGGTATGAAGCTCGGATTCAGCCCCATGGCCATAGCCTGTCTTCTCGGCACGGCAGGTGCGTTAGGCGATGCAGGTTCTCCCGCTTCCGATTCTACTTTGGGCCCGACTGCCGGCTTGAATGCCGACGGTCAGCATGACCACATCTGGGACACCTGTGTTCCGACATTCCTGCATTATAATATTCCTCTTATGATATTCGCTACGATTGCAGCAATGTTCTTGTAAAATTAAACACCCCCGTCTAAACCGGCGGGGGCTTTTTCTTTATAGGTACAAAAACTAGATTCCTACTGCCAATCTTTCGGCAGCACGAGTTGCTTCCAAAACTTTTCCCGTGAATGAGCTGTCTCCTATATTGTAAATTTCGGGGACTATGTTTGCAACTTGGGCAGAAAAATAAAGATTGTCATCGGTTTTATTTCCAACGGCAAAGACTATTAAGTCGGTCTCCAGCTCAATCTTTTTGGTTTCATTGCCTATTTTTTTTGCAAGCGGATTAGGTATGTTTTCGGGCAAGATAGGCTGCCAAGTATTATAGGGATTAGGCACGCCTTTTGAAATGTTTTGCTCTACAATAGCTTTTCCCGAATCAAGCCCTATAAGCTTTGCACAATTTAAAAGTTTAACACCGGCCTTTTGCATATAGTAGATAAGGTAGCCCCTATTAGCCGTACAAACTCCCTTCATAAAATAAGGAAGCATTTCTACTACCGTAACATCTTTTTTGTGCTCGTATTTAAGCCAATAGGCAGTTTCACATCCTACAACACCTCCGCCTATTATAACAACCTTTTTAGCATCTTCCGCTTCCTTAGGATTTAAAAGAAGGTCTGCGGCCTGAATCGTCTTTATCTTTTCAGATCCGGGTACGGAAATAGAAATCGGCTTACCGCCGTATGCAAAAACCAATGCATCGAATTTTTTGTTTTTTAGCAAATTGAGATCAACTTCCGTGTTTAAAAAAAGTTTAAAGTTAGGCATGGCCTTGGCCTTTTCTACCTTTGTTTGAAGATAATTTAAATAGTTTTCAAAATCGTATTTAATTTTAGGCACACTTCCGGTAATTACGCTGCCGCCGATACGATCCGTTTTTTCAAAAAGTTCTACATTATGGCCCCTCTTTGCTGCCTTAAGGGCAAACACAATACCTGCGGGCCCTGCTCCTATAACGCCGATATTCTTTTTAACCTCTGCCTCAGGTGCATCAAAGGAAAGCACATCTTCAAAACCGGTGCGCGGGTTTACGGCACATTGAGGATGGCCTCCTAAAACAAATTCGTTGATACAACCCTCCTGACACCCGATACAGGGGCGGATATCTTCTACCTTGCCTGCATAGGCCTTATTACACCATGCAGCATCGGCCAACAATGGGCGGGCAAGCATAACCATATCGCAGTCTCCGTTTCTTAAAGCAGCTTCTGCGACATCGGGATAACCTAATTTTCCGACAGCTACCACAGGAACGGGAACTCCGGCATTGGATATAATATTATTGAAAGCAAAATAGTCTTTTACTATTTTGGAAACTCCGAGAAAACAGCCGGCAGGCATTCCTCCGGGAGGATGAGGGAGCCACCAGTTATCATAACATCCCAGATCTACGTCAAAAATATCTACACCGCATTTTACAAGATTTTTCATATAGTCAAGGGTTTCTTGTATTGTTCTTCCGTTTTTAAATTTTTTAAGCTGCCTGACCTTCATACCTTCTTCCCCGTAGGTCTCGTTAAGAGCCAGAGAAAGGTCAATGCGGTACATTATAGGATAATCGGCACCGGCCCTGCTTCTTATCTCTTTTACAATATCAAGCCCGAATCTTTGCCAGTCGGCATATTTTCCGATTTTACGGCGGTTAAAGGCAGGGTTGGTTAATTGTTCAAGAAGATAGCCTTCATGGCCGTGAAGATATACTCCGTCAAGACCGCATTCCTTGGCATCGGCGGCAGCCTGTCCTGCATTTTTTATAATTTTTCCTAAAGCTCGGCCCGAAAGACGCAAGCTGGGAATTTCGGAAATATAAAAGTTGGGATTATTTGAAGCCGATACGGGAAATCTAAACTTGGTTAAAAGACATTGGGGATTTCCAACACGTCCCAGTCCCGGTGTCAACTGAATAAATATCTTACTTCCGAAAGCATGGCAGCCCTGAGCCAGATCCCTCCAGCCTACAAGGTTGGTTCTAGTTCCGTCTATACGCGGAAAATAAGAATAATTATGAGGTTCCGTTACCGAGTGATCTATTCCGTGACTTATGGGGACAAGGCCGGTTGTCAATAGACCGACACCGCCCTCGGCTCTCGCAAAAAAGTATTCAAGCATTTTTTTGTTGGGCCTGCCCGATTCTTCACACATATTTATGTTTCCCATAGGCCCCATTACAACACGGTTTTTAATTTTTGTTTTGTTGATTAAAATAGGTGAAAACAATTGGGTATAGGGATAAAGAGCCTTAGTCATGCGGCCTGTTCCCCCTGCCCTGTTTTCAAAATCGCCTTCCATCCATCCGCCGTAAGAATCCACCATCTTTTTTACTTCAGTATCAAATTTCATTCTTTCCTCCGAAATATTTTTTATACTCTAGGGGCATCTCTAAAAATCTTGTTGGATTTTTAGAGATGCCCTTTAGTCTTCTATTATGACTTCACCGTTTTCTTTAACTTGAACCCTGCTTCCGCTTTTGACCGCTGCTAAAAATTCCTTTCCCAAATTATCGACTGTAGGAATACTGTTATCGGTAAAGTTTGCTGCAAGGATTACGCCCGCTGCGGCCAAGGAATCTATCGGCTCCGAAAAAAGCATACAGGCAGGCTGGCGCCCCATCGAAGCGGCACAGAATATAACCATTCCCCCCGTAGTTGAGCCTATAGTCTGCGGGAGACAAAGAGCCTTCCCTGCTATTTCCTTTTTATATAGGTCCAGATTATTTTGATCGGAACAATGAGCTTTCTTATCCCCGAACATCAAAGCTTTTTGAAAGCTTGCAAGGGTATTAAAACCTTGAGAACTTACCAGAGCTTCTGCCGATACTGTTCCCGGAACAATTACTCTTCCTTTAAATGTTTTCATATTAAAATCCTCCCGTAATTAGATCGGCTATTTCATCGTCCTTATAATAAACGGCCGTAGTATAGGTTCTAAGCTTATTGGAATTTGTGATAACCGATTTTTTTGCACAAAGCGGGTTATTCATATACATGAGGGGACAGGTTTCCGAAAAAAGAAGACCGAAAGATTTTAATTTTTTATACTCCTCGGTTTTGGAAAATTCCTTTAAAACGCCCCGCGGCGAGGTCATAACCGTCGGTATCGAAATTTTTGATTTTTTATTTTGTTTTAACTTTTGTTCTATAATGCCTGTCCATTTAATAAGCTGTTCTTTAGACAGGTGAGGACAGCCTATAAAGCAAAGTCCAGGAGGGGCATTTTTGTTTTTTCTAATATCAGGATATGAAGACCTTATCCTCAAAAGCTCGGATTCTGTAATTGTATAGACTTCCGCATCTTTACGGATTAAAGAAGCCCCCGATTCTTTTGCTTCAGGCGTCAGGTTTTCGACATGGTATAAACCGACGGCTCCGTTTGATGCCATTGCAGCTCCCATATCCTTAAAGTAGGCCTTTACCTCATCATTTAGCTCACGGCCCAAAAACCTATCCAAGCCTTTAATATAAGGCACATTTTCAACAGCTTTTATTCCTATTGCACTTCCCAAAAGTTGGGCTTCAGGCAGAGTCTCGGTTTCAACCTCGACAATTAAATCGGCCTTACGCCCCTCATCGGTCAATAGGCCGAACTCCGGTACCCAGCCCGCAATCAGTCCGAACATTTCGATGATACCCGAATTGCGGTTACACATCGCTCCCAATACCGAGTTTGCATAATTAACGGCTGAGGATTCTGCCCAGCTTAAGATTTCTCCTTTTTTAGGTGTGTTCCCTACCTCATCAAAATAACAGGTACAGGTATAAGCATCATCCGAAAGAAGGCCCATAGCTTTAAGCTGCTTTTCATACTCTTCCTGTTTGCTGTACATAAAATGGAAAACAAGGCGTTCCAAAAAACTTTTGGGCACTACATCATCAAGCGGACGGGGATCCACAGTAAAGGGAATCCCTGAAACAGCTTCGGATTGGAGAAGCTCATCCATCAATTTATAGACCGGTTTCATAACTCCTATACCGAAACTTGTAACAAGATGTCCGTATTTTCCCGTAACCTTAACAAGCCTTTCTGCACCAAAGGCTTCACCGTACATGACCAAGGTTTTTAAAACCTTAGCCTGCATCTCTCCTTGAGAACCGTTTAAAATTTCTTCTTGTTCCCGTGTCAGTTGCATACTCATCTCCTATCGCATAATTAATACAAACAATTATATCATAGTTTTTGCAGAAGGTAAATTTATTTTTTTAAAATATCGCGCCGCCTTGAATACAAAAAGAATCTAAAGTATAATCTTTAAAAAGTTTTTTTGCGGGGGGATTATAATGAAACTAAAAGAGCTTGATCTTTATTTTACCGAGCTGTTAAACATAGATGCTTTTGCGGCTCAAGATTTATCGCAAAACGGCGTTCAGGTACAAAACAGCGGAAAAGAAATAAAAAAGGTTGCTTTCGCGGTGGATGCCTGTCTTCAATCCATAAAAGAAGCAGCCGAGCGGAAAGCCGACATGCTTTTTGTACACCATGGCCTTTTTTGGAGCCGCTCCTTACGGATTATGGGAAATCATTATCATAGAATAAAGGCTCTTTTGGATAATGACATAGTGCTCTATGCCGTTCACCTTCCCCTCGATGCCCATCCCCTTTATGGGAACAACATCGGTCTTGCCCGCCGCCTTGAACTTGAAAACTTAAAAGAGTTTGGCATGTACAGGGGGCTTAACATAGGCTTTTACGGCAGCCTTCCTTTAAAAGAAGGCTCCGAAGAAGGCTTGGAACTAGACGAAATTATAAATAAACTTTTTCCCCAAGGGGAAAAACCTGCAAACATCCTTCCTTTCGGGCCTAAAAAAATTAAAACAATCGGAATTATTTCGGGCGGAGCCGCTTCGGAAATAGATGATGCAATAGCCTTAGGACTTGACCTATACATAACGGGAGAGATTGAGCACATTACCTATCACAATGCCCTCGAAAACAGAATAAATGTAATTGCCGGAGGCCATTATCAAACGGAAACTGTAGGCGTTCAGTTGGTTGCAAAAAAGCTTGAACTTGATACAAACCTTGAAACCTGTTTTATAGATATTCCGACAGGCTTTTAAATTTTTAGATTAAGATGAGTTTAACCGAAATATGAAAGAAAATAAAAAGCGTATTTTAATTTTAGGAGCGGGTCTCATGCAGGGGCCCGCAATAAGGGCCGCAAAAGAGCTGGGCTGCGAGGTCATTGCCGTAGACGGAAACCCGAATGCGGTTTGTGCAAAAGAAGCCGACAAGTTTTTTCCGATAGATTTAAAGGATATTCCCGCCCTCATAGACCTTGCAAAAAACTTAAAAGAAAAGGGCTTACACGGAGTCTTTACCGCAGCTACGGACTTTTCCGTATCGGTTGCAGCCATTGCAGAAAGCTGTTCTCTTCCCGGGCACAGTTTGGAAGCCGCCCGCCGTGCAAGCGATAAGGTTTTAATGAGGGAGTGCTTTGAAAAGCACGGCGTTCCTTCTCCTAAGTTTACCCATATTTTTAAAAACGAAATAGATGAGGCTCTTCAAATTTTAAAACAAAAAGCCATTCCATTCCCTATTACGGTAAAGCCAGCCGACAACATGGGAGCGCGGGGCTGCCGCTTGGTCTATTCCCAAGATGAATTAAGACCTGCCCTAGAAGATGCGGTAAACTTTTCGCGGAGCGGCAAGGCTATAGCCGAGGAGTTCATCGAGGGTGAAGAGTTTTCCCTTGAAGCCCTAGTTATAAACGGAGAGATTTTTTTAAACGCCCTCGCAGACAGGCATATTTTTTTTCCGCCCTACTTTGTCGAGATGGGACACACGATTCCGTCGATTAAGAGCAAGGAAGAATGTGATGAGCTTATAAGAGTTTTTTTCCTCGGAATAAAAGCCTTAGGGCTTACAAATGGGGCAGCCAAGGGAGACATCTTTTTAAGGAAAGCCGATCCCCAAAAAAACGGCAAACGGACTGCCTGTGTTGGAGAAATCGCAGCCCGCCTTTCAGGGGGCTACATGTCGGGCTGGACGGTTCCCTATTCTTCGGGTTTTGACGTAACTAAGGCCGCCGTCAAAATAGCCTTAGGCGAACCTGTAGATGAACTTCCAAAATACGAAGCCGCTCGTTTTAGTGCTGACAGAGCCGCTCACTTTAGCGCTGAACGAGCTTGGATTTCGGTGCCGGGCATCATAAAAAAAATATACGGGCTTGAAGAAGCAAGGAGCACAAAAAACGTAAAAGATGTTTTGCCCCGCCTTTTTGAAAAAGATGAAGCGGTCTTTCCTAAAAACAATGTAGAAAAATGCGGCAATGTCCTAAGCTCTGCGGAAAGCTATGATGAGGCAGTTAAGGCGAGCATGGAAGCCGTACAAAAAATATTTTTGCGGCTTGAAAGAGCATACAACAAAACGAATCTTTTTTTTGAAAAGACAAATTCTTCGATAGCCGTGCAGGGTAATTATCCTCCGAACTTTTTTAAATTCCCTGAAGACGACAGCACAAAGAAAATTAAAAACAAGGCTTTCGATGAGCTATTAAAAAATTCCATTTTGATGGAAGAAGATAAAATTCTTTATCCTTCGTTTTTTAAGGATTTTTTAGATAGAGCCTTGGATGTGCACGGCCTTTCTATTCGGGAAGCAATAAGGCACGCCTTTTTCCTTGAACCGAAGTTAAAAGAAAAGATGCTCAGACTCCAAAATATAGGGGAGCCTTTAAACCAGAATCTTGTTTTGTGGTGGAAGTATTTTATACGCGGCAGCCGCCAGGGGCTCATCTATTATCTTGATACCGAATTAAATGATTAATCGGAACAAGCTCAAAGAATGGTAGATTTTTAATTTCTATGAAGGGCACGGCGGATTTGCCGGCCGAGAGGCGGCAAATCCTGTGAAGATACCGTTGTACAGAACGTACAACGGTAAACTAAATTACTTAATCGCTTGTGCACCGAAGCCTTTTACTGCACCGAACAGTTTTACGGCATCATCTTGAGGATATTTGTTTGCGAACATAGACACATCAGATTGGACAGTCATCGTTTGGTTCATCCCCATTGCACGCCTGAACTCATTGGCAGGAGAATTCGGGTCATAGTCTGTCTTTTCTTTATAAGTAGCATTCAAAAAACCTGCCAAATAAGCCTTATTTAACACATTTTTAAGCGAAGCAATGTCTTTTAACTCTTCATTGCCTTCTGCACTGTTAAAACGGTCAAGATCGTCAAAGTCTTTTACCCATACGTACTCGAAGGTTCCTAATCCCGGCAGGGTTACATCCGCCTGTTTATTCATAAAAAAGCGGTTGTTGTCCATAAGCACCTTTCGTCCATTTTCCATTGAAGCGGGACTATCAATACGGCAACGGTCTACTGCAGAAAGACAAGACAGCCCAATAATATTGTGGTGTATATTTACCTCAACCTTTGTCATAACGCGGAAACCGTAGCCCATGTCTTCAAAGGCATGAGTACGAGGCCAAGTAAACAGTACCGTGTTATATGCGAACTCCACCGTTATGGCATTCGGTTTATTTTCTTTCCCCCATATTTCACAGGCAGCCATTGCATTTGCAGTAAATACATTATTCAAAATTTTAACATTGCCTGTTCCTCCAAACTGAATGGCAAAATTGGAAGCGTTGTTAAACACACAATTTTGAATAAGTACATCGCACTTCATGATACTTCCGCCGAATATTGCCTTTTCTGTTGTAATGGATTTTTCATTACCATTCACACCTTGACCCGGCGGTAAAACAAGCATACCGGTTTCCACACCCTGAGGCTTACCCTTTGTGGGATGATACCCGTTTGAAAGTCCTTTATCGAAGATGATACCGTCAATTACGAGTTTTTTACCTTCACCGTTTTTAATGTCGAACTCCATTGCCTTGTTGGCTCTGCCTGTTCCGTTTGAGGAGGCCGGCGGCATAACAAGAGTGCGGTATTTTAAAACATCCCGTTTGGAAAAGTCTTTGGAATATCCGCCATAAATTTCGACTGCTTTTTGTATCATGATAAAACCCTTGTCGCGAACGCCGTAGTAATTGCCTTCGGCAACGTAGATTTTATCACCGGGCTGAACCTTTTCGACAGCCTTCTCGATGTTCTTAAACGGAGCATCTTTTGTACCCGCATTTCCGTTCTTACCGGTTTCTTTTGAAACGTAGTATTCCGCAGCTGTTAGGTTTGCTAAAACGAGAACAGCCAGTAAACAGGTTATTATTCCTTTTTTCATTTTGTAATTTCCTTATTAAGGCTCGGTTACATTTCCTTGTGCGTCAAGATAGTACACAGGGATAGCAACAACCGGCTCGCGGTCGTTTCGCCATTTTGATTGAAGACCTCTTTGAAGCGGGCTGTAATAATAAGCCTTCGAGCTTGCTTCACAGTGGGATGTCCAAAAGTCTTTGCTGGTAAATTGAGCTATCTTTTCGGCCTCGTCCCGTGAGGGGAGCCAGCCTCCTCGTGAAATGCAGTACATAACAGCGCTATTCTTTACCGTATGAGTTTTGGAACCGTTCGATTCGAATTCTCTTTTTAAGAAAATACTGTTCTCTTTTCCGTCCCCCATACCTGAGGATAGATTCTTTATGCTTATATGCCGTGAGCTATCAAGATCCCATGGCATCGGCTCGGATGGGGTTCCCATCGCAAGGAACTTCCATGAACCTGCACCTGTATTTTCCCATACGATAGTCTTGTCTCCCACTCTATCGCCTACAGAAAGAGACCTTGACGGCCTATCCGGTGAAGCAGCCATCCCCTCCAAAAAAGCACAGCCCGAGAAGAGCAGTACAATCAGTGCAGCTGTGATAAGCACCGCAGCTCTTGTTTTCCTGTTTGTTTTCATTATAATCTCCTTATAAATGTTTTTTTCATGCGTAATTGAATTACCGGTTACACATGCATTACTATACAGTATACCCCGTTTCCCCGCAAATTTCAATCTTTCGTGGAGTTTTTTTGTTTCTTTGCTTTTTGGAGTATTTATTTTAAGCGGTGTAAATAGCACTGTTTAAATCGAAATAACGGACACTCCGTCTGAGGCTTGGCAGGCAAAAAATGAAGCGGTAAAGCCGGTATTTTCAGTGTAGGCCTTCCCTACTCTTTCGGCAAATTCTTCAAAGCCGTCCTTGTGTACAATGGCAATCGCACAGCCCGAAAAACCCGCACCTGTCATTCTGGCACCGATACAGCTTTTTTCTTTTATGGCTGCAAAGAAAAGAGCATCCAGTTCTTTTCCGGTAACTTCATAATCGTCTTTTAGCGAAAGATGAGATTGGTTTAAGGAAGCGCCTAAAAGTTTTAAGTCCTTATTTTTTAATGCTTCCGCACTCCGCCTTACCCTGTCCATTTCGGTAACGCAATGCCTTACCCTGCGGAAAAGTTTTTCTCCCAAATTGGAAATCAGATCTTCTTCCAATTTTTCAAAATCGGAAACGCTTAGATCGCATAAAAAATCTATGTCCGTTTTTTTCTGTAAAAAGGCAAGAGCTTTTTCACATTCTTCCTTTCTTTCATTATATTTTGATTCCGTCAATTTACGGGGCTTATTGGAATTCATGATTACAATTCGGTAGGGCTCGGTTTCAAGAGGAATGTACTCATAGTTCAAGGAAGATGTATCTAAAAGAATGGCCTGATTTTTTTTACCCATGGCAATAGCGAACTGATCCATAATTCCGGATTTAAGACCTAAGAATTCGTTTTCGACCCGTCGGCCGATTTTTGCAAACTCAATGCCGTCAAGCTCAAAACCGAAGGCATGAGAAATAATTTTGCCGAAACAAAGTTCCAAGGCCGCCGAAGAAGAAATGCCGCTCCCTTGCGGAATATCGCTTGTAATTAAAAGCTCAAATCCCGTATCAGCCTTCAAACCTCTTTCTTTTAAAAACAAAAACATGCCGTTTAAATAGTTTGCAAAATCATTTTCTTTATCAAAGCCCAAATTTCCATCAAGCTCAAATTCAAAAATTTTTTCCGTCTTCATCGAGCGGTAAAGTATTTTTTTATCCTTTCTTTTGCGCAGGGCAATCCTTAAATATAAATTAACCGCAGCGGGCAGCACAAGGCCTCCGTTATAATCTATATGTTCACCTATTATATTTATCCGTGCAGGAGAGGCTGCAAAAATAATTTTTTCTTCCGAATTACCGTAAAAAGAAATGAAAGTATCTTTTAAGGCCTCTAAGGCTGTATCTTGTTTTAAGTTCAAAGTCTCCCTCCTAAGGCTCAAAGCCTTTCCATATAATTAACAATTCTATATTAAAAAAAACGCTTTGTCGATAGGTTTAGATTTAACATAATTCTTAGAGTTTGGAAAAACCGTCATCAGTATATAAAAAACATTGACAATAGTACCTAAAAGTGGTACTATAAATTAGTGAATACAAAGAATAAAAAAACACTTGAGAACATATATAAACGACCTGTTCCTGCAGATATTTTTTGGACCGATATCGAAAGCCTATTTATTTCATTAGGTGCGGAAATTTCTGAGGGAGCAGGCTCTCGAATAAGGGTAAAATTGAATAATACACGGGCTGTTTTTCATAGACCGCATCCTGAAAAAATTACAGATAAGGGAGCTGTTAATTCGGTTAGACGATTTTTAGAAAATGCAGGAGTAGAAAATGATTGAATATAAGGGATATATCGGAAAAATAGAATACGATCCGGAAGCAAAAATTTTACATGGAGATGTCATAAATACACGTGATGTTATTACATTCCAGGGTACAAGCGTAGCAGAAATAGAAAAAGCCTTTATTGACTCTGTCGATGATTACATCAACTGGTGCCGAGAAGAAAATATAGAACCCGAAAAACCATATTCGGGAAAATTCAATATACGCATATCACCGGAGCTTCATAAAAAAATAGCAATCAACGCAAAAAGCTTAAATCTTTCTTTAAATACTTTTGTTGAAAAAGCATTACAACATGAATTAGCATCTACCGGAATATAATAATCCTATTTCTTCTTTAGGTATTTTACACTGTCCAAGGCAACGGCGGCAATGATGATGAAGCCCTTAAATACAAATTGCAAGTTGGTGTCTATTCCTAAAAAGGTCAGGCAGTAGGTAAGGCTTGTAAAGATAATAACACCTATTACGGCACCGCTTATTTTTCCTATACCTCCGTTAAAGGAGATGCCTCCGACTACGCAGGCGGCAATGGCATCAAGTTCGTAGCCCTGCCCCGTTCCCGCACTTGCATTAGCCCTAAAGGCTTCGAGGAAGGAGCCCACACCGTAAAATACTCCCGCCATAATAAAAACGCCCATAGTAACCTTAAAAACGCTTATACCGCTGACGGCAGCAGCCTCAGAGTTTCCTCCTACGGCATACATGTTCTTTCCGAATACGGTCTTATTCCAAATAAACCATGCTATTACAATCGCAATTAAGGCAGGAATTATGAGCTTAGGAAGAGTAATCATCTCGTTATTCACAATTCCCAAAATCCACCGTCCGCCGAGCAAGTCCTTTACCTCATTGTCGATTGAACCTACGGGAGTTCCGCTGGTACCGAAGAATAAAAGGCCGTAGATAATTAACTGAGTTGCAAGGGTTGAAATAAAGGGATGAATCTTAAGCCGAGCCGAAAAAACGCCGGCAAAGGCACTAAATAAAACGCAAAGCAATATTGAAAGCCCAAGCGAAAGAATCAAGCGCCAAACCATGGGCATGGCCGTAAAATCCCAAGGGCCGAGACCGAAAAAGGTTACTATGTTAAGCCCCGGATGTAAAATCAAACCTGTAATAACCGAACCGAGGGCAACCATTCTTCCTATACTCAAGTCCGTACCGGCCAAAAGAATAAGCCCTGCAACGCCGAGAGCATAAAACATTCTGGTTGAAGCCTGCTCCAAAATTGTAAAGATATTGGGAAGAGATAGAAGATTTCCGTTTCCCGATAGGGGGGCTACAATTATACAGATAATGAAGAAAACCAAAATTGCAAGATAAAGACCGTTACTCAATAAAAAACTTGAAAGCTTAAACTTGTAAATATAATCCTTAAAATTTAAAACCATATTTTCTTTAAGATTTGTTCTTCCGTTTCTTAAAGAAATATTTTTTTGAACATGATCTATGTAGGCTTGATTTTTTGCTTCTTTAGAGGCAGCAACGGCATCCCTGTATTTGTTCTTTGCCTCAGCAAAAGAAGAATTAAGCTGAAACTTTAAAACATTGAGCTTGCGGTTAAGCTCGGCAGAATCCTTTGTTTCGGCAAACTCGTCATAGGCCTCTTTTTTTGCAGCTTCGTTTTCCTGCATAATGGAAGATATTTGATTTTCATAATCAATCTTATACTGTTTTTGCTTTTGATTTTCCGACTTTATAAAATCCCTTATATTATCGTTAAAGAGCTTATTTGAATAAGCAACAGCCTCGGCTGCAAGTTTCTTTTCGGCATCCTTGTTTTCAAGAGCCGTTTTCTTTGCTTCTTCAATTTCTTTTTTATATTCTTCAATAGAAGAAATTTTTACGGCATCGTCTATCAGGCGGTTCTTTTTAAGAGCATAGATATGATTTTTTAAAGAAGCTATTTTATCGACACCGTCCTTACGAAGCTCTTGAAGAGCCTTGCCGTAGTCGGCAAGTTTTGCATCTTCGTTAAAAAAACTAAAATCTATTTTTTCATTGTTCTTATTTTCCATACAACATACTCCTTAAAATAGTTCCTACAAATACTTAGCCGAAAGCCTGAGCAGAGTTTCCTGATCGGTTTCTTTTGTGTTTACGATACCAGCAAGGCGACGGTTGGACATGACGGCTATGCGGTTCGTGATACCTAAAATTTCGGGCATCTCGCTCGAAACAACTATTATGGTTTTTCCCTCTTTTGCCATCTTAATAATGAGCTGATATATTTCATATTTGGCCCCTACATCGATACCGCGGGTAGGCTCATCCATCAAAAACACATCGGGTGAACGCTCCAGCCATTTTCCTATTATAACCTTTTGCTGATTTCCTCCGCTCAAAGCCGAAATACCCTGATCAGCCGAAAGGCACCTCGTCCTCATAGTTTCAATTTCCCTGTTTGCGGCCTCCCGTATTTTACGCTTTGACAAGACGCCGATGGTTTTATAATTATTCAAATTGGTAATTACCGTGTTAAATTCTATTGTATCCTTGCCGAACATCCCGTTTAGTTTACGCTCTTCGGTCAACAGAGCAAAGCCATGAGCCATGGCCTCTTTACTGCTCTTAAATTTAAGATATTTATCGTTTATACTTATGCTCCCGGATTCTATAGTGCGGATACCGAAGAGGGCTTCCAAAAGCTCACTCCTCCCTGCCCCTACAAGCCCGTAAAGGCCTAAGATTTCTCCCTTCCTTACGGTAAAGGAAATATCTTCAAGCACGGGAGCATATTTTGTTTTTAAGTTTTCTATTTTTAAAAAATCTTCTCCGGGGACATTATCCACATCGGGGAAACGCTTATCCAGAGAGCGGCCTACCATGGCCGAAATAATTTCGTTCATATTTGTTCCGGCTACGGGCTTTGAAAGAATCATCTTACCGTCCCGTAAAACGGCGACCTCATCGCAAACCTCAAAAACCTCATCCATCTTATGCGAAATATAAATAAATGAAACGCCTTTTTTTTGTAAGGCTCTTATTATCGAAAAAAGTTTTTTTACCTCCCTCTCGGTTAAAGAAGAGGTCGGCTCATCCAATACGATGAGCTTTGCGTTGTAGGAAACAGCCTTTGCTATTTCAACCATCTGCCGCTGCGAAACGGACATGGTACGCATTATTGTTTTGGGATTGACATTCATATTGAGCGAAGAAAAAAGAGAGCTTGCAGATTCAAACATTTTTATTTCGTCAACAATCCCGAAGTTGGTCGGATAGCGTCCTAAAAATAAATTATCTGTAACGGTTCTGTCAAGACAAAGATTCAGTTCTTGATGAACCATAGCAACTCCGCTTTCAAGAGCTTCTTTAGGATTTTTAAATTCGATCGATTTATTTAATAAAGAAATGGCGCCCTCATCCCGTGTATATATACCGAAAAGGCACTTCATCATGGTAGATTTTCCTGCTCCGTTTTCGCCCATGAGTCCCATTACGGAGCCTTGTCTTACAGTCAGATTTATACCGTCCAAAACCTTATTCTTTCCGAAAGATTTTGAAAGGTTCTTTATTTCAAGAACTACATCACTCATCCCAAAGATCACACTCCTTTAAAAGCCGCCTGTTTTGATTTTAAGGCGGGAAGAAAACTCCCACCTTAAAAACCATCAAAGATTAATGGCAATCTTAAATTTAAGATTCATTAATACTTTAACTTGTCGGTGTAGTTTGAACCTGAGTTCGTTTTAACCATGTTTACGGCAAAGGCATCAAAGTTGTTTAGGTTTGTAAATTTATCCAAACAGCTTGATTCGTTTTGTCCGTCTCCCTGAACGATTGTCAATTCAATGTTCAAAAGAGGAGCATAGTATTTTAATGCAGGCAGGTATGAAGAAGAAAGGAAGTTGTCGCCTGAGTTATAAATTGTTAAAAGAACCTTCTTTTTGGGAGCATTTGTCTGCTTAATTCCGGCATCCCTTGTTCCGCCGAGGTAGTTCTCATAGTTGGCCTTTGTAACACCTGAGTTTGCAGCCATAACAGCTTTTACATCAGCCCAGTACTGAACAGGAGCCGAAATTTTATTGCCGTAAGAATCTTCAGCCGTGATACCCTTGGTGTATACGTCTGTTCCGGTTAAACCGTCGAGCAGGTTGCGCAAAACCTGTAAGGTTGCTGTTGCCTGAGCATCAACGTTCTGAGAAACCGTACCGGTAAGAAGGCCCTTGCCTACAGCTTCGATAGCATCTGCGTTTGCATCATATCCGAAAATCGGAACACCTGCAGGATAGTTTGAGGCCTGTAAACAGCCCATTGCCATACCGTCATTGTTTGAAACAACCATATCGATCTGATCGGCAAACTTTGTTGCCCATCCGCCCATGGCCTCTGTTGCAGCATTGGCATTCCATGTAGAACCGTCGGTTCCTGTCATAGCCTTTCCTTCAAGCTCTACAACATCGAAGGTTTTTCCTGCGATTGTAATTGAGCCCTGCTTTGTTTTACCGGGGTCGGTAGAACCTGCCCAAGTTCCCAAAGCCTTTCGAATACCCTCAGTTCTAGCCTTTGAATCGTTGTGGCCTACGTCACCGATGCAAAGAACATAACCGATAATACCGTCGCCGTTTCTGTCAAGTGAAGTTTCTGCCGATACAAGAAAATCAGTAATAAGTTTTCCCTGAACTGCGCCGCCGCCTGCAGCATCAAAACCTACATAATAGGTCTTGTCGTTCCAGTTCATAGAGGTCATATCGATTTCTCCTGTTGTCGGGTCTGAAGGTTGTCTATTAAAAAAGACGAGAGGTTTATCCTTGTTAAGAACTGCATTTCCGCTTCCGCCGCAGCTTACAACAAAAATAGCCGACACAATAAGAAGCCCAAAAAAAACAATTTGTGCAAATTTAGAAAAAGATCTCATAAATACGCACCTCCTAAAATATAATTTTAAATAAGTATATTATATTTTATAAAATATGTCTACATAGCCTTAAATCCTTTACCTAGAAACAATTTTGAAAAACTGCTATAATCAGTCTATGATTATCGACAATAAATACACTATACGCCATAAGGTGCTTACAGGAAACATAGACGGAAAATGCAGGGCTACACCCATGGAATTTGCGATTTTGATGCAGGAATTGGCGGCAGGTCATTACAGCACGACAGGCCTTTCCGTTCCGCATTTGCAAAAAATGGGCTTAACATGGGTTATCACAAAACAGCATTTTGAAATTACCGAATACCCTCTTTGGATGGATGATTTAATCGTTCAAACTTGGGCTCAGCCGCCTAAGGGCTTTTTTTGCTTTAGGGATTTCGCCTTCTTTTATGCAAAAAACGGAAAAAAAACTTCTATCGATGAGGCTTTTGAAGAAAAATGCCGTATCGAAGAAGGAAGAGAAAAAAGCTTATCTATAGAAGAAGGATTTAAGGAGCTTAAACAACCTATCTTTCGTGCAAGTTCTTGTTGGGTAATATTGAACTCAGAAACAGGACAGCCTGTAAAGCCGGATGAAAAAACTATGGGAAATTTAGCCTTTAATGAAGATCACATGGAAGGCAAGGTATTTGCAAAAATTCCTGCATGCGAAAAATGGGATACAGAAGAAAGATTCCGTCCTACCCTTTTGGACATAGACATGAATTCTCATGTAAACAATTTAAACTATTTAAGATGGATTCTGTCATACATGGATGCAGACTTTTGTAAGGGAAAATTATTAAAGACCCTTGATACCAATTTTGTTTCATCGGCCATGTACGGAGAAGAGCTTATATGCAGATCAAGCCGATCGGAAAATATCTGCATTCATTCCATAATAAGAGCAAAAGACGAAAGCGAGGTATTTAAAGCACGCTCCGAATGGGCTGACGAAAAGGCTCTTTCCCGAACACTAAATTTATCTGACTAAACCGAAACGGGCTCTGGGAAAAAGAATTAGATTTACCGTTCCGAGCATCCTTGAAGAATGAATATAGCGCGGTGCTACATTTGTTACAAACATCATCGACATGGCATCATCCTTGTTAAGGGCTTCCAAGTGGTATTGATATTCATGCCTCATATCCGTGGAATTAAAGCGGTTATCTCCCATCATAAAGTAGCAGTTTTCGGGGATGTACTCTTCTTCTCCCTTGGGAAATTCATCCATATTTCTTTGAGATGAGAGGGCTAAATAGTAGAGGTATTCACCAAGTTCGTTTATAATAGCTTGGCGTTCCGCATCCGAAGAAAAAACCGCATCGCTGACATTGGCCTTATAAAGTTCGGCATTCCGTACAAGGAGCTTTCCAAATCCGAGTTTAATAAGAACATTGAGTTGAGCATTTCTCATCTCATATAAGTTGTAGGAATTTTTTTCGGCAGATTTTTTCCATGAAGTTAAAAAGTTTTCAAACCACATAAGCCCGCCGTCCGTCGTCAAAATCTTTGAGGCTATGGCTTCATTATCTCTTGCCATTTGAATAACAAGGTACTGCCCCTTGTTTAAAAAGTCCTTGGCCGAAAATACCTTATCGGGCTTAGCCTTTATTTCTTTCATCTTTTTAATAAGGGCGAGGGCTTCCTTTTCGGCCTCATCAAAATCGACCTTTGCCCGCCAAGCCTCTACCGATTGAAGGCGGTTTAAATCTTCGGTATTCATTTTTACATCTTTTACATATTTTAAGCTTGACTGAGGCAGCTTGGACAGATCCCAAACGGCATAGGCACTTTCATCAAAGACCTTAAAATCCTTTTCTCCGGCTTTTTTTATGTAGAGCACTCCGTCTACAAGCATTAACTTTTCTCCGCTTAGGCCCACAATCCTTTTTACCAAGGGGTCAGCCTTGATCTTTCCATTTTCATCTTTGTTGATGTTGACCATAGTGAGGGTTAGGTACTGCACCAGCTGGGAAGTAAAAAATTTAAGCTCGTTATTCGGGTCATCTTCATAATGAGGATTACGGATTATAACCACATCTCCCCTCTTATAATTATAAATTTGAGGAAATCGGAATGAAGAAAGAGGAAAGGTCGGCCCTGCAGCAACTTTAAAGCCTGCGACCCTGTCCCCTATCATAAACTGCTGAACCATAGATTCCGAAGGAATAACATAGAGCTGCAAAACAAAAACGGTAAAAAGGAGAACTACACAGGCAGCCTGCAAGATGGAATCGACCCAATCCAAAATTTCCGAAATAAGAGAACGCTTTTTCTTAGGTATCGCGGGCAATTCCGGGAAATACTTAGGAAGCCTCTTATCCTTTAATCTAAACAAAAGCACTCTATTATAAATAACTAAGGCAAACCAATAGACGGCTAAAATTGCATCAAGCACAGACCTATCCTGTTCGGCTTGAACAGCCTTGGATATAATAAAGCAGGCCATAAAAATATACGGCACATATTCCATAGTTTTACGCATTATGAACATGTCTCTCACGATCTTCTTTTTAAAAAAAGAAAATATACAAAAAGCCGTCCAAAGAGAATAAGCCGCACCTAAGACCACTGCAATCACAGCAATACTTGAGGCATTTTTTATAATTAGTAAAATTGAAAATAAAAAACTTAAAACCGGTTCTGCATAAAAAAGGATAGACATGAAAACTCCTAGTAATTTATATAAACAGCTTATAAAAACATCAGCTTTTAAAAGCAGCCTTATTGCTATCTAAACAAAAACAAGGCCCATAAGCAACAGAGTATATCACTTTTTTGTATTTTATGCTAGAGTTCGTGCATTTTAATGTACAGTTTAAAAAAATCCGGCCTATAGATTTTTTTAAGCAAAATGGGTACAATAAATGCCTTAAAAAGTTTTTATTGGAGTTTCGATAAACAGCTCGGCAGAAATTCTGCCTCACTGTTTATCTTTATTGGAGAAATAATTATGAAGATGACGCAGATGTATATGCCTACCTTACGAGAAATCCCGAATGAGGCTGTTGTTGAAAGTCATAAGCTGCTTTTGCGGGCAGGAATGATAAGAAATTTGGCTAACGGGCTTTTTGCCTATTTGCCCCTCGGCTTAAAAGCCTTTAGAAAGGTAGAAAAAATTATCAGAGAAGAAATGGATGCAATAGGCTGTCTCGAATTTAAGCCTCCCGTAATTGTTCCGGGTGAAATTTGGCAGGAATCGGGAAGATGGGACTCGATGGGCCCTGAACTTTTGCGTATTAAAAACCGCTTAAACCAAGAATTGGTTGTAAGCCCCACTGCTGAAGAAGCCTTTACAGCCCTTTTAAAAAACGAATTATCCTCCTATAAAAACTACCCGCTCTTAACCTATCAGATTAACACAAAATACCGGGATGAAATCCGGCCGCGATACGGGCTTATGAGAACCCGCGAATTTACGATGAAGGACGCTTACTCTTTCCATACAAACGATAAAAGTTTAGACGAAGCCTATCTAAGTTTTGAAAAGGCCTATATAAAGATTTTTAAGCGCTGCGGCCTTACGGTAATAGGAGTAAAAGCCGACTCAGGTGCTATGGGAGGAAGCGGTTCTCAGGAGTTCATGGTAGAATCTTCGGTTGGGGACGACACCCTATTGCTCTGTCCATCTTGCGGTTATGCAGCGAACGAAGAAAAGGCAGCCTGCGCACCCGATAAGGAACAAGGAAACGGCAATATGCCCCAAGGTTCAGCCTTATCTATAGAAGAAATTGACACTCCCAATGTAAAAACAATAGAAGACCTTACAGCCT
The DNA here is from genome assembly GCF_000008185.1 of Treponema denticola ATCC 35405. Lineage (NCBI taxonomy): Bacteria > Pseudomonadati > Spirochaetota > Spirochaetia > Treponematales > Treponemataceae > Treponema > Treponema denticola. The sequence goes on from NC_002967.9 coordinate 2,261,845, forward strand.
TTTTAAAGACTGAAAGTTCTTCTTTTATAAAAACCTTGATTTACCGAGTAGAAAATTCCGAGATATTAGGCAATGCCGAAAATGGCAAAAAAGCTGCAAAAAACGAAAATAAAACAGTTTTAATTGCAGTCTGCATAAGGGGCGACTTGGAAGTAAACGAAGCCAAGTTAAAGTCCTCCCTTAAAGCCTCGGACGCAATCCTTGCAAGCGATACTGAAGTTGAAGAAGCTACAGGAACGATTGTCGGCTTTGCAGGCCCTGTAGGCTTAAAAAATATTCCGGTCATTGCAGATGAAAGCGTTATGCTCATGCACGATGCGGTAACCGGAGCCTTAAAAAAGGACAAACACCTCCTCCATGTGGAGCCTTCAAGGGATTTTACCCCCGCCCATGTCTTTGACCTCCGCACGGTAAGGGCCGGAGATAAGTGCGCGGTTTGCGGCACCGCCCTTTACACAAAAAAAGGAAATGAACTCGGGCATATCTTTAAGCTGGGATACAAATATACGAAGGCTATGAATATGACCTATCTCGATGAAAACGGAAAACAACAGCACCCTTCCATGGGCTGCTACGGCATAGGTCTTGATCGGCTTACAGCTTCAATTGTCGAAGAACACCATGATGAAGACGGAATAATCTGGCCAATGAGTATCGCCCCCTTCCAAGTTGCTATAGTCCCCATAAAATACGAGGGAGAAATGCAAAAGGAAGCCGACCGCCTCTACGAAGAATGCAAAAAAAGAGGAATTGAAGCCCTCTTAGATGACCGAAAAGAAAGGACAGGCGTTAAGTTTAAGGATATGGACCTTATAGGCATTCCGATAAGGCTTGTAGTCGGCGAAAAAAATCTTCCCAATATCGAATTTAAGCTTAGAAAGGCGGTAGAAAGCAGCTTGGTCGATAAAGACAAGGTTGTAGACTTAGTTGAAAAAACCGTAAAAGAAGAACTTGCAAAATTAAACTAGAGGATTTTTAAATGAAAAAAATTTTAAGTTTTGGTTTTCTACTTTTTTTTCTCTTCACGGCAGAAGGTTTTAAGCTCATAGCCGAAGAAAAATCGGCATGGGAGGGAACGGAATCGGGAGATTACCTTATCTATCAGGACCTTTCGTGGAAAGAACCGACATGGGCCGGCTTTTTATATTACAACGATAATACGATAGGCAGTTTTGTATACACTTCAAACGGAAGAACTGTTGCAAAAGTTCTATTTAGCGGGGAAATTTTAGACGGAGAATTCGTAATTACAGGCCAAAACAATATTTCGGGTATTAACACCGATCCGTCCTACACCTATGCAATAAACTATCTTATGGGAATGCTCCCGAAACTCTACGCGTGGAAGTCTCAAAATTTGATTGAAAGCCTTATAATAAAAACCGGCTCCAAAACGGTAGATGAAGAACAATTCGGAGGGGAAAGCGAAGTAAAATTCCAATCCTACATTCCCCTTTTTCATGTAAAAGAAATTTTAGATTCCAATAAAGAAAAAGCCTTTGAGTTGGTCGAAATGGGAAAAATCAGGGACGAAAAAACTTTTTTTGATTTTAAGCCTCTCGAAGATGCTAAACCGCTTGAGTCCAAATTCGTTTTAAACTCCAAGGCAAAAAAAGAAACAAAAACCGTTGACGGAGTTAAACTTTCGTTGGACAGCCAATGGAAGCAGATAGCAGACAATACCTTTCTTATGGGAAATGAAGCTTTTTTAAATGTAAACACAATAGATCTAAAGACAAGGCCGGACACCAAAGGTAAAGAAGAAGATTTTTTAATAAAATACTTTTCGTCTTCGGGCAAGGCATCCAAAATTCTTGCAAAAAATACGGATATAAAAGGAACAAAACAAAAATTTAAAATCATAAACAGCGTCTATGATCTTGAAACAAAGAGCATCAAACACGATATTAAATTGGTAATAAAAAGAGAAAATTCAAAATATACGGTAGTAAGCTTGACCGTCGATAAATCTTCGTATCAAAAATACAAAGACTATTTTGACGGCTTATTTTAAAAATTTATGGAGGTGCAAAATGCAGCAAACTTTAATGGAATATGTAAAAGACATTTTACCTGAAATTGCAAAACACACGATGAAAAACCCGGCTGTTACGCCCGAAAATGTATTACAAAAGGGAAATCCCGCCCTGTCTAAAATTCTTGATGATATGGTAGACGATCTCGCCCTTGAAAATTCAGAATTCAGACATCCCGAACACCTAAAAGAATTTTTAGATGAGGTAAATAAGGGAAAAAAAGGCATAATACTTGCGGAGCACTACAGCAATATGGATTATCCGGCCTTTATAAATTTAATGAAAAAAACCGGTACTAAAGGAACGGAGCTTGCCGAAAAGTGCATCGCAATGGCCGGGCTAAAACTGGGAGAAGACAATCCCTATGTTGCAGCCTTTGCAAGCGCCTATGACCGCATTTATATCTATCCCAGCCGTTCCATCAAATCGATTAAAGACCCTGAAGTTTTGGCAGAAGAATTAAAACGGAGCAAAATGATAAACCTTGCTTCAATGCGGGCACTTGAAAAAGCAAAGGAAGCAGGCCGGGTAATTCTTGTATATCCTGCAGGAACCCGATACCGCCCCGGAAAACCCGAAACAAAAAAAGGTGTAAAAGAAATAGATTCCTATATTAAAATGTCCGATATAATGCTCTTGGTTTCAAGCAACGGAAACTGTTTGCGTATTTCGGATTCGGGAGATATGACTGAGGATACGGTTTGGAAGGATAGACTCATCTTTGATGCAAGCCCCGTCATAAACTGTGAGGAATATAGAGAAAAAATAAAGGCAGAACATGGAGACCTTACAGGCATAGATAAAAAGCAGGCTGTAGTAGATCAGGTAATGGCAGACCTTGAAAAGATGCACGAAGCAAACGAAATCGGACGGCTAAAATAGAAAAGTTTTTATAGGAGGTGTGATAAACAGTTCGGCAGAAATTCAGCCTCACTGTTTATCTGCCGAGTTTGCCTTTCAGGCAAACATCGCATTATTGTATGCAGTTTGTAAACAAACTGCGTGAAAAAACTTTTTTCGCAAGCTGATTCGCTATCCGCTTTAGCGGATACGATGAAAAATTTCCTTACAGAACAGAGCCGAAAGGCTCTGATATTTGCTGCAAAAAGTTTTTATAGGAGAAGATTGTGACGCATACGTTTTATGTTGAAGTTCGAAGCTACGAGCTTGATGCTTATAATCATGTAAACAACTCGGTTTACCTAAACTATCTGGAATATGCCAGAATGCAGTTTTTAAAAAAAATAGGTTTTGATTATGTAGGGATGATTGAAGAAGGCTACATGCTCTATGTATCCCACATAGATATTAAATACAAACACTCTGCCAAACTTTACGATAAACTGGCCATTGAGGTTACTCACATAGATTTGGGTAAAGTTTCCGGAACCTTTTTGCAGGTTATAAAAAATGAAGAAGGTAAAGTCTGTGCTGAAGCAAAGGTAACCTGGGCCTGTGTGGACAGTACGGGACGGCCCGTTAAAATACCCGAAAAATACTTGGTTCCGGGGCTGGAGCCCGAACTTCAGCCATAAAAAGTTAATTTTAGCTTATTTTTTATTGACTTAATTTCGGCACGGTATTATATTCTATTCCGTCTTAAAAAAATATGGAGTTTATATGAAATCTATTTTAAAAACATGTTTATTTATTGCTCTTCTTTCATCGGTAAATCTCTTTGCGATGGGAGCAAAGGAAATTCCCGATAACGGCAAAAAAAATGTTGCCGTTACCTTCGATGCAATGAAAGAGTTGACTCAGGCAGTTGCAGGGGATAAGGTTAATATTTCGGTTATCATCCCGCCGGGAATGGAAGCTCACGACTTTGAGCCCAAAGCTAAAGACCTTGCTTTTTTATCGAAGGCCGATATTTTAATCTATAACGGTCTGGGTATGGAGTTTTGGCTTGATGAAGCCGTAAAAGCGGTCAACAACAAAAAGCTGATTATGGTCGAGGCTAGCAGCGGAATTGAAGCAATCAAGGCCGGTCATCACAATCATGATGAACATGGAGAAGACTGCGACTGCGAAGCCTGTGCCGGGCAGCACAAACACGGTAAGGGGCATGAACATTGCCATCACGGAGAATTCGATCCTCATACATGGCTCAGCCTCTCTTCTGCAAAAATTATGGTTAAAAATATTGAAAATGCTCTGACTACGGCTGACCCTGCAAATGCAAAAAGCTATAAAGAAAATGCAAGTAAATACATTGCTGAGCTTGACGAACTTTTAAAAGAATATATCGAGAAATTTTCTAAAGTAAAAAACAAGCACTTTGTAACGGGCCACGCAGCCTTCGGATATCTTTGCAGAGATTTTGACTTGAAGCAGAATTCCGTAACCGATATCTTTAATGAAAACGAACCGAATCCGAAAGAACTTGCAAAACTTATCGAATATTGCAGAGAGCACAATGTAAGGGTTATCTTTACGGAAGAAGCGGCAAGCCCCCTTGTTTCAAAAACACTTGCAACAGAGCTTGGAGCCAAGGTTGAAAAAATTTACACAATCGAAAGCCCTGAAGATAACAAAAGCTATCTTGAACGCATGAAAACAAATTTAATGCGCATATATGAAAATTTAAAATAAAAGGAACGGGCGGGTCTTTTGATTTTTTTAAAGACCGCCCGGCTCTTTTTGTTGGAGAATAAATGAGACATTACTTTAAAAATATATTCCGAATTAAAAGTACCTTTGCCTTGATGTTTTTGTCTTTTTTCTGTATTTTTTTATCGGTATGTAGAATTTTTATAGCAGAAAACTATTTTTTACTTTTTTTGGTCTGGAACTTATTTTTGGCCTTTGTGCCATGGCTTATATCTTCAACTCTATACCTATCAAAAAACAATAACAAAATAATTTTTATTGTTTTTATGACTATCTGGCTTCTGTTTTTTCCCAATGCTCTTTATATTGTAACAGATTTTATCCATCTAAAAACGGCAGCTTCAACAATGCGCTGGTATGATTTAATCCTGTTGTTTTCTTACAGCTTTGCAGGTCTTTTTTACGGCTTCGTAAGTTTGGATTTTATCGAAGCAAAGATGCAAAAGCTTTTTAATATAAAATATCCGCAAATTTTTTCGATTTTTGCGATATATCTTTCAGCTTTCGGCATCTATCTGGGAAGATTTTTAAGGTGGAATTCATGGGATCTTGTAACGAATTTAAGTTCCGTTCTATCAGACCTTTTTTTGCCGATAAAGAATCCCTTTATACATGCAAGAACATGGGCCTTTATTCTTTTACTGGGAACCCTTTTTAACCTGCTTTATATATCGTACAAGAGCTTTGGCGAGAAAAAAATTTAAATTTTTAGGATTATTTTACTTGACAATTGCAATAATTATGTTAGAATTATATTAAGAGGGAGATGTGAGTATCCGTCTTAGGCGGTTCAAAGCACAACTCCCATAAGGGGCATGACTTCATGCCCCTTTTTAGTTTTTAATAAGCCTGCCTCGGATTAGACCTCAGTTTTTACACCTTATTTTTAATTCTTTAATTCGGCCAAATAAGCCAGCAAGAACTTCCATACACGTTCTACAGAGGCAATGTCCATATGTTCGTTAGGAGTATGAACATCATACAAATTGGGCCCGAAACTTACAGCATCTACATTGGGAAGGGTTTTCTTTAAAAGACCGCATTCAAGCCCTGCGTGGATGGCCGTAATAACGGGTTCTTTTTTGTTAAGCTTTTTGTAAACATTGACGGCAGCATCGCGTACAGGAGAATCGGGACTGTACTCCCAAGCGGGATACTCCGAAACCTTTTTGAATTCGGCTCCGCAGCGCTCGGCTTGGATTCTAAGTATGTCCACAATTTCATCCAAGGCACTCTTTACACTGCTTCGTACAGAGGTTGTAAATTTGATTCTTCCATCAATTTCTTCCAAAACTCCGTTATTTAAACTTGTTTGAACAAGGCCGTGAATCTCCATGCTCATATATTGAACACCATTGGGAATACTTGCCATAAAATCAATTAGATTTAAGGTAAGCTCTTTTGTAAACATTTGGCCTGAAGAATTCTGCGTTTCATTTGCAGTAACAGTTAAAAGTTTATCAACAGCTCTGTATTCGCCCTTAAAATCGGCAGCAAGTTTTTCGACAATTTTCAAAACGGCTTCCTTATTTTCAACCGCTATAACAGCATGGGCATCCTTTGCAATAGCATTGTGTTTTGAACCGCCTGAAATTTCTACTATATTGATTTTTTCGTTTTGCTTGATGTTATACAGAATTCTTCCCAAAAGTTTAATTGAGTTGGCTCTCTGCTTGTTTATTTCGATACCCGAATGTCCTCCGAGAAGACCTCCGACAGTGATTTTTAAGAATGTTCCCTTGGCTGCTTCTTTCTTTATATCGAAAAAAATATTAATATTGGATCCGCCTGCGCAGCTTACCAAAAAGACGCCTTCTTCTTCCGAATCTATATTTAAAAGGCGTGTTCCTTGCAGGTGTTCATCGGTAAGAGCCATAGCTCCGCCCATCCCTGTTTCCTCTTCTGTCGTAATCAAAACTTCGAGCGGCGGATGGGGAATATCCTTTGAGTCAAGGACGGTAAGAGCGTATGCGACTGCTATACCGTCATCTCCTCCAAGGGTTGTCTTATCGGCATAGAGCATTTCTCCCTTTACAACGAATTTAATAGGATCCTTTAAAAAATCATGATTTGAGGAAGCATCCTTTTCACAAACCATATCCATGTGTCCCTGAATAATAACTGTCGGAGATTTTTCATAGCCGGCAGTTCCGGGCTTCTTTATGATAACATTCATAGCCTTATCTTGATGTACTTCAAGATTTCTATCTTTTGCAAATTTTACAAGAAAATCGCTAATAGCTCTTTCGTTTCCCGAACCTCTCGGCACTTGAGAGATTTCGTAAAACCATTTAAATACTTCCTTAGGTTCAGTGTTCTGTAATGGATTCATTATTGCCTCCAAATTATTTATTTTATAGGCTAGTAGTATATTATAAAATATAAAAAAAAACAATCAGGATAACTGGCATGACTATGAGTTTAATCGCATTTATATGGGATAGGTTGTGTATATTTCTTGAGGATTTTTTATCATATCATGCAAACGCTTTTCAATATGTTCCCAATTAAATTTTCCGACTATTAAGTTTACCGGCTCATGTATAAAGTCTATATCATTTTGAGTAAATAAGTCCAAATCAATACTTTTCCTGTGTCCAAGACGTAATGCAATAGAAGTGCCGCCAACTAAAAAAAATTGATCCATTTGACTGTCTTGCATGAGCGTTCTTAACAATTCAAATGCAGTTTTCTCGACAGTGTTCTTTTGCAGCATAAAAAATCTTCCTTTTTTAAATCAAAAAGCAAACAAGACCAATTCAATTCTTTTGGGGAAAGGTGAGGAATTTGTACAACAATATTTTTTACCCTTTCAAAGCCGCCGTAAAGTTGAAACATTGCATAATAATCCTCAGGTCTGCCGTATTCCAAAACGCGGGCGACAACAATTTTTGACATTATATTCCAATCCCAATCGGGAGCTTTTGTATCATATTCCCAGAGAATTGACTGAGAAATTTGTTCTTTTTTGTGAGTTTCATAATCTGCAAAAAACATATCATACCTCCCAAGTTTTATTATAGCATATTTGTATACATTTTTCCATTCTCCGCTTGCTTTATATTCTAGGATATGATATACTTTTGCAAGTTGTGAGGGCTAAAATGTTTTATCAAAAATACGGTAGTCAAATTTTTAGAAACACAAAAAACAAACAACTTTCTTCCTATATATATATATATATATATATATATATATATATAACCGCAAACCGGCAGTTTATTTAAACATTCCAATAATTTTTATTTCACATACAACTGACTATACTCAAGCAAAGGAGAACCTTTATGGAAACAAGTACTATTATTGACGGCGGCACTTCTTTTGTAATCGATTCCGAAAAGAAAACAATTACGATTTATGTTAAAACGGCAGACGGCTCGAGCGTAAAAGCCGAGGGTTGCACTGAGACAGTAATTGAAAGTGGGACTGAATCAACTTTAAACATTAAATCTTCTCTAATAATTTTAAAAGGAAATATTATTGAATTTAACTGCGGAGGTGATCCTTATACCTATGGAAACCAAATTAAAAGTTTAAACGTGCAGGGCCTAAAAAACTTAGAAAAACTTAATTGCAGCGGTAATAGGCTTACCGAATTAAACATTGAAGGTTTAAATAATTTGAAAGAACTTGCGTGCCGATATAATCGGCTTTCAAGTTTGGACGTTGCCCATTTACCGGCTTTGGAATTTTTATGGTGCACTGCAAATTTGCTTACAGATTTAAACTTAACAGGAATGTCTTCCTTAAAGCGGCTTGGCTGTAACAACAATAAACTCGAAGTTTTAAACCTTGAAGGCTTGACTTCACTTGAACACCTTTGGTGCGGAAACAATTTATTGAATAAACTAAATTTAACTGATTTGAAAAGTTTAACCGGCTTAAATTGTGAAAAGAATAAACTTACAGAGCTGGACTTAACCGGATTAACGGCATTGGAGCATCTGTGGTGCAGTAAAAATTTGTTAACAAAACTTAATTTAACAAAAGCATTACATTTGCAAAGCCTTGATTGCAGTTCAAATATGCTTACCGAACTAAACACAGAAGAATTGAATGATTTACAATATTTAAATTCATCAGGTAACTGTTTGCCTCTAAGCTAAAAAGCTCTAAGCCATAAATTAAAAGAATCTTTCATCCATTCGGCTACATCCATCCCGTAAACGGATTGTAAAATTTCTCTATTTAAAACCTCATCTTTTTTTCCTGAGGCTTGTATTATCCCGTCTTTTAAAAAAATAAGTTTATCTGCAAATTGCAGGGCCAGGTTTATATCGTGGAAGACACCGATGACGGCTTTAGCTTCTTTTTTGCAAATCTCTTTTAAAAAAAGAATAAGCTCGGTTTGAGCCTTTAAGTCCAGATGATTTGTGGGTTCATCCAGTAAGATAAGTTCGGGTTCTTGGGCAAGAGTGCGGGCCAGATAAACACGCTGAAGCTGACCGCCTGAAAGTTCATCTATTTTCTTTTCACGCAAATTCCAAATGTCTACCGCCCTTAAACATTTTTCTACATAGGCCCTGTCTTTTTTTGAGACGGAAAGAAAAGAGCTGCCCTCTCTGTGTGCATATCTTCCCATCATAACGGTATCATAGACGGAATATGAAAAATATATGGAAGAAACTTGACTTAAAACGGCGATTTTTTTTGCTATATCCTTGCGTTTGATATTTTTTAAGTTTTGACCGTTTAAAAGAATTTCACCCGAATAGCCGATAAGACCGGCAAGAGTTTTTAAGAGGGTCGTTTTTCCGCAGCCGTTAGGACCCAAAACACAAAGGCTGTCTCCTTTTAAAACCGAAAAGGAAATATCTTTTAAAACGGGAGTCTTTGAATATCCCGCGTAAACCGATTTTACATTTATTAAAGGATAGTCCATAAAAGTTAAGCTCTCCTCCGTCCCTTAAAATAGACATAGCAAAAAAACGGAGCACCTGCAAGCGCAGTGATTGCACCCACCGGAAGCTCTTGGGGGGATAAAATAGTTCTTGCCGTCATATCGCATAAAACCATCGCAGTGCCTCCTATACAAAAGGACACAGGAACCACTATCTTATGCCTTGCACCGACGAGCTTGCGTACAATGTGCGGAGAAATCAAATCGATAAACCCGATTATGCCTACAAAGGAAATTACGGTTCCGGTAAGGGCCGATGCCAAAAACAAAAGACCCCATTTAACTTTTTTTGTATCTACACCCATAGTTTTAGCCTGCTCCTCGCCAAAGGTAAGCAAATCCATCTCATGTGAAAGACTTGTAAGAATCAAGGTTGCGGCAGCACAGATAGGCAATAACACGTTAAAGTTTTTTATATTTTGACTTGCAAAGCTTCCCATCTGCCAAAATATCAGGCGGGCCATTCCGTCCCTGTTAAGGGCGATTATGATGGTTATAATTCCGTTTATAAAAAGAGAAAAAACTATCCCTGTTAAAATAATCGTCGAGTTTTCAAAATTCCTATCAACCAAGGATGCAACTTTAACCGAGGCGTAGACTGTAAGAAGGCCTGCAAGAGTTCCTGCAAGAGGAAGAGTAAAAGCGGGTATTAAAGGAAGAGTAAATCCTGTCAAAATTACCAGAGCCGCTCCCAAGGCAGCCCCCGATGAAACGCCCATTGTATAAGAAGAAGCCAAGGGGTTCTTTAAGATGCTTTGCATTACGGCCCCGCTTACGGCAAGGGACCCGCCTGCCAAAAAAGCGACCAGAACCCTAGGCAGCCTCACGTTCCAAACTATTGCAACAAAGGTCGGTTCAATACATGAAATTTCTTTTTGAGCTATTTTTGAAAATATGATTTTGATAATATCTTGGGGCGGAACAAAGACCGAGCCTATTCCTATCCCCAAGATTAGAACAAGGATGCAGGCTGCAATCGAGCCTGCAAGCTTGAATTGAAGTTTCATTATTTATAGATTTCGGGATAGACGGCTTTAGCCATTTCTTTTAAGGCCTTTATAATGTTATGGTTAGGTCTTGAAGAAGAATTTGTATCAATACCGAAAACCTTTTTGCCCTTTACGGCTTTAAGAGAAGCCCAGCCTGATCTGGACATTATTTCATCAATCGGATTAGGTATATAGTTTACATTGGTCAAAATTACATCAGGATCCTTAGCCAAAACCATTTCATCCGAAACGGATACCCATGATTTTTGATCGGCAAGAATATTTTGAGCTCCGATAATTTCGATCATCTCATTGATAAAGGTTCCTGTTCCCAAGCTGTACATATAAGGAGCGGCCCCTATTTCAAAGTAAACGGTTTTCTTTTTATCTTGAGCAATAGAAGCACCCTTTTTTCGGACAGCTTCTATTTCCTTTTTCATGTTTGCAATAATTTTTGCTCCGTTTCCTTCCTGTTTTACGACTGCAGCTATGTATGCAATATCAAGATAAATGGCCTCGATACTTGAAGATGAAGGAATGTTGACAACACAGATACCGGCATCAATTAAGGGAGAAAAAGGAGTGTTACCTTTTGCATTCGACATCCCTGAGATAAAAACTACATCCGGTTTTAGGGCAATCAGTTTTTCTGCATCGGGCTTCATCATATCAAAATACGGAATATTCTGTTTTAAAAGCCCATCCTTTTGGGTATTGGTATCGGCAGCAATAATCTTGTCGGCTACACCTAAATCAATAAGGATTTCCGTGGTAGACGGAGCCATCGAAATAATTCTTTCCACCTTTGCAGGTAAAGTAATCGGGGCACCAGCCCTATCCATCGTTAAATCAATCGAGGGAAGGCTTGCTTCTTTTGCTCCTCCTGCAAAAACCATGGTGCCGGCAGCCAAAAGCATGGCCAGCACAAAGAAAATTTTTTTCAAGCTTTTCATAAACTTACTCCTAAAAAAGTTTTGAAGGAAGCCTAAGCTTCCAAAAAAAGTTTTTAAGTGTGTGCAGCAAAGCACACACTTAAGACAATACTATGAAAAAAGTTTTACTTCCTATTTGCTAAGGCAACGATTCTGTTCATCTCGTTATTGATGATCATGTAGCCTTCGTCAACGCCCATACCGGGTTTTGCAAGCTGCTGGGCGGCTCCGGCTGCAACGGAACAGTTTACGATAACCTCTGCCGAGCGGTTGGTTTCGTTACATGTTCCTCCGCAATAGGCTCCTACTCCCTTTTCCTTGCAGTAAAGGATAGCTTCAATCGTGTTGTTGATTCCGCCAAGGTCGGGAGTCTTAATCTGAATCATGTGGCCTGCACGGTTATCGGCAAAGTACTGAATGTCTTCGAGGGTATTGCACCATTCATCGGCAACAAGCTCTACCTTTACGCCGTTATCGTCAAGGCTCTTTGTGAGGGCTGCAAGTACCTGCATTTGCTTTTCTCTGTCGCCCATGTCCATCGGACCTTCGATTCTAAGTTTAAAAGGAGCTGCTGCTGATTCCAGCGTTTTAAGATAGGCTGTCATCTTGGGAACATCGTTATTTGTAAAGTCTCCGATTGTGCCGTATACGTCAATGTGGAAAATAGGATTGTAGTTTTTACAAGTTCTCATGGTTTCTACCCTGTTTTTAAGCCATTTAACATATTCCAAGAGCTTTTCGCCGTTTTTACCGGTTTTTTCTTCAACATTGTTAAAAAGACCGTGGGGGAGAACTTCAGCCTGCTTGATAATCATCTTATCGGCATTTAAGTAGCGGTCATCGCCTGACTGAGTAAAGATCGGAATTCTCTTTATTTGGCATCCTGTATTATATTCTTTTACAACAACTTCGGCCATCGTTATGTGCTGGGACTTTGCAACGGCATCAAGAATAGCTTGAGATATGCCGTAGCGTAAAGCCGTGTGCATTCTTTTTCCGTTTACCTTGTGCTCCTCAAATGTCTTAGCCATTTCCCTAAAGTTTGTAATTTCTTTTCCTACAAAGAGGGGCTTTATATCTTTTTCAATTACGGGAATAAAGTCCTTTGCCAAAAAGAGGGGATCGCGTCCGCCCGCTCCGGAATACTGTACGGCAGCACAGTCTCCGTATGCGACCTGTCCGTCTTCGAGAATAAACATAACGGAAATAGCTTCGCCTGCCTGTCTGATTGAGGTAAAGCCCTCGGTTACGGGTTTTCCCGTATAAAAAAATCCGTCATGACCTGCACCCATCTTGATAGCCTTTTGGTCATCAAAATAGAAACCTGTTTTGCCTTCTGCGCAAACAACATCAACAATTTTCATCTTTAATACTCCTTAGATAAACATGGAGGCTTGTATCTCAAGCCGGAATGTTTATCGAATCTCCTATAATTCTATCGTTTAGCCGGTCTTCCTACGAGAACACCGGAACTTACGGCATAAACATCATCAACCGACATTTGGAAATCAACCTCCCTCTTATCGGCCTTTGCCCTCTCTTCAAGTTTTCCCCTGTTAAAGTCAAGAATGTCCTTTGTAAAGGGCAGATTTCCCGGCATTAGATAGCGGATACATCCGTCATTGTCTCTGGCAGGCATTACCTTTCCGGCATTATACTGGGAAGGGGCAAATGGAATGTCTATTACGCCGGCTTCAAAGGCCTTGATAGTACCTTCAACCAAATCGCCGCCTCCTATCTCATAGACTTTGTCCATAATACACTTTGTTTCTGCCTTGATAAGCTCAATCTCTTGAGCGAGAACCCTTGAATCGGGATAACGCTGTCCCTTCAAAAGGTTTAGAACCATCTTGGTAGCCTTGATACCTCCTGCATTTGCTTCTTTGGTAGGAATACCAAATGCTTCATGCGGGGTCTTAACGATTACCTTTGTAGCTCCGGAAAGAGCGGCAGTGGTGCTTCCCAAGGAGATAAGACCGTAGGCTCTGGACTCATCGGCAGGGAAGCCTCCCATCCATTGATGGAAAACCGTGGTGATGCACATATCCTTGTAGCCGAATTTTTTCATGTAGTCCTTTGTAATTTCTCTTAAAGAAATAACGGCTGCAACGTCCTGTGTCATGTTTCCGCACATACCGTAACCTACGGTAATGCTCTTTACACCCTGCTCAGCGGCCAATAGGGCTTCAATAACGCCTACTGCAATAGCAACCGAAGGCGGAACGAGGGTTCCCGTAAGGGGACCGAAGGGCTCTCTGTTAAGGTGAACTCCGTTTTCTTCATAAAATCCTACGAGGCGGTCGGCATATTGCCAACACATTATACTGTGTTCAATTGAAACGGCCTTTGCATAGGGAACATTGTAGCTTATTCCTCCGCCTTCATTGGAGGTATAACCTCCGGCATGAATAATCTCTGAAAGAAGACGGGCATCTGGGGTTCCGTGTCTTGCCTGTAAGGGAAGATTTACGGCTTCCAAAACCTGACGGCAGGGGCCTACACCCCAGTTTACGGCAGGGAAACCGTTCATAAGAGAGCGGCCTGCCTTTTTTGAGGCTTCAATACCGGCTTCACCCTCTTCATATCGGTTTTGACGCGTATAAGCGTCAATTGTGCTGGGCAAAAAGTCGGCTCCGCCTTCATCCTGTAAAAACTGCAATAGATTAATGTGTTCATCCAACAGGGGAACACCGGCACGAGGCTGGGCCGTAGTTATACCTTCTTTGTCCGCTTGTTCAAGTTTTATTGCAAAGTTTTTTTCAGGCGGGATCTTCTTTAAATAATCGATAGACTCTTTTAAGTCAACATCCTTTCCCGTGGGCCATGTTTGGAGAATTTCTTCTCGCATCTCCATAAACTCCCCTTCGGGTATTTTTTTATTCTTCCATCTCATACTCTTGCTCCTAAAGTATATTGCTTTATTGTATCACAAGGATGATATAGCTTCAAGAGGGAATACGGTTTTTATTGATTACCAATTAATTAATCGCTTCTACTCATAATATCTCATAATCATTGTAGAGATTATTTGAAGTTAATAGTAAAATTTTAAAAAAAAATTAAATTTTATTGATTATTTAACCGCAGTGGGTGTAAAGCGAGAGAACACGCTCAACTCCGCAAAGAAATTTTTTATATCGATTATAAAAATCTTTTTATAATTTGCTATTTTTTTCAAAAATTTACTGCACCCAACAACACATTTTGCCTGTTCGGCTTCACCGCTTTACCGCCATGGACGGCGGTGGTTCCAAACTTCCAAGAGTTTTAGACGCAAGTCTAAAACTCTAAGATGAAAAATGTACAAGGATGTATATTTTTAAGCGGCTCTATGGCAGACAAGCCAGGCGGAAGCCAAGACCGTAGTACCTGTGGCCAGGACTGCAGCTGAACCGAAAGCCTACACTGCAGTACCTCACGCCGTTGTCCCAGCTGCCGCCGCGATCAACACGGGCAGACCCCGACGCACCACCTTGAGGATCGGTAACAATACCGCCTTGCACATAAGCAGCATCGTTTGATGCAGGGTTATTATCATACCCATCAAAACACCATTCCCAGACATTACCGCTCATATCGTATAAACCGAGTGCATTCGCTCTCCTTTTTCCTACAGGATGAGTTTTATTTCCTGAATTACCAGAATACCATGCAACCTCTCCTGTTTCCGCCGTATCCCATCTATCTTTGGCTCCGCTTGCACTGTTTAATTTGGTCAGCCATACATTACTACCACCTTCGCCGTAGTCTGTCGCATTTGTGTTGTCATTTTGCCGGCGGGCTGCGTATTCCCATTCCGCTTCGGTCGGCAGCCTAAAGCCTTTTTTACCCATATCGGCGTATGCGGCATCGCAAGCAGTTGTAGCAGTTGCATCTTTTAATACCGCAGCACCAGAAGCATTGCTTTCGCGGTATACACATTGCTCATCGGAGCCCAGCTTCATTTCCGTATACGCATTACACCATACTATGCAGTCCCGCCAGCTTACCATCGTTACAGGCTGCTCTTCATCATTTCCGGTTCCATCACTGCCTTTTTGCCCCGCATTTTGAAAGGTGTAGCCATGTTCAGGTTTTACCGCCTCGTCGTAGACTTCTTTCCACAGTTTATACGTTACCTCTGTCTTGCCTAGCTTATACGGGCTTAATTTTACCTTACGCCCTGCACGGAATACACCTTTCCACCATTCGTCAGTATAGGGTAAGGCGTAGTCAGGGGCAACGCCTACGATGCCGTTTGCAGGAGGTGTGACAAGAACAAAATCGTAACTTTGAGAATTCCAATTTCCGGACCCTTCACTCCCCGAATCCTCGTCCAGCATGTTCTTAAAAAACGGGTTTTTACAAGCTGAAACCGATACAAAAAGTATCGCCAAACAAAAATAAAACAAAATTTTTTTTCATATTCTAAATCCTCCGCTGATTCCTATTGCCCAGATTACGGGATAGCCGCCTCTTAGATAGGGTTCGATAAAAAAGTTATTTATTGTAAAGCGGTAACCGAATGCGGCTTCGCCGAGGGCATACATAAAAAGTTTTGAAGGCTCTCTTTCTTTTAGGCCGAAAACGGCACCGCCTTCCAATTGGATAAAAAAGCCCGAATCCCGTTCTTTTATCTTTGAAAAATCATAAAAATTCCAACGGAATAAGAGGGCTGCATCAAAAATATGGTGTTTTTTAAAGTCATTGGAATAAAGAGTCCTGGCTCCCAAGGATAGGTGCCCTATTTTGAGTTTTAAAGGAAGCATAAAAAGGGTGTAAAGTCCCGTGCCCATCGCATAACCGTCAGGCGAATTCATATTTGCCTCGGCCAAGAGTCCTAAGGACCAGTTAAAAGTTTTTTTATCCCTATCGGCAAGGGAGATTCCCATTGAAGGTTTAGCCGAAACCTCACTCTCTTTTTCCTTAGATGCTTTTTTAGGTTCTATTTTTTTGGGTTCCGCCTTTTTAGGTACTTCCTTCCTAGGCGTTTTTATAGGTACAACCCTTTTAGGCTCTTCCTTTTTAAGTTCTTTTTTAGGTTCCGTGTTTTCGGTCTCTTGTTTAGGCTTTTCAAGCTCGGCAGTTTCCGTTTTAGAAAGCTCCGCCTGCTCTCC
This sequence comes from Treponema denticola ATCC 35405, assembly GCF_000008185.1. Lineage (NCBI taxonomy): Bacteria > Pseudomonadati > Spirochaetota > Spirochaetia > Treponematales > Treponemataceae > Treponema > Treponema denticola. The sequence goes on from NC_002967.9 coordinate 2,278,411, forward strand.
GGCAGGGTGTCCTACAGGACTTCCCGAAGATTGTCCTGCAGGGAGTTTTTGATAAACAACGAGCGTCCCCGCTCCTACCAGCCCTAAAAAAATGAGAATCAATACACCTATCTTCCAATACTTTTTCTCCATAAAGTATATTATAGCACATAAATGAAAAAATTGTCAAATCTCACTTTTCACTTTTACTTTTGTTCTTCATCCTTCATGTTTTTTTCAATTTGCTTTACATAGTCTTCGCCCCAGTAATCGCAGAGGATTGCGTAGGCTTCGGCTTGGAGGGAGTCTGTAAAATCTCTTTTCATTTTGCTTATAATTTTTTTAAGCTGGTTATTGCATGCGATGCGTAGTTCTTTTACATATTTTTCATCAAGAGGATTTTCTTGAATATATGAAAAAATAATGGTAAAGACAGAGGCAGAGGAACAGATTTTTTCCCAACGGTCAAGGTTTATAACCTGAGAGGCTGAAGATATACCAGTATCATTGATGTAATTGTATACAAAAGAATCGATACCGTAGTACGAAGGCTTTTTTAAAAGCACAAAAAAATACAACAAGAGGTCTTCCGCCATAATACAAAAAATATGAGGAAGCTCGGCATATACCTCTTGTAAAAGACCGGTACGAAATAGCTTAGCACATAAAAAACCTGAGTGTTCTTTTTTGATTAAAAAATTTTCAAGAACTTCGTTTCCCGAAAGAAAACCCGGATGTATCGACTGCACGCTTTTTGAAAAAGTGTCGAATTTTTCCGCATTTTTTTTATCTGCCGTATCGAACTGAGGAACTGACAGCCGCATTTTGCCGTGAATAATATCGGCTGCATCGGAAAGATTTCCGTTGCCGGAAGCAAGCAGTCCATTATAAAAGACCAAAAGAGAATCGCTGGGCAGGGTATCGTCCGGGTCAGCAAAGAAAATGTAGGAACCGGAAGCGGCATTTGCCGCCGTTCTGCGAGCTTCAAAAAGTCCCAGATTTTTGCGGTGTTCCAAAAGAGTCAGAGTAATACCGAGGTTTTTAAACTTTTTTTTATAGGGTTTAAGGATTTTAGGTAAAGCATCACCGCCAGGACTTCCATCATTTACGATGAGCACTTCTATGGGCAAGGTATCTTTATTATGTGAAAAAAAGCCGCTCTTTTGAACAGAATTTTTAAGCAATAGGTTCTGAGCTAAAATACTGTCCAAAAGAGCAGGCAAAAAGCTTTCCATTCCGTAAACCGGAACGGAAAGACTTATAATAGGCCTATTCAATTGTCCAGATGAATGAGTTGCCGGAATAGCCCAATTGTTTTGAGAGATTGATTCTAGTTTGAGTAACCGTTTCATCAGGATGAGCCCAGTTTCCTATATCAAATACAAACACCTTATTTTTATTTCTGGGAGCCGTTCCCTTACCGTAATAGCCGTCGGAAGCTATAACGAGTTTCTTTGGCTTAACTGCAATAAAGCGGTAGGGGGCGAATTCTCCAGACGTTGCAGGCCTAAGACCGTCGTTTTTATACAATACAACAACATAAGAACCAAGGGATTTGGTATTCCCGATTTTAAGCAGTTTACCGCCTATAAACACCTCCGTTGCTTTGGAAAAAATGTCCTTTATATATCCCTTTTGGTTAGTTGTAAGACCGTATAATACGCCGTCTGAAATATAGAGAGCATTGAGGTCTTCATTGATGTATGCGTTTGCCTGTTCCGCTGTCCAATGAGAAGGAGGAACCACAACATTAGGATAGTTTGTCGATGTTTCATCAACAACGGTTACGGTTTCAACAGCACTAATAATTGCCGGAGAGCCAAGCGGTTGATGCGCATATTTTTTAACCGTAATCTTGTATTTTTCATTGGGAGAATCCTTACCCGTTACGGTTTTTACCGCAACAAAAATGCCGTCCTTATTTGCCGTCATTGCAGTAACGGTATCATTTTGGTCTAAATCATTGAGTGTTATGTTCCTTCGTTGGACAGCATTAGCAAAATCATCGGTATACCATGCAAGCCGCCCTATGTTGTGACCATTTCCGGACTCAAAATAGTAGAACAAAATTGTTTTTCCTGCATCGTCAGGTACGGACGAAACGGAAACTGCAATAGTCGTCGGTTTCTCGGATATATCCTTTTCTCCGTCAGTCTCATAGTTTCCGTCATCTTTTAATACATATCGGTATAATTTTTCATCGCTGTTGTCTTTGCCCGAAACATAGAAGTTTCCTGCGCTGTCATAACAAAATACATCGCTATATAAAACACCGGTGGGGTTGGAGACGTCGGAAGTTATAAACGAATTAGCCCCTAACAAGTTCTCATCACCTTTTTCTACCTGATAGTAACTCATCCCACTTCTTGAGGAGCCGTCATATAAAGATTCCCACACTATCATCTTCGTATTAGGCGTTCTCCACTCTTTCCATTCGTTATACCACTTTGCAGGCCCGGCATCACTAAAACTCAAAGCGTTTGTTGCTATATTAAGGGCTGCGATGCGGTTGCGGTTTTTAACGATACGGGCACCTGCAGGAGTATCGGCTGCATCAAAGCCGTCATCGGCTATGTAGATGTTTTCTTCATCAAAGCCGATTACCTTTACCGCCCCGTAAAAGTTGGCGGAGTAGTCGTAGTTTTTTAATAAGCTGTTTTCAAAGCTGACGCTGTTTGAAAAACCGATTTTTACAGGAGGAGCAGTCAAATTGTTTATATTATAACGGACAACACCGCCTAAAGAGTAAAGATTACGGCTATTTCCTGTCAGCTCATCATTCATTGTATTAAAAAGTACATATACATACTTGCCGCGGATAAACATATCTTTTACTTCCGATTCTTTGCAGTCTGTAATTTTAATATGATCCTTAATTTCGGTTTCTGAAGGATGGGATCCATCCAGGTTTTTGGCCTGTATTTTTAAAGGATTGGAACCATCATCACATATCCATACAAACAGATTGTTGTCTATTGCTGCTGCACCGTCATAATGGGAAAGGTTTAGGGGTGGGGTCAAAGAAGAGATACTAAAGTTTTCATCTATTTCATAAACACCCCCGGAACCATTAATACCGTACATCTTTCTCGTCGTATAATCGCACGCAAAATAAACGATCGACTCCATAACATGGTTAAGAAGTTCACCCTCACTCGTATAGCGAGAGACATGAGAGTTGCCCTCATTAACACTAATATAAAGTCGTCCCAGGCTGTCGCGGCCAAAGCTGTACTCTGATTGCGATGGGTGAGCATTAATTTCTTTTCCATTCATATAGAGGGTTAAGTTGTAGGGGGGCGTAGAAAATAAGTCTTTTGTCTGTGTAAACAAAAGATTGTTTAAGCCTGAAATGTTTTTGTTTAAGAGGACTTTTACATGATTTTGACCTGAAACTACAGTGTGAAAAGCCCTTCCCGACCATTGACCGGATGGGTTAATTGCCGTAACTATTATCTCTATCTTTTCGCCGACAGGCACAAGCTCAACCAGTGACTTGGGTTCTTCGGCACTTAGTTCTCTTGTTATCGTGTAGCCGTCTTCTCTGATTATATTGATTTTCATAGGAGAAGACGAAAGAACGGGAAGCCCGTTGGAATCCAAGGCTCTGGCACCGTCAGGCAGGGTGCCGTCAAAGCTCACAATAAGCTCTCCGTATTCTTCTTTTAAAAATAAATTACAGGATGACACTATTAAAACAAGTATCATCAAAATAAAAATTAATGTCTTTTTCATAAAAACCTCCCAAAACAAAGGTCAAATTTTGAATATAACCGCAAGGGACGAAAAAAACGCTAAAATTTTTAATTGCATTTATTTATAAATTGCTTACACAGCCTTGACGGTTTACTCCCATATTCCGTTCTTCCATTATACATCAAAAAAATTAAAATACCAAGCAAAATTTGGAAAAATTACAAGCTTTTTATGACCTTTGTCATCTCATCAAGTCCGGCAACCTCAATGCTGTCCTCAGGCGGATAGAGGGCTCCTCCATAATAGATTGAAGGATTTGCCTTGGTAGACGGTTCCTCTCTCCGTTTTAGGGCTGCAAAATGAATCTGATCAACACCGGTAAGTTTGATTATTTTTGAAGCGTTTTTTTCGGTAATGCCGCCGCCGGGTAAAATTTCGATTCGGCCTTTTGCACGTTTTACCATTTTGGCAATTAAGTCTGCACCCTCATAGGCTGTAGGCTCTTGCCCGCTCGTTAAAACTCTTGTAAATCCTAAAGAAATAAGCTCATCCAGGGCCTTTAAGGGATCAGGGACCACATCAATGGCTCTGTGAAAAACCTTATCTCTGCTTTCTGCAATTTTTATCAAAGCTTCACACCGTTTTGCATCGATAGTTCCGTCTTTTTTTAAAAAACCGAAGACAAGACCGTCTGCTCCGTTATCTATAAAAAGTTTTGCATCTTCAAGCATAGTCTTATATTCATAAGAAGAATAAAAAAAACCGGCTGCTCTGGGCCTTACCATGGCCATAACCTCAAGATGGGTTTCCTTTTTAACCAGCTTTAAGGTTCCAAGAGAGGGGGTCAAGCCTCCCAAAAAAAGAGAAGAATTAAGCTCAATCCTTGAAGCTCCTGCCTTTTCCGCCAAGACGGCATCCTCAAAGGATCCCGCACAAATTTCTATTTTAATATTTTTCATTTAGCACCTCATATTGTAATAAATTACCACCCCGTATTTTAAAAAATGAAGACGAAAATGTCAACATCAAAGACAAGCTATTGTCAAGAAACAAATAAAAGGTTACAATGGAAAAATGAATAAGAGTGATAAAACAATACCTGTTCTTTTAAAGGAATTAAAAGACCTTGAGTCAAAACTGACGGAAGCTTATAAGCAGCTTGGAAACAAACTTATTAAAGATACGGCAGATCCGGTTGCAGAAGCAAACGGGGTTTCTCAAGAAAATTTTCTTCAATGGCAAAAGCTGCACGACGAAAGAAAATTTTGTACTGAAAGCGTTTTAGACATAAAAAACAACAGTACCCGCCTTTCGGAACTAGACAGCTTTAAAAAACAGATAAAAGACAGGCTCTCGGATACAAAAAAAGAAACGGAAAAGCTAAAGGGAGATTTTTTACTCAAACTTTACAAAGATTTTTTACCTCAGTGCGGAAGTATTTTTGATTCTCTATCTGCCGAAATACACACGGAAGAAGCTAAAATACATGAGGCCCAAGAAAAAATAGAAACCTTAAACGCCGAGAAAAAGGAAGCAAACTTTTTTGCTAAGATCGGCATTTCAGGCAAGATTTCTTCTCAGGAATTAAAGGTAAAAAATTCCGAAAAAAAGATTAAAAATATTTTAACAAAATCGGATATAGATATTTACAATTCTCAAGAGGTAAAAGCTCTTTATGATGAAGATAAACTTTTCCCCGAACTTAAAAAAACTTACGAAGCGATTTTAAAGTTAGGCAGTGACTTAAGCAATTCTGAAAGCCGCCTCAAAATGATAGATGAGGAGACTGGCTTTGTTACTCAAAAATTAGCCGATGCCGGTGCAGACAAAAATTCAAAAAAACGGATCGATAACTTTACAAGCAGAATAAAAGAAATAGACGAAAAAATAGACCTTATTTTGGAATCTGCCGGAATAAAATATACAGACAAGTTTTATTCGGCCGAAGGAGATTCGGCTCTTGGGGAAAGTTCTTCAGATGTCGAACTTGGAAAATATGCAGAATATCTAAAAAAAGCCGGTAAATACCGAAAAGAAATAAGCAAAACAAAATACAATATAGAATTTTGCGAGACAATGCAAAAAATTAGGGCGGAAGAAAATCAAATTCAAAATCTTAACCGCACAATCAAGAATTGCGAAAATGCCATAAAGGAAGCCGAAAAGAAAATCGGCAACTCTGAAACGGCCATCAAAAACTCGGAAGCTAAGATAGCCGATTTAAAAGACTTCGCAGCCGGACTTGAAGAAAAGTTTTTGGATAAAACCTCTGAGCAGGTTACGGAGGAAGAATAATGGCAACAAAAAAAGCTGTTTACGATGAGTCCAAAATAAAAACTTTGAGCTCCCTTGAACACATTCGTTTGAGGACGGGTATGTACATAGGCCGCTTAGGCGACGGCTCAAATCCCGATGACGGTATCTATATCCTCGTAAAAGAGGTTATAGACAACTCGATAGACGAGTTTATAATGGGAAACGGCTCGCGCATAGATATTCAACAAGAAGAAAATAAGATAACGGTCCGCGACTTCGGGCGAGGCATCCCTTTAGGAAAATTGGTAGAATGTGTTTCGGTTATAAACACCGGTGCAAAATATAACGATGATGTCTTTCAGTTTTCGGTCGGCTTAAACGGAGTCGGAACAAAGGCTGTAAATGCCCTTTCGGAACATTTTAGGGTTGTAGCCGTGCGGGACGGCAAATATGCCGAAGCAATCTTTGAAAGAGGAAAGCTTGTAAGCGAAAAAAGCGGAAACACAAAGCCCGGAATCAAAAACGGAACTCTGGTAGAATTCATTCCCGATACAAAAATTTTCGGGGACTATAAATTCAATTTGGACTTTATCGAAAAACGGATTTGGAACTATGCCTATTTAAACTCCGGCCTTACCTTGAGTTTTAACGGAAAACTTTTTAAATCCGAAAACGGCCTTTTGGACTTGCTTGAATCCAATGTAGGAACTTCAACAATTTATGAAGTCTGCCGATTTAAGGAAAAACAGCTTGAGTTTGCTTTTTCGCATACAAACAATTACGGCGAAACCTACTACTCCTTTGTAAACGGACAATACACTTCCGACGGCGGAACCCACCTTTCGGCTTTTAAGGAAGGCTTATTAAAAGGTATTAACGAGTATTTTAGAAAGAACTATAAGAGCGAAGACGTAAGGGAGGGGACCTGTGCTGCCGTTTCGGTAAAGATTCAAGCTCCCGTCTTCGAAAGCCAGACAAAGAACAAGCTAGGCAACACCGAGGTGCGCTCTTGGATAGTCAACGATACAAAGTCGGCAGTCGTTGAATGGCTGCAAAAAAATGCGGACTCTGCCGCAAAACTTGAAAGCAAGATAATTGCCAACGAAAAACTCCGCACCGAGCTCAACACGGTAAAAAAGGAAGCAAAGGCAGCAGCAAAAAAAATTGCCATAAAGATTCCGAAATTAAAGGACTGCAAATTCCATTTAGGAGACGGAAAATTCGGTGAAGATACAATGATCTTTATCACCGAAGGAGACTCGGCTACGGGAGCCATGGTTTCAAGCAGGGATGTTTTAACGCAGGCAATTTTTTCTCTACGAGGAAAACCCGAAAACATGTACGGCAAAAAACGGGCTCAGATATATAAAAATGCCGAGCTTTATAATATGATGATGGCCCTGGGCATCGAAAACGATATTGAAGGCTTGCGCTACTCTAAAATCGTAATCGCAACTGATGCGGATAACGACGGCTTTCATATCCGAAACCTGCTTTTAACCTTCTTTTTAAGCTATTTTGAAGAGCTGGTTACCTCAGGGCGGGTTCATATTTTGGAAACTCCCCTATTCAGGGTACGCACCAAAAAAGAGACAAGTTATTGCTATTCCGAGAAGGAAAGAGATGAGGCTGTAAGCCGCCTTGGGGCTTCTTCCGAAATTACCCGCTTTAAGGGCTTGGGAGAAATAAGCCCAAAGGAATTCGGGCAATTTATCGGGCAGGATATAAAACTCCTCCCCGTAACGGTTCAAACCCTAAAAAAAGTTCCTTCAATTTTGGAATTCTACATGGGCAAAAACACCCCCGAACGCCGCAAATTTATCATGAAAAATCTTCTGGCCGAGATAGACGCTTAACAACCTCTCCGGCGATTAAAAAAAGCTTGACTCTTTATTGTGATTACAATATAATTACATAAAGGAGGCCTTTTATGATTGTATCGCTTGTACCTGTGGGAAATTCACGCGGAGTAAGATTACCGAAACTCGTGCTTGATAAGGTTTCAAGTGCAGATAAGTTTGAAGTGGAGGTTTCGGAAAAAGGAATTTTATTAAAACCTATAAAATACGAACCTCGAAAAGGATGGGAAGAAGCCTTTCGTAAGATGCACCAAAATAATGAAGACTTAGCTGAGGATATCCCCGAGCCAAGGGATTTTCAATGGGAATGGTAATTAAGCAATACGAGGTCTATCTTATAAACTTAGATCCCACAATAGGCCATGAAATACAAAAAACAAGGCCTTGCTTGGTAATATCTCCCGATGTTATGAATAACAATATTTCCACCGTTATTATTGCCCCTATGACTACAAAGTCTCATGCTTACCCGACAAGGGTCAGTATAAAATTTGAAGGCAAAAATGGATGGATAGTATTGGATCAAATCAGAACCGTAGACAGGGTAAGATTGGTAAAGCGTTTGGGAAAGATAAAACCGGCAGAAGTCCTTGCCGTAAAAAAAATCATTAAAGAAATGCTTGTCGATTAAAATAAGAATCGGGCTTACAATGTTTCTTTAAAAGAAGCCGGCTGATACAGACTTTTAATTACCTCTCCGGCGATTAAAAGGCCGGCAATTGAGGGTACCCATGCAGCCGAAGCCGGAGGGTTTTGTTTTACGGTACATTCGGTTTTAGAATAAAGTACCTTCAAGTACTTAACATTCCTTTTTTTAAGCTCGGTACGCATTACCTTACAAAGGGGGCAGACGCTTGTTTTGTAAATATCTGCAAATTCAAAATCGGCGTTTAGGCGGTTTCCGCAGCCCATCGCCGAGATAATAGGAACCTCATTTTTTTCGGCCTCGGCTGCAAGAAAAATTTTTAAGGCTATTGTATCGACGGCATCAACTATGAAATCTACCCTTTTAAAAAAATCTTCGCCTAAGATTTTATAAAAATTATCGGGCAAGATAAAGGAATTTACAGCTTCTATTTTACATGCCGGATTTATATCGGCAATACGCTCCATTGCAATTTCGGTCTTAGCTTTTCCGATGGTAGAATAAAGGGCATAAAGCTGACGGTTGATATTGCTTTCTTCTATCTCGTCGCCGTCAATCAAAATAAGCTGCCCTGCCCCGTTTCGGGCAACCCCGCTTCGAGCAAGAGCCTCGGCAGTATAGCTCCCTACGCCTCCCAAACCGAAAACCGCAATCCGGGCATCTTCAATCTTCTTTAAATTTTCAGAACCTAAAAGAGGCTCAAACCTCGATAAAAAACTCATCGTTCTAAAAATTATAAGCCTATCTAATCTTAAATAGAATTCCTAAAATTACAATCGTAATTAAGATTTGGACAATCACAAATCGGATTAGAACCTGAGTAGGCGACCACTGCAAATTCTTTTTCATGTGGTCATGAAGAGGAAATCTGATATTTTTAAAAATACGGATTTTAAAAAAGCGGAGCATAACCACTTTTAAAATACCCGTTCCTCCATTTATAAGGATAACGCAGCTCGTCATCAACAGGATAAAAGGGTTCCGTGAAATAATTACAAGAACGCCGATAAAAAAGCCCAAAGCTCTGGAACCGGCATCTCCCATAAGTACCTTACTCGGATAGGCATTATGCCAAAGATAGCCCGTAAGGACTCCGCAGAGGGTAAAAATCATAACTGCCCATTTTGCTCCCGTGCTGATATTGGGAACCAAAAGATAGGCCGCAACCTTGACATGTCCCAATACAAAGTAAAAAACTATGCCGAGGGAAACCAGGGCCAATAGAATAAGGGTTCCCGAAAGGCCGTCAACTCCGTCAGTACAGTTTGTTGTGTTAATCGAAATCCACAAAATCATTATTGAAACGACAAAGAAAACAATAGGGTGTACTTCGACAAGGTTTGATATAAATGGAAGCCAAAAGGAAACCTTTCCTTCAAAATAGATATAAAAAATAACAAGGGCTGTTACGGCCGATAAAATAAAATCCAAGCCGCCCTTTAAATATTCTCCCCATGACTTTTCGGATCTGTCATCTAAAAAACCTGTCAGCATAACAGCAAAGGTTATAACCAAAACAAGGCCTTGTGTAAGTGTCGGTATAATCAATAAAAAAACGCAGAGCACGAAGATGGAAATAAATACCACTCCGCCCCCCGTAGGTTTCCCCACGGCAGCTTCGGGATTTACGGTAAACTCCCGTCCTCTGTCTTTCGGCAATTTGGAATAAAATTTAGGCAAGAGTAAAACCGTTATTAAAAAGCCCAAAAACAAGCCTAAAGAAATTAAAACGGCATAGGATTGTAAAAGTCTCATCGGCCCGAAATAGGGGCCAAGCAGTTCTGCAATATGGTATAACATTTTTATATTATACCAAATTTTTATAGATTGTGTCTATTGTATTGTTTATATTATAAAATTTATGTATACTAAAGCAATGTTAAACTATATAAAGAAGATAATAGCAGGTATTGCTATAGGTATAGCAAATGTCATCCCCGGAGTTTCAGGCGGAACCATAGCCGTCGTTTTCGGGGTTTATTCCGACCTTATAGGGGCTGCAAGCCTTGACATCAAGATCATTAAAGCTAATTTTAAAATTTATCTTTGCCTTTTCGGAGGCATGGGCTTAGGAATTCTCCTCTTTGCACGCCTTTTCAAACTTGTTTATGAAAAGTTTCCCGTGCAGACCAATTTCTTTTTTGTAGGCCTCATTGTGGGAAGCATCTTTATAATCTTTGAGCTTGTACGCGAAAAAGAAAAAGAGAGCTCTTTTACAAAGGTCTTTAAAATTCTTTGGTTCTTTATAGGTTTAAGCATAATGCTTGCCCTATACTTTTTTAAGGGAGCGGCGGTCTCATCAACTGCGGCCATAGAAACATTGAGCCTCGGCAGCTTTATCTTTTTATTTCTTGCAGGTTTTGCAGGAGCAGCTGCAATGATAATTCCGGGTATCTCGGGCTCCTTCCTCCTTTTGATAATGGGAGCTTATTACACAGTAATTAAAGCAATAACAGATTTTAATATTCCGGTACTGATTCCTGTAGGCTTAGGTGTTCTAGCCGGCATCATTCTTTCTGCCCGTTTAATCGGTTTTTTCATGGAGAAATTTCCCAAAATAACCTATGCCTTTATTTTAGGGCTGGTTGCAGGTTCAATCCGTCACATGATACCTGACGGCTGACTGCTGCCTTCGATGAGGCTGGTTGCAGTCCTCTGTATGCTTGCAGGCTGGGGCCTGATAACGGTATTTGAAAAGATAAAAAAAGATTAAATTGAAGTAAGGAAATTAACATGTCACATAAAAGAATTTATCAAGTTGACGAAAAAGTTCCGGCGGGGCTTTTCTTACCTTTAAGTATTCAACATACATTTGCAATGTTCGGTGCTTCGGTTTTAGTTCCAATTATATTTGGAATTGATGCAGGCATCGTATTATTTATGAACGGGGTGGGAACCCTTTTGTTTATAGCTATAACAAAGGGAAAAGCACCCGCCTACTTAGGTTCCAGCTTTGCTTTTTTAGGGCCTGCCGGCCTGATTATTTCTTCCATGGGATTTCAATATGCCCAAGGGGCCTTTATAGTAACAGGACTTTTAGGCTGTTTGATTGCCTTTATAATTTATAAGTTCGGAACCTCTTGGATCAATGTCATTCTTCCGCCTGCTGCTATGGGTGCCGTCGTTTCCCTGATCGGTTTTGAACTTACGGGGCTCACTGTTCGAGGCGGAACTATCGGGGCAAACATCATGACGGAATCGGCCTCACGGGGCGACATAATAGTTTTTTTTATTACGATAGGAGCTGCCGTTTTAGGTTCGGTTCTTTTTAAGGGCTTTTTATCCACCATTTCTATTTTGATTGCAAGCATTGCAGGCTACATAGCCGCAATCTTTTTCGGTATGGTAGATTTTTCGATAATAAGAGAAGCAGGGCTTTTTACCCTTCCCCATTTTCAGCTTCCCAAATTCGATCTCATGGCAGTTATCACAATGCTTCCAGTCTTACTAGTTATCACAAGCGAACACATAAGTCATCAGGTAGTAACTTCCAACATCATCGGAAAAGACCTATTAAAAAATCCCGGCCTTCACAGGAGTATCTTTGCCGATAATTTTTCGACAGCTCTTTCAGGCCTTGTCGGCGGAGTGCCCACTACAACCTACGGCGAAAACATAGGAGTTATGGCAGTTACCGGTATTTACAGCGTTTATGTAATTGCAGGAGCCGCAATAATTTCAATCTGTATGGCCTTTATAAGCCCGCTCGCTGCCTTAATCCGTACCGTGCCAGGGAACGTCATAGGCGGCATAACATTCTTGCTCTATGGAATGATAGGAGCTTCGGGAATACGCCTTTTAGTAGATTCAAAGGTCGATTATTCAAAATCAAAAAACTTAATCCTAACCTCGATAGTATTTACCACAGGATTGAGCGGCCTCAGCATAAAATTCGGAGAAATCGAATTTAAGGGAATGGTTTTAGCCTCCCTCGTTGCCGTAGCTTTAAGCCTTATCTTTTTTATTTTTGAAAAACTTGGAGTGCTGGAAGAATAGGGTGTTGACATACCATCGATTCTCAAAAAAATATTGCATAAGCATTTGACAATGGTAATTATATGTGTTAGTATATTGGTATAAAAGAATGCTATGAAAAGTTATACATCCCGTGAAGTTATAAAAATATTACAAAATGACGGTTGGTATGAAGTGGCTGTTGTTGGGAGCCATCACCAGTTTAAGCATTCTATAAAAAAAGGACGTGTAACCGTAAAACATCCTGATAAAGATATACCGATTGCGACATTAAAAACTATTGAAAAACAATCAGGGATAAGATTTAAATAAGAGGTAAATGTGAAGAAACAAGAACGTTTTTTTTATCCTGCAATATTCACTTATAACGGCAAAAAAGAAATTGCAGTTGTTTTCCCCGATTTGGGTTGTGCTACCTCGGGAAAAGATGAGGCTGATGCTCTATTATCTGCACGAGAACTTCTTGGCTGTGTTCTGTGCGGGCTTGAAGATGATGGAGAACCTATTCCTAAGGCTTCTCACTTAAGTAATATAAAAACAGGTAAAAATGAAAAATCCGTTTTAATTGACGTATATCTTCCTACTTACCGCATGATGCAAAAAACACGTTCGGTTAACCGAACCGTAACCTTACCTGCATGGCTAAATGCTCTTGCCTCGGAGCATAATATAAATTGTTCACAGCTTTTACAAGAAAGTCTAAAAAAACAATTTCAAACCGTTTTACAAACAAGATAAATTTTCGGCAAAATAATTATTATGGAACTTTTGATGCGGATACAAAAAAGATTTTTGTTTTTCTTTTTAGCACTCATTCCGCTTGCCGTTTTAATCGCAAGTCTAGGCAGAGTTTTTCCGTCCGTCGGATTAAATACAAAAGAAAACCATAGGCAAAAAAATATCTTAGCCATGAGCGAAATTTATTACCGTCAAACTTTTAATAACTGTGCACCCTATTCTGCGATGGCTGCGATAAATATAATAACAAAAAAAGAAATATATCCGGAACTTTTAGCAAGAGAAACAGGATGGCGGATAAAAAATAATTTAACCATGCCGCAAGGCCTCATCCAAGTATTGCACAAACACGGAATAAAAACAAAAGAAGCAGTTTTATCCTGCTGTTCCGATAACGAAAAAATTAATTGGATAAAAAATACGGTCGACGAAGGAAAGCCTATTATTCTTTTAATAAAAATAAAAAAAGTTTTACATTATGTAACGGTAATAGGTTACGACGAAAAAGGTTTTATTCTTTACGACTCTCTGCAAGAAAAGACAAAATCAAATCCGCGAAAAACAATAAAAGACAAGCCTCAATATTACGGAAACCGTTATTACGAATATTCCGGCCTTATAAAACTTTGGGATAAGGGAGGCTATAAAATATTTTTTAAAAATTGGGCATTGGTTTGCGGATAAAATTAGTTTCTTTTGAAAATAAAAAGTTCCGTACCTCAGACTAAAAACTTTTTTAGTTCTTTCTAAAAATATTTACTAAGTTGACGGTTATGGGAATCGTACAGATTAAACCTATACTTCCGGAGACGGCACGCAATATCTCGGCCGATAAAATTTCCAAATTTATGATTTCGGTAAACCCGTGCGAAAAAATTATAAAGAGTAAAAGAACGGGAATTGACGTACTCACATAGGCTAAAATAAGCGTATTGGACATTGAGCCTATAATATCCCGCCCTATATTCATCCCCGATTTGATCAGCTGTTTATTCGGTATCTTAGGACTTACAGCTACAATCTCCCACATCGAAGAAGAAATAGACATAGCTACATCCATAACGGCTCCGAGGGAGCCTATCATAATGCCGGCAAATAAAAGTCCCTGATAATCTATTTTACGGTACTGCGGAACAAAGGCTAACATTTGAGCATCTTCGTTTCCCAAACCTGAAAGTCTTAAAATTTTTCCTGCAACAAAGGCAAAAAGACCTGCGATAATAACACCGCCTATAGTTCCCAAAATTGCCGTATAGGTTTTATTATTCATTCCCGAAATAATAAAAAGAGTAATAACGGAAGCAAGGCTGCAAATTATAATAGCCCAAAGAATAGGATTATGACCTTGAAGTATAAGAGGAAGAAAAATGCCGAATATCAGGCCTATGGTAAGCCCCAGGGAGATAAGAGCTTTTAGACCGTTTTTTTTGCCGACAAAAATTAAAACCGCTGCAAAAATAAAAATAAGAGCATAGACCTTATAGTCCCTCGCCCTCTCATAAATGCGCAAGTTGTTTACCTTCCCTGTTTCATCTTCATCCAGCTGTAAGATGAGCTTTTCGTTTACCTTAAAAATAAGTTTATAAGGAATGGCGAGCTCTATAGTATTCCGGATTGTATAAACCTCATCTCTATGCTTTCCGGTTAAAATTTTTATCTTTAAATGCTGATAACGGAAGTCCGACTCTATAGGAATATCGGGGCGGTTTTCCTTTGTATCGTCATAAACGATTTCTATAACCCTAGCCTTAACGACCTGACTTTCGGGAGCATTTATATAGGCATTATAATAACTGCTTAAGCCATCGTACTTCTTTTCCATATCTTGCGATAAGTTTTCAGAGGAAGTTTGCCCTGTGTCGTCTGCATATAAATTAAAAAATAAGAGGCTTACAACAAAAAGGAAAATACGTTTCATGTCTGGTTCCGGTCATCCTTACTTAGAAGCCTCTAAAAACATCAGTTTTTAGAGGCTCCCTTTAATAAAAAGCGGCGAGAAAGTTTTTCTACACCGCTTTTATAATCGAATCCTGTTATTTGCTTATATCTTTAATATAATCGACAGGTATGGGTTTAATTGTTTTAGCCTTTTTAATGGCATCAATGAGAGCATCTCTTATAGATACGCTTTCGGCAGAATTTGTTGCCTTGCTAAAATCGTAGGAATCTCCTCCCGTAAACATAAAGCTGTTTACAACAACCCTATATTTTTTATTCATATCAAGGGGTGTTCCGTCCATAAGAGTAATCTTTGTGATCCTGTTTTCAAAAGGCTTTCTGCCGTCATATTCTACCCGTAGACCTGCAAACTGGCCGTCGGTAATATTAGGATTCATTATACCGTGATCAATTGCCTTTTTAATCTCAGAACCGGGAAGATCGAAAACAACGAGGTAATTATCAAAGGGCATAATCTCATAAAGGTCGCCTACGGTGATATTGCCTGCTGCAAGGGTTCGGCGTAAGCCTCCTCCGTTTTGAATGGCTATATCGGCCTTTCCCAATTGGCGCTGAACTTCAGCTGCCCATGCACCCAAAAGGGTGTTGCTTCCCTTTTCACTTCTTTCATGGGTAAACTCTCCCTCAGCAACACCGATTACTTCACCCATAATAGGTTTCAGTTCCGTGTCATATTTTGTAAAGAGAGCCTTGCCTTTTTCATCCTCGATAAGAGAATCTTTATGCTTGTAGATTTCATCAACCGCCGATTCAATCTTTGCAATCTTGTTCTCGCTTCCGAAGGTGATGCTGAGTTTACCTACAGCCCTGCCGTAACAATAGGCTTGAAGTATGGGAATACCGTTTACATTTCCTGAAACTGTTCGATGGCTGTGAGCCGAAAGAACAGCATCCAAACCCTTAATTTCGGTGAGTTTAACGGCATTTCCGCTGATTTTTCCATCTTCTTGGAATGAGTCGATATGGGTTAAGGCGATAATTGCATCGGGCTTGCCTTCTTTAGCCTTTCCTGCCAATAGATAGTTTACCCATTCTTGGCCTGTTTTTACCGGATCGGTAAATTCCAAACCGCTTACATGTTCAGCACTTGTCAACACAGCCGTATCGGGGTGAGCCAAGCCGATAAAGGCAATCTTATAGTTTCCTTTTTTGATGATTGCATAGGGTTTTGCCCAGGACACAGGCTTTCCCGTCTTCTTTTCGACAATGTTTGCAGCCAAGAAGGTAAAGTTTCCGTCCTTTTGCCACTTTGTCATGCGGTTTGAACCCCAGTCAAATTCATGGTTACCTACGGCACAGACCTTTACATCCATAGCCCTCATCATAGCCGAAACGGGAGCTCCATAGGTAAGATTGGATATGGCTGTTCCCTGATAGTTATCGCCTCCTGCAACCACAATTGTGTTAGGATTTTCCATTCCGGCAGTGCGGACATAGCCTATCATCTTAGCCATACCGGCATTCTTTCCCTTTCCGGGACGGGTATCTTCTGCAACGTTTCCGTGGAAGTCGTTAAAAAGAAGAATATCTATCCTGTTTGCAGGGGCATTTGCCTCAATTCCTGCATACTGACCGCTTACATCATGGGATTCGGTTTCACATCCTGTAAAGGCGGCAGCCAGGATGAGAACGATTACAACAAAGCCGACGGCTTTAAAAAATTTGCTGTTCTTCATAAGCATACTCCTATAAAAACTTCTAATAATTTTATAATAAAATTATACACCAGTACAAGAAAAATTACAAGTTTTTTTGGAAATACTAGTATAATGTCATCCAAAATAAAACTAAGACGGCCGCTCCAATATAAAAATAACAGCCCTATTCTCGAATTGTGTAGAAAAACCTGCCGTTCCCCTTATTTTGGGAAACGGCAGTAAAGTTTAAACCTATATATTTTTCCTTCTAGTTTTTCTTCCAGTATTTATCGCAATAACCGCCCTCATCGGTTTCTTCGCGTAAATACTTGGCAGCTGTTGCGGCAGTATTCAAATCGCTTGAATTTATAGATGTCGATGTGCCGCTATAGGAGTCATCATCATACACTTTCCAGTAGTTTTTGTCTTCAAAGACGGCACTCGCTAAGCCCCCACAGCCGTAAAAAGCATACTGGTCTATTGTAGTAAGGCTTGCAGGCAAATGTACACTTGTTAAGCCCTTACAGTCGTAAAAAGCATACTCGCCTATTTGGGTAAGATTTGCAGGCAGGGTTATACTTGTTAAGCCTGTACAGTCGGAAAAAGTATACTTGTCTATTTTGGTAAGATTTGCAGGCAGGGTTATACTCGTTAAGCTCTTACAGCCTTCAAAAGCGCCCTCGCCTATTGTAGTAAGGCTTGTGCTGGCGGATAGGTCTATACTTGTTAAGCCCGTACAGCCTGCAAAAGCACCCTCGCCTATTGTAGTAAGGTTTGCAGGCAGGCTTATACTTGTTAAGCCCGTACAGCCCTCAAAAGCATACTCGCCTATTGTAGTAAGGCTTGTGCAAGCGGATAGGTCTAAACTTGTTAAGCCTGTACAGTCGTAAAAAGCAAACTCGCCTATTTCGGTAAGATTTGCAGGCAAACTTATACTTGTTAAGCCCGTACAGCCTCTAAAAGCTTTCTCGTCTATTTGGGTAAGGCTTGCAGGCAGGGTTACATTTCTTAAGCCCGTACAGCCATCAAAAACCCATGCGCCTATCTCTTTAATTTCCTCATCCCCGATTTTTGCCGGTATAACCAGATGTGCGGGCAATTCCTCTTTTGCACACTTGTAGCCTATTATTTTGCCGTTCCCGTCGGTTTTCAAAATAGCAGCCGGATCTACGGGCACCGAAGGTGTGCCGCCGCCTGCGGTACCGGGACAGCCTGTCAAAAGCCCTGTAAATAATAACGATGCGGCAAGTACACTAACTGCCGCCCAAGATGTTAAGAGCCTCGCTCTTAATTTTGAAACAGAGCTTACTCTTGATTTTGTGTTTGCATTTTTCATGTCAAACCTCCTTAAAGATTTATTTTGCTTACCCTGTGCGGTAAGCCGGTGTTACCTTACAGGGTAAGTGCGGCTTACCTTATGCAGTAAGCTTGACTTACCCTATAGGGTAAGTTACAGTTACCTTATGAATTACGGGTAAGAGCTTTGCCGAATCTGCCGGCTTTTAGCGTTTTAAGCTGTTTTGTCGCATTTGCATATTTTGTCCTCACTTCGATATACCAGCTGCCGGCCGCCAAATCGGCAGGGATTATTGCCATAAGGCGGGCGGGTTTGTTTTCGGCAATGACCGTTGCCTGTACCGCTTCTCCCGTTTCGGGAATAAAAAAGATGCCTTGGGCGGTATCTTTGGCATCGAACTTAAGCCGGCTTCCTACCAGCTGTATGATTCCGCCTGCGGTCAGTACCTCGTTTACCTTACCCGTTACTATGTCGGTTACTTCGGTAATGTAGGGGTTTGTATCCGCCGCTTCGGTTTTTTCGCACTTGATTTTACTTAAGGCTTCTTTAAGAACGGGTCCTGCCGTAAGATTTAAGTTTACCGAATGCCGTTTTTTGTCAAAGCTGTCGGTTGCCCCGATAAATACGCCCGATATGCTTAAAGAGGTATTCATCAGCGGTGTGTTGACGGCCGCTCCGTCTTTGATAAGGGCACTTACTACCTCGCCGTAAACTTGTAAGGCAGCCTTTGTGTCCGCCTTGGTAAGAGTCGAACCTTTTTGCATCATAAGGTCAATGATTTCGTCTAAAGAAAACGAACGCACATCGGCTGTTTGAGCCATATAGTCGTTTTCGTCCGGTGTGAGAAGATTCTCACGCAAACAATACTTTAGCATACTACTCTCCTTTTTAGGGGAAGGGAGGAACCCCCGTTCCCTTACGGGCTTTTCAAGTCAGAGCGGTGGTTGTTTCCCTCCCCCTATGACCCCCTCTTTTGACCTCGAAGCTCCGCTGGTTGTACTCGCGCTGCCAAAGGGGACACCCCTTTGGAAACCCCGTTTTTAAAAGCCAAGGGTCTTGTTTTTTTGATTGAATTGTCTCAATCCGTAGGACATGCCGATTATTGCTTTGCGAAGTTGAGCGAAGCTCAATGCTTGGCGGGCGTTGCGGTTTTTTATGTGAGTAAATTTGTTTGTGTTTGATTGTAAATTTATTGGGGCGGAGCGGGAATTTATGCCGCTTTGTTGCTTGTTGCTTGTTGCTTGTTGCTTGTTGCTTGTTGCTTGTTGCTTGTTGCTTGTTGCTTGTTGCTTGTTGCTTGTTGCTTGTTGCTTGTTGCTAAAAATTGTGTCAGGCACACTGCTGCGTGTCAAGTACTTTACTTCACTTTTCGCATTTTTTTGGTGAGAATGTTTGTATTTGGTGTGTTTGCAGCGTTTTCCTATCATTAGTGTACATTATAACATGGTCTTTTAGATATTTCAATCTTTTTAAGATTTTTTTTATTTAACCGCAGGGGGGTGCTAAGAGCGCAAAGGAATTTTTATGATGTTTTGATAACCTATTCTTTAATTTACCCTTGGCGTTCCTTGCGGTTTTTTATGTGAGTAAATTTGTCTGTGTTTGATTGTAAATTTATTTGGGCACAGGAAAGCCTCTGCTGCAGTTTCATTTTAAATCTTGTGATGCTATTACTCCTTACACCTTACCAAGAATTTTTCGGCTATGGGTTTATCGGTTTTGATGATACAGGGATGACCGTAGCAGACCCAATCCATTTTTTCTTTTGTGTCGGGTTTAAGAAGGGTGTAATCCAAGTCCTCGATAGAACAAATATCGGGGCCTACATATTCGAGCGGAATACCTGAATCTATCTTATTCATCGAAATAAATTCATATTCATTTTCCGAAAGCCTTTTGCCGATTTTGCCTGCAAGCATGTATGGAGACTTTGACTCGCCTGCTGTGGTCTTGTTTGCTTCAGCACTCGAAAAATAAAAGCCTGTAGAAAACTCCCTGTGGGCCGTATTATACAATTCTTCTACAAAGGGAGCCGCTTCAGCGGCGCTTATTTTTCCGTTTAAAAAATCTATTTTTTTGCGGTAGGCCCTTGCGGTTAAGGCCGTATAGTAAATGCTTTTCATGCGGCCTTCTATTTTTAAAGAATCGACCCCGGCTTCTTTCATCTTATCGAGGTAGTCTATCATACATAAATCTTTTGAAGAAAAAAGAGCCGTATAGTTTTCGCCTTCTTCTACGGGAAAAAACTCGCCCTTCCGCTCGGATTCTTCGACAAAGAAGTGTCCGCCTTTTTCAGAATACATCTTATAATTCCAGCGGCAAGAATGGGTACAGGCACCTGCGTTTGCGCTTCGGTCGGTGAGATAGGCACTTATAAGGCAGCGTCCCGAATAAGAAATACACATCGCCCCATGCACAAAACATTCAAGCTCTATTTCGGGAACTCTTTGTTTTATTTCACGCACATCCTCAAGGCTTGCTTCCCTTCCCAAAACCACGCGGGAAAAGCCTAAGTCCTTGTACACCCTTACGGCCTCATAGTTTATGCAGTTTGCCTGCGTACTTAAATGAAGCGAAATCTCGGGAAAGCTTTCTTTTAAAATTCGGGCAGCTCCCAAATCTTGAACTATAAAAGCATCGAAGGGATATTGCTTAAAATATTTTACCTCTTCTAAAAGTTTTTTTAAGTCCTCATTATGAAACGAAATATTTATCGCACAATAAAGCTTTTTTGTTAAGCCGCGTTTTTTGTATTCTTCTTTTAAAAGAGAAATATTTTTATATTCTTCTCCCGAAAAATTATCGGCCTTAGCTCTAAGCGAAAAGTTTTTTAATCCTATATAGGCTGCATCGGCTCCGTACTCCCATGCATAATCCAATTTTTCAAAATTGCCCGCAGGCGAAAGAAGTTCCATTATTTTGTATCTCCGCTTAAAATAAACTCACTTATTTTTTTCCCGACAGCTTCAACTGCAAGGTGGGCATTGGAAAAATAATCGGGAACGGCCTGAAACAAATGAGGCATATCATCAATTTTATCGAGTACGGCCCTTCCTCCGGCCTTTTCTATTTTTTCGCAAAGCCTGATTGAGTCATCTAAAAGAATCTCATTACTGCCGCATTGAATAAAAACAGGCGGGAAATTTTCAAAGTTTCCAAAAATAGGAGAAACAAGTTCGTTGGTAAGATTTTTTTCTTCCGTGTATAATTGGGCTGCTCCTAAGAGAGCTTCTTGAGAAAAAACAAAATCTTTTTTGCGGTTTACACTTAAGCCCTCACTTGAACAGCTTAAATCAGCCCACGGTGAAAATAAAACCAGCAAGGCCGGCAGCGGAAGACGCTTATTTTTTAAATAATGAATAAGAGACAAAATTAAGCCGCCCCCTGCCCCGTCCCCTGCAAGAATCAGATTTGCAGGTTCAGCCGTGCGCGACTCTATAAGTTTTGCATAGACCTTGTAAACATCTTCAAGGGCTGCAGGAAAGGGATATTCGGGAGCCGTCTTGTACTCGGGTAAATACAGATCGGCAGAAGCTTCATGAGCAAGTCCCGCACAAAAAGAGCGGTAAGCTTTTTTTGTACCGCTTATAAAAGAGCCTCCATGAGCATATAGGATTACCCTGCCGGAAACAGCCATCTCAGGCTTTAAGACATCCGTACTTACCCCCCTCAATTCGGTTTCGGATAAGTCTACATTGTTCGGCACATGGGGAGAATAAAGAATATCATCATAGGCAAGTCTTATCTCGTCTATAGTATGTTTTCGAGAAAGAACGGCTTTTTTAAATTTCTTTTTTAATTCGCGTAAATCCTTCAATTCGTTTTGCACCTAAATGTCTCCATTTAATTAGTTTTTGATTAATTAGTTTTGAGGTATCGATTAAAACTCATCAAGCTTGCGTAAATTTGCATAGATACCGTTTAAACTTAAAAGTTCCTCGTGAGTACCGCTTTCCATAATTCCTTCATCGGTAACCACCAAAATCCTATCGGCATTTCTTATTGTAGAAAGACGATGGGCTATAACTATTGTAGTCCTTTCCTCAGAAAGTTCCTCAATTGCCTTTTGAATTAAAATTTCGTTTTCGGTATCGAGAGCTGAAGTCGCTTCATCCAAAATCAAAATCGGGGGATTTTTTAAAAAGACTCTGGCAATGGAAATCCTTTGCTTTTGACCGCCTGAAAGCATAACGCCACGCTCTCCCACATAGGAATCATAACCGTCTTCCAAGCTCATAATAAAATCATGAATGTGGGCATTTTTAGCGGCTTCAATAATTTCCTCATCGGAAGCCTTAGGTTTTCCATAGGCTATATTTTCTTTTATGGTTCCGCCGAAAAGATAAACGTCCTGCTGCACAATTCCGATATTTGCCCTCAATGACTTTAATGTCAAGTCCCGAATGTCTTTACCGTCTATGCTTATCTTTCCGTTTACTACATCATAAAAACGGGGAAGAAGAGAACAAATAGTAGTCTTTCCGCCGCCTGAAGGACCTACAAGAGCAAGGGTTTTTCCTGCAGGAATATCGATGGAAATATTTTTTAAGATTGTTGTAGTTTCATTATAACTGAAATCGACATTTTCGTATTTTATGTTTCCTTTTACGTCTTTTAACTCGACGGCATCTTCTTTTTCGGTAATGTCCGGAGCCGTTTCTATAATCTGTAAAAAACGCTTAAAACCGGCGGCTCCTTTTTGGAACATCTCGGTAAAATTAATAAGCACATTTATAGGAGCGATATAAATATTTATGTACAAAACATAGATGGTCAAATCGGGAATAGTCAGTTCATTCTTTGCGACAAAAAAACTTCCCGCTAGAACAGTTACTATAAAAAACAAGCCCTGCAAAAGACCGTTTATGCCGACAAACTGCCCCATCTGCCTGTAGTTTATATATTTAGAATGAACAAAGGCCTCGTTTGCTATATCGAATTTTTTACTTTCCAATTCTTCGTTTGCAAAGGACTGCACCACCCTTATCCCCGAGAGAGTGTCCTGCACTTGGGAATTTATTCCGGCTATGGTTTTCCGGTTGAGCATAAAGATTTTACGCATCTTTTTATTTTGAAAAAAAGTAAAGATGAACATAAGGGATGTAACCGAAGCTAAAATAAGGGTAAGCCTTACATTGATAAAACAAAGGAGCGAAAAAGAACCTATTATTTTTAAAAAGGAAATAAAAAGGTTTTCGGGGCCGTGATGGGCCAGCTCCGATATATCGAAAAGGTCTGAAACAATCCTCGAAATCATATCGCCCGTCTTGTTTTTATCGTAATATGAAAAGGAAAGACGCTGCATGTGGTTAAAAAGGTCATTTCTCATATCCCTTTCCATTCGGGCACCCATTATATGTCCCCATGAAGTTATAAAATATTGGGTAAAGTATCTTATTATATAAAGCCCCAACAGGATGGCCGAAATTATAAGCCCAAGATATATAATGGCCGAGGCTTGCACATCAAAGCTGAAAATAGTCTTATCCGAAAAGAGCAAAACCTCGCCGCTTCTTATTTTTGGGATTACCCTTGTTAGGTATCTTATCACCTGAGGAAAAACCAAGTCCACCGCTGAAACTATAAGAGCGCAAAAAAGATCAAAGAAAAACAAGAATTTATAAGGCTTGTAATAGGCCGCAAATTTTAAAAAGGTGCTTTTTTTATGCATATTTTCGATAATATATGATAATCAAAAAAAAGTAAATAGGCATTTTAAAAGGCCGTGTTTAATTTAACCGCAAGAGGTGCAAAGAACGCTAAATATTATCTATAACTTATCTACAACTTATCTTTACCCATAAATCGGGGTTTCCAAAGGGGTATCCCCTTTGGCAGCGCGAGGAAAAGGGATGGGGTTAAAGGGGAAGGGAAAAACCACCGCTCTGAACGGGGGGTTGTCCCTTCCCCTTTTAGAGGTTATAATAAATGCAGAGGCCTTTAAAGACACTGAAAACAAAGAATTAAAGGAATTTTTAGAATATCTTAAAACCGGCAAAACAAAGAGTGAATTTACAAGGAGGATAGAAGAAATGATACAAACAGTAAAACAAAATGAACAAGCAAGACAAGAATATAGATTAATGTCAACCTTTGAGATGGATGCTAGGTATAAGGGTTTTTCAGAAGGGACTTATAATAATAAATGCGAAACCGCAAAACTTATGAAGCGAAAAAACTTTGATATCGCTTTAATTAAAGAAATAACCGGACTTCCCGAATCGGAGATTGAGGAACTGTAAATTAGGGGATGTATAGCCGGCGGAGCTTCAAGGCTAAGGCATTTTTTCGGATAAAAGATTTCTTGACCTCGAAACTTCGTTGGTTGTTAGCCTCCCCTATGACCGATGAAAAATGTACATCCAAAGTACATTTTTCATCTTCGAGTGTTTTTGCTTACGCAAAAAACTCGTACAGCTTATACAGGCGGACATCCTGTCCGCTTTGATAACCAAAATTCCGCTTAGTGCATCCGCCCCTAAGAACCCCCTTGTTTTTCCAAAAATTTATTCAGATTATTTTCACTTTTAGCTGAAATAAATTCAATAGATTTTAATTTTTTAAATTCAAAATGAACTGTTCTAAAAGAAAGGATGATAATACAAAGAAGGGGAAGTACTAAAGGATGCTAAAGTCGCGGTTTGAGCTTCTTAAATTGGGAATTTAGCGGTTATGATAATCAAGTTAAAAGGTATTTGTTACAGTAAGCCCTACAACGGCTTATTGCAATATGGGCAAATACGGGAGTAATGTGTAAAGCAAATTCTTCCTCGGTCCAGTAAGCTATTTTAAATTTATGAACATAATCTTTTATTTTTTTCTTTAATCGTTTTTTCTTTTTTTGTGAAAGATAAATACCTTGCGGTTTTACTAAAAACCCCAAAAAAGGGATACCGTTTTTTACCATACCTATAATTTCTTCTTTTAATGTTAAGTCTAGCTCACAGCTTAAAAAGTTTTTTGCTTTTTTTTGTATAAGTTTTATATCTTTAAGATTATCGGAAAAAAGTAACACATCATCCATATAGCGTATATATCCTCTTACATTCATCTTTTCTTTTGCATAATGATCAAAAAAACTTAGATAAAAGTTTGCAAAATATTGACTGGTTAAATTGCCGATTGGTACCCCCCATCCTTCCGTCACAGAGTAAGAAGCTATCAGTTTATTAAATAAATGCAGCAAGGCTTTATCCTTAAACTTACAGGTTAACAATAAGCTAAGTTTGCTGTGCGGGATGGAGTCAAAGTATTTTTTCATATCCAGCTTTAAAAAATATTTAAAACGGCGTGAAAAATATAGGGCTCGCAATAAAGCAGCTTGTGTTCCTTTATTTTTTCGGCAGGCATAGCTGTCATAAATCTGGAATTTTTCAAAAACAGATTCAGTGATATTTATAATTGCATGATGAAGCACCCGTTCATTAAACGGAGCTGCACAGATAATTCTTTCTTTGGGGTCGTATATTTTGAAGAACCGATAACTGCCGAGTAAGACGGTTTGATTAATAAGATAGTTTTGTAATGTTTTTAAGTTCGTATAAAGATTTTTTTCATATAAAAGAACATCCGGCTTTAACCTCTTACCACGGGAAGCATTATAAAAAGCGGCGATAAGATTATTCCATTCGGTTATCTTGTGATATAGATTGCCTTTTCTTTTCATAGTTATGCACCGCTTGTAAAAACGCTTCGCCGAATTTTTCACATTTTCCCTGTCCGATTCCTTCAATTTTAGATAATTCGGATATGCTTTTAGGTTTTTCGACTGCAATTTGAGAAAGTTGAGCGTTGTTTAATACCGCATAAATCGGTATACCTGCTTGTTCTGCAAGTTTTTTGCGTTCATCTCGTAGATAGGGAAAAAAAGCAAACTCTTCAGGCTTTAAGATATCTTTATAATCGATCGATGATTTTTCTTTATCAGCTGCAGAAATAGGGGAATCAAGGTATTCTACAAGTATGGAATAAAAACTGTTTTCCCCTGAATTAACGAATTCTTTTGTATGAGTGATAATTTTATGGGAACGCAAAAAAATATTCATTTCATCTATGGTTTTTAAATAGTTAGATATTGGAATAACAAATAATTTAAACTGCATATCTCCCTCAAAAAAACTCTCCTTAAGCTTTCCTAATTCTTTTATTTAAGATACGGTACTTACATAAGGAGAGCACTCTTTATTTGTACTTACTGTACACGATATGGATGGTTCACACAATTTGTGTGAGCTCAAGGGCCGACAAGCCAAGCGGAAGCCAAGATTGTTGTTCCTGTTGTCAGGACTGTTGTTATTCCGTTTGCCTACAGTGCAGTTGTTCGCGTTGTTGTTCCAGCTGCCGCCGCGTTTAACACGGTTAGAGCCTGACGCGGCACCTTATACGGTCCATACCGTTTTTTAGCCAAAAAATTTTCGAGCCGCTAAAGCGGCTGACATAGTGCAGGTTAATCATTATTTTCAAAAATTTACTGCACCACACCACACATTTTGCCTGTTCGGTTTCACCGCTTCGGGCGGCTTCCGCTGCGCCCTGCGCTGCTCAACCTCTCCGGCAAAATGTGTGAACTTAAGGCCGGCAAGCCAGGCGGAAGCCAAGATCGCTGCACCTGACGCCAGGACTGATGTTGACCCGTTCGCCTACAGCGCAGTAGTCCGCGCTGCCGGCCCAGCTGCCGCCGCGTAAAACACGGCCAGAGCCTGACGCGGGGCCAGGATAGTCTTGAGGGAAAGAGTCCCCGGTATGGATATCGGCACGCCAATCCCAGCACCATTCCGCTACATTTCCCGCAATATCATAAAGACCATACCAATTAGGTTTTTTCTTCTTTACCTCATGGGTTTTTGATCCGCTGTTTGAACCGTACCAAGCATAGTTTTTAAGTTCAGCCTCGGTATTTGTTCCTGACCATTTATCATCAGTTCCTCCCTTAGCTGCCCATTCCCATTCCGCCTCCGTTGGAAGTCTAAAGCCCTTTTTATTTATATCTAGCTCTGCCTTATCCCAATCTGCATTATTACTGTCAGGAATTTGATCAAAGCTAAGAGCAGCAAAATCAACGGGGTTTCCTCCAACATTTACCGTATAGCAGGGTTCAAGATTTAGTTTTATACTGAGTTTATTACAAAAAGCTATTGCTTGATACCAGTTTACATTTTCTACAGGACGCTTTCCCTGTGTTTCGCCTACGGCAGGGCTTCCATTAAAATGGCTCGGATTATTGCCCATCACTGCCTGCCACAGCTCCTGCGTTACTTCTGTCTCCCCTATAAGATAGGCACTTAAACTTACGGTATGCGGCTGGTTAATAGAGTAATCATTATGTCCCAACTGGGCATTCACGGCAGCTATTCCTTTCATGGTAAATTCGACTGAACCTACAGTATATGTCTTATCAACAGGAGTATTAGGAGTTACTTCAGAAGATTCACCTCCGCCGGATTTTCCCTGACCTGTAGGACAACCGGTCAATAAGACTCCCGCAGCCAACAACAATGCAGTAATAGATATTGCCCGATTTAAGACCTTAGTCTTCAGTTTGGAATTAGTGTTTTTCATAGCTAATCCCTCCTTACAAAATAATTTAATTTATACAAAAAACTGCAAAGCCGAATAAATTCAACCCTGCGGTTTTTAGATTGAGAAAAATAAGTATTAACAGCTTTAATTAGAGATATTTTACTTAATAGAGAAAATGGGGGGGGGTAAACCTAGGCTAACATTTTTCAAGTCATTTTTATTCCGTAAATATCGGGAAAGAGAAAATTGTAAATCGACAAAAAATTTCGTTACCATGGCTTAATTATAGCATAAAATATAGAAAAACTCACGTATCAATTATCAAATTTACAATAGGAAACCTCTAAAAACTTCAATTTTTAGAGGTTTCATTTGATTTTAATTCGAGATGCTTCCTTTTAAATCTTAAACTTTTTAACCTCATCCGCAAGGTTTTCTATGCTTATCTTATTTTTTTGAGTAATTTCGTTTACTTCCTGTACCGCATTGTTTATCTCGATAACGCCGGCAGCCATTTCGTTCATTCCGTCGGTAATAACCCGCGTAAGACCGTCCAGTTTTTGCATTTCTTCGGCAGTTTGCTCGCCGCCTCTTAACATTTCGGCGGAACCTTCTTTTACTTCTACCGTTACGGCATTGATGTCTCGGATAGCGGCAAGCACTTCTTTACTTCCGTTTTCCTGTTCCCTCATTGCTTCGGTTAAAGTATTACTCATCGTCTTTACTTCTTCGGAAAGCGAGAAGATGGTATTAAATTTTTCTTCAACGGTTTTGGAAGAAGACGACAAGACTTCAATTTCGTTGCTTAAGGTTTTTAATACGGCGGTAATGGTCTTACCTTGAGCAGCGGAATCCTCAGCGAGTTTTCTTATTTCATCGGCTACGACAGCAAAACCTTTTCCGGCTTCGCCTGCGTGGGCAGCCTCAATTGCGGCGTTCATCGCAAGGAGGTTTGTCTGGCTTGCAATGTGCTGAATAACACTTGAAGCTTCCAAAAGGCTGCCCGATTCTTCGGCTATTTTTTGTGTAATCGTATTCGAGTTTAACACTGTATCTTTTCCGTCGGCGGTTGCCGTTGCAAGATTTTTAATGGCATCGTCGCTTTTTTCAAGGGTTTGAGTAATTGAGCCGATGTTTGCAACCATCTCTTCCACCGAAGCAGAAGAACGGGCAACGCTGGATGCCTGAAGTTCTATTCTCTCATCAAGTTTTTTTATCGTATTGATAATTTCTTCTACGGTTGCCGATGTCTGGCTGACACTTGCGGCCTGTGTAATAGCTTGCTGCTTAATACCTTCAACGTTTGCACTTATTTGGTTTACTGCGCTTGCAGTTTCCGTCATATTACCCGCAAGCTCGTCACCGATATTCTGCATTGTTCCGGCATTTAAATCAACAGATTTAATGGAAAGACGTATTTTTTCGATTGTTTCGTTAAAATATTCCGACAGCTGAGTAACCTCATCATTTCCGATAAGAGGAAGCTGAACGGTTAGGTCTCCTTCGCCTTGGGCAATATCCCTAAGCACATTCATGGCAGTCTTCACGGGCCCTACCATCTTTGTAGAAATAATAAACGCAATAATTATTGTTACAAGCAGTATTATAATAACTGAAATTATGATTGCGCGGGTCAGCGTATTAAGCGAAATTAAGAATTCGTTTACAGGAGCCCGTATAACGATCGTCCATCCGTTCTTTTCCATTTTTGCATAAGCGCCGATATTTTTTTCTCCGTCAAGAGTGTAATAACCTACTCCCGGCTCTTCATCCTGCAAGGCTTTTTTCTGAAATTCCGCTACCGATTTCAATTCGGCATCATTTTCCGCAAGTTTTTGATAATTGACAAAACCGGAAACAAGCTTATTGTCCCTATGTGCAATAATGGTACCGTCTTTACCCATCATGTAGCAGTAACCTGTTTTACCTATAATAA
The DNA here is from genome assembly GCF_000008185.1 of Treponema denticola ATCC 35405. Lineage (NCBI taxonomy): Bacteria > Pseudomonadati > Spirochaetota > Spirochaetia > Treponematales > Treponemataceae > Treponema > Treponema denticola. Next base: position 2,307,908 of record NC_002967.9, read on the forward strand.
GATCTTTAATATCTTCCGACAAAATAAGCCCTTGAAGCCCTGCGCACATAACACCCGAAATTTCACCGTCTGTGTTGTAAATCGGCAAAGAAAAAACGACGTGAATCTTACCCGTGTCCGGAGAAAGATAGGGCTCCGAAATAAAATAGTTTCCTTCAAGAGCCGTCTTATACCAATATCTGTCTGCAACCGAAACTACTCTTCCGTCCATATAATATGTATTGCCGTTTAAGTCGCATATATTTAAAAAAGCACCGTCATTGTCTGAGGAGAGCTCCTGCTGCAGCCGTGCAGATTTTTGAGGATACGACAAACTGTCGTCATTTAAATCGGGAATACGAGCCACACCTCTTAAATACTCAAAATCGACATCTATTATGCTTTCCACAAGGATAGCAATATCGGCAGCCTTATCCGTTAAGCGTTCTTCGACATCTTTAATCATTGTCTTTCTAAAGGTATACCACGATACGGAGCCCTGTATAACTCCGCCCAATATAATCAATAATCCGAAAACAATCAATAATTTTTTTCGTATTGAAAAATGCTTTTTATTTTTCATATAACCTCTATATCCTATTCAATATTTTATTGGTTTAAATATATACAAAAATGTAAAATATATCAATATATCCAATATCCCTTTATTAAAAAAAATAGCTGTTAAGACCCCTTTATAAATCTTGAAATTGAAAAAAGAGCTCTGCCCCTATGCGAAATGGAATTTTTTTGTTCAGAAGTAAGTTCGGCAAAGGTTTTGCCGAACTTTTCTACAAAGAATATGGGATCGTAGCCGAAACCGCCCGAACCTGACGGAGCTTCGGTTATATGACCTTCACATGTTTCCTGCACCGAATAAAAACGGTTTTCGTCCAAAAGGCAAACCATGCAGCAAGCAAAACGGGCACTTCGGTCTTTTACGCCCTTTAATTCTGAAAGGACCTTGTTAATACCTGCTTCAGCCGAAACATGCTCTCCTTCAATAGAACCGTATCGTGCGGAATGAATACCGGGAGCTCCGTTTAAAAAGTCGACACAAAGACCGGAATCATCTGCAAGAACAGGAGCTTTTACAATATGGTAAAGAGCCTTTGCCTTTATCATAGCATTTTCAAAAAAAGTACTTCCCGTTTCTTCAGGATCAAATTCTATGCCCTCATCTTTAGGCAAAACGATCGTATGAGACGGAAGAAGCTCCTGCACTTCCCTTTTTTTGTTTACATTTCCGGATGCCAGATATATTTTCATGCTGTTGAGTATACCAAATTTTTAAACTCTTTGCAATATTTTTGTCGATTGTACCCTTATATACATTTATATACTTTCCTATATCGGTACTGCTTGGAGCCTTTATCTGCCTTCTATTTATTTTTTTTGTTTTATCCCATAAATGACGGTTATGTTTTAGTGAAAAACAAATTTTTTTAAGCTGACTTCTTGTATTATAAGTATGAAGTAAAAGATATTTAAAAAGTTGAGCCTTTACGTAATACCTGTTTCTATTACCGACACAATAATTTATTTTTTCGTAACGGTTAAAACAGGCAGCCTTTAAATCATGAAGAATAGAACATAGAAACCATGAATCCATTTTAATTTCGGCAGCTATTTTATCGATCAAATCATCATCAAGAAAAAAACAAGCCTTGCACGCAAGCAAGAAAATTCGTCTATGTTTGCAAGGCATACTAAAATAAAGCTCTCTCATATGCATCGATTCTTTTGAGAAATTTTTGTCATATTTCAAACCCAAATCCCCTGTTTTTACATTGCAGTATTCCGGTTCAGACTCGGCTACATAAAAATTAAAATTTTCCTCTAAATCATACTCCCCCATAAGATACTCCCATCTTGCTCCTTCTTGATCGGCAAGAACGGTATCATTTATCTCGTGCCTTACGGTTTTGCATTTAAACGTTAAATAATAAAAACGAATATGATTTGTTAAATAAGTATAAAAACTTGACAGTGAAGAATTATAATTTTCCAAAATCCTAGGAAGCTTATAATAAAATTTGAGTAAAAAATCACTGCGTAAATCTTCGTCCGCAAAATACACACCGAAACTTTCCAAATTGACATAAATCATCTCAAAGATAGACATTAAAACTTTTTGTCGTCTTGACGGATTTGTCTTATCGTTATTGTAGGCCTTGACAAATTCCTCTCCTTTTTCTAAACTGAAATTCACTTTTACCTCCTTTAACATTATATGTTTTATGGAAGCAAAAAGAGTGCAAAACAGCAGCTTGAAAAAAGCTTATTAGTTTGGATATTTTTTAGTTTTTATAATCTTGAAAAATGAGTTTTTCAATTTTTTTATAAGAGCTTAAAAAATTATCAATAAAAAAATGAGATTTTCCATAAAAAGACTGAGCTTATCGGTCTTCAAAACACAAAAAATGCCGATAATCAAAAGCGGAGAAGAAAATTATGATAAGAAAACAAGCAGAAAAGGAATCCCGTACAGGAAGTATAACTTTTTACTCAAAGGAACAAGTACAGTGCCCCGTGTGCAGTACAAAATTTAAAAGAGAAGAACTGCACTCAGGCGGAGGACGCTTAATTGCCGGAGACCTTACCGATGAATTACGCAGACTTTATGAACCTTCGGCAAAATACGGAGAAATATTTCCTACAGTGTACAATTTAACGGTCTGTCACAAATGTCTTTATACAGCCTTTCCGCAAGATTTTGCCATTCCTTCCCGTCCGGTCATAGAAAAACTTTTTGAAAATACCGAAGCAAGATATGAGGCCGTAAAAGGTCTTTTCCATAACGTTGATTTTACAAAATCCCGCGGTTTAAATGAAGGAGCAGCCTCATATTACCTTGCCATTTTATGTTACGAACTTTTTGAAGAAAAATTTTCGCCCACGATAAAACAGGCTATCTGTGCCATAAGAGCGGCATGGCTCTTTGACGAACTTGGTAAAAAATACCCTGAAGAAAATTATAAATATGTTTCAGACCTTTTTTATCGAAAGGCAACCTTTCTTTACCGCCGTGCTCTTGAATTGGAATCGACAGGAACGGAAATAATTGCAGGCTTAAAATCTTTCGGCCCTGATGTAGATAAAAACTACGGTTATGACGGTATAATCTATCTTTCAGCCCTCCTTGAATATAAGTATGGCCAAAAGATCGACATGGACATGCGCCTAAAACGCTTGGATTATCACAAATTTGCCCTTGCAAAAATGTTCGGTCTAGGAAAATCAAGTAAAAATAAGCCGGGCCCGATTTTGGAAGCGGCAAGAAGCCTTTACGACACTCTCAAGGTAGAGCTAAAGGATGTAGAAGATTAATGGAAATCTCCCAAAATCAAAAAAACATACTCCTTACCATTTCCTATGACGGTACGAATTTTTGCGGATGGCAAAAACAAACCAAGGAAGGAGCTGAAACCTTCCGGACGGTTCAAGGAGAATTGGAAAAAGCCTTAACCAAAATTCATAAACATCCTATAGAAACAAACGGCTCAGGCCGTACGGATTCAGGTGTACACGCAGCCCGCCAGGCCGTAAACTTTTTTTGCGATATAAAAAGCATGAGGGCCTCAAATTTTTTACCGGCACTTAACTCAATCCTGCCTAAGGATATAAGGGTGATGGATGCAGCTGAAGTGTCCCCCCTCCTGCATGCACGCTTTAATGCTCTTTCAAGAACCTACCGCTATAAGATCAAATGCGGCAAAACAATCTTCGCCCACGAGCAGCCCTATACTTGGCACATAAGAAGATACCCCGACATAGCCGCCTTAAACGAAATGGCCTCCTGCCTTTCAGGAGAATTGGATTGTACCGCTTTTTCTGCAGCCGGAGATCAAAGTATAAGTAAATCCCGCTATATCAAAAAAGCAGTTTTTTTTATCGAAAACGATTATCTTATTTTTGAAATTTGTGCAAATGCCTTTTTATGGAAGATGGTACGCTCAATAGTAGGAACTCTTTTGCATTTAGACGAAATCGGAGCTTCCAAAAAAGATTTTAAAGATATCTTAGAATCAAAGATGAGGGAAAAGGCAGGCCCCACAGCACCGCCCCAAGGCCTTTTTTTATGGTCGATAGAATATCCTGAAGACCTGCTTAAAGCACCGCCGGAAACCTTTTAATAGACAGTAAACTTAATTACTCTTAAAGCGGTCATATCTGCTTACCGCATTAGAAATAACAAAAAACACAATAACTATTCCGAAGATTACAAAATAAGAGCCTATGGAAAAAAACATATTATATAGGCCGTGTATACCCCAAGTAAAAAGAAAAGGCTTTATAATATTCCTCGTCTTTTGCACCATGCTTATTTCAAGATAGTATACACCCAAACACGCATGTAAGATATTTGAAGTAAAAGATCTAAGCCAGATTGCCTCCGGATAACGTATTGCATAAGCAAGATTCTCAAAAGAGGCAAAAATTAAGCCGTAAAACACCGATAAAAGCATCAGAATCCTTATATTCGCCCTGTTTTGAGCCGGAGTAATCTCATCCATATTTTTCATCTTATCCGACCAAAGCAATTTTACAAAAATAGAAAAAAGCAGTGCCTTAACGGTTTCTTCCGGCAGAGAAGAATGAATAAAACAGTCAAAAAGAATGCCGTAAGCATATCCCGTAGTTTTTAAAAAATCCTGCGACAAAAAGTATACAATAGTCTGCATTAAAATCGAAATAAGGACTGCAAAAAATGAAAACAAAAAAATATATAATAATGGTTTAACCGATAAATTTTCTTTTCTTATAACAATAAAAGCCCAAATAATTGCAAGTGCAAAAGAAAGAAACATTAGTGCTGCAATCTGCATATTTGTAAGCATACATTGAAAAAGAATTAAATTCAAGAGGTTTACCGACAAGGTCTTTATTTTGAAAGGAAAATGCCTTATAATATTTATATGGGGTTAAGACTATGGATAAAGAAAAAAACGATTATGACAAACTTTTTTCGGAAATTACAAAAGCAAGGCACCTCGTAGCCTTCACGGGAGCCGGAATAAGCACCCTTGCAGGAATCAAGGACTTTAGAGGAAAAGACGGCCTTTATAAACAGCCGAACACGGAGAAAATGTTCGATATAGACGTCTTTTATCGGGATCCTTCGGTTTATTACGGAATGGCCAAGGAATTTATCTACGGATTGGAAGAAAAGCAGCCTGCAATCGTGCATACCGTCCTTGCCGACCTTGAAAAAAGGGGCATCCTAAAAGCCGTAATAACCCAAAACATTGATTTACTCCATCAAAAGGCTGGAAGCAAAAATGTAATTGAGGTACACGGCTCTCCATCGGTTCACTATTGTATAAACTGCTCTTACACCGAAACCTTTGAAGAAACCGCAAAAACGGCTAAAACGGGAGAAGTACCAAGGTGCCCTAAATGCGGAAGTCCTATAAAACCGGCAATAACTTTTTTTGGAGAAGCCCTTCCTCAAAAAGCCCTAATGAAGGCAGAAACGGAAGCTTCCAAGTCGGATTTTATGCTGGTTTTAGGTACAAGTCTTTTGGTTTATCCCGCAGCAGCTCTTCCGGCTTATACTTTAAGAAACGGAGGTAAGATAGCGATAGTAAACAATCAGCCTACCCAATTTGACTCCTATACGGACCTTTTATTTGAAGATTTGGAAGAAACTTTCGAAGAAATAGACAAAAGATTAAAGAAAGTTTAATTTTTTATCTAAATTCACTTGACAAAAAAGTAAGAATATGGTAACTTACATTTAGGCACAGATTGCGGGTAATTATCCTAAATTACCTGCGTAAAGCGTTCATAAAAGTATTTATATGTGAATGGTTTATACTCTATTTTAATCGCCCCGGTCCGCATACTCCCGGGGCGATTTTTTTATATATAGTGCAAAACAAGCATTCAAGATTTAAGGTTTTAATGCCAATAAATAAATTGAAAAAGATTTACAGTAAATTACTAAAAAGGTATTTATTTTTTTTTATTTATGTGTTAGGATGTGTCTCATGGAAAAAGATAAAAGAATAATCGTTGATTCGGAAAAAATTGAAACAGCCATACGTTTGGGTGTTCCTATCGTTATAACTTCATATACTTTGCCTAAAGAAACTGAAGTTTATATTACGGATGTTATATCGGAATTTTTAAGGCAGCTGCATTGTACCGATATTACAGATTATATCGTATATTACACAAATGAGCTCACAACAAACGCAAAAAAAGCCAATACAAAAAGAGTATATTTTAAAGAAAGAGGCTTAAATATTTCCGATGCCGAAGACTATGAACAGGGAATGAAGGATTTTAAAGAAGATACAATCTCAAACATGGATCATTATCTGGAACTTCAAAAAAAGGCAGGTCTTTATATCAAACTGTCCCTTCAACTTAAAAATGACAATATAGTCCTTGAAGTAAGCAATAACTCGGCCCTAACCCGCCAAGAATTTAAGAGAATTTTTGACAAAATAGTCAGAGCAAGACAATTTTCATCATTGGATGAAGCCTTTACTCAAGTTTTAGACAATACCGAAGGAGCCGGTTTAGGTCTTGTAATAATGGTTCTAATGCTCAAAAAAATGGGTCTGGATGAAAAGTCATACACAATTGATGTTGTAGACGGAGTAACATTAAACCGTGTTATTATTCCCCTAAGATTGAAGCTAAAAAAAGAGGCTGTACCTCTTACAAAGGCTATTGTAGAATATATCAACGAAATACCGCAATTCCCCGAAAATATTATGCAGATACAGAGGGCTATTAACGATCCGGAATCAAAGATGCAAAAAATTGCCCAGCTTATAAGCAGCGATATAGGATTGGCAACAGACCTTCTAAAACATGTAAACTCCGTAGCTTTCGGTCTTTCAAAACCCTGTATGAACATTGTCGAAGCTGTCAAGTTCGTAGGCTTGAGAGGAATACAAAACCTGCTTTACTCTATGGGAACCATCAAAATATTGGAAACAACGGAAAAAGAGCAAAAGGAAATTTGGGAAAATGCTTACAGGCTGGCCTTTTTCTCCTTAAATGTTGCAAAACTTACCGGCAAACGCACTATAGTTGATGATGCATATATTTGCGGTCTTCTCCATGACCTTGGAAAGATTATCCTTGGTTCAATGTACCCTGAGCTGCTTGTAAAACTGGCAGAAATTCAAGCCGAAAGGAACATACCGCCTCAGGTTATGGACATGATTATGAGCGGAATGGCTCAAGCAGAAATAGGAGCTACCCTTGCAGAAAAGTGGAACTTCCCCGAACCCATAGTAGTAACGATAAGATATCAGGATAATTTTGAAAATGCACCCGAAGAACATCGAGAATTGGTTGAAAGCGTTTGCTTTGCAGACTTTATGCTTAATTTTTCACAAGGGAAAATAGATTACTATCAGATCCCTGAAGCCTTGCTAAAAAGATTCAAAATAAAGTCGGAAGAACAACTTAAAAAACTCTGTGAACGCTTTGAATTTGCTTTTTCAAAGTAAGAAATGCAAGAATCCCAGTGTTAAATATCCGGAAAAAGCTCTTTTATAATTTCGCGGTAGGTTTTATTGTAATATAAATGCCCGTAGATAATCGCGGCGGCAAGCACATTTCTACCGTAGCCCCTTGTTTCCGCATAAGCAAGGCTTTCTAAAAATAAGTCGGTCGGCAAATCACCGGCCTGCCTTACCCAGCGTTTGACTGCATTGGGACCTGCATTATAAGAAAAAAGGGCATGCATAATTTTTCCGCCGTTACGGTTTACCATATCCGAAAGATAGAAGGCTCCGAAACGGATATTTGTATCGGGATTGTTAAGGTCATAAGTTTCCAGCTTCAGACGGCGGGCAATATCGGCAGCAGTAGGCTTCATCAGCTGGGCAAGTCCTATCGCACCCGCATGAGAAACAACCTCAGGCTTAAAATAACTTTCGCTTCTAAGCAAGGCGTATAAAAGATATTCAGGTAAATTGTATTCTGCCGCATATCTTTTAACCGACTCAAGCCAAGGACGGGGATAAATCAACTTTAAGTGTTCATCTCCAAATTCGGCACCTTCGGAGTTGACCGCAAAGGTCATAATTCTCATGGAGTCGGCATAATAGCCGTTTTCCGATAAAGCTTGCGAAAAAAAAGCGGCTTCTTCCGTACTGATCTGAGGATATAAAACGGTAATTTTATTGTACACTTGGGAATAAAGTTTATATTTTACAAAACCTTTTAAAATCCGAACAGTCTCTTCATCCGAAAAGCCGCTGCTGCCTTTTCTTTTATAATTTTTTCCGTATGGAGAAGAGGAAATAGGAAGCCCAAGCTGATAAGCAGCCATAAGCCTGTAATAAAAGGAATTATGATCTTTTTCATAAGCTTCACGGTAAAGCTTTTGAGACTCTGCATCCAATGATTTTTTAGAACGTGCAAGAATATAAGCAAGACGGGCTCGTGCCGTCAGAAGATTTGTTTTTTGAACGGCTTTTTGAAGTTTTTCAAGTCCTTTCCAATCCCGGGAAAGAACCAGCTTCATACAGGCATGAGCTGTCAGTTCTTCATAAACCGAAGGATTCTTCCATGAGGGAACAGACAGGCAAAGCTCATCAAAAAACACCTTAAACGATCTGCTTTTTTCTATATCGAGGATGTACCAAAGGGCAACATCATAATCGTAGGATTGGGGCGGATAGGTCTTTGCCTTTTTAAAAAGTAAAAGAGCCTTTTCGGTATTTTCCTTTCCGCCCATCTTTAGACGCAGGCGGGCAGCATAAAAAGCATACATGTATTTTTGAACAATGTAGTCGGAATTTTTTACGGATTTTTTTTCATAAAAATCAAGCCGATTTTCAAAAAGGAGGGCATCCGCAGCATTGTCGGAGGAGCCTGCTAAGGCAGCCTTTCCCGCATCAGAGAGAACAATTCTATGTTCAAAGCATGGATTATCCCCGGCTTCCATTAAACTTTTAAAAATAATCCACGCATCTTCAAACCGAGATTCAAAGTTTAGCTTTCTTGCTTTTAAAATATTAAAAAAATCGTCTCCGCAGTCTTTTAATTCATTCTGCTTTTTTTCGATATTTTTTAGGCCTTCAATAATTTCCGCATCAAATTTTTGTGTGTTAAGGTAATCAGGCAAAGACTGATCCATTCTTGTAAAATTTCCCGATAAAAATAGCAGCCTTTGGATTTCGGATCTTATTGTTTGATTGTCTAATTTATTGTCTAATTGAATAGCTTCGGGTAAAGCAAGTTTTTCTTCAAGCCGCTTAAGTTTTTCTTCATTGGATAAAAGAGAATAAAGAGCATCATCGGCCAGTTTTTTATAGGGCATGGGAGCATTTTTTACTGCGTACTCAAAATAAGCCCTAGCCGATGCATCATAGATTTTTTTATCCGAAGCCCCCACCTTCGCCTTTTGGAGGGCAAGACCTATATAGTACAAGGATGAAGGATCGGTATTATACAGCTTCTTCAATTCCAAAGCTTGAGGTTTTAAAAAACGGTAAAAATTTTCCGAATAAAGGTCCTCAATCAGGCGGGCTTCTCCCGTTTTATCGTAAGAGCCCGCACAGGAAACGCTGCAAAGACAAACGCACAAAAAGAACCATATTAAAGCGATGCGGGTAAATTTGGATGTTATAAGGCTATCCTCTTAAAAATTATTTAGGCGGAATATCTATATAAGTTCCTGCTATAATAAGATTAGGATTTTTAATCTTGTTGTAATCCGCTATCTTTTTGTAAAGCCAAGGCGTTTTATAATAGGTCTCGGATAGATCCCACAGAGTATCTCCCCATTTGATCTTGTACCGTACTGCGCCATTTGAATTTGTATTCGATTTTTGTTGAGTTTCAGCCTTTTTCTTGGCCTCTGCTTTTTGTTTAGCTTCTTCTTCAGCCTTCTTTTTAGCCTGGGCTTCAGCCTTTTGCTTGGCTTCTTCCTCGGCTTTTTTCTTGGCTTCAGCTTCAGCCTTTTGTTTGGCCTCTTCTTCAGCTTTTCGCTTGGCTTCAGCGGCAGCTTTTTCTGCGGTATTTTCTTTAGGAACATTAGAGGTTGTCGCATTTACATCTTTTTTTGACTCTTGCACCTGTTCAACTTTTTCAGGAACCGAAGCTATCTTATCTTTATCGGCAAAGGGCATTTTTTTTGTCAAAAGAAGAATGGCAAATACCAAGGCTGTTATACAAAGAATTATTATTATAATTATAAGCCACAAAGGCATCTTTTTCTTTTTTTCAGGTTTTTCTTCATTATCGTAAAGTTGAGAATCAGCCTGAGATTCAAGCGATTCATCAAACGAAAGATCATCACTTTCTTTTATAAAATAATCGTCATCACCACTTGTAAACCCGGATGAGGAATCAAGGGAAGCAAAATCAAAATCCATACCTTCAAGGCTTGCCTCATCAAGATTTTTTAAAGATACTCTTAGCGATTGATGAGATCCGGAGCCCTCATCGACGGCTTCTGCAGAAAGATTTTTTTCTTCATCAAGCTTTATTTTTAAATTTATAGTGGGATCACCGGCACGCCCCGTTGAAATATCTTCTACAATAAGGGAGCCTATATATTCGGGCTCTGCCCCGTCAACTTGTTTAAATAAATTTATTTGAACACTTTCCTGATCATCCCTAACCGTAGTCAATTCCAAAGATTGCTCGGAAAGTGCACTTTCATCCAAAATCGGGAAAAATGTCCCGTCTGCAAGTTTTATTCCTATTTTTGAAGCCATAATATCCTCCTGCAAAATTCAAAATTTAATAATTGCTTCTAGACATCTATAACCATTTTAAACGCAAAACAGGTTCTTGTCAATGAATTTAAAACGAAAATCCCAATAAAGTTGCATAATACTTATATCCGGATTTAAAAATTATTACGATAAATTATAGGACTAAGAGTTTTTTTTCCTGCCAAGAGCATGATAAGGCGGTCGAAGCCCATGGCAACACCTGAGCATGGCGACATCTTAGAGCAAGTCTCCCCGAAGTTTTTTACCGGCGGATGAGGAACGAGAGCGTTTTTTTGCTTTAATTCGTTTTCGTTTTTAAAATAAGAATTTATTTTGCTTTTATTCCTTTCTTCGGTATAGCAGTTTGCAAGCTCAACCCCGTTTAAATAAACTTCCCATCGCTCGACGGTCTTCCATTCAAGAGCTTCATTTTTTTTATTTAAAACCCTTTTGGAATTTTCTGCGGCAAGGCAGGGCACGAAGGCGGGATAATCCAAAATAGCTATGAGTCTGTTTTTAGGAAGATTGGGCTCAACTGCATGGACTAAAATAAGCTCATATAAATCGTCCTCTTTCCAATCCGAATAGTTTTCAGCTTCTCCGAGCCCTAACTTTTCGGCATAATAAGCAAGCTCCTCCGGTGAATGTTCCGTACTTAAAGGCACTCCTGCGTATTTTCTAAAGGCTTCGTCCATAGTCAGGCACTCAAATCCCTTTGATAAGGTTTTTAAGACCTCCCTGTCAACAAGAGGATTTTCTTTTACCCTATCGGAAACATGGCTTAAAAATTCTTCGCTTATCTTTACGGAATCTTTATAGTTTGCGTTTACCGTATAATATTCGAGCATGGTAAATTCGGGGCTATGGATATTGCCTATCGATTCTGCATTGCGGTAGCATTTTGAAATTTGAAAAACCGAGCGGGAAGTTTGGGCTATTATCGGCTTAATATAAACTTCGGGAGAAGGGACCAAAAAAAGGGCTTTTCCTGTAGGGCTTTTTTTTAACAAGGACGGACTTAGATATTCCGTTTTAAAAACCTCCAAACAGGTTTCAGGGATTAGCTCTCCCGAAAGAGCCGGCGTATCCAATTCCAAATAATTTTTTTTAATAAAAAATTCCCTTGCGGCCTGAATACTAAGGGCACGCAATTCTAAAGCTTCAATATCCATAAGAAAACCTCATTTATTCTGCAAGGGCTAGGACGGGATCAAGCCTTGCAGCCTTGATAGCAGGATGAAGGCCGAAAAATATTCCCGTACATACGCTTACCGAAAAGGCTATCAGCGAGCCCGAAAAATTGGGTAAAAAGATTATTTCGGGAGGGAAGAAGACGTTTACAATCAGCTTACTGATTAGAAGCCCTAAAACTATACCTATGAGCCCGCCTGTAAGAGTAAGAGAAGCCGATTCTATTAAAAACTGCATTCTTATGGCTCCGCCCGTGGCTCCGAGAGCCTTTCTTATACCTATCTCCCTTCGGCGCTCGGTAACGGTAACAAGCATTATATTCATAATGCCTATACCCCCGACAAGCAAGGATATTCCGGCTATGGCAGAAAGCACAAGACTTACCATTCCTGTAATCTTAGTCATTTGCTCAAACTGCTGACGGGCAGAGTAAACCCACAGAGCAAAGCGGTTACCGCCCGACAGTTCTTCAGAAAAATCTTGAATCTTTACTTCAACCTTGGAGGAGACCTTAGGGTCCGAGATAGCAACTTCGGCTGCCCAAACAGCCTCAGATACCTTTCCCGGAAGCCTACTCAGAGCAAATTTTCTTGGAACAAAGACGGCATCAGAGGTGCGGATCACCCAGGTATTTTTGGGTTTTACAACGCCTATGACCTGAAGACGCACAATAAGGGGAGGAGACTTTTCGCTGCTTGACGGAATCTGCAAAGTAATAAATTTACCTACAGCCCTGCCCTCGGGAAAAAGCTGAAAAGCTATCCTTTCGCCTATAATAGCCTTTTCAGCTCCCGTAGAATAATCGGAAGAAGAAAAAAAACTGCCGTAATCCATAACCACTCGGTGAGATTCAAGCCTTTCAGCTTCAATTCCTTCTATATCGCTAATTTCAATCCGCAAATCATTCCTTATAATTGAGGCTTGAAAAGTGTTGGAATAAAAAACATGCTTTATCTCGGGGATTTTTTGCATCAGCTTTTTACGGAAAGCCTCATCAAATTTTATGATTTTACCTTCACCTGCGAATTCGGGATTATCCGCCTGAGTTCCTATGTTGATTATATCCATACTGAACTCTTCAAATTCTTTTATCATGCTGTTTGAAAGAGAACTTGCAAGGCTTGTAACAATTATAACCGAGGTAACGCCAATCACTATGCCCAATAAGGAAAGAAGGGTCCGCATCTTGTTTGTTCTAAAATTATGAAGGGCATTTATAAAATCTTCAAACATTTTTCTCTTACCACTTAGGAGGCTTTACTCTCAAGGTATCGCCTTCCTTTAAGCCGGATAAAACTTTTACGGTGCCCTGAGTATAGGCTTCAACCTCGACATTAACCCTTTCAATCTTGCCGTTTTCAAGAAGCCTTTCAACGTATGGTTCGCCCTTATCGTAGGAAAGAGCCGTTTGATCCAAAAGCAAAACTTCTTCATCTTCACCGGCAATAATGTTTCCGCTAAAAGAATAACCGGGTAAAACATTTTCGGGGAGCTTATCGACAACTATCTTTGTTTCTATCACAGTAGCACCCCTTTGGCTGCCGGACTTAGCGATTGAAGAGTGATAGGTAACACGGCCTTCCACTTTTTCATCGCCGAGAGCTTGAAAGCTGAGTAAAACTTTTTGCCCTACTTTTAACCTAGGAACATCTCCTTCTGAAACATCGACAGTAGACTTAAAAAAGGAGCGGTCTATAATCACCCCGAAATTATCCTTGGGCATAACATATGAACCTTCGGTAAGATCAAAAGAAACGACTATACCGTCAAACTTTGCATAAACGCTTCTATCCCGTAAGGCCCTCTTTAAAGATTCAAGCTCCAGTTTCATAAGTTCAAGGTTTTTAGAATAGCCTTGCAATTTTTCTTTTTCGATAAGAAATTCCTGCTTTGCAACTTGAAAAGCCTGATAGGTATTGTCAAGAGCAAAGATAAGGTCGCCTTTTTTTACGGTATCGCCTTCTTTAACCGCAACTTTTTTTATAAGGCCCTCGCCGGGAGAGTGAAGGTTTTGCTGTTGAGCAGGCTGGATATAGCCTGAAACTTGAATAACATCCTGTATTACTTCTTTAGTTACCGTAACCGTTTGAGAAATCTCCTCAGTTCCCTTCTTGGGTAAAAAAAGAATCCAAACTATCAAAAGTATAATTATTGCGGCAGCAACCATTAAAATAATCTTTTTATTTTTATTTTTTTGCTTTGTATCCTGCATTTATTTTTCCTCTATATCGAAAGCTTCTTTTAATTCGGCATTGAAAATATGTACGGCAATATTCGAATCGGCTGAACCTAAAAGAGCGGTAATATATTGCAAAGAAGCCTGCTTATTTTCCAAAGCGTTTATAAGTCCCCTTTGGAACCATTTAGCATGTTCCTCGGCATTTTCTTTATAAATATCCAGTTCTTCGGCATAGCGGATTTGCTGCCATTCAAGCTGTTCCCATTTAAGTTTAAAGGTATTAAACTCTTTAGCAAAATTATTTCTAGTGTTTCCCAGCTTTATCTTTTCGCCCGCTTCTTTTAAGGAAACATTCTTTTTATTAAGATAATAATCATAAATTGCAAGCGGATTTATCGAAAAAGACACCTGCATGGCCGGAACGGAAGCGGAGTCCAGACTTAAGCTAAGGCCCGTATCAAGCCTTACCCCGGGAAACATCAGCTGCAGCCCCGAACTTATGTTCTTATTTTGGTTCATAGTATAAGAATATCCCAAACTTGCAGAAGCCGAAAATGGGCTTAAATCCATTTTATTTTTTTCGAGAAGTTTTTTATAATCATTTTCCGCTTTTAAAAGAGGCTTATAGTTTTCGGCCTTCAGGTTTTCCATAGAAATCAGCTTTTGTTTAGGGAGGCTCTTTGCAAGCCTTATAAAAAATTCATCCTCATCTTTTTTTGGAATATCAAGACCGCAGGACTCAAAAAAAAGACGGGCAGAAACCTCAAAAGAAAATTCCGTTTCTTTTTCTGTCCTTTCGGAGCTTATCAAATTAAGCCTTGCCGTTCTTAACTTTGAAGATGTTTCGGAATAGCCTTCTGCAAGAATCTGTTTGTAGTTAATATCGGCCTGAATACCTGAAAGTCTTTTTGCAAGAAGAGCCGAATATTCGCTTAATATTTTTTGAATATCGGTTAAAAGTTTTTTTTCGGCAAGCTCTTTAACGCTCTTTACTTTTTTTTCGGCCTCTTTAAGAGCTTCCAAGGAAGTTTCAATTTCCTGCTTTTTTCTTTTGCGGGCTTGGCTGTAAATATCGCCCGAAAGCCCCAGCGAAAAATCTTGAGAGCTTTTTCCCATCTTATAGGAATAAGGGGCTGACAGCTTGAGTCCCAGATTATTATAAAGAGGCATACCTGCCGAAACCGAGGGCTGTACGGAAAATCCCGATTTATCCTTTTCGGAACTAAGATTAAAATTTAAGGTAGAACTAAAGTCAAAGGCAAAGATGGAATTAAGCCTTACGGATTTATAATTATTTAGAGCTATCGCCGCTTCGTTTTCTATCAAAACAATATCGGTATCGTTTTTGCAGCGGTACTCCAAAATTTTGTCATAAATATTTTCTTGAGCAAAAAGAACATTTAATGAAATGAAGAGATAAATAAAAAAAGAATTATGTTTAAGCATTTTTGACACTTGTAAGATTACAAAAAAAGAATAAAAAAGTCAAGGAATTATCGACTCTTGAACTAGCTAAGATATTTTTGCTATAATACAACACATGGAAAATTCACAACTGATTGAGAGCTTTGAAGCTCTTTTTAATGTAATTAAAAGATTAAGGGGGCCGGGAGGCTGTCCATGGGATATAGCCCAAACCCCTATGAGTATGCGCAAGTCCCTTTTGGAAGAAGCTTACGAGGCAGCTGACGCAATAGAAGAACACCATAATACCGGACAAAACGCCGAGCATGTAAAAGAAGAACTCGGCGATATTCTTTTAAATGTACTGATGATTTCGTATATGTATGAACAAGAAGGCCTTTTTTCAACTGCCGATATTATGAAAAATCTTACCGAAAAGCTGATAAGAAGGCATCCTCATGTTTTCGGGGAAACGGAAGGCTATGAAGGGCCTGAAAGCGATAAAAAAGCTTCGACTCCCGAATCCGTTTTAAACCAATGGGAAAACATAAAAGAAAAAATTGAAAGACCTAAGGCCGAATCAATTTTGGATTCCATCCCTAAAAATTTTCCGCCGATGCTGCGGGCCTTAAAGATTTCAAAAAAGGCAGCAAAGGCCGGTTTTGAGTGGACTGAAATAGGCGGCCTTATCGAAAAGATGGAAGAAGAAACGGCAGAATTTGCCGAAGCCGTTAAATCAGGATCCGAGGCCGCGATGGAAGATGAGATAGGAGATGTATTCTTTGTTGCCGTCAATGCCGCCCGTTTTTTAAAGATAGATCCCGAAATGGCTTTGATGCATGCAAACAAAAAATTTGAAAGGCGGTTCCGGTTTGTTGAGGCCGAAATGAAAAAAAACGGCCTTGAGCTTTTACCCGAAAATGGGGAAAAGATGGAAGAATTTTGGAATAAGGCAAAACTTAAAGAAAGGTCTAAAAATTAACAAAGCATAAAAAAAGAGTTTTGCTTAAACACAAAACTCTTTTTTTCTTTTACCGGTTACTACTTTTGGGGTAAGATATTTACCAACTCAATGTCAAAAATCAAAACAGCATTGGGGGGAATTATAACCGTATTGCCCTGAGTAATACCCTGTTCTCCGTAAGCCAATGCCGGCGGAACATAAAGTCTGAATTTTGCATCCTGGCTCATCAACTGTAAGCCTTCTTTCCAGCCGGGGATCACCCTTGATAACTGGATTTTTACGCTTGAACCGCTTTTATATGAATCGTCAAAAACACTTTCGTCTATAAGTTTTCCGATATAGTTGACTTCAACTTCATCATTTGCTGTAGGATAGAAATCTTCCTTCCCCTTTGAAAGCACCTCATACTGCAAACCGGATTCGGTAACTACAACACCCTCTTTAGCCTTGTTTTTTTCCAAAAAGGCATTAGCTTCTTCAAGAGCCTTTGCAGCCTTTTCTATCTGAGCCATTTTAAAGGCCTTATTTAAAACCGTCTGAGCATCCTGAAGTCCTGTTTCTTTAAAATCCTTAGCCATTGCTTCATTATAGCCCTTTAAAATGTGCTTGGGGTTGAGTTTTATACCGTCTTGCTTTGCACTTTGTGCGATGATAACGCCGAAGGCATAGCCTACCTCTTCCTCGGTTACCGAAATTTTTTCCTTTTCATCGGCTGCATTGTTTTCGGAAGGAACTTCCGTTTCCGCTTTTTTGTCCTTACAGGATGTAAACGCAAAAAACAAGCAGGCACAACATAAAATAAGAGTAAAATTTTTAATAAATTTCATAGAATAAATCCTTATAAATATAAAATATATAGAAGGCGTAAGAATATCAGTCTTTTAAAAAACAGTCAATAGCCGGACTTTTACATTCTTTCCCAAATAGGCTTTATATTACGCCTTTATAGTCGGCTTTTGTGTTAAAGGCTGAGACCATTATTAATATTCTTTTTGAAGAACTATCATATCCGCCCAAAAAAGCATAGACTCCTATTTTTTCACCTTTTTTTACATCATTTTTTAAGTGCTGAGCAATGCTGTTTTGAAATACCATAACCAGTTCATATCCATTTGGAAGTTTATTTGTAATAACACTCCCAAAAAAATTTTCAGGCATTTCAAACCAATATGTAAACATACGAATTTCTTGTTCATATTTTTTATCTTTTTCGGCACTTGGATACTCATCCAATGTAACAGGGAGACCTATAAAGCTGTTAAATATAGTAAGCCCTCCATCTTCATTTTCTTTAGCAGCAGACTCTACCATTTTTACTAAGTCGTTAATAGACATTTCCTGATAGTTTTCATACTTAAAAGAATATGCAAAAACCGTAACAAATAAAAATAAGACAACTAAAAATTTCTTCATTTTTCCTCCATAGAGAAAGCTATATCTCTTAAAATTTATCTTAACTTAAAGTTTATTTGAGAAAAAAAATTTTGTCAAGACTGCGAACCTGTCAAACTATACGTAAATAGCTGGACTTTTATAAAAAATATGGTATAATTAAAGATAGAAAAATAAAGAGGAGAGTCTTATGGCTTCATTTAAAATAACTTTTCCTGACGGAACTCAAAAAGAATTTGTTAATCCGGTGTCGGCGCGTGAGCTGGTACAATATTTTCCGGCCTGCCCTGCTCCTATAGTAGGCATAAAGGTAAACAATTTGGTAGTACCCTTAAATAAAACCATCGATGTACAATCCAATATAGAACCGGTAACCTTAGCCGACCGAGAAGGCTCAAATTTTTACCGAAGAACTCTCTGCCTGATTTTAGCTGCTGCAGCAAAAGAACTCTACCCCGGCTTAAGGCTTTTAATGGGACACAGCCTGGATTACGGCTATTATTACACCCTTGAAGGAAAAAATTCAAGTAAGGTGGATTTTAAGGCTATAAAGGCAAAAATGGATGAAATGGTAGCTCAAGACATGCCTATCGATACCCGCTGGCTTTCCTACGAGGAAGCCTTGGAAAAATTCGAACACTCAAATCAACCCGAAACCCATAGACTTTTAAACTACACGAGTAAACCCCGAATTTTAATAAACCGTTTAGGCAGCTATGAAGATCTCTATTTTCAACCCCTTATGGATAGAATAGGTGAAGTCAAGGTCTTTGATGTAATGCCCTATGAAGACGGCTTTTTACTCAGGTTTCCGAGGACATCATCTCCTACAAAGCTCTCGGAATTTAAAGACATTCCCCATCTTTTTGAAATTTATAAAGAATATAAACAATGGGGAAAACTTGTAGGCGTTTCATCGGTGGGTCAGTTGAACGACTTAATTACCTCAAGAAAAATAAAAGACTATGTAGAAATTACCGAGATACTTCAAAACAATAAACTTGCCGAAATAGCAAAAAAAATAACGGCTAAAAAAACCGCAAGGGTAATACTGATAGCAGGCCCTTCAAGTTCCGGAAAAACCACTTCGGCTAAAAAACTTTCAATGCAGCTTAAGGTTCTTGGGTATGTACCTAAGGTTATAAGCCTTGACGATTTTTATCTGGGTATTGCTAAAGCACCGAAAAAAGAAGACGGAAGGCCCGACTTTGAATGTGTTGAGGCTCTGGACATTGAGCTCTTAAACGATGTCCTTCTCCGTCTATTCAATGGTGAAACAGTCGAAATGCCTTCCTACGATTTTAAGGTAAGTGCCCGCAGACCTGAAGGTAAGATGTTTACCCCTGAACAAAACACAATCTTTATACTTGAAGGAATCCATGCTCTGAACAATAAGCTTACGGCAAAAATAGACGAGTCATTAAAATTTAAGGTCTACCTTTCGGCTCTCACCCAGCTTAATTTGGATGACCATAACCGCATCCCTACATCGGATAACAGACTTATAAGACGCATAGTCCGAGATGCCCAGTTTAGAGGAAGCCCTGCAGCAAGAACAATAGGAATGTGGGGCGACGTAAGAAGCGGAGAATCAAAATATATTTTCCCATTCCAAGGAAATGCCGATGCTGTCTTTAACACGGCCCTGGACTATGAGCTTTCAGTCTTAAAGGTTTATGCAGAACCGCTTTTAAAGGCGGTAAAGCCGAACCAAAAGGAATACAACGAAGCGTCGAGGCTGTTAACCTTTTTAGGAAACTTTCTACCGCTTCCGGCCAGCTTTGTACACGGACAATCCATATTGCGCGAATTTATCGGAGACAGCGACTTTTCGTACAGCTAAACTCAGCTAAATTAGGCCTCGTAGACTAAAAAAGATATTTATGCTATAATACTCAAACATATGAGTAAGAAATTTGTTTTTTCAGCAAAAGAAGTTGTCGTTTACCCGGGTCAGGGCGTCGGTACTATCACGGATATTACCAAAAAAGAGATAGCCGGAGAAGTCATTGACTATTATGTTATTTATCTGTCCGATTCGGATATGACGGTCTTAGTCCCTATTACCGGAATCGATAATCTGGGAATAAGGCGTATAGTAACAAAGGCAGAAGCTGAAGCCGCCCTCAAATTCCTATCCGAAGATTTTGAACCTATCCCGATAGATTGGAAGGCCCGCTATCAAATGAATATGGACCTATTTAAAAGCGGAAAAATCTTGGACACAGGCTCGGTCGTACGCTCCCTCTACCAACGCAGCAAAACAAAGGAGCTTCCCATTCAGGAAAGAAAGCTCTATGACTCAGCCTATAGAATTTTTCAAGACGAAATAGCAGCGGCATTAAAGATGACAAAAACCGAAGTAGAGGCAGCTATACACTTACACCTTGAACCGCTAGGCGGCCCAATCGAAAAATTCAAGGATGACTATGACGACGACGATTTAATCGCAAATGATGATGAAAGACTTGATGATGACGATATGGATGAAGACGACATAGAAGACTCGGATATGTATGAGGACGATTAAAAGTTTAGGCTTTGCCGCCGTAATAACTGCAGCAGGCAAATCCCAACGAATGAATTTAGATACAAAAAAAGAATATTTAAGATTACCTGAATACGGAGAGGGCGTTACGGTTCTCTCCGAATGCCTTTTAAAATTTTTACAAACAAAGCTGTTTGAAGTCATAGTTGTTACTGTTCCTGCCAAAGATATTTCGGACGCAAATAATTTAATCTTCAACGATAAAAGAATTGAAAAAGCTCTGCTTAAAAAAAATACAAAAATAATCTTTACGGCAGGTGCCGATACAAGACAGACTTCCGTCTTTAAAGCCCTTGCTAAACTCGGCGAGCTTAAAGAAAAAAAAGAAGCCGATTTTAACTTTGTATTAATCCATGACGGAGCCCGCCCCTGGGTCAGCCCTGAGCTTATAAAACGAGTCTCCGATGAGGTAAGCAAGCGGGAGGCGGTAATCCCCGGCTACCAAGCCGTTGATACACAAAAAATCGCCGATAAATCCGGTAAAATAACCCAACACTTAAAAAGGAGTTCCGTATATTCGGTACAGACCCCTCAAGGATTCGACTTTGAAAAGATACTGGCAGCTCATAAACAAGCCCTAGAAAACGGAAAAGAATATACAGACGACAGCGAAATTTATGGAGAATTTGCCGGAGACGTTTTTATCTGCACGGGAGAAGTATCCAACAAAAAAATAACTTTTAAGGAAGATATAAAATGAGAACAGGCCTAGGCTACGACTTACACCGCTTAGTCAGAGGAAAAAAACTTATGATGGGAGGCGTTCATATTCCTTTTAAAAAAGGTGAAAAAGCCCACTCGGATGGAGATGTCCTCCTTCATGCTATTACAGATGCCCTCCTTGGAGCCTGCGGAATGGGAGACATAGGAGAATTTTTCCCGCCGAGCGATAAAAAGTGGAAAGATGCAAATTCGTCAGAACTTTTATCAACAGTATGGGAAAGAATAAGCGAAGCAGGATGGAAGATTCAAAACATTGACTGCGTAATAATAATCGAAGAACCAAAGATTCTCCCCTTCAGAGAAGAAATAAGAAAATCGATAGCCGGAATTTTAAAAATAGAAAAAGAGCAAATTTTTATAAAAGCAAAAACCGGAGAAGGCATAGGAATAATAGGAAGAGGCAAGGCCGTTGCCGCCCTTGCCTCATGCCTTATCTTTTGTCGGCATACTCAAGAATAAGATCTACTTCGCCGAGGGATAAGTTTAAAGCCTTTGCAATCTCGTTGTTTTTCCAACCTTGGCGTGACAGTTTTAGTACGTTTTCTTGCACATTTAATGACGGACTTCCGCTTTCGTTCCTTTCGGGTTTTTCTCCCTTAAAGAGATCTGCCATCAGCTTTAGCTGAGCTTCCGATTCGCTCGAAATTTCTTTTAATCTGGTTTCGGTGGCGGCAAGCCAGCTTCTGGCCTGCTTTAGGTTATCCATCTTGGAGTTCAAATCTTCCAATGTAGAATCGACGCTCTCAATCTTTTCGCAAACAGCTTCTGCCCTTCCCTGATTTGATAAAAGAGTTTCAAGCGTTACCTTTATCTTTTCCATCTCGGGAGGAATTACACTTACCTCAGTTTTAAATTGTTTAATATCCGATTCAAGAGTCTTTAAATTTTCAAAAGCGGAATCAATGCTTTCAAGAGTTTGATTTAATACGGCTTCTTTTTTCTCAAGCCTTTCATAGCGGGTGTTTACATCACCGATACCTTCTTCCAATCTTCTAATTTGAACTTGGTATTGCTGTAAGTCATCATTTACGGCAGTAAGCTCGATGATTTTTTTGTCCATAGAGTCGGAAAGAGCATTAAGTTTTATAAACTCGCCTTCAAGAAGCTCAATGTTTTTGCGCTCATTCATAAAGCGGCTGACTTTTTGTTTTGCTTCCTCTTCCAAATGAGTAACCTTATCATATTGAAGGGTGAGATCATCCATTGCATTTTTATAAACCTCAAATTTAGTAACCTCATTTTTAAGAGAAGCAATATCTTTTTCCAAACCTTCTTTTAATTCATCAGCCCTTTCAAAGACCTTGGTTTGTGTAATAAAGTCATTTTGTTTTTTATCTATTTCTTCTATAAGCGAATTTAGGCGGTCTGCATCAGCCTCTATCTTTTCGCGAACCTTCTCTTGGGTTTCATCAAGGCGGTTACGAACTTCAAGAATCATATCATTGATGCCCTGTACGGACAGCGCAGCCTCAGAAGCGGCTTCCTTAATTCTTTTATTGATTACCTCATTTAGTTTTTCTGCTTCGGTATTAAAGCGGTTTGTAACTTCTGAAGCATGCTCATCAATGGCCTTGTTTGCAGATGCAACCTTAGTATCAACGGAATTAAGCTTCGCCTGAATACCGTTAAAGGCGTCTCCGCTCTTTGCTACAAAGTCTTTGTACTGGGCATTATACTTGGCATCAAGATTTTTAATTGCATTTTCCGTTAAGCCGGCAAAGTTTGTAATCTTCTCGTCAAAGAATGAACGGGCATCCGTAAACTGCTGATCCGTGCGGTTCTTCCAAGTTTCAAAATCCTTTTTAATAGTTTCAAACTTGGCTTCCGATTCTTCCCGAATTGAAAGGAGTTTTTCTTGCATGCCCTTTGAAGTATTTTCAAGCTCTGCATTTTGATTGGATACAGCCTCTCGAACCTGCTCCTTATATGAGGCAAGTTCAGTTTCAAGCTGCTGAGATGCCTTTGCTTTTATCTGATCTACGTCTGCACGGAAAGATTCTATATACTGCTCTACAGTGCCGTCCATTGCAGAAACCCGTGAATTTAAACCGGCTTCAACATCTTTAACCTTTTCATCCAGTTTGGTAAAAAGAGCTTTATATTCTTCGGCTGCCTGACCAAGCCTTACCCGCAGCTCTGCCTTATATTTTTCTTCCAAATCCTTCCGTGCCGATTCGTTTTCAGAAGCAAGAAGGGTCATGTTGGCAGAAACATCATCTTTCCACTGATCGAAGCTTAGATTAATAGCCTCGCTCCTCTTTGCAAGGTCTGCAAAGAAGTCGTCTTCAAACATTTTTAATTTTTCCGAAACGTTTGTATAGGCCTTAGCTTTTAGATCATCGATACCTGCATCTATGGCCTTCATGCGTTCACGGATTTTTTCCGAATTATTCGTAAACTCGTTAAAAAAGTTTTGCTGACTTTGTTTGGTCGAATTTACGTAAGAAGAGAAGTCGGCTATAATCTCATTTTTAATAAGGTCTTGAGATTTTTCGATTTCTTCTTTTAAGCTGTCAACGTTTTCAATAGCCTTTTCAAATTTGGTAAATCTTTCTTCAGTCTGAATCTTAAACTCATTTAACTTTTTATCCGTAAATTTAGAAAGAGAATTTACGTTATCTTGGAAGTTAGAAGCAAGGCTGTTAAACTGAGACCTCATTGTAGCTTCGGTTTGGTTTAAATCGGCAGCAATCGCATCAGAACGTACCGAAACGGCATCCTCAGTTTCCTTCAATTTTTCGGATATGGAATTTATACGTAACGAAATATTTTCTTCGGTCCGGGAAAAATCCGACTGCATTTGAGCAAGATAGTCCTTTGCCTGAGTTTCCCATTCTGCCTTAAAATCCGAAGCCATCTGCCTTGTCCGGTTTAAATTGTCATCCATTTGGGTTTCTATCTCTGCAGCTGTTTCTTCAAATTCTTTGCGGTAGCTTTGAACCCTTTCTGCAGTTTCTTCCTTTAACTTAGCAAAGGCAGCTTCCTGAAGAGCTCCCGCCTTGTCTGCTGCAGAATTATATGCTTCTTTATATAAGTCTTGAAGTTTAATTGATGTTACTTCCAAGAGTTCGCCCGTATCTCTTTGGGCCGAGGCAAGGCGGTTTTCAACATCGTTGATTACAAGGCCCATTTCATCCAATATTTTGCTTTTATATTCGCTTAATTTGGCATCGGCTTCGGCTGCAAAATTTTGTTTTAATTCCGGAATACTTTCGGTGAGATTATTAAGCTGAGCCCTTGCAGCGTTAATCGATTTTGCAAGAGAATCTACAAAATCCGCTTCCCTTGTAATTTCCATTAAATTTTTTTCTGCCAAGGCCGTCATATCCATAAGTTTTTGAATGGTTTGCCCGGATTCGGTAATATATCTATCAATATCCTGAATGGCGGCAGAGCGTGCTTCTACCGTTTCGGTTTGTTCTAAAAACATGGCACGGAGGTCATCAAGCCGTTTTACTGTAGCAATAGCCTTACTTTGCTGCACTCCCAATTCCGTGGAAAGATCGCTTAAAGTAGAATTCTTTTCGTTTACAAAAGCTTCCAGATCTTCCTTTATTTTATCCCCGTATTTTTTTGCTTTTTCGATGGATCGGTTATTTTTATCGCTTTGTCTAAAAGCAATAATAATACCTATACAAATTACCAATGTTATAAGATTGAATAAAATATCATTCATTATAAATTCCCACCCTTTTTTACGCTTATAATATCAAATTATATCATAAATTTCAATAATTGGCGATAGTTTGAAAAATAAATATCCGGTTTTTCATTATCTTTTTGAGCAAAAACTTTTTTAAGTAAGATAAATAACCTGCTCTTTATGCAGGCAGTGTGCATTCCTGCTGCCTTGGCCCCTGCAACATCGTACCTGAGATTGTTTCCCACATAGAGAATCTTATCGCAAGGCAGATCAAGGGCTTCTGCCAACCGTTTAAAGGGGAGAGGAGAAGGTTTTAAGGCCCCTATAGCCTCTGTCCCGAAAGCGGCATCACAGAGGGGTAAAATACCCCACACATCATTTTTTTGTTCCGGTAAAAAGTCCGAAAGAAGGGCTATTTTAAGCCCGCATCTTTTAAATTCCTCTATAGATTCCCTTGCAAAAAAGTAAGGTTTTATCCTTGCAAAACGCTTTTTCCAGCCCTCATAAATTTCCGTCTCCAAAAAGTTTTTAACATCTTCCTTATTTTTTCCTGCGTGTTTTGCCAAGATTTCGGCTTGAAAATCAAAAAAGTTGCTTAAAACTTTATCGGGATTCTTTTCCTGCCAAAGTCTTATATCTTTTCGGGTCTTGTTAAAAGCAGACATAAAATTAAAATTTTTTAACAGAAATGGAATTATACGTAAATTAAAGCGCCATGAAGGATAAAGCGTACCGTCAATGTCAAATGCTATAGCAGAAATACCGTACTTCATATGATTTTATACTATAAATGTAAGGCTTTGTCTACCTCTTGGAAGTTTACAAAAAATTTGATAGATTAAAAAAATGAACATAAACTTAGAACAAATACAAACTTTTGTTAAGGAAAACTTTACCCTTCCCTCTTTTATATCCATATTGTCTTTCTTGGGGATAGTTTTAATAACATACATCTTTTTTAAAATTATAATTAAATCGCTTAAAAAATTTACGGAGAACAAGGTAAGCCCTGCAATTCAAAACCTTATAACAAAGATTCTCCAATACACCTGTCTGGCCGTTATCTTGATGACGATATTCAAAAAGCTCGGTATAAACATAAATGCCTTTGTAGGAGCCGCAGGTATTGCCGGTGTTGCCATAGGTTTTGCAGCCCAAACCTCGGTGTCAAATATAATTTCAGGCTTCTTTGTCCTTGCAGAAAAAGCCTTTAAGGTAGGCGACCGTATCCAGCTTGGCGACATAACCGGAAATGTAGAATCGATTGACTTTATGGCTATCAGGGTAAAAACCCTTGACGGAAACATAGTGCGTATTCCGAACGAGGTAGTCATAAAGGGAAACCTCATAAACTACTCAAGCCTCCCG
The DNA here is from genome assembly GCF_000008185.1 of Treponema denticola ATCC 35405. Classification (NCBI taxonomy): domain Bacteria; kingdom Pseudomonadati; phylum Spirochaetota; class Spirochaetia; order Treponematales; family Treponemataceae; genus Treponema; species Treponema denticola. The sequence goes on from NC_002967.9 coordinate 2,333,996, forward strand.
ATAAGGAGAATCGAAACAAAGATAAGCGTTGCATACGGAAGCGACATGGAAAAGGTAGAATCCGTTTTAATGGAAATCCCGAACCGAGTGCCTCAAATTCTAAAAAGCCCCGAACCCTTTGTTTTCTGGTCGGCTTATGCAGATTCCGGTATTGAAGTTGCATTCTATGCTTGGGGAAAAAATGAAGATTTTCTTGTTATAAAGAATTCTATTTTTAAACTTATAGCCGAACTCTTTGAAGAAGCCGAAATAAATATTCCCTTCCCGCAAATGGACGTTTATATCAATCCGGAAAGAACAAAAAAGGAACCTGTTTTTTATGAAAGCGCAGAAAATAAGCCGATATAACAACTAATAAGACAGTTGCCCTATGATTTCTACTCCAATGGAGCAAAGTATCCTATTTCATCTCGGCCTGATCTTTCCAAAAGCTGAACCTCTACTTCTACGGGTAAAAATGACCTACCGAAGTCGGTGGACATGGTAGAAGTATATTTCAGCTGGTACATTCCCAAAGGCTTTTCGATAATATCGTCAATAAGAGGTTTTAAGCCCCTTTCGGCATAGATGTATGAGGTCTTACCGCCCGTCTTTTTTGCAAGATAGCTCATTTCGGAAGCAGGAGCTCCCTTTTTTAAACTAATCGGATAAAAACGTATATTATTATTTTTCATGTATGAAGCAAGGTCGTTTAAATTATACTGCTTAAAATTATCCGAATTAGGATCGCTGAAATTCAAAAAAAGAACGGCTCTTTTTTGTTCGGCATTTATCAGCTCCCCGACGGCAAGCCTCAAAGCAAGATCTAATTTCCAGTCGGACGAGGCCGGAGTCTTTATGCGGTTAGGCAGGGTTATCAAATCGGCAGGAGAGAATTTTCCCTCAAGAGCGGGAATAGATGAGGCTGAAATAAGGCTTATCTTTCCCCTGCCCTGCATTGCTTCTGCAATTTCCTTTAAGGCAGCCTCTATTAAGGCTTTTTCCTTTAAGGAATTGGGAGATCTTTCAACAATGACGGCTATATCGCAAGTTTTATTAAGATAGGAAGAACCGGTCAAAGAATAATCGGCAACAGGCCTGTTTCCCTCCGTGATTATAAAGTTATCCTGAGTCAAACCTACAATTTGTTTGCCGTCGCGGTTTTGTACGCTTACTTCAACCAAGACTTCAGGGAATTTATCTGAATAAACTTTTTTTATCAATACAAAAAGGCCGCCTGCAAGTTCATTTATTCTTGAAGTTATTTCTACCGTTTGATTTTTATGGTCTATTAAAAGAAGACTTCCGTTCACATCGGGAACCGCAGCCGTAATCTTTGTAGGAACATTTCCCAGACTCGTCAACTCGCTTACAGTCGAAAAAGCAATATCGATAAGGTAAGCCTTATTCCCTGCAGAAGCAACCAAATTGCCGTTCCATTCCCTAAGGGATTCTATTTGCTTTAAGGTGCCTTCAGGCAGGAGGGATTGAACAAAGTTGCCGGCCGTATCGAAGGTATAAACAGCGCCCTTTATTGCATCGGCAATATAGACAAGCCCGTCAACTACAGCTATCCCCGCAGGAGCCGTAAAGCCCCCGAAAAGGCCGCTTTTTTTTCCAAAGGTAAAAAGAGGTTCTCCTGCAGAAGAAAAAACAACGATTCTTGCATTTCCAAAATCGCAAACATAGATATTGCCGTACTCGTCTTCAGCTAAAAACTGAGGGCCTATAAATTCTCCGTTTCCCCTTCCTCTTGTTCCGAAAGATTTTATAAACGAACCGTTTTTATCGAGGAGAGAAATCCTGTCGGCAGCAAATTCCGAAACCAAGAGATTTCCGTCCGATAGGGCTATAACATCGAAAGGCCTGTCAAAACCTTGAATAGGCCCCTTTGTTCTGTCCAAGATAATACCGTTTACATTAAAGTGCAAAAGCTCGTTTGATCCGTAAGCCGTCATCCAAAAGGAGCCGTCGGAAACAGCTGCTATCGAAAGAGGTTGGCGGAAAAGCTCTACAGTGCCGTTCTTTGAGCTAAAGGAAGAGTTTTCCACATACTTTATGTTATCTGAAGAATAGGGAGTAAGGCTCCTCGATTCTTTTAGAATTTCTATCTTGTTTTTTAAAAGCATTCCGCCGTAACCTGCTGCCTCGGCCAATTCCCACTGAGTCAGGGCTGCACCTTCAACACCGGAGCTGTAATAGGCCTTTCCAAGCCAATCTAAAATTAAGGACTCATCGGGCAGATAAGAAAGAGCTTTTTCGAATAAAAGGATGGCCTCATTAAAGGTTCCTCGATAATAGGCTTGAACACCCCGCCTAAATTCTTCGGAAGCAACCCTCTTATCCGACGAGGACGGCTTATCGGTAAAATTCTTATCTTGTGAAAAAACAGGAAAAGTAAATAAGACTAAGCTTATAAAAACAATTATACGACATTTTCTACCGAATTTCATCCTAAGCCTCCCGTGCATCAGAACTTATCATTTCAAAGTGTTTGAGTATAATCTTATTATCGGGTAATTTTTCTTTAGCTCGAGTAATATAGGATTTAGCTTCCGAAGGGAGGTTCATCTTATGGTAGATTAAAGCCATCGAATCCAAATAAGCCGGATTTTCGGGCTGTTTTTCTACGGCTTTTTTGCAGAGGAGCAAGGAGCGTGTCAGATCTCTATCCGTTTCGGCCAAGATATAGGCCAGGCCGTTTAAGGCCGTGCTGTTTTCGGGAGCGGTTTTTAAGGCTTTTTCATAATAGTCGATGGCCTTTTCGATTTCGTGGTGTTCATAATAAACATAAGCCAATGAAGAAAAAACCTGTACCGACTCATAACCGGCTTCGATAAGTTTTGAAAGCTCAAACTCTGCAAGTCTGGTTCGGCCCGTATTTGCATAGATAAAGGCTAATATCAATCTGCATTGATAAACTTTTGCAATATCCTTGCTTGCAGTTACTACCTGCTCAAGGTATTCAAGAGCCTGTTCATACTCCGACAAGCGGGAATATATTAGTCCTATATAATAGTTTATTTCGATTTTTATAAGAACATCTTCAGTGCTTACACTTAAAAAGAAAACTAAAGCTTCTTGATAGTCTTTTTTGTTATATAGGTTTACACCCTCTTTTAATTCGGAATACATGAAAACCCTCCCTTTTTCAAATTATACAGAAAAAAAACTTTTTACACAATAGCAGAGAAAGACACTTAAAAATTCACCAATCGTAAGCCCTTATTAAAATGTTCTTGCAGAGCCTGTAGGCTTAGCCTTGTATATCAAAGGTTTAAATCCGAAAATTCTTTCGTAATCTCCAACTTTTTCTATATAAGCTTTTGCATCTTCATCTCTAAGAATAGTATAAGTACAACCGCCAAAGCCCTTTCCCGTCATTCGTGAACACACAAGATTAGTTACCGAAGGCTCCATAAACTCAAGGGAGCGCTTGACCAGCCAATCCAATTCGGGGCAGGAAATTTCAAAGCGGTCTCTAAGCCCGTCATGCGAGCGGTTTAAGATACGTGAAAGCATTATATTATCTTTGCGCTTTAGGGCATCCACAGCTTCATCAACACTTAAAGATTCTCTTATGATATAGGTAACCCTTCTCCTCACCGATTCGGGGATATCGATTTCTTCAAGCATTTTTTCGGTCAAATGCATCATATTTTTCGGCATATCCGGCTGTTTTTTTACCAACTCATAGGCTTCGACACATTCGTCCAATCTGGCTGTCAATTCTTCGCGGGCAATTATGCGCGGGACACGGGAATCCGTTAATATAATGGAATGCCCCTCAATTGGAAAAGGATAAATATCCGCAGTTTTTTTTCGATGGTCGGTACGCACACAGTGATTGGATTTTGCAAAAAGAGCACATAAAATATCCGCTCTATGTGCATAAGTATTTAAATGTTGAACATTAGCATGTTCAAGAATATCTACCAAATCGCTTTTGGTAAGTTTTGGGGCAAACATCTTCCTCAATATGAGGGCTGTTGCCGTTTTAAGAGCGTTGGGCGTTCCCAAGCCCGCATCCGCAGGTATTTCGGACAAAATAGTAAAATTTAAGCCGGAAACATGATGTCCGAAGTCGTTAAATGCCGAAATAACGGCCTTAACCGCATTAGCCCATCTGTCTTCCCTCTTATATCTGAGACCTGAATAAGATATTTTTTTCCGCTCATTAAGCGAAATTGAAAACAGCCTAAAGTTATTATCACTGCGCCTGGATGCACAAGCATATAAATAGTGATTAATGCTCATGGAAAGAGTATTTCCCTGTGCAAACCATGTATGTTCACCTAGAAGATGAAACCGCCCCGGAGCGGCAGCACATACTTCAGGTTCATCTCCATATTCGTCAATATGAAATGTAACTATTTTTTGCATAAATATATAATACTCGTTATATTGAAATTTTTCAATAAAAATGATTAAATAGATGTGTAAATATGCGATTTTTTTTATCTTTTTTTATTATTTTTATCTCTTCGGTCCTATTTTCTTTCGGAATCCCCAATGAAATTTTAAATTTCGGCTCTGCTATTGCAGGTTTTTCAGGATTAGTTTTAGTATACTATGCACTTCTTAACTGCGGCTCACATAAAAGAGCGGCATTTTTGTACGGTTTTTTTGTTTCTTTTGTACATTTGATGTCAAGTTTTTGGCTTGCATTTTTTGAAGATTTTGCAATATTTACGCTTGGAGCCAGCACCCTTGCATATTTTTTTATAGCAATGCCTTTCGGCTTTTTACTTTATCATAGTCTTCAAAAAAGGGAAAATTTACGCCCCTTTTTCTTTGCCGCCATTTGGCTCCTCTGGGAATTTGCAAAATCGACAGGCTTTTTAGCCTATCCTTGGGGAACGGCCCCGATGATCTGCTTTAATTTAAAGCCTTTTATTCAGTTTGTAGATATAACGGGAGTTTGGGGACTTTCTTTTATTGTCCCCCTCATTGCAGCCTGCTTAGGCGAAGCCTTACAAACGTATGCGTATTCGGCAAATTCAAAGGCCTTTTTTAAAGGTTTAACCGAAATTAAAAGCCCCCTGATTTTTACAGCCTTTTTGGTTTTAATTATAAACATTTACGGAATAACAATTCTGTCGATAGAAATGAAGCCTGCAACCTTTTTAAATACCGTAATTGTCCAGCAAAACACCGACCCATGGGATAACTCCCAATTTGAAGAAAATATAAAAACCTCTCAAGCTTTAAGCCGTAAGGCGATATTTTCTGCAAACAAAAAGCCGGATCTTATAGTTTGGAGCGAGTCATCCCTTATAGTTCCTTACAAGGACAACGAGGATTTTTACGGAATTCTTCCTTATGATGACCCATTTACCCGTTTTTTAGCCGATACGGATACCCCGATCATAGTAGGCTCCCCATATATAGACGGAAAAAAACAATATAACGCAGCCTATCTTTTATCTCCTGAAGGGAAAATTTTAGATATTTATTCAAAAATCCAACTCGTCCCCTTTGCCGAGTACATTCCCTTTATAGACAACCCCCTCGTTGTCCGTTTTTTTGATAAGCTGGTCGGCTTTTCTTCAGGCTGGAATCCGGGAACCGAATATAAGGTATTCGGTATTAAAAATTCGGAAGGAAAGACGGTCAATTTTACTGTTCCCATATGCTTTGAAGATGCTTTTCCTGCAGTCTGCCTTAATTTACACAATGCGGGAAGCGAAGTGCTTATAAACATAACAAACGATTCTTGGTCTAAAACAAAGAGTGCCGAGTATCAGCATTTTGTAGTGGCTCATTTTAGAGCCATAGAGCTTAGAACGACCTTGGTACGCTCAACCAATTCAGGCTACTCCGTAGTTGTAGACCCTAAAGGAAAAATTATTTCGGACATGCCCCTCTTCGAGGCAGAATCCGTTTATACGGAAGTCCCTGTTTACGGACACAAAAAAACATTTTATGCCTCGTATAAGGATTGGTTACCTATTATGATGTTTTTAATATTGATTTTTAATATCTTTTTGGAAAAAAGGAGGGCTAAAACAGCACGGTTTTAAGTATGCCGCCTTAGCCCAAAAAGGAGGTAAAATTATTTAAAGATTTTATCTTTTAATCTTTGGGGTAACCAAATTGTGGCCTTCTCTTATAAAGTCAAACCAAATCTCGCCCTTTGCGTTTGAAAGCTCATCATAAAAGCTCAAAACATCTTTTACATCTTTTCCGTTAACCTTTACTATAAGGTCGCCCGGCTGTAAACTCATAACGGCAGCAGGGCTCTTAGCCTGTAAACTTGTTACCAAAACGCCGTTTTGACCTTTTTTAAGCTCCAGTTGTTTTATAATTTCTTCAGTTAAAGGAGACGGAACAAAACCGGGCCAAAGTTTGGAAGAATCGGCTACATTTTTTTCATCTCTTTCTTCTATTTTTACGGTTGCGGAGATTTCTTTTCCTTTTCGTAAAATCTTAAAGGATGAAGATTCTCCCGGCTTTAAGTCGGCGATAACACGCAGTATATCGTCAACACTTTTAACCTTTGTCGAATTTACCTCGGTAATATAATCACCGGGCTTTATACCGCCCTTATCCGCAGGAGAACCTAAAAATACCTGTCCTGCAAAAGCACCTTCAATATCCTTTAAGTTTAAGCTTTCTCTAAACTTATCGTTTATTTCAAGAAGCTGAACACCAAGCCAACCGTATTTGATTTCACCCGAAGTAATAAAATCATCGATAGCTTTTTTGAGGTTGTTTATAGGAATCGAAAAGGCAAGACCTTGAGACCCGCCGCTTGATGAAACAATCCAGTTATTTATGCCTATAACCTCACCATAGATATTGACCAAGGGACCGCCTGAGTTGCCTTGATTTATCGCTGCATCCGTTTGGATAAAATCGTTTATATTATTTCTGTTCGGTCCGCCTGAACGGCCTACCGCACTTACAATACCGCTTGTAACGGTAGACACATAACCCATAGGAGCACCGATTGCATATGTAAGGTCTCCTACCTGTACGGTATTTGAGTCTCCCAACACGGCAACCCTTAAATCCTTATCATAATCGAAGGAAACAAGGGCAACGTCCTTCCTCTGATCAGAACCGATTAACTTACCTTGAACCTTATCACCGTTATAAAGCATAACGGAAATTGTCTTGGCATTGCCTGTAACATGCTGGTTTGTCAGAACATAATATGTTTTTCCCGTCTTTCTTACGATAACACCTGAGCCCATACCTTCGGCTTCATATTCCCTTTCCCCCTGACCGTCTTTTTGATCTTGAGGGCGGTTAAAGAAAAACCAAGGAAAACCGTCTATATTGTTTTGAACCTTTCTTGTTTCTACAACATCAAGGGTAACTACCGAGGGTAAAATCATGGAAGTAAGCTCTCGATTTGCTTTTTGAAGAGATTCAAGAGCCGAAACAGACTCTTTACTCAGCTCGGTCTTTAACCCCGGATCGGCATACACTGTAGAAGCATTTTCGGGATTACTTGAACATCGGGCTGAAAGAAAAACAACCGAAACAAGCATAATCAATAAAATTCCGGCCATCGCTGAAAGCGGATTTTTTAATTTACGCATATATCTAACCTCACTACATAATTATAATACTAAAACAATGACTTTTAAGTCAAGTTACATAGAAAAAAATTTGAAAATTTATTTGTTTCCTTGTTTTTTTTTATATTTGTGATATAATGGAGTTATGACAAAAACAGATAAAAAGAAAGTTGATTGTGCAGTAGCCCTTAGCTATGCTTTAGAGGCAAAAGCGCCGATAATTACGGCATCAGGAAGGGGTCTGACGGCAAAAAGAATTAAAGAGGCAGCAGAACGCAACAAAATTAAAATTGTAGAAGATGAAACCTTGGCAAACATTCTTATCCACCACGAAATAGGTTCATGTATTCCTGAGTATACATATAAAGCTGTTGCCGCTATCTTTGCCTTTTTGCTGAAAAAGGATTAACTTAAAGGGGATTTGGAATGTTAAAAAAAATTAAAACGGCTGATTTAAAGATTGGAGAGCGTTTTTCGGCTCCCGTATTTTTTGATGACGGGAAAAACATGTTTCTTTTAAAAGGTATGGCATTAAGCGAAAATGAATTGAACACTTTAAAAAGATGGAAAGTTCAATATGTTGTTACTGCCGGCGATCCTGTACCTGATGGAGAGACCATGAATGACGAAATAGCAGAGCTTGATGAAGTTGATGAGATTGAAGATCTTGAAGATCCGGGAGAAATAGAGGAAGTTGAAGAAGACTATCCCATCAGCGGAACCAAAATTAAAAGATCCGAAATTGAAGAAATTTCTGCCGATTGCATTCTAAAGCTTACACAAGATTCCCGCTCAATGCAGCTCCATACCGAATATCTGGAAATTATAAAGAGCCTTGAAAAAGTATTTGAAAATTTCAAAGCCAGAAAACCGGTGGATAATATGCCCGTAAACTATCATGCAACAAGATTGATAGAACTGGTCAGAAAAAATCCTCCTCTTTGCGTAGGTTTTATATTGGGAACCGAGCTTGAAGAAGATAATTTGGCCCGCTCGTCCGTAAATACGGCTATCTTAGCCATCATTTTAAGCGAGGCTCTCGAGCTTCCCAAAAATAGAATTAACGAAATAACTATCGCAGCCCTCTTACACGATGTCGGAATGATGAAAATACCTCAAAAAATCCTCAATAAAACCGAAACCCTGACTGATATTGAAAAGCAGGCTGTTGCAGCTCACACTGCCTATGGCTACAAGACAGCTATGAGTGAACTCATGTACACACGGGAAATTGCCTTGAGCATTATGCAACACCACGAAAGATGGGATGGAAAGGGCTATCCTAACGGTCTTTCAGGAAAGGATATAGATATAGGAGCAAGAATTATAACCGTAGCCGATGCCTTTGTTGCAATGATAACGCCCAAGCCATACAGGGATTTAATGCTGGGATATCAAGCCATGAAAAACCTTCTTTCAGATAATGCCCGCATTTTCGATCCCGAAATAATAAAGGCCATGATTAGAAGTGTGGGAATTTATCCTATAGGCTCCATCGTTTTAATGAATGATGCTTCTCTTGCCAGAGTAATTAAAAGCTCACCGGAAGCACCGATGCGCCCCTTCATCCGTATATTAATTGACTCAACAGGAGAGATTTTGGATGAGAATTCAGAGCTTGTAGATTTAAAGAAAAATAAAAATCTTTTTATAGTTCGGGCAATAGATCCGCGAACTTACAGAAATAAATAATGGATTCTCTGGGCTCAAAAGGAGAAAGTCGAATAGCCGAGTGGCTGACCGATAAGGACTATCTTATCTTGGAAAAAAATTGGAGAACACGCACCGGAGAGATAGATATAATCGCTTTAGATAAAACGGAGCAAACATCATCCGGAGGGATTCTGGTTTTTATAGAAGTAAAAACCTTATTAAAAACTGAACTATCAGATTTAGATCTTATTATCAATAAAAAAAAACAAGAGAGGATTATAAAAACCGCTAAACATTTTCTCGCAAACAATCGAAAATATAATAAGATGTATATAAGATTTGATGTGATTGTATTACGATCAAACCCTTTTTTGGAACAGCCGCTTGAGATATTACATTTAAAAGACGCCTTTGGAGATTGCTATGACTAGTGTGAATTTATTTCCACCTAAAAAAAACACCTCTACCCATAATACCGTACTAACGGATGAGGAAATTCATGCAATGGAATTAAAACTTGAAGACCCCGAGTACATAAATGCCGCTATTTATAGACTGGCTTCAATTATAACGGAAAGAGTGCTGAACGGCGGACTCGATTACGAAAATATGGATTGCAAAAAGAGGATAAGAATATGAGTAAAAGAAGGTTTAAACCTATGAGAAGTCAAAGGACGGAAAAACGGGAAGATGATACCCCGCAAAAACGCCCCCTTGACGGACAAATAAAAAAAGCTAAAACTTTTCAAGGCCAAAACAGAGAACCGGCTTTTAAAAAAATAGAATATCCCAAATACAAATGCACAAAGTGCGGCGAAATTATACAGGACTTAAGCTCGGCCATTGCCGATAAGGAAAGCGGCCTGCCTGTACACTTTGACTGCGTTATCGAATTTTTAAAAAAAGCGGAAGAATTAAAAGAAGGCGAAGAAATCATTTACATAGGAAACGGGAACTTTGCCGTCGCCTATTTTGAAAATCCTAAAGTTCGTAAAAACTTTAAAATCATAAAACTAATTGAATGGGAAGATAAAAATAAGCTCTACCAATGGAAAAAAGATATTTCGGAGCTTACATCAACAACATAAAAAAAGCCGGACAATGCTCCGGCCTTTTTTTTTCTACACAAACCTGATATCTAAAACTATCAAAAAGTTTATCGGCCGGTTTAACCGATTCTATCAAAACCGCAATAAGGAACAAGAGCTTCCGGTATCTTAATGGAACCGTCAGCTTGCTGATAATTTTCCAAGACGGCTATCATAGCCCTCGACATCGCCAAAGCAGTTCCGTTTAGAGTATGAAGAAATTTGTTTTTACCGTCATCGTCCTTGTAGCGTATATTTAAGCGGCGTGCCTGATAATCGGTACAGTTTGAAGTAGAGGTAACCTCGCCCCATTCGCCTCCGTTTCTTCCGGGCATCCATGCTTCCAAGTCCCACTTTCGGTAGGCAGGAGCTCCAAGGTCTCCGGTGCAGGTATCGACAACCCTGAACGGAATTCCCAAACCGTTGAAGATTTCTTCTTCAATTAAGCGGAGCTCTTCATGAAGGGCATCCGATTCTTCAGGTGTACAATAAACAAACATTTCGAGTTTTGAAAACTGATGAACCCTGTAAAGCCCCTTTGAAAACTGTCCGGCGGCTCCCGCTTCACGTCTAAAGCAATGAGAAAGACCGCAGTATTTTAACGGCAAGCTTTCTTTTTTGATAATCTCGTCCGAGTGATAGCCGCCCAGAGTAATCTCGGCAGTTGCAACCAAGCAAGTGCCCTCGCCTTCAAGAGAATAGACGTTTGATTCTTCGCCTCGTGGATTAAAGCCTATACCGTATAAGATTTCTTCTTTTGCAATGTCCGGAGTTATAAAGGGTTTAAACCCGTGTTTCCGCAATATGTTAAGACCGTACATCGTAAGAGCTTGCTCCAAAAATACGGCTTCGTTTTTTAAAAAATAGAATTTAACGCCTGAAACCTTTGTGCCGGCTTCAAAGTCGATAAGATCCAAATCTTGGCCCAACTGAACATGGTCTTTGGGCTCAAAGTCAAACTTGGGCACAGTTCCGCAGCGCTTAACTTCCAAATTGTCGGAATCTTCTTTGCCGACGGGGGCTTCGGGATGAGCCATATTCGGAATTTTACTTACGGCCTCATGCAGGGCTTTTTCGGCCTCGGCCAGTTCGGCTTCAACTTGGGCGATTTTTTCTTTTATAGCTTTCCCTTGGTCGACCAGTTTTTGTCTTTCTTCGGGACTTAATTTTTGCTTCATTGACTGTGAGTTATCGTTTCGATCTTTTTGCAGGTTCTGCAAAGAAGTAACGAGGGCAGTACGCTTATCATATAGTTCTACTGCCTTATCGGCATCCGCATTCATGTGCCGGTTTTTAATATTTTGTTTTACGGCTTCAACATTTTCTTTAATAAATTTATAGTCTAACATAGCAAAATTGTACTTTTTATTTTGAATTCTGTCAAGACTAAAATTTAACGATACATTTAACGGACAGCTTGACAATTTTTGAGAATTATCGGATACTCAAGTACAATATAAGTATTTTATAATACAATTTTACTCATTTGGAGGAATTTTATGAACAGAAAATTATTTTTTGTTTGTCTTGTTTTTGCCTTGGTTTTTACAGGTATGCTGACGGCAAAATCGATAGGTTTGGATTTGGAAGTCGGAGGGGCTTATAACAACCACCAATTACATAAAATCGATAACAACTATGGTTATAACGGTTTTAAATACCATGGAATAAGGTCAAAAAGCTTGGGAGGCGTCAATATAGGTATTTCCTACCCTCTTCCCAAAAACTGGGCTGTCTTTGCAAATACTACATTTACATTTAACAATATATTTGTAAACGATACAATGCTTGGAGTAGGCTATATATTTAAGCCCGGAAAAGGTTTTGAGCTCTTGTTAGGCGGAGCTTTTGCATTCGGCGGTTCCGCTTTTCAGTGGGCAACCGGAGGTGCTATAGTAACCGAAAGTTACTTTAACCTAGGCGGAGGAATAAATTTTACCGCTTCTTATATGTTTACAGGAAAATTCGGAATATATGCAGGAGCTTCGGCACTATACTATAAACCCCTATCAGGAAATCGAGAAACAAAAATCGGTAACTCCAGCAGTTCAGTAAGTATACAGCCCAGCTTGCTTCCCAATTTAGCAAAATCGATAGGTTTAAAGCTTGGATTAAAAATCAAATTATAAAAACCTTTGCTCCTAGGTCTTGACATTCATTCCCGTTTTGCGTATTATGTTCACTCGCATCGGGATGTAGCCTAGGGGCTAAGGCGTCTGGTTTGGGACCAGAAGATCGGGGGTTCAAATCCCTCCATCCCGATCCTTAAAACCTTGGGATCGTAGCTCATCAGGATAGAGCAACTGCCTTCTAAGCAGTAGGTAGGGGGTTCGAGTCCCTCCGGTCCCGCTAAAAGCCGATTAAGTAGTCTTGTACGTTAACAAGATAACTTAATCGGCTTTTTTAGTACTTAATGCCCAGTTTTTTCATCTTACTTTGAAGGGTTCCCGGTTTTAAGTTTAAAAGAGCGGCAGCTCCGTCTTTGCCGTAAATTTTTCCGTTTGAGGCTAAAAGAGCTTTTTGAATAATCTCGGTTTGAGCCTCATCAAAGGGTTTAATATCTTCAGGCAAAACCTTATCTTTTTCAGTCTCCTTATTTACGGCAGGCTTTAGGGGCTTTTTTTTAGCAGCGTTTGAAATATAGAATTCTCTTGTTCCCGGCACCAAGTGCTCGGCAGGGATTTCTCCGCCTTGCGAAAGAATTGCAGCCCGCTCTACAACGTTTTTAAGCTCGCGGACATTTCCATGCCAAGGCATAGACATAAGTTTTTCGATTGCAGCCATCGAAAGGCTCGTGTTTTCAAAGCCCTTCCGTTTGCGTATATCCGAAATAAAATGTTCGGCTAAAAGAGCCGTATCGTCATCGCGTTCCCTCAAAGGCGGAAGCCTTAGCGGGAAAACATCCAGCCTGTAAAGCAGGTCTTCACGGAAGCGTCCCATCGAAACGGCCTCGGCCAAATCGACATTGGTTGCGGCTATTATGCGCACATCCACAGAAACGGGTTTTTCCCCGCCGACACGCTCGAATTTTCCGTCTTGAAGAACACGCAAAAGTTTGGGCTGTAAATCAAAGGGCAAGTCCCCCACTTCGTCCAAAAAGAGGGTGCCGCCATCGGCAAGTTCAAACCGTCCCTTCCGCAAGGCCGCAGCCCCCGAAAAGGCGCCTTTCTCATGCCCGAAGATTTCACTTTCGGCAAGGCTCTGCACAAGGGCAGAACAGTTTACGGGCACAAAGGGTTTTTCGGCCCTGTTGGAAAGCCTGTGAATGGTGCGGGCTGCCTGTTCTTTTCCCGTTCCCGTTTCTCCCGAAATTAAAACCGGCACATCAGAGGCCGCAACCAGCTTTATCGAATCTAAAACCGTAGTCCAAGCCCGGGAAGAACCGACCATATCCTTAAAAACATTTGTCGAAGCGGTGAGCAAAACATTTCTTTCGAGAAGGAGGCTTTCGGTTTTTTGAATGAGGGATTGGGATGCATCCGTTTGGACCAAGGCAACCGAAATAAGTTTTGAAATTGTAGATATAAAACGGACGATTTCAGGCGTAAAGCGGGAACACATACTGTGATCCAAGGTCATCATTCCGATAGCCTTGTCTCCTATGTAAAGGGGAGCCACCAAACAAGAATGATTTTCGGGCAGCTTCATTATTTCGTCATAGGTATCGACGTGGGGAATATTTTCATCAAACAAAAAAGCCTTTCTTTCATCTAAAATTCGGGCAATGTCTTTCCGTTTGTTTAAGTTAATCGTAAAATCGTCCAATAATTTTGAAGAAAGCGGGCCTATGGCCTTTCTTACCTTTAGAACATTTTTATCTTCAAAGCCCATCACAACGGCAAGCTCGTAATCGACCAGTTCTCTTAAAGCCTCAAGAATAAGCTCCAATGCCTGCTCGGCCGAGATGGGATTTGTTTTATTTAAAACGGATATAGCCTTGTTCATACCCTGCGATTATACCCGCATTATAAATTTTTGTCAAAAGGAGTCAGGGGGAAGTACAGCCGGCGAAGCTTCGAGGCGTACAGCCAGCGAAGCTTCAAGGCGTACAGCGGCGAAGCTTCGAGGCTAAACCCCTTTTTCGTACCATTGCGGTTTATATTCTTTTATTTAACCGCAGCGAGCGCAAAGCGTTGAGCTCACGCTCAACTTCGCAAATGAATTTTTTACCGATTTACTATTTTTTTCAAATAATTCCTACAAATATAATGGGGAGGGAAAATATGAAAAAATTAGGAGAAAATAAATGGTAAAAAGATTTGAAGATTTAACATTTACAAAACTCTCGAAGTAGGAACCACCGCCATCCATGGCGAACTGTTAACATCTTATCCTATAACCTATCTTTGCGTAGACAACCTTTAAATTTCGCTCAGAATTTTTGTTTCCTAACTCAACCAACGGATTGCCAGAAACTTTGTAACAATGCGGGATTCCAAAGGACTGCAAAACCTTTGGCAGCGCGAGGAAAAGAGATGGGGTCAAAGGGGAAGGGAAAAACCACCGCTCTGAACGGGGGGTTGTCCTTTCCCCTTTCAAAGATTATAATAAATGCAGATGCCTTTAATAACACTAAAAACAAAGCATTAAAAGGATTTTTAGAATACCTTAAAACAGGTAAAACAAAGAATGAATTTACAAGGAGGATAGAAGAAATGATACAAACAGTAAAACAAAATGAACAAGCAAGACAAGAATATAGATTAATGTCTACTTTTGAAATGGACGCTAGGTATAAAGGCTTTACGGAAGGTACTTATAACAACAAGAAAGAAACAGCTAAAATCTTAAAACAGTTGGGAGATTCGATACAAAAAATTATGCAGGTTACAGGCCTTCCCGAAGAAGAGATTGAAAAACTGTAAATTAGGGGAAGTACAGCCGGCGGAGCTTCAAGGCGTACAGCCGGCAAAGCTTCGAGGCGTACAGCCAGCGGAGCTTCAAGGCTAAACCCCTTTTTCGGAAGAAAGGTGTTTGACCTTGAAACTGCGTTGGTTGTTACCCTCCCCTATAACCCCTCCTTTCTCCAAAATTCCGCTTATGGGCTGCGCCCCTAAGAACCCGCATTGTTATCAAATTTTTAGTTTAATCCAATTTATAAAAATATTTTTCTAATTTACTATTTTTTTCAAATAATTCCTACAAATATAATGGTATAAAGGTTTTTATGAAACTAAGAAAGAAACAGCCAAACTTATGAAGCTAAAAAACTTTAATATAGCCCAGCTGCCCATTATCTACGGCTTTTTTTTGCGGCGTTCTGCTTATGATGATGATAAACATGAAACAGTGCGACAGCAGCAAAAGGCCTCTCATCAAAAAAGAGCAGTTTTCAAACAATTATCCATCATTTACGATGCCCTTTTCAATATCAGCTCGGTACCGGCATCATTTTTCTTTAATTCCCATGTTTGTCCTGATGGCATTTCCACTAACTCGAAAAGGGTTTCCCAGTTGTCCGGTTTTGTACCGGCAGCTTTTACAAGCGGCTTATTTATCTGGGCATCATAGACCTCCGGCCGAATTTTGATATCAGATGCAGCATCTAAATTGTGTGCGGTAACAAAAGCCGGATAACCAGGATTGTTTCCTATCATGAGATGATTGCCTGTAATATTGACCTTTTCCTCTAATGTAAGTTTTGCCGTGTTGTCACTTGCTCCATGCAGCCATATGCCAGATTCTCCTATGCTAGCCGTATTATTTTGTATATTTACCTTTCTTACGGTACACGTTCCTCTGTAAACACAAATACCGCCGCCCTTTGAGGATGCCGTATTAGCATTAGATGCACTATCTCCGATTACACTGTCGTTAATAATGACATTGCAGTCATCACTAGTATTACCTATATGCAAAGCACCGCCGGATTCGCTAGCACTATTTTTGATAAAAGTACAGTTTTCTATATTAGCTTTACCAGTTTCAATATAGAATGCACCGCCTTGATTTGCTTTACAGCTCTTAAAGGTACAGTCTTTAATAGATGCCTCTGCCCCGTTTCGTAGACAAATGCCTCCGCCCTGTTTTTGGGCTAACGTATTGCCGCCGCTTTCATCAAACTCACAGCCGGATAGTTCTACCGATGACAAAAGCACATCTCCTTTTCCGTAGACAGAAATACCTGCACCGTTCGCTTTTTTGTTGTCGGAGTCGACAGCCTTGACCGTACAACTCCAGATTTTTACTCTGTGTATTTTCAGCTTGCCGGGTTTGTCTGTATCCCAAAGGCAGTATATGCCGCCGCCGCTATTGCCTTCTCCGCCAGAAGCTTTAAGGGCATTAATTCCTATTTCTGTTTTAGTACTAGGGTTATCAGGGTTCCCGTTTTCATCCGTGTTGATATACAGACTTCCGCGGGTAATATTGATAGCACCGCCTGATATGTGCCCTGTGTTATTTTCGATTTTCCCGCCTTTAATGCGGACAATCGGCTGCTTGCCGAGACTAGCGCCGGCATAAATTGCCCCTCCGCCTGCACCTGTCGTTTGACAGCCCGTAATGGTACATCTTTCAAGTACTGCCTCTACACCGCCGTTCAAATATATACCGCCTCCGCCGTATGCTGTACAGGCCTCAATAACGCAGTTTTTAAGCGTCAATGTTTTTATTTGACTTGCAGAAATGGCACCGCCGTACTCAGAGGCGACCCCTTCAATACCATTCTTAAGTTTCAGGTCTTCGAGCGTGAGTTCCGTCTTATCTCCCGTTACGGTAAAGATGCGGTGAGCATTTGAACCTAACATACTTTGATTTGCATCGAGCTCAGCTCCGTTTTTACCCTTTATCGTGAGGCTTTTGTTTACTTCGATCGCACCGAAGTTGCCGGGGGCATTTGTTGCTTTAACATTACCCATGACGGTTATAACGCCGCCTTCCTGTGCGCCCTCGACGGCTTGTTTTAACTTTTTCCATGCCTTCGTATTGTCGCTTATATCGGGGATAGAGCCTAAGGTCTTCGCTTCTTTTGGCTCCGAAGAAAGGCCTTTTTTATCGGTCAGCCATACCTTGTATTTTTTGGGGAGAGCACCATCTTCTGCCAGTTCTGTGTACGTTTTAACATAGACTGTCCAGCTTCCAGGGCTAGGAGGTACGTCAAAAAGCTGATCAACCGATGATAAAAGACCGTCCGGTGGAGTTGGAGGTATATTAAATCCGGACCCATCATCCTTTACGGTAAGAGGAATTGTTTCTTCTGAGCCGCCTTCTTCCTGTATGTGAATCGCTTTGATGTCTTTATGCAAACGCTTTCCGTTCAATATAGGTGTCATGCCCACGGTTTCATCAAAACACAGTGCGTAGAACCCGCCGACTTGCGTTTTCGCTATCTTTACATCGCCGATTTCGGGCGGCGGAGTATTCACTTCAATATTTAAGCTGAACTTTTTACTGAATTTTCTGCCGTCTGTTGAAGTAAGGGTAATTTCGGGGCCTATGCCGCCGTTACTCCACTCGTGCGCCTTTAAAAATGCCTCTTTGTATGTGAGTTCGAGCATATCGCCTGTCTGTTTAAAGGTGTAGTCAGTGTTGTATCTAGGCTGCTGATCTGAAGGAAACCCGGGGAAATTGATAACTTTCCCCGCATCTAAGACGGATGTCGGCATAATGAGGGTAAAGTTTCTCGGATTACGCAGTTTTATCTTAAGCGTTACATCGTATGCAGACGGTATGCATAGTGCTCCGTCATTACTCATTTGATAGGGCTTATTGATGCTGAAGTCAATAGGAACAACTTCGCTGGACCAGTAGCTTAAAAAATCTTCAGGGTCATCCCTAAATTGTTTACAAGTTGCAAATACAACGGCAGTTGTAAGCACTGCCGCAATTGTTGTTAAAATCTTTAAAAGTTTTTTCATCACTTATTACTCCTTCTTAGGGGATTTTGTTTTTTGGATTGAATTGTTCCAATCTGAAAACATATTTTTTGTAACTGCTATCGGTGCGTTTGTATGTCATTATGGTACAGTATAGCACTTTTCGCCGTAAATTACAACTTTTTGGGATTTTTTTTGTTTAACCGCAGCGAGCGCAAAGCGTTGAGCTTACGCTCAACTTCGCAAAGATGTTTTGATTCTATCTTAAATAATACATTTTTAAATTTACCCTTGGCGTTCCTTGCGGGCTTGGCGGTTTTATTTTATATCTTCAAAAATTACAGTACTTTCACTTGGAAAAGGCTGCACAATGTGTTATAATCAGCTATTGTCTATATTTTAAACCTGATTATATCATAGACAAATGTGAGGTAATTTATATGAAGGACGATATTAAAATAAATTTGGAAGAGGTGCATAGACGGATGGAAAAGGCTTGTAAGGCCTGCGGAAGGGATCTTAAAGAGGTAAGGCTTCTTATGGCAACAAAGACCGTTACACCGGAGAGAATCTTAAAGGCCTTTGAATACGGGGAACTTTTAATAGGAGAAAACAAGGTTCAGGAGCTATGCGAAAAGTATGAGCCTCTTTCATCGGTAAAACACGAGACCCATTTTATAGGGCACCTACAAACCAATAAGATTAAGGACGTAATAAAATATGCCGACTGCATTGAGTCTGTCGACAGGCTTGACCTAGCCGAAAAGCTTAGCAAAAGACTTGAATCCGAGGGGAAGACCATGGATATTTTAATTCAGGTAAACACCTCTCAAGAAGAAAGCAAATTCGGATGTAAGCCTGAAGAAGCACTTGCTCTAACCGAAAAAATTGCAAAACTTCCCTGCTTAAAAATAAAAGGCCTTATGACAATAGGGCTTTTTTCCGATGATATGGATAAGGTGAGACTTTGTTTTAAGCTCCTGCAAAAAATTCGAAAAGAAATAACCGAAAAAAATATTCCCAATGTTTCGATGGAGGTTGTTTCTATGGGAATGACGGGAGATCTTGAAGTTGCTATCGAAGAAGGCTCAACCCTAATAAGAGTAGGTACGGCAATTTTCGGCAAAAGAAATTATCCCGATTCCTATTATTGGAACGAAAATGCAAAAATTGAAGGTTAAACTTTTTGGTTTATGTTTTTTTTCTCTTTTTCTATTTTACTCCCCTGCCCTCTTTTCCCAAGATTTTGACGCATTGACAAGGGTTCAAAAGAGGGTTGTAAACATAGAAGCTGCCGTGTCGGAAGTCGATATTTTTATAAGTGCCTATGACGGGGACACAATAGCCTATAAAGCGGAGCTCAGTGCGGGCACAAAACTTTCGATAGTTGAACATAAAAAGAAGTTAAGGTTTACCGAGATAAAACCGGCAAGCGGAAAACTTTTTATCTATGTCCCAAAATATTTTTTACTTGAATCATGCAGAATTCTTGCAAGCCATTCTTCAATAAAAATTGAAGGCATAAAGGCCGTTCATTTTTCGGTTTCGGGGAATTTTAATCGGGCTGAAATTACAGGCTCCCGTCTAAAAAACAGCCTGATTGCACTTTCAAACGGCAGCCTGACCTTTAATAGCGGGATTGTAACTGCGGCCGATTTTTGCTTAAACACCTCAACGGCAAAGATTCAAATAGCCGAAGAAAAGGCGGATTGCAACCTTTTTGTAACAAAACAAAAATGTGAAAAATTCTTATATGAGGGAGAAGCGTATACCGATAAAATTTTAGCCCTTTCGCCGTCCAAACCTAAAAAATTTATCTCGATGAGTGCTTCTTTTTCTGACATAGACTTGGGCTTTTCGGCACCTTTAAAAGAACCGGCAGAAAAATTCGATAAATACGGAGTCAGCGAATTCGGCCCCAAACCCTCTCCCAACTTGGTAAACAACGAAGCAAATTTTTTACCGAAAACCGGCAAATAAGCGATGAAAAATATACACGGACGTATATTTTTCATCAACCGATTGACAAGTTTTAAAGTTTTTGATATACTCAAAACTCTTTTAAGGGCCCATAGCTCAGTTGGTTAGAGCAGCGGACTCATAATCCGCGGGTCGCCGGTTCAAGTCCAGCTGGGCCCACTTTTCTTTTTTAAAGACTGTAATAAAGCGAAAAAAAATGCATTATACTCCCGCCTATAACAAAGAGGTGCCAGATGCTGTGTGCCCATTTTACCTTCTTCATTGCATAAAAAATACAACCGGCAGTATAAATAATTCCGCCTATAATTAAAAACTTAAAGCTTAAAAGCGGCAGCTGTTCTTTTAAGGGCTTTGCCGCAAAGATGATGAGCCAACCCATGGGGATATAGGTAATAACAGACAAAATCCTTGCCCTGCTTCCGAATATCGAGTATAAAACTATGCCCAGGACAGCCAATCCCCAGATAATACCGAAGATTGTCCAGCCGACAGCTCCGTGAAGGGCCGAAAGGCAGTAGGCCGTGTAGGTTCCTGCTATCAGTATGTAGATTGAACAGTGATCGAAGATTCCGAATACCTTTTTTGCCTTTAGCGGAAGAGCATGGTATAGGGTCGAAAAAAGATAGAGGATTATTAAGGAAGCTCCGAAAATGGCAAAGCCTACTACGTAACCGGCCTTTAAATCCGGCGGAGCATAACGGGCAGCCCTTATAACTAAAAGCACGAGGGCTGCAATCGAAAGACCTACCCCTATGCCGTGAGTTACGGCATTTGCAATTTCTTCACCTATAGAATATCTGCGTTTAATTTTTTCTTCTTTCATAACTATTTAGACAGTTTAAAAGGTTTAAGGTTGCCTATTACCTTGCAATTTTTTTTGTTTTTTATTATAATTCTATCCGAAAAGAGTGAATAAATTCCGCTTTTTTGCCGATAATTAAATGGAAAAAGTTTTGCAGGTTCATAATGAAAAAAACTAACTATTTGTTTGCAGGTATAATCGTTTTTCTCTTGGTGCTAGGTACAGCCTATTTCGCCTTAGATATATCCACTCCCATTGGTACTTCCCAAACCGTATTGGATGACGGAATGGGCGGAGGAGATACAAGATTGCCGACTTTTAGACCTGATAAGGAAATTTCGGAAATAACACTACCGCCTCTCGACTACATAGTCTATTCCGTAAAAAAAGGCGATATGGTAGGAGAAATAGCCTCCCGCTATGGGGTAAGTCAGGATGCGATTATAAGCTTAAACAAACTTAGAAACACAAGAACCCTCCAAATAGGACAGTTGTTAAAGATTCCCTCAATGGACGGAATTGTTTATACCCCGAAAAAAGGCGATACCCCTGAAAAATTGGCCGACACCTATAAAATCTCACTTGAAAAATTAGCTCTGGTTAATAACATTTCGGATAACAACGTACTAAAAGCAGGAGCTGCCATCTTTCTGCCTGATGCAAAACTTGACTGGGTAACCCTTCAAGAAATAAACGGAGACCTCTTTAAGTCTCCTATACGCGGAGGATACAGGGTAACTTCCCGTTACGGCTGGAGACGGGATCCCTTTACGGGAAAGAGGAGCTTTCATAACGGAATAGACCTTGCAACATACCGCGGCGCCCCCATCTATGCAGCCCTTCCGGGAACCATAGCCGCAACAGGTTACAGTAATGTATACGGCAATTATGTAATAATAAGGCATCACTCAGGCTATCAAACCCTTTACGGGCATATGAATTCCATTCTAACCTCACGCGGAAAATATGTTACCGCTCAAAGCAAGATAGGAACCGTAGGCACAACAGGAAGAAGCACCGGCCCTCACGTTCATTTTACTGTTTACAAAAACGGAGCAACGATAAATCCTGTCGCCGTATGGCACTAAGCCTTCTCTTTTTTTAGATCGAATTTTTTTACAAAAAAGTCAAGATTACGGTAAACAAAGATAGCCGAATAAACGCTCACAAATACTGAAAACACAAGGGCAAAGGGAATAACAAAACGAAGCTTAAAATTCTCTGCAGCCCATTTACCTATCTCTGTAAACGGCATGTAGGCAAGGCCGACAATCATCAATATGCCTACGACGGCCCAAGGCAAAATACTTACATTGGGCAGCCGGTATTTTTCTGCCTGCAGGCTTAAAAGATTGGGAATTGCAGCCTGAATTTTTACCATTGTTTTTTCCGTAAGCGCATCATCTGCCTTGGTCTGAAAAGAAGAAGTATATAGATTTGAAGCTTGCGTAAGAGCACGGACAAGGCTTCGGCATTTTTTACAACGCAAAAGATGAAAGGTAACTGCAAAAGGAACAGTCTCATGCTTATCAAGAATCATATAACGGTTAATAGCTTCATTACATGTCATAGGCCAAATTCAATTTAAATAAAACGGGATATTCGGGGCTTTCCTCTTGTCCGTAAATTCCTTGATTTTCAAGCTCGGTTTTTAATATTTTTTTTGAGCGGAAAATATGGGACTTAATCGTATTTACGGGTATACCGGTAATGGATTCTATATCGGCATAGGGCATATCATAAAAGAAATAAAGGTCGATACATATTCTGTATTTTTCGGGAAGATCGTTTACAGCCCGCCTGATTGCATTTTTTACACAGTTTTGTATTTGCCTTTCTTCGGGAGTTAAATCGTTTGTTTTTATCTCAAAATCGTCAAAGGCGGAAACGAATTCTCTTTTACGCTTAACCGAGTTTATCGCCGAATTATAGGCAATCCTCATAAGCCACGTAGAAAAAGAAGACTCTCCGCGGAATTTAGGCAGGGCCGAAAAAGTTTTAAGCATTATGTCCTGCACAAAATCTTCCGAGTCATCATGGTTTTTAAAAAAACTCATTCCCAAAGAATAGACACGCTTTTGATACTTTGCAGCAATTAGGCTGAAGGCTTCTGTATTTCCCGCAAGGACGGCCTTACATAAGAGGCGGTCTTGCACGGCTTCAGGAGATTCTTTTCTGAGTAAATTTGAAAATTTAATCATCTTTCAGCATCCCCTTTTTTGCCCTTAGATGAAATAAAATAGTAGAGCAAAAGGCCTATACCGCAGCTTAAGGGTACAAGACCTCCTAAAAGTACGTAGCTCAGTCCGTCTATGACAGAAAATAAAATGGTCAATACGCTTCCTATCATCAGCAAAAGAATGCCCGAAATAAGGCAAAAACCCGACAAATTAAATTTTATCGGAATATATGTTTTAGTTTGAATTTGACAGATTATCTGCTTGTTACGCCAAAATAAGTAGAAAAAAATTAAAACGCCGGCCATAACAATACCGACTATAGGAACAACAGCTATAATAACTTGCGCAGCCGCAACGGGTTGTCCGTTCATTTCAATTCCTCCAAAATATGATTCTATAAACCTTATTCCAAAATAACGAAGTCCTTAAAATATATGCGTTTTATACGGGATAAATTTAGAATAGAATTTATCTCGGCCAACACTTCTTTTTTAACCTCGTTTTCAGGCATGGTATAAAGCTCATATACGGTTTTTTGCGAAAACCAGTCAATAAGGCTTTTTCGGATATCTTCCTTCTTTTGGACAAGTTCTTCCTCAAAGGCCTTATCTTCAGAATTATACTCCAAAACGGGAAAAACTACAAGGGTTCCCGTGTGGATATCGGCTGTAGGAATCCTAAGCCGGCCCAAGTCGGAATAAAGGGCCTTTTTTCCGCGTATCTCCGAAGGACTTTCAGATCTTAAAACCTCATCGGTGTTTTTTTTCTTAAAAAGAGAAAAAACGGAACCTACAATTATAATAAGTACTACTGCAAAAAGCACATATTTAAGGAATTTATATAATTTTAAGCTCTTCCGGTTATTTTTAAGCATACTCAATTATACAAAATGGGAGCCGAATATTCAATAGAGACTTTAGATTATTTGCTCTGTTACTTGTTTGGTAAAAAGCCGCCTACAGGATATTGGAAAATTCTAAGATCGAATTCGTGGACGGACGCAAAAAGATGGTCAAAAATATCGGCTTGGATCTTTTCGTATTCTCCCCAGTCGGTGGTTGCAGTAAAAACATAAATCTCCATGGGAACGCCTGTAGCTCCCGGTTCAAGCTGCCGCACCAAAAATGTCAAATCCTTTCTTAAAGTATCAAGGCTTTGAAGATAGCGCGTAACGTACATCCTAAAGGTTCCGATATTGGTGAGCCTTCTATCGTTTAAGGGATGTTCCGTATCGCTGCCGTATTGGGCACTTATGTCGGAACTTTCAACTTCGGCAAAGTAGGATTTTAAAAGCTCTATCTTCCCTACCCTGCGTCTCAGTTCTTCATCCATAAATTTTACGGAAGAAACGTCCAAAAAGATTGAACGCTTGATGCGTCTTCCTCCGGTTTCCTGCATACCCCGCCAGTTTTTAAAACCGCTTTGCATTAGGTCGCTTGTCGGTAAAACGGAAATAGTCTTATCCCAGTTTTGAATTTTTATCGTATGTAAGGCGACCTCGGTAACATCTCCGTCGGCATCATATTTAGGAACCGAAATCCAGTCCCCGCGGCGAACCAAATCGTAGGAAGAAATCTGGAGGCTTGCCACAAAAGAAAGAATCGTCTCGCGGAATACCAAAAGAAGAACAGCCGTCATAGCTCCTATTCCGCTTAAAAGAGACCATGGGGACTTTCCGCTGATTGTTCCTGCAGCGATGATAAAGCCTGCAATATAAACAATTAAGATAAAAACCTGAACATAACTGCGGTATGGCTTTCCCGCAAATCGAGGTTCATTTTCGGTATAGGCTGTAAGCCCGTCCAAGAGGCCGTGCAAAAGTCTTATTATTATCCATATCGAAATAAGGCTTGCAAGTTTTTGCATAAGCCCGGCTCCAAAACTTAATTTTAGCGACAAAAAATTAAAGGCAAAAATATATATAATAAGCGAAGCACGTTCTATATGAATTTTATCAAAAATATAATCATCAAGTTTACTCTTCGTTTTGGCTGTAATGCGGGACAGTATTTTTTTTACCGTTCCTGACAGTATTTTTTTTAACACTTTATGAAGAATAAAAGAAACAATCAAAACGGCAAACAGCCAAAAAATATCGCCTCTCACAGAATCTTCCGAAAGCCATTTTTGAACATTACCCAATAAATTTTGCATAAAATACGATACCTCTTAAAATGTTACAATAAACGTTTTTTAATTCTAATTAAAATGAGTCAGTCTGTAAAGAGCTCGCATTGCCTCAAGTTAAATCTAACCGAAAAAAAAGCTGTTCTTGATTCCCCAGGCAAACTGTGTTATATTAAGCTTATGAGAATAGCTATTGTAGACGATGAAAAACTTATATGCGAGGGACTAAAAATTATCTTTCAATCATATCCCGATATTGAGGTTATTGCAACAGGCAGCAACGGAAACGATGCACTAAAAATATGCGAAGAAAAAAATCCTGAGCTTCTCCTCATGGATATAAGGATGCCGGAATGTAATGGCGTAGAAGCAACAAAAAAAATAAAAAAGAGTTTCTCCGATATAAAAATATTGATTCTCACAACCTTTAACGATACCGAATATATTCAAAAAGCCCTTCAATACGGAGCATCGGGCTATCTTTTAAAGGACAGTTCGCCGGATGTAATCTATGACGGAATTAAGGCCGCTATTTCAGGGAACATCGTTATAAATCCTGAAGTTGCAAAAACCATGCTTTTTGAAAATCATGAAGAAGCGGAAGAAAGAGTTATAAGGCCATTGGCTGAAATTCAAGACGAGTTCGGTTTAAGCCAAAAAGAAATAGAAATTATCAGGCTTGTTTCGGAAGGGCTTTCCAATAAACAGATTGCCTACAAACAGGGCCTTTCGGAAGGCACAATAAAAAACAATATTTCCGTAATATTCGATAAGACCTTTGTTTCCGATAGAACGCAGCTTGCCGCCTTTGCCTTTAAAAACGGGATTGTGTAAATTCCTAATCTTCAATTTATAATCGTTAACTTATCCCCTGCTTGAAAAAAAACTTTAGTTTGAATATAATCCAAAAATAACTTACAAGTTGCTTTGGAGTGCTTAAAGGTATGGAAACTAAATCTTTTTTTAAGAAAGAAATTGGGGCAGAAAACTTTATATTTTTAGCTTTGTTTTCTGCTTTCTTTTTTGGGGTCGGCTCGGTTATGGGCGGCGTAAATATGATTAAGACCATGATGGAAACAGGTTTCGATTTGCTTATCAATATCTGTTTGTATTTAATGGCCGTAGCGGTATTGGCCGGAGCCGTTTCGGGGCTTTTTTCGGAATTCGGAACCATCGCTTTGATTAACAAAATCTTGTCCAAACTGATGAAACCCTTGTACGATTTACCGGGAGCCTCCTCCCTCGGTATCTTAAACTGTTTTTTATCGGATAATCCCGCAATCTTAACCCTTGCCGATGACGATAATTTTAGACGTTATTTTAAACAGTACCAGCTTCCTGCCCTTACAAACCTCGGTACAGCCTTCGGTATGGGCTTGATTACCACAACGGCAATGATGGGCTTAAACATAAAATCGGCAGTTCCTGCAGCTTTAATCGGAAATGTCGGAGCCATAGCCGGAAGTATAGTTTCAGTACGCTTGATGATTTACTTTTCAAAAAAACGCTACGGAACGGAAGCCTTTGTTTCTACAAAAAGAGTTGACCCCATCCCCGAAAAAATGCGCCCAGTCAGAGAAGGCGGAGCCGGAGGAAGGTTTATTCAGGCCATGCTTGACGGAGGCAAATCGGGTGTCAGCATGGGCTTGGCTATTATTCCGGGCGTAGTAATTATCTGCACAATAGTTATAATGCTTACAAACGGCCCTAGTGCCGACGGTACATATACCGGAGGAGCCCGCGAAGGAATCGCTGTTCTTCCATGGATAGGTCAAAAACTAAGTTTTATATTGAATCCTATGTATGGCTTCAGCAGTCCTGAAGCCATCTCCGTTCCGATTACGGCACTAGGCTCTACAGGAGCGGCCCTCGGCATTGTAAAAGAAATGTCTTTCGCCGGAAAAATAAATGCAAACGATATAGCAGTCTTTACAGCCATCTGTATGTGCTGGAGCGGTTATATTTCTACCCATATTGCAATGATGGATGCCCTCGACACAAAGGAGATGACGGGCAAGGCTATTTTAAGCCACACCATAGGCGGCCTCTTTGCAGGCATTGTCGCCCACCTTATAGCCTTTGTGCTCTAAACCGATGGCAAGCATAATGATTCAAGGGACTACCTCCTCGGCGGGCAAGTCCCTTTTTTGTACAGGCCTTTGCAGAATCTTTAAAAAGAAGGGCTTAAAAGTTGTTCCCTTTAAATCTCAAAATATGTCCTCGATTTTTTTTACCACAGCTGACGGAAAAAAGATAAGCAGCGCTCAAGCCCTTCAAGCGAGGGCTGCGGGTATTGAGCCCCGTCCCGAAATGAATCCGATTCTCCTCATACCCAAAACGGACGTAGGCTCTAAGGTTATAATCTTAGGGGAAGAAAAAAAGGAGATGAAGGCAAGGGAATATTTTGAGTACAAAAAGACCTGTAAACCTATGATTTTAAAAACCTTTCAAAAGCTTGAAAAAGAAAATGATATTGTGGTCATAGAGGGAGCAGGGAGTCCTGCCGAAATAAATCTAAACCAAAACGACATTGTCAACATGGGCATGGCCGAAATGGCCGATGCTCCCGTTCTCTTGATTGCCGACATAGACAGGGGCGGCGTCTTTGCCCAGCTCTACGGAACCGTAATGCTCCTCCCTGAAAAAGACAGGAAAAGAATTAAGGGCATGATTATAAATAAATTCCGCGGAGATAAGAGCCTTTTAGATCCCGGCATTAAGATGATTGAAGATCTTGTAAAGATTCCTGTGATAGCAACTATTCCTTACATGCACTTGGAACTTGCCGATGAGGACAGCCTCATAGACGATGATAAAAGATGCAATACCCAAGCCCAAAGCGATGCCGAGCTCGAAAAAGAGCTGGATAAACTCGCTGCCCTCATCGAAGAGAACAGCGATATGGATTTTATCTTTAAGACGGCCTTTACAAAAATGTAGCAGCCTGTTTTTAAGCTTTATCTTCTAAAAGAAAAGGACTGAGCATCCTCTTATCCCTTCTTAAAGATAAGGCTATTTTCTCCCTTGTCAACCAGTATTGTGCTTCCTTCGGGGAATTTACCTTCGAGAACTTCGCGGGCGAGTTTGTTTTCAAGCTCGGCCTGTATAGCCCTCTTTAGGGGGCGGGCACCGAACATGGGGTCGTAACCTATGTCTGCAAGAAAATCCTTCGCCTTATCCGAAACTTTTAAGCCTAGCCGGCGGGCCTGCAAGCGTTCTGCAACTGACCTTAGCTGAATATCGACGATCTTTCGTATATGTTCTTTTTCAAGCCTGTTAAAGGTTAGGATTTCGTCGATGCGGTTTAAAAATTCGGGCCTAAAATTATCGCGGAGAATTTGGTTAATTTCTTCTTTTATGCTTCCCATATCCTTTGCGGTCAATATATACTCGGAGCCTATGTTGCTGGTCATAATTATAATTGTGTTCTTAAAATCGACTACACGGCCTTGTCCGTCGGTAAGACGCCCGTCATCCAAAATCTGCAAAAAGACGTTAAAGACATCCTGATGCGCTTTTTCGATTTCGTCAAAGAGGATTACGCTGTAGGGCCTCCGTCTTACGGCCTCGGTAAGCTGCCCTCCCTCATCATAACCCACATATCCGGGGGGAGCTCCTATCAGGCGGCTCACGGAATGTTTTTCCATGTACTCGCTCATATCAATTCGGGTAAGGGCCTTTTCGTCATTGAACAAAAAATCGGCTAGGGTTCTGGCCAATTCGGTTTTGCCGACACCGGTGGGGCCTATACATAAAAAACTTCCCAAGGGACGGTTCATATCGGAAAGGCCTGCCTTGTTTCTTCTTATAGCATCCGAAACTACCCTTACGGCTTCATCTTGTCCGACGACGCGGGCTTGTAAAACTTTTTCAAGCTGTAAAAATTTTTGCATCTCGCTTGCAAGCATTTTTGCAACGGGAATACCTGTCCACATTGAAACGATTCGGGCTATGTCTTCTTCGCAAACCTCTTCACGTAAAAGCTGTCCCTGCTGACCGGCTTTTTTTTCAAGCTCGGCAGTAACGGCAGCTATCTTCTTTTCGAGTTCGGGGATTTTTCCGTATTTTAGCTCGGCGGCCTTGTTTAAGTTTCCCTCTCGGCTGTACTTGGTTTCTTCGATACGGAGCTGTTCCAATTCTTCCTTGTATTTGCGGGATTCGTTAATGCGGGCTTTTTCGTTTTGCCACTGGGCCTGCATCGCATTCCGTTTTGAAGAAAGCTCCGCCAACTCTTCTTCAAGTTTTAAAAGCCTTTCCTTTGAGGCCGTATCGTTTTCTTTTCCTATAGAAACCTTTTCGATATTCAACTGAAGAATTTTGCGCTCAACCTGATCAAGCTCTACAGGCTGGCTTTCTATTTCCATTTTAAGACGGCTTGCAGCCTCATCTACAAGGTCAATCGCCTTGTCGGGCAAAAAGCGGTTTGTGATATAACGGTTGGAAAGTACGGCTGCCGCTATGAGAGCCTCATCCCTTATGCGTACCCCGTGATGAACTTCATATTTTTCCTGTAAGCCGCGCAGGATTGCTATTGTGTCTTCAACCGTAGGTTCGGGACAGTAAACCTGCTGGAAGCGGCGTTCAAGGGCTGCATCTTTTTCGATGTATTTTCGGTACTCGTTTAGGGTAGTGGCTCCTATCGCCCTGAGCTCTCCTCGGGCAAGGGCCGGCTTTAATAAGTTTGAAGCATCCATCGAACCTTCACTTGCTCCGGCACCTACAAGGGTGTGAAGCTCGTCGATAAAGAGGATGACTCGGCCTTCGGATTTTTGCACTTCGGAAATTACGGCCTTTAATCTTTCTTCAAATTCGCCGCGGAATTTTGCTCCTGCGACCAAGGCTCCGAGGTCGAGGGATAAAAGTCTTTTTCCCTTTAAGCTGTCGGGCACGTCGCCTGAAACGATACGCCTTGCAAGGCCTTCGACTATGGCTGTTTTTCCGACTCCGGGTTCTCCGATCAAAACGGGATTGTTTTTTGTTCTACGGGAAAGAACCTGCATTACCCGCCTTATTTCTTCATCCCGCCCGATTACGGGATCTATCTTTTCGTTTTTTGCAAGCTGTGTAAGGTCACGGCAAAATTTTTCCAAACTTCTGAATGTAGATTCGGGATTTTCGCTCGTTACCCTGTTGTTTCCGCGGATTTCTTTAAGTGCGGAAAGGAGATTTTTTAGATTGATACCCCGTGAGCGCAAGAGTTCTCCCGTTTCGTCTTTAGATTCGCTTAGGGCAAGCAAAAGATGTTCGGTAGAAACATATTCGTCTTTTAATTTATCTGCATAGCCTTCGGCATTTGCAAAAACCTTTGCAAGTAAGGGCGAAATATAAGTTTGAGCGGACTGTCCCGTAACACGGGGCTTTCTGTCAAGCATTTTATCGAGGTCATCCAAAAGACTTTCGGGACTTACTCCGATTTTTTCTACTAAAGGCGGAACAATTCCGTCCTCTTGTTCTAAAAGAACATACAAAAGATGTTCACTTTCAACCTGACTGTGGTCGTCTCTTTGGGCAAGCGAAGAAGCCTCTTGAACGGCTTCCGATGCCTTAACTGTATACTTATCTATATTCATGTATAAAAAATAATAAAAATTCGGAAAAAAATCAATAATCTAATCTTAAAATATCAGACGAATTTGAAGAAAGCCAACTTGTCATATTTTTAATCATCATATATAATGCCGAAACTGCCTTTTTACATAGGCAAATACATTTTCTAGGAGTTCTTCATGGATAAAAAAAAGAACAAGGAAGTTTCAGGCTTCCTAAAAGGAGTTGAAAGGATCGGAAATAAACTGCCGCATCCTGCTATTATTTTCTTAATTTTAAGTATCATTGTAATCATCGTTTCTGCACTCGCAGAAGCCTACGGTACCCCCGTTACCTACTTTGATGCAAAAAAGGGAAAAGAAGTTACTATCGGAGCTGTATCGCTTTTAAACCTTGACGGTCTTAGGTACATTCTAAACACCGCTACAAAGAATTTTACAGGCTTTGCACCCTTGGGAACGGTTTTGGTTGCTATGCTCGGTGTAGGTGTTGCAGAGTGGACAGGACTTATCAATACCTCTCTTAAAAAACTTCTTTCGGGTGTTCACCCCAGACTTTTAACTGTTGTTGTTGTTTTCGCAGGTATTATGAGCAATATCGCTTCAGACGCAGGATACGTTGTAGTTATTCCCCTTGGAGCCATCGTATTTGCTAATGCAGGCCGCCATCCGATGGCAGGTCTCGCAGCCGCTTTCGCAGGTGTTTCGGGAGGTTTCTCTGCCAACCTCGTGCTCGGTACAATCGATCCGCTTTTGACAGGCATCACTGTTGAAGCCTTACATAATGCAGGAATGGATATAGCTATCGACCCGACATGTAACTGGTTCTTTATGATTGCTTCCACCTTCCTTCTTACGGTTGTAGGTACATTTGTTACGGAAAAAATTGTTGAAAAAAACTTAGGCACATATAACGGCTCATACAAGCCGGATAATATGCCTGTTTCCGATGTTGAAAACAAGGGATTGAAACTTGCAGGTATTTCGGTTTTGATTATGGCCGTTATTTTAATTATCGGCCTTTTCGGTCTTCCCAAGCTCCCCGGTCTTGCAGTTTTAAGAGAAATCGATCCTAAAACAGGGGAATGCTCAATTTCAAACTTTATGCACGGAGGTCTTTTGCCGGTAATTCTTTTAATCTTCTTGATCCCCGGTCTTATCTACGGAAAGAAAACAGGAAAGATTAATTCTTCACATGACCTCGTTAAGGGTATGTCGCATGCCATGAGCTCGATGGGCGGTTATCTCGTATTGAGCTTTTTCGCTGCACAGTTTGTAAACTACTTCGGAAAAACAAACCTCGGAACAATCATTTCGGTAAACGGTGCAAACTTTTTAAAGAGCATCGGCTTTACAGGCTTGCCGCTTATAATCTCCTTCGTTATTATTTCGGCCTTCCTTAACCTCTTCATGGGCTCGGCTTCTGCAAAGTGGGCTATTATGGCTCCTATCTTTGTTCCCATGATGGTAAACCTCGGCCTTTCACCTGCCTTAACACAGGTTGCATACCGAATCGGAGATTCAAGTACAAACCTCATCACTCCCTTGATGAGCTATTTTGCAATGATTGTTGTATTTATGAAAAAATACGATGAAGATTCCGGTCTTGGAACATTGATTTCAACCATGCTGCCCTATTCAATAGCATTCTTGCTTTCATGGATAGGCCTCATGATTATTTGGTACATCTTCGGTCTGCCCCTCGGCCCCGGAGCATTTATCCACATCTAATCGATTTTACGATTATCTAAAAATAACCCCGCCTTGCCGTCTTTTGAACGGCCGTGCGGGGGTTATTTTTAAAAATCCCATGAGTCTTTTGCATTTCCAGTTATCGGTATTTTCTTGCCGAGGAATGTAGGCTTCACATTGAACATTACCAAAAAGCATGTAGATGTTTATGCCTGCAATTCCTATTAAAATTAAAGCAAAAAGAAAAATAATGCATAAGGTTATTTTTTTTATGGGTCCAGTCTATAACGGGAGCTGTACAAGGCGACCCATTGCAGCAAGCACAAGCACCGAATGGATCGAAATTGGCCATCCCCTTTGGGCAAATGAGTGAAACGGAGAAATTTCTTTACAAAAACAGTTGGAGTATGTAACATAATAAAATACTCCTTAGCTATTTATATTTCAATCCTGAATTAGTTAAAGCCCCTTGGAAAATAGAAATACTTTGCCCAGAGAATTCCAAGAGTTCTACAAGGTAATCCAGAGGAGTTATTTAAGTTGGAAATAAGTTCAGTTTAAGAAAGACTCCTTCCAGGAAAAGCATGTATCTTCCTGGTTGATATTCACCCATTGAAAAGATAATCAACAAATCATCTTCATTTAAGTAATAAACCTGTAATCGCTGCTCTTTTGTCACAATATTGGATATGCCATCTGATTCCAGATGCAATTTATTTATTACATCTTGTTTGACCGGACAGTCTATTAATTTATGTGGAGTAATGTCATCCACAATAAATAACACAGATTTTCCCTCTATATTTAATTGAAAATCTTTATCGAATAGTCCATCCTCAATGCCATCGAACAATTTTGTTCTTTTGAATTCTAAAAGTCTCATCTTCGCTCAATTTTTCCACTATTTAATAATCCGTCGATTCCACCCTCAGAAGCAGGAATCTCATATTGTATACCTCCGCAAACCACATGAATAATTGTAACAGTTAAAGTATCTTCATCAACTGCGTAAAAGATTGAATAATTACCTACACTAAAGAATCTTATCCCACGAGATAACCATGGTTCTTTTGGATATCCTATGATACCGAGACGGCATAAAATTCAAGTCTTGCATTGCTTCATAAAGACGGTTAAAAACGGCATCGGCATTAATTTTTGATTTTAAATTATTTAATATGTAAGAATAAATACTGCTTAAATCTTCTTTTGCTTGATCTGAAATAACAACTTGATATTTCATTAAATAAACCTTGACTTTATTTCTTCAAAAGCATCGTTTAAAGGAGTTACATTTCCATTAATCATATCGGTAAAACCTTTATTCATATTGGCTTCAAATTCTTCATCCGATTCTTTTAAAAGAGACATCTTTTCGTGTCCATATTGATACATTAAAAACTGCACATATTTGGAAATATCCTCCAAACAAACATCCGGTAAGGTTTTTATCTGTTCAACAAGAGTTTCATACGACATAGATTCCTCCGTCAATATAAACTAACTATGATTATTTTATCGTAAATATCCGTTTTTTTCAAGTTCATTTTTTAGCTTTATTTTTACGCTTTATTTTTAAAAATCCCATGAGTCTTTTGCATTTCCAGTTATCGGTATTTTCTTGCCGAGGAATGTAGGCTTCACATTGAACATTACCAAAAAGAAGGTTTTTACCCTTGCTAGAGCTTCTCTTATTTCCCAGCTGATACGGGTTTCCCTGCTGTACCTTAAAACCTCAGGAGCTTCATAGGCTATAACATCGAGGCCTAGTTTTCTTCCTATGTAGACGGCTCTTGCGGTATGGAAGGCCTGTGTTACCACAACGGCATCTTCAATACAAAAGATTTCCCGGGCACGGTACATTGTTTCATAGGTAGAAAAACCAGCATGATCCATAAAGATTAGATTCTCATCAGTGCCGTAAACATCCTGCATAAAAATACGCATTCTGTTTACCTCATCATAACCCTTTCTTCCGTGGTCGCCTGAAATCAAAACTCTTTCAGCTTTTTTGTTTTTTAAACAATTTACGGCGGCCTCGATCCTATCCCTCACAACATGTGAAACCGTGTTTTTATATACCTTAGCTCCGGGTACAATCACAACATATTTTTCCGGCAAGGCGGAAATGTTTTTATAAATATAAGGTTTTGAATAGCTAAGCATGTAGATGTTTATACTTACAATTCCTATTAAAATTAAAGCAAAGAGAAAAATAATGCATAAGGCTATTTTTTTTATGGGTTTAGATTTCATGTAACCGTGAGCTCCTACGGCTTATATTATACCATAAAAGGCCGAATATGTGTATGGATGCAGGTTTAAACGACAATTGTTTTATTTACTCCAAATATGTTATAATGGCAAGGAAAAGAAGGCGAATATGGAAAAAATAAAATGTCCGAAGTGTAAGTCCATTATGCAGGAATTTGATATCAAATCAAAAAAAGTCTCAAAATACGAGGATTGTATCAGGCGTTGTATACAGTGTCAAATCGGAGCATCAAATGCTCAGATAAATCCTACCTTTATTTATAAAGATTACAGAAATAATATTCCTAGCAATTTATTAGAACATCTGAATGAGACTCTTGAAAAAACATTAAACACAACCAATAGAGAAAATAAAAAAATTAAACTGGGGTTTTCCACATCCGAGGATGCCGTCAGCTGGATATTCATTAAATATTTTCTTGTAAATGATAAACTTCCTGTCTTGCAAAAAATCTTAAATTTGGAAGATGAAATTTCGGAAATTCTAATGTGGGGAGTTCCTCAAATAAATCGTGATTTGGGATGTACGGAAAATTTAAAACATATCTGTGACAGCCTCGGAGAAGACAAAAAATATTACACAGAACCGGATATTATAATTATCACAAAGTCTGAATCAGTGTTTGTAGAAGTAAAAGTAAAATCCGGAAATGATAAGCAAGCAGCAGACAATAGAAATTATGATAAATACTTATTGGATAAATTTTATACCGATATTGAAGCGGCAAAAAAATCATCATATTATGAATTAATCAGAAATTGGACTATAGGAAATATATTTGCAGAAAATAATTTTAAACTGATAAATCTCGCTCCCCAAAAATTATTTTCTAACGAGAATCAAGATTCCGATTTTAAATTATTTATAAATTCATTGAAAAACAGCCGAAACTTTATTCAATTATCATGGGAGGCGGTATTTAAAAACCTAAAGGAATCAGATATTGAAGAATATTTTTACAATGAACTGGAAAAAAGAATATTTTAATACCGATTTTTAAATTCAGCCTAGCACCATCAATCAATCCCTTCAATTCTTCCCTTGTACAATCCGTAAAAACATGGTACAATGCAAAGCCTTAGCTTAACTGAAAGGTTTTTAATTTTTTGGGAGGATTGTTTTGGCTCAACCGGATTATTTGAACATTCTTAATGAAGAGCAGCTTTCGGCTGTTAAGCATCAGGGTTCTCCTCTTTTGATTCTTGCGGGAGCGGGCTCGGGAAAGACCCGGGTTATTACCACCAAGATTGCATACCTTATTGCCGAACATAATATCGAGCCTGAACGAATCCTCGCCGTAACATTTACAAACAAGGCTGCCAAAGAAATGTCCGAAAGAGCATCTAATCTGGATAAAAGAGCAGAGCGGGCAATGATCCGAACCTTTCACTCCTTCGGAGCGTGGATCTTGCGTATGTATGCGGAATGGGCAGGGCTTTCACATAATTTTACAATCTATGATGATGACGACGCTCTTTCCCTTTTAACCCAAGCCTCTCCCGCCCTTACAAAAAATGCGGCCCGCGGTATCATAAAAAAAATTTCGCGTGCAAAGGATTATTGCCTTCTCCCCGATGATCCGCTTTTGCAGGAAGTTGATCCTAATCCAGAGTTTGCAAAAATCTATGCCGACTATCAAAAGAGACTAAAAGAAACCGGAAACGTAGACTTCGGGGATCTCATCATGATTCCTGTTATGCTCTTAAAAGAAAATCCGCAAATCAGAGCCTCTATTCAAAACCGATTTTCCGTAATAATGGTCGATGAATATCAGGACTCGAACATAGCCCAATTTGAATTCTTAAAAGTCCTCACAGGAGAAAATACCTATATCTGTGTTGTAGGAGATGATGACCAATCTATCTACCGTTTCCGCGGAGCCGAAGTTCAAAACATATTAACCTTTGCCGATACTTTTAAAAACACGAAGATAATAAAGCTCGAAAAAAATTACCGCTCATATTCGGAAATTCTTGCGGTCGCAGATTCCGTCGTAAAAAAGAATACGGGCCGTCTCGGTAAAACCCTTGTTGCCGAAAGAGGAAAGGGACAAAAGCCTCATATTTATTTTTTGCCCAATCAGGAAACCGAGGCAGAACTTTGTGCCCGCCTTATATCGCAAGAGGTCGAAAACGGAGGAGCATATTCCGACTGGGCTGTCTTGTACAGGACTAACGCCCAATCCTTAAATTTTGAAACGGATTTTTTACACAAAAAAATTCCATATCAGGTCATAGGCACCTTAAAATTTTATGAGCGGGAAGAAATAAAGGATGCTCTTGCCGTTCTTGCCCTTATTTCAAACGGAAGGGACGAGGTGGCTTTAAGGCGCATCATAAACAAGCCTGCACGAGGTGTAGGAGAAATTACTCAAAAAAAATTAATTGATCTTTCTCGAGAACTTATGTTCTCTCAAAAAAGCGATGAACTCATGTTGGAGTCCAAGGACGATTACATCTCGGCCATGTCTGTGCTTATGAATTCGGTCTCCCTCACAAAAAAAGCCAAGGATGGCCTAAAGAATTTTTTAAACACCATAAAGGAATTACGCAGTATAATAGAAGCCGGAGACATCTTTTTTAAAAAAGAAGAACCAAAGGGCGAAGGCTTGGCTCCTTTTATCTATGAGGTTTTAAAACAATCGGGCTTTGCCGAATATTACGAATCGGTAGACTCGGCTTCCGGCACCCAAAAGACTGCAAACTTAAACGAGCTTGCAAACACTGCCTCGCTCTACGATTTTTCGGTAAAGGGCTTGAGCGAATTTTTAGAGCACATCGAATTGGATAGAAGCCTTGCCGAGTCCGAAGAAAAAAAAGATTCCGTAAATCTCATAACCATTCATAACACAAAAGGCTTGGAATTTAAAAACGTAATTATCACGGGCCTTGAAACGGGAGTCTTTCCCCGCGACAACGGAAACTTTGATGAGCTTGAAGAAGAAAGAAGACTTATGTATGTAGCCTGCACCCGTGCAAAGGATGCACTCTACATGACAAGCTGCTCCTCGCGCCGCCTATACGGCAGCCTGACATTTACCCAGCCAAGCCGCTTTATCTTTGAAATAGATAAAGACCTAGTAAACATCTCGGAGGCTTCATCTCCTTATTCTACTTTTTCAGGCAGCTTCGGGAAACAAATCCCTGCCGATTTTAGCACAAAAAAAGAAGAACATCCCCTCCTTTCCAAATGGAAGAAGGGAGAAAAAATTTATCACGACGATTACGGCTACGGGGCAATAATTAAGGCCGATATTTCAAGCGGAGAACTTGTAGTAAACATCCAATTTGAAACCGGCCTTGTAAAACGCTTTATGCCCGAATATCAGGCAAACGATATGACAATAATAAAAGATTAAGAATCCTTTTCAATCATATCAGACATATCGGCAACACAATAGGTACAGACCAAGTCTCCCGCAACGTTGTTCATCGTTTCAAACATATCGAGGATTGGATTGATACCGAGGGCGAGTCCGACTATAATAGCAATCTGGCCCGGATCCAAATTCATATTCTGCAAAATAATGAATAAGAGCATTAAGCTGCCGCCCGGAACACCGCCTGCACCTACCGAGGCAAGGACTGTCGTAATTACCAAAACCAAAAGGGCTGTAAAACCGATATCCGCCCCGAACATATTGGCAGCCAAAACAGCAAACATAGGTAAGTGAACACATACCCCGTCCATATTTACGGTCGAGCCTAGGGGAAGGGCGAATGATGAAAGGTTATCGCTTATGTGCAAGTTTTCTTTTGCCGTTCTCAAAGATACGGGAAGAGAAGCGGCAGAGCTTCGGGTAACAAAGGCAGTAAGCATGGGTTCGCGTATCTGCATCATAATCTTAATCGGGTTCTTGCGTGTCGAAACGGCAATCATTATGGGATAAACAATGAAGACCATTGCAATAATACCGAGAACAACACCCAATGTAAGCATTATATATGGGCCGAAAAGTTTTGAACCGTATTGTGCAAAGTTTACAGAAGTTAAACAAAACACACCTATGGGCGAATAAGCCAATATCCAGTCAACCATCTTAAATACGGTTTCCTTACAAGTTTCAACGATATTTAAAAATAACTTTGCACCTTCCTGTAATTTTGCATCATTTTTCTCGGAAATTATTTTTAAAGCAATACCGAATGCAATAGCAAAAACAATGATAGCCAAGAAGTTTCCTTGAGCAAGGGCTTTAAAGGGATTTTGGAACATATCTAAAAATACATCTGCAAGAGAGCCTGCAGAAGCCGGAGCAATCTCGGCTGAACCCATACTCATTAGGCTCGCCCATTCTGAGTGTGAAGTTCCCGATCCCGGATTAAAGGCAAGGGCAAGAAAAGATCCTACAATCGCTGCAAACAATGAGGTAACAAAATACCAGACTACAACCTTAACTCCTATCTTACCGAATTCCTTTGTCGGCAAAGAAGCAGCACCGGAAATAAGAGACAAAAAGATAACCGGAATAACGATCATCTTTAACATAGATACAAGGATATTTCCAAAAGGCGATACCCAAGTTACATAACCGCCGACATCTACACCTGTTTGCCAAAGGACGATACCGACAACCAAACCAATGATGAATGCTATAAAAATCATCCATACAAGCTTTTTATTCATTAGCTTCCTCCTATTTTTAAGACCAAGAAAACCTTAGTCAAAGCTATTATAATCTTACCATTGAATAACCGAATTTTCAAGTTTTTATTTACTTTTTTCCATATTTATGTTACAGTACCGGACATATAAGTATTCGTTGGAGGATTTTATGGATTTTAAACGAAATATAGAAAAGTATGTTGAACTTATTTTAAAAGTCGGCCTTAATATACAAAAGGGCGACGGAATATTTGTACTTGTAAACGAACACTCAATCGGCATGGTTCGTGAAGTTACAAAACAGGCTTATAAGATGGGAGCTAAGGATGTTGTCTATGATTTTTCGGATGATGAGATGACTCTTGCCCGCTATGCCTATGGAGACGAAAGCATCTTTAAGGAAATGCCTAAATTTAAAATCGACTACATGGAAGCGGCTTATAAAAATAACTATCATCGCCTTGCAATAGTAGCCGACAATCCGGAACTCTTAAAAAATGCAGATGCAAAAAAAGTTTCGGAATGGAACAAAACCAGAGCCATAGCTTCAAAGCCCATAATGAAATACACTATGGAAAACCATGTAAAATGGTGCGTTGCGGCCCACCCTACTCCGGCTTGGGCAAAATCGGTCTTTCCGGAATTACCTGAAGAGCAAGCCCTTACAAAACTTTGGGAAAAGGTCTTCGATGCAACAAGGGTCAGCATGGACGACCCTGTCGCCGCATGGAAAGAACACGATGCAGCCTTAAAAAAGCATCAAAACTTTTTAAACGAAATGGCCTTTGAAAAGCTCTTATACAAGGGCCCGGGAACAGACTTGGAAGTATATCTTACCGAAGGGCACCGCTGGGTAGGCGGCTCAGGCAAGAGCACCCGAGGAGATGTCTTTATGGCCAATATCCCAACCGAAGAAGTATTTTCGATGCCCCATGCCTTTAAGGTAAACGGAACATTAAAAGCCACAAAACC
Source organism: Treponema denticola ATCC 35405 (assembly GCF_000008185.1). Taxonomy (NCBI): domain Bacteria; kingdom Pseudomonadati; phylum Spirochaetota; class Spirochaetia; order Treponematales; family Treponemataceae; genus Treponema; species Treponema denticola. The sequence continues at coordinate 2,374,238 of NC_002967.9, forward strand.
CTTGGCTGCCAGAGGAAGAATTATCAACGATTTCCATTTTACCTTTAAGGATGGAAAGGTTATAGACTTCGATGCCAAAGAAGGAAAGGATGTGCTTCAATCCCTATTAGATTCCGATGAAGGAGCCCGCCGATTGGGCGAGGTAGCTCTGGTCGCAGATGACTCTCCCATCAGCAATACCGGAGTCCTTTTTAAAAACACCCTTTTCGACGAAAATGCCTCCTGTCATTTTGCCATAGGAAATGCCTACAGCGAAAACATAAAAGGCGGAGCAGAATTTTCCGATGAAGACAAGAAAAAAATTGGAATGAACAATTCGATCATTCACGTCGACTTCATGGTAGGCGGCCCCGAACTTTCCGTTATAGGCGTAAAAAAAGACGGAACCCAAGTTCAAATCCTAAAAAACGGAAACTGGGCAATATAAGAATTGACCTTAAACTTTGTAACAAGCCGGGGAGGCTGTCCTCCCCTATTTAATTGATCTTTTCAATTTCCTCACGGCTTAAGCCTGTTGTCTTTACAATATTTTCTATAAGATGAAAATCGGACTCAGGATGTACATTCCCCAACCGGCACGGATGCCGGTGTTTCCAGCCTTGAGAGTTTTAGACGCAAGTCTAAAACTCTAAGATGAAAAATGTACATGGAAGTACATTTTTCATCGGCACTTGCATTTTTCTCCTCTTTTCTATAGAATATTTTCCGTCAATTTTGATAGATTCATCAATTTTCTTGGAGTAAAATATGGCTTATCCTTTTAGCACGATAGAACCCAAATGGCAAAAATATTGGGAAGAAAACAAAACCTTTAAAACAGTTGAAGACAAAAATTATCCTAAGGATAAGAGACTCTATATTTTGGATATGTTTCCCTATCCTTCGGGAGACGGGCTCCATGTAGGGCACCCTGAAGGCTATACAGCAACGGATATTTACAGCCGGTTTTTACGCATGAGCGGATACAATGTACTCCACCCGATGGGCTTTGATTCCTTCGGACTGCCTGCAGAAAACTATGCAATAAAGACAGGAATTCATCCTCTTATCACTACCCGAAAAAATATGGAAACATTTAGAAAGCAGATAAAGTCCATCGGCTTAAGCTATGACTGGGATAGGGAAATCTCTACAAGCGAAGAATCCTATTATAAATGGACCCAGTGGATTTTCCTCCAATTATTTAAAAAGGGATTGGCCTACGAAAAAGAAGCCCCCATCAACTGGTGCCCTTCCTGCTTAACAGGCCTTGCCAATGAAGAAGTAAAGGACGGAAAATGCGAAAGATGCGGAGCTCAAATTCAACGCAAAAACTTGAGACAGTGGATTTTAAAGATAACCGAATATGCCGAACGTCTCTTGGAAGATTTAGACGAGCTTGACTGGCCCGAATCCATCAAAATTATGCAAAAAAATTGGATAGGCAAAAGCACCGGGGCTGAGGTTGACTTTGCCCTAGTCGATAAGGACGGAAAAGAAACGGGGCAAAAAATCAAGGTTTATACAACCCGCCCCGACACGATCTTCGGAGCTACCTACATGGTCTTGGCCCCGGAACACGAACTCGTAAAAAGCATAACTACAAGTAACCAAGAAAAAGCCGTTGCCGCTTATATCGAAGAGGCCGCAAAAAAAAGCGACCTCGAAAGAACAGACCTTGCAAAAAACAAGACAGGCGTTTTTACGGGAGCCTATGCAATCAATCCATTGACGGAACAAAAAATCCCCGTCTGGATTTCGGACTATATTTTAATCTCCTACGGCACGGGAGCAATTATGGCAGTACCCGCCCATGACGAAAGAGACTTTGAGTTTGCTGCCCAATTCAATCTGCCTAAAATCAAGGTTGTAGCCGGTGCGGAAGAATGGGAAAGCGGAAAAAGAGACTTTTCTGAGGAGCCTAAAGCTTGTACAACCGAGGACGGCTATTCGGTAAACTCAAAACAATTTGACGGCCTAAAAACGGAAGAAGCAAAAACAAAGATCACGGAACATCTTGAAAACTTAGGCATTGCAAAAAGAGCCGTAAACTACAAGCTCCGTGACTGGATTTTCAGCCGTCAGCGCTATTGGGGTGAGCCCATACCATTGGTACACTGCCCCTCTTGCGGCATAGTTCCCCTGAACGAACATGACCTCCCCCTAACCCTTCCCCAAGTAGAAAGCTATGCTCCAACAGGTACCGGAGAAAGCCCCTTGGCGGCTATTGACTCTTGGGTAAATACAAAATGCCCAAAATGCGGAAAGGAAGCAAAACGGGAAACCAATACAATGCCTCAGTGGGCAGGTTCTTGCTGGTACTATCTCCGCTTTATAGACCCTCATAACAACGAAGCCTTTGCCGACAAAGAAAAATGCGATTACTGGATGCCTGTCGATCTCTATGTTGGAGGAACCGAACATGCAGTTCTCCATCTATTATATGCAAGGTTTTGGCACAAGGTCTTGTATGATCTGGGTCTGGTCTCTACAAAAGAGCCCTTTACACGGCTTATAAATCAGGGAATGATAACCTCCTTTGCCTACATGAGAAAAAACAAAAGCCTTGTTCCTGTCGATAAGGTTAAAAAAATATCTGAAACCGAATTTGAAGACATCGAAACCGGAGAAAAACTTGAACAGGTAATAGCCAAGATGTCCAAGAGCTTAAAGAATGTTATCAATCCTGACGACATCATAAAGGAATATGGGGCAGACACTCTGCGCCTCTACGAAATGTTCTTAGGCCCCTTAGAGGTTTCAAAACCTTGGAACACAAGCGGCATCATGGGCGTATTTAGATTTTTGGAAAAAATCTGGAATCTGTCCGACAGGGAAATATATAAAACTCCCGTCAACGATACCTCGACCCCTGAAACCAAGACCTTGACAGTTCTTTTAAATAAGACCATAAAAAAGGTAACCGAGGACACAGCCTCTCTTAACTTTAACACTGCTATAAGCCAGATGATGATTTTTATAAACGAGGTTTCAAAGCACAAAAAAATACCCCACTATGTTTGGTATAATTTTGTAAAACTTTTAAACCCCTACGCTCCTCACTTGGCTGAAGAGCTTTGGCAAAAGATGGGTAATGATGAATCGATAGCCTATTCTCACTGGCCGATGTTCGTCGAAAAATTCTGCGTTGACCAAACCTGCACTGTGGTAGTACAGGTAAACGGAAAACTCCGAGGTAAGTTTGAGGCAGAAGCAGGAACCTCTAAAGAGGAACTGGAGCGCCTTGCTCTATCGAATGAGGGAGCCATCCGCAACATTGAAGGCAAGGAAATTAAAAAGATAATTACAGTGCCCGATAAGCTCGTAAATATTGTAGTACAATAGGGCATCCCTACTTAACAAGGCTTATTCTTTTTCGACATAGAGACCGGCTTTTTTTAAGGCGTCATTTACCGCCTCTAAAAAAGCCTTACTCGTTAAGGTAGCACCGGCCACAAGGTCCACATCTGTAGAGTCCTTCTCGATAACCCGCTTAGGCAGGTATTCAAAAACGGTATCGCTGTAGCCGGGCGTATCGGCATACTCTAAGATATCTATATTTTTAATTTCGCTTTTTTCTATCACAACCCTTACGCTTATATTTCCCATCAAGCTTTCGGCCTTTCCTTCAAAAATACCCGAAACAATCTTTTCATCATTTTTTACATTACAAGAAAATAAAAAAATACTCAAAGCAAAAACTATAATGGTAAAACAAATCTTCTTCATATTAAAAAACTTACCTTCCTAAAAAATATCCTATGTCTCCCCAGAGGGCGAATATAAAAACTATGCCGATAAAGGCTATGCCGATAAACTGAACATAGTACAGCACTTTCGGATGGATTTGCCTTCTAAATATAAATTCTATAAAGGCAAAAAGAATTAAGCCTCCGTCCAAAATCGGAATCGGCAATAAATTCATTATAAAAAGAGAAATAGAAATTATGCTTACAAAGTTTAAGATATCCGAAAGCCCGATTAAAAAGCCGGCCTTAAAACCTTGGGCGGCAACATCACCCAACATGTGGGTAATGCGTACGGGACCTGAAACGGCTTGCCTAAAGTCAACTCCCTTAAACAAAAGGCCTAAACTTTTAAATGTCAAAATAAAGGCCTTGTGAGTTAAAACAAAGCCGTTCACTATGCTTTTAAAAATGCCTGTTCCTGGAATCTCTACCTTGATGTTTTTAATATTTAGCCCAAGGTCTATTCCGTTTTCGGTTCTGATAAGGTTTACGGTTTTTGTAATCTTGTTTCCGTCCCTTAAAATGCCTAATTCGGCAGTCTTGCCGCTTATACCGTCTAGGGCACGGTTTAAGTCTACCGTATTGGCAACTTCAATTCCGTTCACTTCCGTAATAAGGTCGCCTTTTTTAAGACCTGCAAGTTCGGCAGATGAAGAAGGCTTTACACCGTCAATTTCAAGGGGAATAAAAGAATAAAAGCCTATTATACCTGCACCTGTTTTTGGATCGAGTTTTGGCCTAAGTTTTTTTGTGAGGATTTGCCCTTCTCTTTCTATTTCCAGCGTAACCTCTTCCTTTGCTTCAGGCACAATGAGGCGCACGATATCGGCAAAGGTTTCGGTCTTTTCGCTGTTAATGCTTAAAATTACATCCCCCATCCTTAAATCCGCCTCGCGGGCGGGAGAATCGTCGGCTTCGTTATAATAGTAAACGGGAGCTATCTTATTCGAGCTTGTGTAATAGCTTGAACCTATAGCACTTACAATAGCCAGAGCAAGAACCGCACTTATATAGTTTGCAAAGGGACCGGCAAAGGCAATTATAATCCGCTTAAAAGGATGCACCCCGTAAAGCTCTCCTTCTTTTTTCGGGATTGCAGGGAGATTTTCTTCGATTGCCTGCTGAAAGGCTTTTTCTCCCTTCATGCCGCAATAACCGCCCATGGGAATTGCAGAGATTCTATATTCCGTATCTCCCTTCTTTTTTTTAAAAAGAACAGGACCCCAGCCTATCGAAAAACTTTCGACCACAACACCGCAGAGTTTTGCGGCAATAAAATGTCCAAGCTCATGGATAAAGACCATGATACTCAATATAATCAAACCTATTAAAATCTTAACCATAAATTATTCCATTTTATTTTTATTGCAAGCCGTTTACTCTGTCAAGTATCCTTGCCAAAGCGATCGCTCTTGCTCTGTTTTCATAGTCATAAACTTCTTCATAAGAAGAAGGTTTCATAGTCCAATCCGAATTTAAAACTTCTTGCGTAATATCGGCTAAATCCGTAAAGCCTATTTTTCCTTTGATAAAGGCATCAACGGCTTCTTCATTTGCAACATTAAAGGCTATGGGATAGGCGCCACCTTTTCCAGCCGCCTCAAAGCCCAAAGCCAGCATGGGAAAATCATCTGTTCTGGGAGGCATAAATTCCAACTTTATAATTTGAGAAAAATCCAAGGGCTTTAAAAAGCTTTCAGGCATCTTCGGAAAACTTAAAGCATTTAAAATAGGATTTTTCATATCGGGAGGAGAGGCTTGAGCAAATATCTCTCCGTTTTTACACTGTACCATCGAATGGATTATACTTTGAGGATGGACCGTAACTTCGATTTTTTCGGGCGGAAAAGAAAAGAGCTTTACGGCCTCAATCACTTCCAAGGCCTTATTTGCAAGAGAAGCCGAATCTATCGAAATCTTTCCGCCCATCTTCCATGTCGGATGCTTTAAGGCATCTTCAAGCTTAATTGTGCTAAGCTTTTCTCTCGGCGTATTTAAAAAGGGGCCTCCTGAGGCGGTAATTATAATCTTTTCGATATTTCCTTTTTTGTGGGCATTTATAAGCTGAAAAATTGCAGCGTGTTCCGAATCGACGGGAATTATTGTACTGCCCGACTTTTCGGCATCTTGAAAAATCAGCTCCCCTGCTTCCACTATAGTTTCTTTATTTGCAAGAGCCAAATCCAAGCCGCTTTTTATAACTTCTACCGAGGCCTTTAAGCCTGCCGAACCCGCTATACCGTTTATAACAATGTCGGCCTTTGATTTTTCAATCAGTCGTCTAACAGCTTCCTCATCTATCTCGTGTTTTAAATTAGAATTCTTTTTTTTTGTAGAAACAAATTGTGCATCAGTAAATTCGGCTAGAAGAGTTTTTGCAAAGCCCGAATTCGAATGAACCGAAAAACCTGCAAGTTCAAACCTATCGGGAAACCTTCTTATTATTTCCAGACTGTTTTTTCCGATTGAGCCTCCGGCACCGAGAACGACAACCCTTTTTCTTCCCATTAAAAGCCGCCTAATAAGAACATACAAAGGGTATAGAATACGGGAGCTGCTATAAGCAGGGAATCAATACTGTCAAGAATTCCGCCGCGTCCTAAAATTACCTTCCCCGAATCCTTTACGTCTGCAGAACGCTTCAAGATAGATTCTATTATATCTCCGATTATGGCAAAGAGGGCCGTAAAAAGAGCTATTATTATAAGCTCTCTTAATTTTCCGTTAAATTGTTTATTAAAAAAATAAAATGAAGCAACGGCGGCTGTGATGGAACCTATGAAGCCGCCTATAAAACCTACAATACTTTTTTTGGGGCTTGCCTTAATAAAACCTCTGTTGTTTTTTCCGAGCAGCATACCGAAAAGCCATGCAAAGGAATCACAGCCGAATGTCATAAGGAAAAACATGATGATAAGGGCGCCTGCATTTGGAAGGCTCGCAATTGCAGATAAAAAAACCGTCAACCCCCAAGGATAAATCAGCATAAACACTCCGGTTGTGAGACGGGCAATGCTGTTGGTAAAATTTCCCGAGAATGAAAATATAACTTCCATAAACATCATTCCGACTGTTACACAGCCGAACACAATGAAGATATATTGAAATGGTACGGCATGTAAGCCTATCAGATATGATGACAGAACTAAAATCGTACCGAAACAAGCAAGTATCTTTTTAGGATAGGCAGGAGACCTTTGGGACAAAATATTATAGATCTCATAATTTGCAATAAGGGCTGCAATAAACAATTCGATATGATAAACCAAGAAATTATAATGAGGCAAAAAATAAATTGAAGCTAAAACTAAAGGTGCTCCTACAAAAAATATGATAAGCCTTTCAATAAGTTTTTTTATTTTCATTTTATTTCTCCATTTATTACATTAGGCATTTCCGTAACGCCTGTTTCTTTTTTTATAATCTTCTATTGCTTCATATAAATTTTCTACAGTCCAATCGGGCCACAAGGTATCCGTAAAATATAGTTCCGCATAAGCACTTTGCCAAAGCAAAAAATTACTTAAACGTTTTTCTCCACCTGTCCTGATAAGCAAATCAACGGGAGGAATTTTCCCCGTGTCCAATTTTAAAGAAAACGATTCTTCATTTATTGAAGCGAGCTCATCGGAATTCAGTTTCTTTATAGCTCGTAAGATTTCATCATGTGCTCCGTAATTTATACCGAGCACAATTGCAGTTCCCGTATAAGCGGAAGTTTTATCCCTTACCGAATTAATTTCATCTTGAATGTCTTGAGGTAATCCGCTTAAATTGCCTATGTGCTCGATGCGTATATTATTATCGGCATAAAATTTAAGCTCGGCTTTTAAATGCTGTTTGATAAGCCCCATTAAAAAGCCCACCTCCGCTTCGGTCCTTTTCCAGTTTTCGGTAGAAAATATATAAAGCGTTATATAAGGAATTCCTAAATCGGATACGGCCTTTGTTATCCTTTTGACCGTATTAAGCCCTTCCTTATGTCCCATAGAACGGGGAAGGCCTCTCTTTTTTGCCCATCTGCCATTGCCGTCCATGACAATGGCGATATGTTTTAGCTCATCGGACATTTAGTTTTCCATTATTTCTTTTTCTTTTGCTTCAAGTACCTTGTTTATTTCGGCAATGTAAGCATCGGTGGATTTTTGGAAAGCGTCCTCAGCCGTCTTTAACTGATCTTCGCTTATCTTTCCGTCCTTTTGTAATTTTTTTGCCTCATCGATTCCGTCACGTCTGATATTACGCACTGAAACCCGCGAATTTTCGGCAATGGTCTTTGCCTTTTTTGCAAGGTCTTTTCTGCGATCTTCGGTCAACGGCGGAATTGCAATACGGATAACCTTTCCGTCATTTGTAGGATTAACCGAAAGGTCAGCCTGCAGAACAGCCTTTTCGATTTCGACCAATAAGCCCTTATCCCAGGGCTGAATCACTACAAGCCTTGCTTCAGGGATAGAAATATTTGCAAGTTGGTTAAGAGGAGTGGACTCGCCATAGCAATTTACTCTTATCTTATCAAAAAGAGCAGAAGATGCTCGTCCGGTTCTCAACATATTGAATTCTTCTTTTAATGCGACAACCGTTTTTTTCATTTTTTCTTCACAATTTTTTTTAACTTCCTCTATCATAATTTGCCTCCGATTATATTTTATTTTAACACATAAGAATTAATGCTGCAAGGATAAACCCCGCAGCATTAAAAGGTTTTAATTTACATTCCAAGTCCTAATTGAAAAATAACCAATTTCGACAAGCTCAAAGAGCCGCCGGCTTCTTTGCCGACCTCGGCCATTTTCTTTGAAACGGAAAGTTTGTCATCTTTGACAAAGGCTTGTTCAAGGAAGCATATTTCGGATAAGTGTTTTGAAATTTTTCCCTTAACAATTCCTTCTTTTACGTTATCCGGCTTATTCAACTCGGCAACCTGACCTTTAAAGATTTCTTCTTGCTCTTTGATATAGGCTGCATCTACGTCTTCTTTTTTAACATAGAGAGGCATAAAGGCGGCTGCATGTAAACAGCAGTCATAAGCAAATTCCTGCACCTCAGTCTTTTCAAAGATTTCAGGCTTATCCGACTTTAAAACTATAATAACACCGGTTTTTTTGTCGGAGTGAATATAGCGTGAAAGGTACTCGTCTGCACCGGCCTTTACGTTGATTAAGCGTGTAAGGTTCATGTTCTCTCGTACACGGGTAGCTAAATCCAAGAGCTTATCATTGAGCTCGGGTGTAACTTCAGAAATGTCCTTATCAAAGGCTGTTTTTGCAATGTCTTCTCCTACAGCGATAAAGTCCGCATTTTTTGCAACAAAGTCCGTCTCGCAAGTCATTTCGAGCATAACGGCTTTTTTGTGATCGCTTTTGATAACGATGATACCTTCGCTGGTTACTCTGTCAGCACGCTTTTCTACAGCGGCCAAACCTTTTTCTTTTAAGTATTTTTCAGCCTCTTTAGCGTCTCCGTTGCAGTGCTGCAAGGCTTTTTTGCACTCCATCATACCTGCACCGGTTTTATCGCGTAATTCTTTTACATCAGATGCTTTAATATCCATAAATTTCTCCTATAAAAACTCGAAGATAAACATGGAGGCTTGTATTTCAAGCCGGAATGTTTATCGAATCTCCTTATTTGTCGTCGTATAAATCCTCATCATTTACGAGAGAATTATCTTCTTCATCCTCATCATCTCCGGAAGCTTCATCTTTGGGAGTGTAGTTTGAATAATCGGTAATTTCTTCTTCTCTATCCTGATAGGGATCAACACCTGAATCACCTGACTCTTCATCTTCTTGAAGGTTTTCGATGATTTTAAGACCGTGCTCGTTATCGGCTTCGATAACGGCATTGGCGATTACACCCGTAAAAAGCGAAATAGCTCTGATGGCATCATCGTTTCCGGGAATCGGATAGTCGATGCCCTCGGGGTTGCAGTTGGTGTCTACAACAGCGATGATGGGAATACCTAAGGAACGGGCTTCTCTGATAGCAATTTCTTCTTTTCGGGTATCGATTATAAAGAGGATTCCGGGAAGATCCTTCATCTCCTTAATACCGCCTAAGTTTTTTTCGAGCTTTGATTTTTCTTTTTGTAGGGAAGCGATTTCTTTTTTTGTAAGGTTATCGAATGTCCCGTCAACTTCCATTTTTTCGATTTTCTTAAGACGGGCCAAGCTCTTTTTGATTGTTGAAAAGTTTGTGAGCATTCCGCCGAGCCAGCGGTTGTTAATATAGAACATTCCGCATCTTTCAGCTTCTTTTTGAATTGTCTGCTGGGCTTGTTTTTTTGTTCCTACGAACAAAACCGACTTTCCTTCCGAAGTTGTTTTGCGAACAGCTTCATAGGCCTCACGGATTGCAACGATTGTTTTTTGTAAATCGATGATATGAATTCCGTTTCTTTCCGAAAAAATGTATTTTTTCATTCTCGGATCCCAGCGTTTTACTTGATGGCCGAAATGTACGCCTGATTCAAGTAAGTTTTTCATGGTTACTACTGCCATGTGTTTCTCCTTTGGAGCTAAAAAGCTCCTGCCTTCTCTATTTCTCGGAACAGACTACAGCCCATCAAGCCGACTAGGGGCTGATCTTAGAACCGTAAATCCTCCCGGATATTTACCGTAAAAAACGGCATGAGGCTATTATATAGTTTTTTGAAGATTTTGTATAGTGCTTGACAAGATTTACCTAAAAGAGTTTTATCTAAAAACTTGAAATTCGGCGGTTTTTCGTTTAAAGAATCCTAAATTCGGTTTTATTTAAGATTTCATACAATTCCCTGACCGGAAGACCGACTATGCCGGTATATGAGCCTTCGATTTTTTCGATAAAAAAGGAAGCCTTACCTTGAATTTTATAAGCCCCTGCAGCATCCTTCCATTCATCGGTTTTTAGATAGGCGGAAATTTCTTTATCGGAAAGCTTTTTAAAGAAAACTTTAGAAACACTGTGTTTTTCGTTTATTTGGCCTGTTTTACAATCGAGCAGGCAGATTGCACTCACCACAAAATGAAGCGAGCCGGAATGACTTTTGAGCATCATCTCGGCTTCTTTTTCGTTTTTAGGCTTGCCGAAGATTATTTTCTCGTTTGGAAAGGCAGTATTTTCGGCAAAAACAAGGGTATCTGCCGCCAAGATAAGCTTTTGGGCGCCCTCATTTTGCGGCAAGGTCTTAAAAAGGTTTTCAGCCTTACCGCGTGCAGTTAAAATACACCTTTTTACGGGATCCTTTTCGGTTATTGAAGATTCATCAAAATTTGAAATTTTAACGGAAAATAAAACACCCAGCGAATCGAGTATCTCTTTTCGTCTGGGTGATGCAGAAGCTAAAATCAGCTCTTTCATTATTTTTAGTTAAATTTTAGTTCTTATTTTGTCCGGCCATTATTGATTTTAAAACTTCCAGAGCTCTGTTTCTAACAGGAGTTATGTAGTTAAAGTTATTGGCAATTCTCATAATACTTTCAGTCATCCCTCTCTTATTTTTTACGGTGGGAGCTAATTTTTCATAAGCATTAAGAACTTCAAGAGCTAAGGAGCTTGTAGGATTGATAATGTCGAATTTTCGATTGATAAAGTTTATCATGTCTACAACTTCATCATTATTGTTAAAACCTAACTCACCTAAGGATTTAACGGCTTCCATTATTACTACCGGCTCATTATCAGTGTACATAACCGTCATAAGAGACTTTTTTGCCTGCTCGTTTTTAACTTTTCCTAAAAGGCGGCAAGCTTCTCTTCTGACATCCGGATAGTTGTTTGCAAGCCTTCCGTTTTCACGTACAACCGAAGTAAGACCTACAGTCGCAAGAGAATCAAGAGCTTCCTGTAATTCGGGAGTTACCCTTCCGCCTTCAATAGCTTCTTCGATTACTTGTAAGGCTACAAACTTAGCATCTCTTCCTTCAGAAAGAACCATCTCTCTAAGAATTATGCCTTCCATCGAATTAAGATAGGCCTCTTCGACAGTCATCATAGAATCGGAGCTCTGGTCCTGTGCAAAGACCATGGCTGATCCCAAAAACAATATCATCATTATAAAAACTAAAGACTTTCGTCGCATTTCCAATTACCCCCTTAGTTTGGTACGTATATCTCTATTTTCAATCATTTTCATTGTAAAGTCAAGTAGTAAAATCGGCTTTTTCTACTTTTAAGTCTATTTTTAGGTCTTATTAAGGTACTAAAAGCCATCTGTCATCTATTTTTTCAAGATTATAAAATATTAAACTTTGCGTAGCCGTGATCTTCAGAACCCTAACCTTTGTAGGAGTCAGATAAACAATATCATCTACCCTTCCGTTTTGCCTTGATGGTACAAAAACATAGTAAAAATAATCTTCGATGCTTTTTAGCTGCTTTCCCTTTAAATTTGAGGGAAGACCCTCACTGGTTTTTTTTAACACTTCAGGCTTTGAAAATTCTTTTATATAATCTTTTGAAAGCCAGTATCTCCAACGTCCATAGTCCTTTTTTGCCGTTATCTCGTTTAATTTTTTTACAACCTCTTCAATTTCGGACTTAGCTATTTCTTTGTCCTTTTTCGTAATTGAAACGCCTTCAAATTGGGCTACAACCTCTTCATCTGCCGTTTTGGGTGCTTCAGCCTTAGGTTTTGCCTCTTCTACAGGTTTTTCAACAACTGCGGGCTCCTGAACCTGCTGAGACTTTTCTTCTACCTGGGTTTCAGCCGCAGAAACAGGCTTTGTTTCAGGTGCGGATGCACACGAACCTATTAAAATTACAACAAGGCATAAGCCTAAAAAATAAAAATTCTTTTTCATACCATCTATAATACATTTATTTTCGGCTTACGTCAACTAAAAATTTACCCCTTTCATAAATTAAAAAATCTCTAATGCTTTTTCTTTATATGCCGATACTGGTTCAGAGGAGTAGATTGCTATGGAAAAACATTCGGTTGCAGCAGACATAAAAAGCATTTTACATGAACAAATCGATTTAATTGATAATATCTATAATTTGCAAAAGGCTATGTACCAAGGCGTTTTAGATAGAGATTGGCAGGAAAGTGAACGAAATTTGAGTTCCTTAAATGAGGCTTCCGTAAAATTTTCGGATTTGGATAAAAGGTTATACGGACTTTTGCAGCCTGATGAGGATGATTATCAAGAATTCGACTTTTACATGCATACAAAACAATTTACTTCATCGGAGAAAAAAAAGATCGATTCTTTATATGAAAAACTAAAAGAAAAAGTTTTTTATTCAAAGATTGAAAATGATGTCTTCTCAAATTATGTTTCACATGCTCAAGCCTTGGTTAAGGGCGTGGTCGATATTATTTCGGAAGAAAGAAACGGAAAGTGTTATACGGCAGCAGGAAAGCGGGTTAATACGGAAATAACAAGCCTCGTTTTAAATGAGGTCTTATAGGGGGATATAAATGGCTACATTTGATGCAATAGAATTAGGAAAAAGGAGTTTGTTTGCTCACCAGCAGTCGATTCAAACGGCAGGTCACAATATTTCGAATTCTTCGACGAAGGGATATACTAGGCAGAGGGTAAACCTCGAGGCTTTTGAGCCTATTTACAGACCCGATTTAACCAGGGCTGAAACGCCCGGGCAAATAGGACAGGGTGTTACCATAGCTTCGATTACCCGATTAAGGGATGAACTTTTGGATCAAAGAATTATAGGGGCTACCGATGACCTTGGTTATTGGGAAACAAGAAATTCTTATATTGCCCTTTTGGAACAGGTTCACAATGAACCCGAAGACATTTCCGTCCGAACCCGAATGGACCAATTTTGGGAGGCTTGGCAGGAATTGTCGCTCTACCCTGAGTCGGATGCGGCCCGTCAGGTTGTCCGCACCCGAACCGAAACCTTAACGGATGCCATTCATCATCAATTCCGCGGCTTACAGGGCATAAGGGACATGGTACACGGCGACATAGAAGCAACCGTAAAACAGGTTAACGACTTAACAGGCCGGATAGCCAAACTAAACGAAGAAATAGTTAAGGTTAAGGCTATGGGGGATAATCCCAATGACTTGATGGATAAAAGAGACCTTTTAACCGAAAAACTTTCCTCCCTTATCGATATTTCCGTAGATAAAAGAGATGAAGACGAAACATACGTCATTCATACGGCCGGTTTGGAAATAGTACAGGGAAGAACACACCGGACATTCAATTTTAAGGCCTCAACTGAAAACGATAAATATGCAGATGTTATCTGGGAAGATTCCGGTAATTTAGCTCATTTTGAATCGGGAAAACTAGCCGCTTTGATTGAGCTTAGGGATACGGATATTCGGGACGAAATCAGAAAACTGGATACAATGACAATGAACTTTGTCGATTTGGTAAACGATGTACACAGAAATGCTATGAGTCCCAACGGAAAAACAGGCATCGATTTTTTTAAGGAACAATATTTTATAAACAATACCCTCGGTAATTTTGACAGAAACGGAGACGGAGAATATGATTATTCCTATATCTTCAGAATAACCGGAACAAACACCCTTGATCCGCGTGAACAAATAGGACTTGAAGGAACTTTAACCCTTTCTTCGGGGGACGGTCTTGTGCAGGTACCCTATTATTCGACGGATATGGTTTCAGATCTTGTAGAAAGAATTAACAGATCAGGCTCCGAAGTTGCTGCTTACCTTGACCAAAACAATAAACTTGTTTTAAAAGGTATGACAAGCCTTGATAAAGAAAATCCTGACTTTGTTATCCGCCATATCGAGGATTCGGGAAGATTTTTAGCAGGCTATTCCGGTGTGCTTTCTCAGGCAGGGCCGGAAGGCGCCTATGATTGGGGAAGAGCAAATGCGGTTGATGTATTGGCAGGAGCCCAATATGCGGTTTCTCCTATAGCCCATCCTTCAGGCTGGATGGAAATAAATCCCGTAATCAAAAGCGATATACAAAATATAGCTTCGGGCTATAAGGGCCCCGAAGGTGTCGCCTATCCGGGAGACAACAGAGCCGCTCTTGCAATAGCCGCAATCAGAAATACTCCCGTAATGGTAGGGCACTCAGCCACTTTTGACGACTTTTTTGCCGATACGGTAACCGAAATCGGTCTAAAAGGCGAGCAGGCAGAAATGACCTTAAACACACAGATAGCCATTGTAAAGGAATTACACGATATGAGAGATTCCGTATCGGGCGTAAACATAGATGAAGAACTATCGGATATTATCAAATTTCAGCACGGGTACAACGCTTCTGCAAGATTTGTTTCGGTAATCAACGAAATGATAGACACAGTTATAAACAGAATGGGTGTCTAGCTTTTAAGTTTTGGAGTAAAATATGATGAAAAGAATTAGTACGAATATTCAGCACACGGACAGCAATTTTTCGATGAGGAATCAGGAGTCGAGACTTCATAATCTAAATAATCAGATTCAGTCCCAACGAAGGATAAACCAACTTAGAGATGACCCCGTTTCTGCAGGACACTCGGTAAGATATAAGTCCTACCTTGCCCGCCTCGAAAGGTTTGAAAAAAACACAAAAACCTTGAGAGATCAATATATGTCGGCCGAAACCTATATGAATAATTCGCTCCAAGTTGTTCAGCGTTTAAGAGAGCTTTCGGTACAGGGAGCAAACGGAACCTATACACCGGACGACTTAAAAGATATGGCAGCCGAGGCCGATGAACTTTTAAAAGAACTTGTCCAAAACGGAAATGCCGTAAACTCGGACGGTGTCAGAGTTTTTTCGGGAACAAAAAGTTTTACCGAGCCCTTTGAAACCGTGATGGGAGATGTGGACGGAGCAGGTTCCGCCCTTATAACTCAGGTCAGATACAACGGCACGGTCGATTCAAAGGAAGTTGAAACCGATGAGCTTTCTTTTATGAGAGCCGATCAGGCCGGGAACAGGGTATTTTGGGCCGAGCGGCAAATTCTTATCTCGGAAACCGATGCCCGAAACTTTGTCATAAAAGAAGACACAAGCATCGAGGTTGACGGGGTTGAGATTCCCTTAATTGCAGGCGACAATGTTTATGCAATTATGTCAAAGATAAACGATTCGGGAGCCGCAGTAAAAGCAAGCCTTGACCCGATAACAAGCGGTTTAAACCTTACGACTACCGATGCCCGCCAGCTTTGGCTGAGAGATGCGGAAGGAAGCACTGTTTTATCCGAATTGGGCTTGATAAAGGCCGAACAAAGACCACCATACAATTTAGCAAATTCGGTACGCGTTTCGGGAGGCTCTCTTTTTGATGCAGCCATTGCCGTCCGCGATGCCTTCCTTTCGGGAGATCAAGAAGCCTTGGGCGGAAAGGTTTTGGGAAGCCTCGATGAGGGCATACATAATCTTACTACAAGAATGGCCGAAACAGGTTCCAAGTATTCGAGAGCCGAAGTTATCTTGGCACGCATTGATACGCAAACCTTAAATGTAACGGCAGCAGAGTCGCGCGAAGCCGACTTGGACATTACAAAGGCGATAACCGACTTAAAGATGTTTGAACATACGCATCAAGCTTCTTTAAGCGTATTGGGAAGACTTTACAGGGATTCGCTTTTAAACTACTTACGATAAAATAGGATGGAATTTACGATGGAAATTAAGACAAAAGCTATGGGGCTTGTTGAGATTCAGGATGAACAGATAATAGAATTGGTTGACGGATTTTATGGATTTGAAGAATTTCATAAATACGCCTTGTTGGATTCGGGAAAAGAGCCCTTCTTTTGGGTTCAATCCCTTGACGATCAAAATTTAGCCTTTATCGTTATAGATCCCTTCTTGTTCAGGCCCGATTATGAGCTGGATATAGACGACGAATTATTAAAACCGATAGAGGCAGAATCTCCTAAAGACCTTTTGGTTTTTGCCCTTGTTACCATTCCGCCTGCGGGAAGCCCGATTACGGCAAATTTGCAGGGGCCTCTTATCATAAACAAAAAGAATAAAAAGGCTTTTCAGGCTGTCTTAAATGACGGAAAATGGAATACCAAACACGACATTCTTGCAGAGCTGAATGCTGCGGGGAGGAACTGATGCTCATACTATCCCGTAAAACAAACCAAAAAATACTTATCGGAGATGATATAGAGATTACCATAATCGATATTCGGGGAGATCAGGTAAAAATAGGTGTAGATGCACCGCCTTCGGTCAAGGTTTTCCGTGAAGAAATCTACCAAGAAATTCAAAACGAAAACAGGGCAGCCTTAGTCCGCGATACCGAGCTTAACCTACCTGAACTGCATATTAAAAAGAAATAGGTATAACATTAGAATACTCTGCTATGAAAACAAAAAAAACTCTTATATACTTCGTATTAGTTGTTTCCTTAACTTTATTCGCCGCAAGCTGTTCAAAAATTAATGATTTTTTTAAACAAGATAAAAAAGACTTGCCTGACCGGACAACGGCAGAGGCAGGGCCGCGTGTTATTGCAGGCACTATGTCCATAGTCGAAATTTTAGATGACCTCGGCTATAAAAATGTTGCAGGCGTGCCTTCAAGCCGTCACGCTATGCCTGAGCTTTATGCAAAAACCGAAAAAATCGGAATGCCCATGCAGCCGGATATCGAAACGGTAAAACGTCTGAATGCGGATATCTATTTGGCTTCCCTAGGCTCAAAACCCACATTGGATAAGATATTCCAAAACCAAAACATAAAAACGGAATATGTCGATTTAAATTCCTATGAGGCATGTTTAAATACTATCAGACATCTGGGAGAAATGACTTCAAAACAAAAAGAGGCGGAACATGTTATTCAAACAATTGAAGCAAAAACCCTTGAAGTACGCCGCGCCATTTACGGCAAAAAAAGTCCCAAGGTATTGATGCTTCTAGGTTCTCCAAAAAAATTGATGATGGGAACAAAAAACTGTTACACAGGAAGCTTGATGGAAGTTTTAAAAATTCACAATATCGCAAACGATATAGGAAACTTCGACAAATCATACGTTCCCATAAATATAGAAGAAATCGTAAAACATCAGCCCGATGTCATCATACGCCTTACCCACACAAATTCCAAAGACACTGCCGAGAGCCTCAGGGCCGAGTTTGCAAAGAATGAAATTTGGCAGAAGGTAAAGGCCATAAAAGAAGATAAAATCTACGACCTTGACAGTAATTTATACACCGTTTCACGGAATATTAAAATAATGCAGGCTGTCGAGAATTTAAAAGAAATAATCTACGGAGAAACCGAAGACTAAATTCTAAAGGGTAAAAAAAATGCTGGAAGAACGCCGAAGAAAAATGCTCATCTTTCTCTTTATTTCTTGCATTCTTCTGGCCTTATCCGTTTTGGCTGCAATCTATTTCGGAAGCACAAAAATCCCCCTCAGTGAGATTATAAAAATTATATTCTATCATGAAAACTCCGATTTTGCCATAATTATTTGGGACATAAGGATGCCCAGAATTATTTTAGCTCTCATAGTCGGAGCAAACCTTGCAGCTTCAGGAGCCCTGCTCCAAGCGGTTATCCAAAACCCTCTGGCAGACCCAGGAATAATAGGCATTTCGAGCGGAGCAAAGCTGGGGCTCTTACTGGCCCTCTTGATCTTTCCGCAATTTGTTACGGCAGCCCCCTTATTTGCATTTGCAGGAGCAATGGGGGCGGCAGTCTTGGTTTACCTTTTGGCTTGGAAGGGCGGAGTAAAAACCGTCCGCCTTATTTTGGCCGGTGTTGCAGTAAACGCTTTTTTTGCAGGAGTAAGCTATCTTATCACAATCTTAAACAACGACAAGATTCAAAACATCATGCTTTGGCTAAGCGGAAACCTTTCGGGACGCAGCATGTACGATGTTAAGCTTATCTTGCCCTACTCCCTCATAGGCCTTGCAGCCGCCCTTGCAGCCATCCGTCCGAGCAATCTCCTCTTATTCGGAGACGAAAAGGCCGGCAGTTTAGGCTTAAACATTACAAGGAGCCGAATTCTAATTTCGCTCACCGCTTCCTTTTTGGCGGCTATTTCCACATCCCTCGTCGGAGTCATAAGTTTTGTAGGCCTTGTAATTCCCCACATCGTAAGACTTATCACGGGCCCCAACTACAAATATCTTTTACCCCTTTCGATATTAAACGGAGGGATATTTTTACTGATAGCCGACACCTTTGCACGCACAATAGCAGCCCCCATAGAATTACCTGTCGGCACCCTTATGGCCCTGGTCGGCGGCCCTTTTTTCGTTTATCTTTTAAGGAGGAAATAAATGGGAAGAACAGCGGGCAGCAATACCACTCGCTGTTCAATTAAAATAGAAGGAGATTTATTTACTATACTTTTCAGCGTAATTCCTTACTTGTTTAAGTCTTTTGTATCCGATCTCAGGAGCAATGGTACAATCTGCACCTATAATAACACCCGTAGTTCCCGCTTCTTTTATCAAACTATCAACATAATTTTCAATCTCAATATCGGTGCCTACATCGATAAGAGTTCCCCTATTATTATCAAACCCGCCAAGGACACAAGCATTGCCAAAGAATTTTTTTCCTTCTGCTAAAGAAACTTTTTCAGTATTTACAGCCCAGTTATATACCTTAGCTTTATAATCTTTATAAAAGGATAAATCATTAGTATAATCGCCATAACCGCAGATATGAAGAATATTATTGTCCCAAAGAGAATTTATTTTATCAAGAACTTTTTTATCCGAAACCGAAACATATTTTTGATGGAAATTTAAATCGGCATCTTGTGATTGAACACTCTGAACACTGTAATATATTCCGTCAAGTTTTGTTTTGCCTTTGAG
Source organism: Treponema denticola ATCC 35405 (assembly GCF_000008185.1). Taxonomy (NCBI): domain Bacteria; kingdom Pseudomonadati; phylum Spirochaetota; class Spirochaetia; order Treponematales; family Treponemataceae; genus Treponema; species Treponema denticola. The sequence continues at coordinate 2,393,708 of NC_002967.9, forward strand.
TTTATCCGCAAGTACAAGCAAGTCAGCAGCAATTTCTAAAGAAGCCTCCAACATAGCATTCGGATTTTCAAAAAAAAGTTTAACAAACAAATCAGGCTGTTTTTTATAACACTCCGTGTACAACCTTATATAGTTGAGCGGAGCAAAAATATTATAAAATGCAGCAACTTCTCCATCAAAGTAATCTAAAATACTATTGACCATATCTATTTGCTTATCATACCACGGTGACAAATTTCCTATCGACTTTATTTTTTTAATATCGTCAATGCTGTTAATGTCATTTTTCATAATTGACGGATGACCGAAAAAACCGTCAGACATTATTTTTACCATATCAGGTTTTAAATCGTCATACATTTTTTTCGTGCCGTCAATTGTTGCCTGAATAATTCCATCATCCAGTAAACCTCGGAATTGTCTGTACTCATCTGCAAAATGCCACCAAAAACCTACAGGGACTCTTCGGACATGCTTATTGTTAAAAGCATCCAAAATCAATTTTCTTTTTTCTTTCATACTTCACACCTCTAAACTACTTATCTTTTAGGTAATTATTTAAAGCCTTAAATACTAGGTATCCTGCATAGGAACCTCCATCAAGAATGCCGATACTTTTTTCTGCATAGTAAGCGGCTCTACCATGAACAGATTTCATATTCCGTGTTGAATCAGAACCTTCTTTTGCAATTTTTTCAGATTCTTTTATAAGTTCTCTATCAGGAATTTTACCCAAATTTTCCCTAACGAATTTTTCAACAGGAACAAGTGTATCAACAAGGGTTTTTTCCCCCGGCTTTGCACCTCCCTTTTTCATAATCTCTTCATTAAATTTTGAAAAGCCGGATGCAATGTCTTCCCCCGTTAAGTCTTGTTTTCCTTTAAAAGCTTTTCCCATAGCCATTAATCCGAATGATAATATGGTACCTAAACTTGAAGGAGCTTTTTCATTAAAAGCCATCGCAGCTTTGAGAATACCAAGACCGATGTCTTTTCCACTGTCATCTTTAAATGCATTAACAGCAGCATTGAATCCTGCACTCATAGAGATGCCTAAGTCGCCGTCACCGTTTTGCTGGTCAAGCTCGATAAGATAGCCTTTTTCATCATCCATAGTCTTTGCTATTTCAATTAATACATCTAAAATTATATCCTTTGTAATCATAGCGATATCCTATTTTTTATTCGCATTTGTATAGAAGGGCGTATTTGCATCATGGAGAAGCAAGGTTTTTAATTCATCATCCAATTTCATAATTGTGATAGAAAGCCCTGCCATCTCCATTGATGTTGCAAATTCCCCTACATGAGGGCTTATTACTTTTACACCCAGACCATTTAAAATATTAAATAAATCCCGATAGACAATAAATAACTCTTCCATAGGAGTGGCGCCAAGACCGTTAATCATTACGGCAACTTCATCGTTTTTCGAAAAAGAAATTTCGGTTGCAATTTTATCAAAAATCATTTTTGCAACCTCGGCTGAAGTTTTCAGTTTTGAAACCTCTATACCTACCTCTCCGTGAATACCCATTCCTATTTCCATTTCATCATCCTTGATTGAAAAAGTTGGTTTGCCGACTTCAGGAACTATACATGGTGATAAAGCTATACCCATCGTGCGTATGTTATCAAGAGCCTTTTCCGTAACCGAAACAAGTTTTTCAAGATCATAACCTTTTTGAGCTGCAGCGCCTGCAACTTTGTAGGCAAAAACCATTCCTGCAACTCCTCGCCGCTTATCCTTTGTCTCAATCGGTGATGAAGCAATATCATCCATCACTCTTATTTCTTTGACCTGTATACTGTCCATTTCAGCCATAGACATTGCCATTTCAAAATTGAGTTTATCTCCTCCGTAATTTCCATACAGACACAATACACCCTTTCCGAAATTACAGGCTTTAATCATCTCATACATTTTATTGGCAGACGGAGAAGCAAAAACATTACCTACGGCACATCCGTCAAGCATTCCATCACCTACATAACCGAGAAACACAGGTAGATGACCGCTGCCGCCCGCAGTAACAATACCGACCTTATTGTCTTTTTTTGTTTTATTAAGAATAACCCGCTTATCCCCATTTAACGGCATTATTTTATCTGGATAGGCGTATAAAATTCCTTCCACCATTTCATCTACAAATTCTTCAGGTCTATTTAATATTTTTTTCATAGTAGCTCCTTAATCATCGATCCTAGTAAATTTACCGTTTTTAATAAACATAGGAACAAGAGATCTTACAGCATCGCCTAATTCATTCATGTTATAAGGTCCGGATAAGGCATTATATCCCTTCATATTAGCTAAAGTTTCTCTTACAACAACAGGGTCGTCACTGCCGGCCATATCTACTGCTGTTGCTAGCTGCTTAACGACATCATAAGTTTGCATTACAAAAGCATCTCCCTGTTTTCCTGTCCTCTTTGTATATTCTCCAATTACACGGATAAATTCAGGCGTATTTATATCGGGAGAATATGCATTCATTATAAAAGCTCCTTCAACTATATCTCCAGCTAAATCTATCAATTCTTGTTTTAGTGTAGAACTTGAAAGAATCATTTGAACATTAAAGTCCAAATTTTTTGCCTGCCTTACTATATTTGCAGAATCTTGATAATAGGCAACGGGGAAAAAAGCTTCAGGGTTTGTTGTTTTTGCTTTAGATATCATCGGAGTAAAATCGGATGTCTGGTTCGGTATATAAGTTTGAAGATCGGTTATTTTTCCGCCAAGTTTTACAAATTCGTTGGTAAATATTTTTGCAATATTATTTCCCCAGTCGTCATTTACATTAAGAATGGCTACACTTTTAATTCCAAGCTTTGTATAAACATAATCTGCATACTGTGTGGTCTCAATTTGTTGCGTAGGCGTATTTCTAAACATAAATTTACCCAATGATGAAAAATCCGCATGTGATGAAGTGGGCGAATAATTGATAATTTTTGCTTTCTCGTATATGGGAGCGGCAGCCATTGATGGTGTAGAACCGAAACCTCCTACTACGGCAAGATATTTTTTTTCTGCAACAATCTTATTCGCAATATTAACCGCTTCTTTTGCATCATTTTTATCATCATAAAAGTCTACAATTATTTTTCTTCCGCCGAGAACTCCATTCCCTGCATCATTGATATCCTTTAAAGCAAGCTCCACAGCAATCTTTTCCGTATCACCGTATTGCTTTGCATCTCCGGTTAACGGACCGTACCAAGCAAAATAAATAGGTTTAGTTGCCTTGTCTTCAGTCGTTTTTGCTTCGTCTTTTCCTGTACAAGAATTTAATATCAATATAACACTTAATAAACTTAAAATATATATCCTTATTTTTTTCATTTTTCCGTCTCCTTTATCTTTTCAAATAATAATTCACATACGCAGTGACCTTGTGCTATTGTTTTTCCAAGTGTAAATCTCAAATTAGGAAAACAATCGCCTATAGCCTTGTCACCTTCCATTGTTATGTCGCATAACTCAGCAAGTTCATCATCACAGTAACCTTGTTTTGTCCACTCTTCAACATAAGGACAATAGTTAAAATGAATCAAAAACATATCTTCTGTTTTTTTTACGACTTCCATTTCATAAATATCAAAGTGGGGCTGTGAAGCAAAAACCTCAAGAAACTCATCAATAGTAAAATCTTTTTTTAAAGACTTTTTCATGCTTGCTGCAATATCTTGCCCATACTTATAGATTGCATCTCTTGCAAATTGTTTATCAAGCCCGCGTTCAGCTGCGCATTTTATCATATTACTGATAGTAGCAGCTCTTCTTTGACATATATTACGTTGTCCGTCCAAAGCCGGACTGCTTTTCCGTTTTACATTTGTTATAACCACTATATACCTCCTAAATATAATTTATGCACTTCTTCATTGTTTAATAATTCTTTACTTTTACCCTCCAATCTTATTTTTCCGGTTTCAAGTACATAGCCCCTATCGGAAATAGATAAAGCCATTTTTGCGTTTTGCTCGACTAATAAGACCGTAATCCCTTCATCCCGAATCCTCCTAATCATTTTAAATATTTCTTTAACTATTATAGGAGCGAGACCCAGTGAAGGTTCATCAAGAATCAATATCTTAGGTGATGCCATCAAAGCTCTTCCAATTGCAAGCATTTGCTGTTCACCCCCAGACAAAGTTCCGCCAGCCTGCCAACTGCGTTCCTTCAAAATAGGAAACAGCTCAAAAACATTGTTTTTTCCTTTCTCTAATTCAGCTCTAGTTCTAAAATAACCTCCTAACTCAAGATTTTCTATTACCGACATTCTAGGAAATATTTGTCTCCCCTCTGGTGACAAAGAAATCCCTTTCTTTACAAGTTCATATGACTCTAATTTTGTAACATCTTCGCCATTAAATAAAACCGTACCGGATGCGGGTTTTATTAATCCTGCTAAGCTGTTTAAAGTTGTACTTTTTCCGGCACCATTTGAACCTATTATAGTTACAATTTCACCTTGATTAATATTAAAATTAATTCCACGGATTGCTTTTATTTCTCCGTAACTGACATGTAAATCTTTAACTTCTAAAAGCACTAAACATCCTCCTCTCCAAGGTATGCATTAATAACGGCTTTATCCTTAACTATTTCTTCAGGAGAATCTTCCGCTATTTTTAGCCCATGGTTTATAACATAAACACTGTCACTGAGGCTCATAACTAATTTCATATCATGTTCAATCAGCATTATAGCCATATCTTTTGATTTTAAACTTTGTATAAATTCGGTCAACTCTATTGTTTCTTGTTCATTCATACCTGCAGCAGGTTCATCAAGCATAAGTAGTTTAGGATTTGATGCCAGAGCTCGTGCAATCTCTAATTTACGCCGTAGACCATAAGGCAAAGAATCAGGCATTTCATACCTAAGATGAATCAAGCCTACTCTATCTAAAAGGCTCAGAGCTTTATTTTTATTTTTTTGTTCTTCAGCTTTATGTCTTTTAGTTTTAAATAAAGCATCTAATATATCTTCATTTTCTTTGTTATGACAACCTACCATTACATTATCCAATATTGTCATATTCTTAAATAAGCGTATATTTTGAAATGTACGCACAATCCCTTTTTCGTTTATTCTATGAGGTTTCAAATTCGTTATATCTTCACCGCAAAAATGAATAGACCCCAATGTAGGTTTATATATACCTGATATTAAATTGAAAAGAGTGGTTTTTCCGGCTCCATTAGGGCCTATAATTCCTTGAATCTTTCCAAGATATACGGACATGTTTATATTATCAACAGCCATAATACCGCCAAAACGCTTGGTTACATCCGTTATTTTAAGAATTGGATTCGACATTTAAGTCCTCCTTTTCCATATTTGCTATAGATCGTATCCGTTCAAAATTTATCTTACCCATAACACCTGAGGGTTTAAATATAACTATCAAAACCAATATAAGACCATATATAATTTGCCGATAATCGGATAAAAATCTGAGGGCTTCAGGTAAAATAGTCAATGCCAGAGCTCCTAAAATACTTCCGGGCAAACTTCCCAATCCGCCAAATATGGCCATCGATAAAATTAAAATTGATTGTTCAAAATTAAAAGCATTAGGATCAATAAAACTCATATAATGAGCGTAATAGGCTCCGGCCATTCCTGCAATACCCGCTGAAATAGAAAATATAATAACGGTATATTTATAAACATTTACTCCAATAGCTCCGGCAGCTAAATCGTCATCTTTTATTGCGCGTACGGCACGCCCATGTTTTGAATTTAAAATTGAATTAATTATATATAAGGCAAATATTAAAAGAACCAGCCCAACATAGTACTTAAATCTGTATGAGTCAAACTCTTTCCCAAAAATTACTATACCCGGTATCCTTGAAATTCCCTGAGGGCCTCGCGTCATCTCCATCCAGTTAAGCTCTATCATTCGCATGATTTCAGAAAAACCTAGAGTTACAATTGCAAAATATCGGCCGCGTATGCGCAAAGTCGGGAGAGCCAGCATTGCTCCAAAAATACCAGCAAATAAAGAGGCTGCTATACATCCGATAATAAAATCAACTTGAAAACGCGTTCCAAGTATTGCAGCAACATAAGCCCCCAAACCGAAAAAAGCCGCTTGTCCCAAAAGTGTAAATCCAACATAACCCGTAACTAAATTAAGAGATAAGGTCAATATTGAATATATAAAGAACATTATTGCTATGCCAAGATAGTAATTATTGTCAACAAAAATCGGGAAAGATATTGCCAGAACAGCAAGTATAATTAAAACAAATATCTGATTTTTAGCGATTTTTTTAATCATTTTATCTAAGATAATCGATTTTTTTCTCATACAGTCCTCCTATACCTTATCTACACTTTTTTTACCCATTAAGCCTGAGGGCCGAATAAGAAGAACCAATATCAATATCACAAATGCAACAATATCCCTATATCCTGAACTTATATAAGCGGCAAAAAGAGTTTCAAGTAAGCCTATCAATAATCCTCCTATAGCCGCTCCGGGGAGAGAGCCCATTCCGCCAAGAACTGCTGCAGCAAATGACTTTAATCCTACAGATGCCCCCATTAAGGTATCTACTCTTTGATAATACATTGCAACCATTAAACCTGAAATACCGGCAACTGTAGTTCCTATAAAGAATGTAAGGGTTATAACTCTATTTATATTTATTCCCATAAGTCTTGCAGCAACTTGATTTTGAGAAATTGCCCGCATTGACTTTCCTAAGCGTGTACGCGTAACAATAAAAGTTAATACAAGCATTATAATTAAAGTCATAATCAATATGAGAACCTGAATCCATTGAACCACAGTTCCGCCATAAATAGTAAATTTACCCAGCTTTAATAAATCAGGAAAGTATAATGGAACTGTGCCGAAAATTAAAAGAACGGAGTTGTTGATTATAGTCTGAACACCGACAGTACTTATTAAAGATGAAATAGGAGCACCTTTTTTTATTCTTATAGGCTCCAAAGCAATTTTATCCATAAGAGCACCCAAAAAGGCTGTTATAATTATGGAAGTTAAAAATGTTATAATCAGAGCAATAGGGACCGATACAGTCATAAAGAATTTTAACAAAATGAATTGACCTATATACGCAGCCAGCATATAAAAAGAACTATGGGCAAAATTAGTCAGCTCCAACACACCGTACACCATATTAAAACCTATTGTAACCAATGCATATGTACTTCCTATGACCAGACCATTAATTAATTGCTGCAATAACATCAGTACCTCCATTTAAGTAATTTGTAATTACTGATATATCACTGATATATTTATATTGTAAATCAGAATTTTCCGGTTGTCAACAAAAAAATACAAAAAAATACTTTTTTTAATTTTATTTATTTTTTTTGTTTATACCTCTTACAATTTATAATCTAAAATAATATAATGGAAACAATTGTACTAATGCCATAAATTATGTTATACTACCGTATACATATTTTAAATTTATAAAACTTTAAGGAAAGAAGCTTGTATAATAAAATTTACTATGACAACCGATAAATTGATAACGAAAAAAAAATCCTTAAAGCAGGATGCTTATATAAAAATATACGACCTCGTAACTGACAACACAATCAAACCCGGAGACATAATAAATCTCTCGGACCTTGAGAAATATTTAAAAATAAGCCGAGCTCCAATAAGAGATGCTTTAATAGAACTTTGCAATGAAAACGTTTTTAAGAGTATTCCCCGCTATGGATATGAACTAATAACGCTCAGACAAGAAGATTTAGTAGAAATGTTGAATTACCGATTAGTACTGGAATGCGGTTTCTTGGAGAAAAACTGGAAAGAAGTCGCTAATAGCGATCATGCCATACTAAATAAACTACTGGAGCATACAAGAGAATTTAGCAATACAAATGCGGTAAGTGAATGGCAAAACAATTCCGTATTTCATATAGGTTTATTCAAATTGCATAATAATTCTCATGCTTTACTCAGTTTAGAGCATACAATGAAAAAAATGACTCGTTTTTTTATTCAAAATTATTGGGAAAAATGGGAAGAAATTACAAAAAAAACTTTCAGCTCACATCATGAAAACATAATTTATGCCATAAAAAAGAATGATAAAGCAAGAGCCTTAAAACACCTGAGCTCCGATATAGGGGGATTTAAAAGATAAAATTTATGGGATTAAAAGAAGCACGCGATCATTTAAGACTGTTTTCACTGGAAGAGAGGATTATAGAATTCGATACCTCAAGTGCGACCGTAGAACTTGCAGCAGAGGCGGTAGGTTGTAAACCCGAATTCATCGTAAAAACCCTAGCTTTTATGGTAAAAGAAGATCCTATACTCATCCTTCTTGCAGGCTCGGCCCGCATAGACAATGCAAAATTCAGAAAGACCTTTCATTGCAAAACAAAAATGATGAATGAAGAACAGCTTTTCAATTTTATCGGCCATCCTGCAGGCGGAGTCTGCCCCTTCGGTTTAAAGACTCAAGTTCCTGTTTATATAGACGAATCCATAAGGCCCTTGGATTGGGTCTATCCCGCAGCGGGAACCGAAAATACGGCTGTCCGCATGAATGTTCAAGAACTTGAAAAAGCATCAAAAGCCGTAACATGGGTAAGCGTGAGCAAATAAGTTTTTTTCTTGCAAAAACAATACAAAAAACATTTCACTTGACGAATTATAACTAAACCTATATACTTAAAAGAGCATTTCAATTATTAGGAGGATTTGCATGAAGAAATTTTACAAAATCTTTATAGCAGCCGTTGTATTTTCGCTTGTTGCATCGGCAGCTTTCGCAGGCGGTTCCAAAGAGACCGGAATTAAGGAACTGACAAAGAAAGAAAAAGAAGCCGGATGGCGCTATTTTAAACCTATCGGATTTAAGCTGCACCGTCCCGCATTCTTTGATACCTACAGAGACAATGTTAATGCAGACAGCAGTGTCGGGGAAGAAGACAAGAAAACCGATGAAGTCGTATACAAAGTTTATTTGTATGAATTTGCTTCCGATGAGTTAAATGAAAAATATGATGCAATTGTAAGCAACAAACAGTTAAGCCGAGACCAAAAAATTGAAAAGATAAACAAAGAAGTGAATCCCTATCTTAAACCTATTTATAAACTCGTTGTTTTGCGCACCCCTCTAATAGGTAAAAAAACACTTGCCGAGCTGACGGGGCTTCCTAACAACGAAGTCATCAGAAAGACAAAAGAATTCACACAAGTTTTAGCTATCGCCGATTTTAATGCCGAAGGCTTAAGCGAAAAGGCTGCTGAAATTTATAAAGATATGATTTCTCAAGTCCGCCCCATCATTCCGACAATTCAGTGTACCGACCCTATTTCTGCTGAAGCGGCAATGATAAAAAATGTAAAAGGCTTAACCTTTAACACTGTTGACCTTGAAGGCAACAAAATAACAAGTGATATCCTCGCAAAATACGATGTTACGATGATAAATATCTGGGCAACATGGTGTCCTCCATGCAGAGCCGAGTTACCTGAAATCGCAAAACTATATGAAGCCTTTAAGGACAAGGGTTGTAACATAATCGGTATTACCGGTGATGTAAGCCCTGATGAACAAGATGCTCTTCCAACAGCCAAAGAATTAATTTCCAAAGCCGGCTGCAAGTACACTGTGGTTCAATACAATGACACATTAAAGCCTATATTGGATAATCTTGCGGCTTGGCCTACAACTATATTTGTAGACAAAAAAGGAAATATTATAGCGTCTTCCGTTAATGATATCATCATTGGAAGCCGCGATCTTGCAGAATTTACCGAAGCTATGAAAAAAGCTTTAAAAGCTGTAGGAAAATAAATGAAAAAGAAAATAGCGGCAATACTTGTTATTATTTTAGCATTAAGCTTTACCCTTATAGGAATATACCGCGGTGAAGTTGCTGTAGTCCTCAAAAAGGCTGTAAATATATGTATGGAGTGTATAGGAATTGGCTAAACAAAATAAACAGAAAACACTGAATAAAAAACGCCATGCAATTCAAGCATTAGGAATGTTGGCAATAGACGGAAACCTTATAGGCTTTTTAAAGGGTCAAATCTATAAGGGCCCTATGAAAAAAGTCTGTATGCCTGTTTTAAACTGTTATTCATGCCCGGGAGCTTTGTTCGGGTGCCCTATCGGCTCGATACAGGCAACCATTGGAAGCAGCAAATTTAACTTTGCTTTTTATGTGGTAGGCCTATTGTCGCTATTTGCAATAGCCGCAGGAAGACTTTTTTGCGGCTATATCTGCCCTTTCGGACTTTTCCAAGACCTATTGGATAAGATTCCCTTAAAAAAAATTAAGGTTCCGCAAAAAGTAAACAAGGTTTTAAAGTATCTAAAATACTTTATCCTTGTCTTTTTTGTATTTGTTCTCCCCTTTGCCTTGCAGGACAAATACGGAATAAGCGACCCTTACTTTTGTAAATATATCTGCCCGTCAGGCATCCTATTCGGAGCAATTCCGCTTATCTCTATGAACAGAGTTCTCACGGCCTCCTTAGGAGCCTTATTCGGACTAAAATTTACGGTTTTAGCAATCATCACAATGCTTTCAATGATTTTTTACAGGCCCTTTTGCCGCTATTTATGCCCCCTCGGAGCCTTTTTAGGCATGTTCAATCCTATAAGCCTCTACCGTTTAAAAATAAACGACAAGTGCATAAAATGCAGAAAATGCGAAAGAACCTGTAAGCTGGACATTCCGACATATAAAACCCCCAACAGCCCTGAATGTATAAGATGCGGAGAATGCATCAAGGCTTGTCCCGTAAAAGCTATCGAGCACAGCTTTCTTTTTACAGAAAAAAGCACAAATATGGACTTAAACATACAAAAATAACAATAAATTTTCTCAAAACCCTTGATTATTCCTTAAAGACTAGTTATATTGACTGGGAAATTTTAGAATTATTTTAAACTATAGGAGTTTACAAATGAAGAAGTTACATTTTTATGTACTAACCGCAATCTTTGCGGGTATTTTATTTGCTTCATGCACAAAAACCGAAGCACAGGGAGATAAAGAGGCTGAAAAGCCTTTAACTGCAAAAGAAATTGCAGCAGAATCGGAAGCAAAAATTTTAAGTGATGGCCAAAACCGTCTTACATTTTCAACAAAGGATCTTGACGGAAATACGGTTACCAGCGACATTTTTGAAAACTATGATGTTACATTGGTAAATATTTGGGGAACATTTTGCGGTCCTTGCAAAACCGAATTACCTCATTTGGAAGCCGCTTACAAAGCTTATGCCGATAAAAAAGTAAATGTTATTGCCGTTACGGCTGACCTTCCTCAAGATGATGCCGAAACTCTGGCCTTGGCAAAAGACATATGGAAGGATGCCGGATGCACATTTAAGGCACTTGTAACGGTTGACAGCTTTCTGCCCATGTACGAGCAGCTTGCATGTTTTCCTACAAGCTTTATGGTAGACAAAAAAGGACAAGTTATCCCCGGTACACTTCACCTTGGAAGTTTAAATAAGGAAGGTTTTGAAAAACTTTTTGATAAAGCCCTAAAAGCCGTAGCCTCAAAGTAAATTATGCCTTTAACGGTCGCCGGGGCAGGACCCGGAAATATAGAACTTTTAACCCAAGAGGCTATACGTGCAATCAAAGATGCCGACATAGTTGCAGGCTTTGAGCGTATAGCTTCCGATGTCAGGCCGATAAGGAATGACGTAAAAACTCTAAAGGGAATTTCAGAAATTCTTGATCTACCTATAGAGACAAAAAAAGTTTTAGTCCTTGCCTCAGGCGACCCCTGTTTTTTCGGAATTACCGAATTCATCAAAAATAAAAACATAAAAATAGAAAAAGTAATAACCGGCATATCTTCAATGCAATATTTTATGGCTAAAATTCAAAAACAGTGGCAGACCCTGCCCTTTTATTCCTTTCACGGAAGAGAAACAGACTTTACGGAAATGCACAGCAAGGATAGCTTTTTTATTCTTACCGATAAGACAAACAATCCCGACATAATTTCGGCAAGACTAAAAGAAGAAGGCTTTAAAGGAAGACTTTTTGTAGGCTATAATCTTTCATATCCGGATGAATCGATTGAAGAATATACCATAGGCGATAAAATTATAGTAAAATCTTTTTTAAATACGGTATTGGTTCAAAATGAAAAATATTAAAGATTCCGAATTTATCAGAGGCGAAGTGCCGATGACCAAATTCAACATAAGAAGCCTATCTATCGCTCATCTTCAAATAGAAAAAGGAGATAAGCTTTTGGATATAGGCGGAGGCACGGGTTCCGTTTCGGTTGAGGCAGCCTTGCAGGGAGCAGATGTTTTAACAGTTGAATTCGATAAAACGGCTTATGCACTCATAAAAGAAAACGCAAAAAAATTCGGAGTCAAAATAAATCTTATTTTAGGGAAAGCACCCGAAGCTCTTTTAGCGGCTGAGTATAAGGATTTACAGTTCGATAAGTGTTTTATAGGCGGAAGCGGCGGCGAATTAAAAAATATTTTTGATTATCTGGAAAGCCATTTAAAAAAAGGCGGGATAATTTGCGCTAATTTTATTCTTATAAAAAATTTAAACGAATTTTTAGAACTCCTCGAAAAATACGGATATACCGAAATTGAGGCCGATCTTATTCAAACCGCATCAATGGGAAGGACCGGTCTTTTTAAGGGAGAAAATCCCATCTACATTGTAAGAGCTTGTAAAAGCTAAACTTTCAAAACCAAATCGGAATTAAAAAATCCTCTCGCGTAAAAACACACAAAAGCTCGCAATAAAAAAAACTATTGGCGCATTTTCAAAAATTATGGAAAGCAAAGGAAGACTTCCGATAGTAAAAAATTTGGTATTTATAAAACCGAAATATGTAAGCGTATCGGTTAAAATCGAAATATACATCAAAAACATACCAAGCACAAAAAGAATCATAGAAAGCCTCTTGGTTTTGCTCCATACTATAATTGCGAAAAAAACGGCAACCGCTCCTAAAAACAATTTTGTAAATAATAAAATAGGATAACCTTCCGATAAAAATTTAACTAAATCATTCATTATTTAATCCTTACGTTTTGTGTTTGAGTTTTAAGAAAATTCTCAAGCTCGGTGTATACCCTTATTTTCGGCAATATCGACGGAATAGTAAAATCAGGAGACAAAAGAATATGAGAGTCTAAGGCAGCCTTAAAAAAGCACTCATATTTTTCTTCATTCAACTTTGAAAAAAGATAGGGACCTTCCATATTCCAAAAATGGGAGCATAGTTCCGTTACCCTTTTATAAGATTTTATGTTTTTTGCAAGCTGCTGTTTTTTATTTTTCCCTCGGGCCGAATTTATCAATTCTTCATCAGAAAGCCTATTCTCGAGTTCTCGCAGGTTAATGAGTCTTATCAAGTCAAAAAAAGCCTTAGCTAAAACTTCTTTTTCGGCAGCAGAAACTGCACATGATAAAATAGGAAGATCATCTTTAGAAACCGCAATTTTTATTGAAGTGCAAAACGGGGGATTTACAAAAAAGACTTTTTTTTTCTTTAAATTTTCAGATGAGGGCAAAAAAGGCTTCCAAGTATTTTCCATAATATAAGAGTCAAGAGCGGTTTTATTATTTTCTATTTCCAAAAACGAAAAAGCCTTGCTCCATTCCGAAAGAAGGTAAAAATGAGGATGTTCCGGAAAAAGGGAATTTAAGGCTTTTTTAAGCCTGTAATCGCCTGAAGAAGGCAGGAAGGCATTTAAGCCCTTATCTATACTTTGTTTAAAAATTAATGGAGCCTGATTTTCCCTTCTGCCCAAAATTGACATTCCTCCGTCAAGATACATATCCAAAAGTCTTATATTTTTTTCGGTATAAAGATAAAAACCCCGTGCTCTTTTTACATTCCCGTATCGGTTTCTTATTTCATCATAAAAATTCATCATGTTCATTTTCGCAAAAAAAAGCCCTTTATACAAGAGCCTATGGCAGAAAAATTATTTATGGGCATTTCTAAAAAACTGAAGTTTTTATAGGTTACTTTATAGAATTCCTTTAAAAATTTTCGATTTTTAGGGGCAATCATTACTATTTTCCCTATAAAAAATGACTTTCGGCACTTTTATTTTAAGCAAAATCGATTAAAATTGAGGCATATCAATCAAAAAAACTTTTTGGAGGTGTTTTATGAAAATATTGGAAGTTAAGGATGTATCAAAAAAATACGGAAAAAAACAGGTTCTTTCCGGCGTTTCTTTTGATATTGAAGAAGGCGATATCTTCGGTTTAATCGGTCCTAACGGAGCCGGAAAATCCACCCTGATAAATATAATAACCGGAATATTGGATCCGTTAAACGGAGAGGTACTTATAGGCGGGCACAGTATCAAAAAAAAGCCGATAGAAGCAAAGAAGCTCATAGGCCTCGTCCCTCAAGAACTTGCCTTATCGGAGGATATATCGGCAATCGACAACCTCAATTTTTTTGCAAGCCTATACGGCCTTTCAGGAAAAAAATTAAAAGAGGCTGTAAATGAGGCCTTGGAAGTGGTCGGCTTAACCGAAAAGAAAAAAGAAAAAGTGAAAAAATTTTCAGGCGGAATGAAAAGAAGACTGAACCTTGCTGCAGCCATTATGCATAAACCCCGTCTTTTAATTTTAGATGAGCCCACGGTAGGCATTGATCCTCAGTCAAGGAACAATATCTTTGAATATCTGCGCAAAGTAAATTCACAAGATAAAACTACAATTCTTTATACCTCCCACTATATGGAAGAGGTCGAAGAACTTTGCAAAAATATCTTTGTAATCGATGAAGGAAGAGAGATTGCCTACGGCTCCCTTAATTCCGTAAAAGAAAAGGCCAACGGAACAGTAACCATCGAAATAAAAGCGGACAACATAAATGAAGACCTAATAGAAAAAATCCGTCTTTTGGATGGGGCCTTAAATGTAGAGAAAGAAGCAAATACCTTGAATATCCTTTATGAACGAAGCAAGGTCAATCTTGATGAGCTTATTAAAATTTTGCAAACATCAGGAGCCGTAATCAAGGCCATACAAATAAATGAGCTGAATTTAGGCGAGGTATTTTTACAGCTTACAGGAAAAAAATTACGTGAGTAGGAGAATTATAAATGAAAGCATTTTTAAAAATTACGCTTATAGCGATAAAAGATAACTTTATTACCTTTATTTTAGTCTACCTCTGTCTTCCGATTTTTTTTGTAGGCTATAACGGTTTTTTACAAAAAGATAAATTTAAAGCTGAAACTAATGAAAAGACCATTTCTGTTTTTTTAGATGATGAAGATAAGACTTTCTTATCGGAACAACTAATCAGTACTTTAAATTCAAGCTCTTTAAAAGATTTTATACAAATTGAAGATGAAACAAATGCCAAATATAAAATCAAAATTCCTAAAGGTTACCAAACCGCAGTTGAAGAAAACAAAGAGTTTGATATTTTAATTATCGGTAAAGAGAAGTCTTCTGCATCAATTACTTTTTTATCGAACATAATTAAAAACATAAGCAGTTCCATTAACGGGAATTATAAAATGGCTAAGGCGATTACAGCTTCCGGTCAATCTAAAGAACTTATGGATAAGTATCTTAATATTCAAAAAGAAAGCTCAAAACCTATAGGGAAAATTTTTATGCATCCCGCCCTGCATAGTATGTCAAGTTATGAAGCCTATGCAATATCCATAAGCATCTTTTTATTTTTTATGTTTGTTATGGAAATTCTTAATCCCACATATAAGAAAAAAGCTGCCGGTCTTACCCTGCGTATTAACTCGATGCCTAAAAAGGCTGCTTATATCTTTAATGCCCAAATAATAAGTCTGGCCTTAAAAGTATTTGTTGCTATAACAATTTATCTTTTGATCTTTAGATTGTTAAGAGTTTCTTTTATGGGTAACCCCATTCTTCTTCTTATATACGCTGCAAGTTTTTCCCTTGTAACCGGATGCATTGCATGTTCATTAGTAAGTATTAACAAACAAGAACTTGTATATACAATAGTTATAATCATATTTTTTGTATTCGTAGTTTTGGGAACAGTTCTCTTTTCAATTCCAAATGAAAACAAAATTGCAAAACTATTTTTAAAATGTAACGTTTCACAAATTATAACAAACCCTCTTAGGAATATTGTTGTAGAAAATTCTTTTGGAGGAATGATAGGCAGTTTGCTCATAATGCTCACTTTTGGTGCAGTATTTTATACTCTGGGTTTACTGATGGCAAGTTTTAAAAAAACAAAAATTTAAGGAGTATGATATGAAGGAATTCGTAAGTTTATGTTTAGCACAGCTAAAAAGAATATTAAAAAATATAACAAATGCCAGTATGTTGATTATTTTCCCTTTTGCGATGATAATTCTTATTTTTGTAATAAGATTTGTTCTTGATCCGAAAGATACCGATAATTCGGAAACTAAAAAGACCGATTATACCGTTCAAATGGGTGAGGTAAACTATTTTGTCGATGATACGGGAGATTTATGGAAAAACTTTTTTGCCGGTTCCGAATCTACAGTTCATCCTGAAAATAGAGAAGAGGAATTAGCAAAGGTTAAGGAAAAACTTGCAACCGGAAAAATACCCGGTCTTATAATTATACCCAAAGATTTTTCCGAAAAAATTTCAAAAAATGAAAAACCGGAACTTGAAATTTTAAAAACGGAAGAAAGCATTATTCTTGACAATAGAGTCCAAGCACTCAATTTAAGTATAAATGCTTATCTCATGGATAATTTTATTAAAAGTTCTGGTCTAGCCGAAAATGGAGAAAACCTTTTAAACAACAATATAAATATTGTATTTAAAACACCGAACAATAAAAATATTATAAGTTTAGGCTTAAAGATAATGACCTTAGTTGTATTGTATATGATTATTTTCGGCTCAACAGCGATTGTAACCGACTTAATAAAATTTAGGGAAACAAAGATGTTGGCACGTGCAATAATAAGCCCAAACTCCGAATTTAAAATAGTGGGAAGCTTTTTATTAGCCTTTGTCTTTATCCAGGTGGTAGTAAATATGATAGTCTTTATTTCTGCGACAATAATATTTAAATTAGAAATTACGGGACTTCCATTGATATTCTTAGCCGTGGTTTCAACAAGTTTTTTTGCTCTGTCCATAGCTATTTTAATAGCGAGAATTTTTAAAAAAGAATCTCAACTGGCTCTTGCTTCGAATATAACAAGCCTTCTTACAATAGTTTTATTTTTCCTTGCTATTATTTCTGTAATGCCCTTTGTTTCAATTCCGCCTGTGTTTAAAAACATTTCAATGTTTTCGCCCCTATATTGGCTGTTGGAAATGCTGGATAAAGAAAAACTTTTTCCAAACATATTGATAGTCTGGGCGATGACTGCCGCTATTTTTACAGCCGGAAGCTGGAAAATAAAAGAGTTTAACAACGAAATAAATTAAAATCAATTTAAAGGAGGCAGCTTCTGCCTCCTTTTTTTGGGGTAAAAACCTTGCAAAAACTTAATTATTATAATATAATCGGCTTTATGAAAAATAAGTTTTTTATTTTTATTCATTATTTTTTAATAGCATCAAGTCTCATCCAAATAAGTGTAACCGGAGATAGGATTACAGGAATTCAGTTTTTATTATATCTTTGTTTTATTATATTATTTAATCTTAGGCTATTTTATATAAATAATAAAACTCTTTTTTTTATTCTTTGTTTAGCCGATTGGGCTCTTTGTTTTTTTCTATATATTACAGGTCTTACAATTCCCTTCCTCTTATTTTTAATTCCCTTGATAGACGGTTTTTATTATAATTCAAAGCCGTATACCTACATATTGGGAATAATAGGACTTGCAGTCTGTATATTTTCACTAAAAAATTTTGATATGGGAATAATCATAAACTATACGGCTCTTTTTATTTTAAGCGGAGGAGTTTTAGAATATTTTAAACTAAATCAAAATAAAATTATTTCTTCCCAAAACAAAATAGAAGAATTAAATATTCAAAAAGAAGAGCTGTTAAATTCCATTCATGATTTGGAAATCTACAATGAGTCGATAGAAGACCTTATGACCTTAAAAGAAAGAAACCGCATCTCCAGAGAAATACATGACAGCGTAGGACACGGACTTTCTACAATGATTATTCAGCTAAATGCACTCTATGCTGCTGCAAAGAACAACAACAATGATTTACCTCAAAAAATCTTAGATTTAAATGCCTTTGCTAAAAAGAATTTAGAAGAAGTAAGGTTTGCCTTGAGAGAATTAAAACCGGTAGATTATAATAAGTATGAAATAATAATCCTAGTCCACAATCTGATAGGGGAATTTAAAAAAATGACAAATATCAATGTACAGTTTACTTTTTCAAAAGATATTTGGAGTTTAAACGAAAAACAAAGTCATGCAGTATATAAGGCTGTTCAGGAATTTCTATCCAATTCTGCAAAGTACAGCAATGCTTCGAAAATTACAATTCACTTTTCTTATACCGAAGCCTCTTTAATAGTTACTATGAAGGACAATGGAGACGGCTGTACCGACATCAAAAAAGGAATCGGCTTAAAAGCTATCGAAGAAAGAGTAAAGGAAACGGACGGAACGGTTTATTATGAAAGTCTCCCTGCCGTAAAAGGCTTTTTTATGCGTTTGGCATTTTTTCAAAATAAGGCTCTTTAAAATCGGTGGTCAGCTTCTTTACCCTCTTACCATTTTCCTTTTTTTTGATATAATTATCTTATGATAACACTTATAACCGGCGGATCGAGGAGCGGAAAATCGGCCTATGCCGAAAAACTTTTAGACGGAATAAATGATGTTGTCTATATAGCAACCGCTGAAATCTATGATGATGAAATGCAGGAAAGAGTAAAAAGGCATATCAAAAGACGCAACCCAAAGTGGCGTACCTATGAAGGCTTCTTAAACTTAGAAAAAGCCGTCAACGGAGAAAAATACTATTTACTTGACTGCATAACAAATTTAATTTCTCGAATTCTTTTTCAAATAACAGGAGAAAAAGAAAAGCCCAGTGAAGAGGAGATTCAAAAGACAATAGATACTTCATTAACTCAAATCAAGAATCTTATTTTAGAAATAAAAAAAATAAACGGCTCCTTAATTCTTGTAACCAATGAGGTCGGTTCTTCTATTGTACCGATGCATCCCGTATCAAGAGCTTTTTCGGATATTCAAGGAATAGTAAATGCAAAAATCGCCGAGCTTGCAGATGAGGTTGTTCTCTGCGTTTGCGGCCTACCTATAAAAATCAAAGACGGAGCATCAATATGAAAGGTTTTATTTTAGCCTTGCAGTTTTTTACCCGCATCCCCATCAACATAAACATAGACTTTAACGAAAAAAACATTAAAAGAGCTTTTTATTTTTTACCTCTTATAGGAGGGCTTATTGCAGGGCTTGTTCTTATCCCCATCTATTTTCTTCCGCAAAAATATATTGAAATATCCGGATTTATAAGTTTGCTCCTCTATTTATTTTTAACAGGCAGCATTCACCTTGATGGAGTCGGAGACACTATAGACGGTTTTTTTTCTGCAAGAAAAAAAGAAAAAATATTGGAAATTATGCAGGATCCGAGAATAGGAACATACGGAACAATAGGGCTTAATGTTTTTTTGCTTCTCAGATACATAAACTATTCTACCATAATACCTGATGCAGGCCTGCTCATACTAGCCGGAATAATTTCGAGGCTTTCAGGTTTGGCAGTTGTAGTTTTTTCAAAACCTGCAAAGGATACGGGCCTTGGCCTGCTCTTCCATAAGTCGGCATCAAAGTTTAGTTTTTTCTTTTGGCTGGTCCTCGTATGTTTCCTTTCCCTTTTTACGCCTGAGATAGCAGCTTTTTCAAAAATACAAGGAACTTTTATTTTGGTAGAGCGATTAAAATATTTACTTCTTCCCTTAACTGCATTTATTCTAACATTTATAATAATAAGAATTTCATATAAAAAAATAGGCGGCATCACAGGAGATGTAAACGGCCTCATTGTAGAATTAACGGAACTGGCAGTTTTAAGCACAAGTTTTTTTATAAACGTCCATTTATAAAAATCCAAGGATAAAATATGAAAATAGTTTTGATAAGACACGGAATTACTGTAACAAACAAAAAAAGAATTTTTAGTTTCGACGACAGTCTCTTGGCGGAAGAAGCCTATCCCATGCTTGACGGTTTAAAGCCCAAACTAAAGGATTTTTCTTCTTTTAAAGTTTATTCAAGCCCATTCAAAAGAGCCTTACAAACAGCTGAATATTTAGGTCTTAAAAATATTCAAACCGATAAGAGACTCCAAGAATATAACTTCGGTATTTTTAAGGGCTTAACATTTGAAGAAGCTCAAACAAAATATCCTATTGAAGCAAAAAACTGGATCGAGAACAATGACAGCTCAGCCCCGCCTGAAGGCGAAACATCCTTTGAACATTTTAAGAGAACTTCCGACTTTTTAGAAGAAGCAGCCTTAAAAGATGAAAACATAATCATCGTAACTCACTACGGCACAATAACAATGGCTCTTGCATGGGCCTTGGATAATTTTTCTTTAAGAAATAAATTTGCCCCTAAAAATTCTACAATCAGCATATTAGAAGTTTTTTTATCGGATAACAAAAATGAAATTACTCATAAAGGCATTGAAGTTTTTAATGGCTTTTAACAATCACATCTGATTGAAAATTTTATAAAATAATGATAGAATGAATTTTAAGGTTAGTTTATAAAGGCTATCAGGAGTAGATATGAATATAGCAATCATTTACGGCGGAAAGTCAAGCGAACATGAGGTTTCCCTACAGTCGGCATCATCGATTATAAGGACAATAGATAAAAAGCACAAACTTCACCTAATCGGTATTTCCAAAAACGGAGCATGGTATTTACATGGAGATGAAGAAAGAGAAAGGATTATAAAAAACGAAAAGGCCGTTTTAAAAATAAAAAAAGATGAGGCAAAGCGAGTAACCGTAATTCCCGGAGGCGGCGCAAAAAAAGGTTTAAAAGCAGGAGACGAGTTTTTACCGACTGATGCGGTCTTTGCCGTTTTACACGGAAGATTCGGAGAAGACGGCACAATTCAAGGTCTTTTTGAAATGGCCGACCTACCCTATGTAGGGGGCGATGTAA
Organism: Treponema denticola ATCC 35405; assembly: GCF_000008185.1. Classification (NCBI taxonomy): domain Bacteria; kingdom Pseudomonadati; phylum Spirochaetota; class Spirochaetia; order Treponematales; family Treponemataceae; genus Treponema; species Treponema denticola. The sequence continues at coordinate 2,414,824 of NC_002967.9, forward strand.
TGTCCACAAGCATCTCGATGGATAAGGAAAAAACCAAGATGATTTGGGATTATTCGGGCCTTCCCATTGTACCCTATATAGCAATCAAAAGGCAGGACTGGGATGATCCTGAAAAGAAAAAAGCAATCTTAGCAAGGGCCGAAAAGGACTTGGAATATCCTCTCTTTATAAAACCGTGCAGGGCAGGAAGCTCCGTAGGCGCCGGAATGGTAAAAAACAGAAACGAACTTTTAGAGCAGGCAGAAGAATCTTTTTTATGGGATAATAAAATTTTAGTCGAAGCATGTATTGAGGCCAGAGAAGTAGAATGTTCGGTTACGGGAAACACAAAAACTGTTGCCTACATTCCGGGAGAAATAATTCCGACCCATAAATTTTATGACTACGAAGCAAAATACACGGATCCGAACGGAGCCGAATTAAAGATTCCGGCCGATTTAAATGAAACTCAAAGAAAGACAATCAGAGAAACCGCTATCAAGGCCTATGAAGCCTTGGATCTATCAGGCCTTTCCCGCGTGGATTTTTTTATCGACAAAAGAACCGGCAAGATATACTTAAACGAGGTAAACACTATTCCGGGCTTTACCGCGATTTCGATGTTCCCTAAAATGTGCGGAGCTTCGGGTCTTCCATATAACGAGCTTATAATGCACTTAATAGAGCTTGCAATAGATAGATTTAAGACAGACAGAAAACTCAAAACCTGCCGTCAATCTTAACTAGAATGATGATAAAAAAGAAAAAAGAAATATTTTTTTTAAACATAATTTTTATTTTTCTACTCATTCTATTTATTTTTATGCCGGTAATTTTACCCAAAAATTATTTCATGGCTATTGGTTTTAATATAAGTTTTTATATAATCTTTCAAATAATAAGTTTTGCCTTATATTCTTTTTATTATAAAGAGGATAAGGCAAATATAAAAAGCCTTATAGCCGGTGTAAAAGAAAATTTTATAGAAGCTTTAATTATATCTGTAATAAAATTATCGATTATATCGGCATTGATTTTTTTATTAAGATATTTTTTAAAACTAAAAACCATTACGGGATATTTTTTTTCAGTATTCATTCTTTTTATTTTTTTTATTTTTGAGCTTTCTCTTTTTTGGTATCCTGCAATAATCGGTCTTCAAAAAAAGAAGAAAGGAATAATCTGCAACTTAAAAAAATCCTTTTATCTTTTTTTTGAAAATTCTTTTTTTACATATAAAATTTTATTCTTCAGTACCTTAAAATTACTTATTTCATTCCCCACCCTATTTATATTTCCGGGAATTGCGGGAATTATATTTTACATAGCAGAAAATTATAAACTGATAAATTATAAACCAACAATGGAGAAAAATAAATGAAAAGAAGTTCAGGTATTATTTTACATCCCACCTCGTTACCTAATGATGAAGGCATAGGGACAATCGGTAAAGAGGCTTTTGCCTTTATCGATTGGTTAAAAAAAACAAGAACGGGAGTTTGGCAGATGCTTCCGATTGGCCCCACCGGTTATGGAGACTCACCCTACGCTTCTTTTTCGGCCTTTGCAGGAAACCCTTATCTTATAAGTCTTCAAGATCTTTATGAAAAAGGCTTTTTAGAAAAAAGAGATTTTACCGAATACAAAAAAATCGTACAAGAAAATACTGATCCTAAAAGAGCGGATTTCGGTTTAATCCATTACCATAAAACAAAAATGTTAAAAAAAGCGGCAGCATCTTTATTGCACAAAATGGAAAGAGACTCATCTTCAAAAGAAGAACTTGAAAATTTCTACCAAGAAGAAAGTTTTTGGCTGGACGGATATGCAGCCTTTATGACAATTAAAGAAGACTATGAAGAAAGACTAGATAAAGAAAATTTAGTGCAAGGAATCTGGAATGAAGTTTGGCCCAAGGAGCTTGCCTTAAATAAAAAAGATAAGATAAAAGAATTTCTAGGCAAACACTCCGAAGAATATGAAACCCAAAAGATTATACAGTTTTTCTTTTTTTCGCAATGGAAAAAATTAAAAGAATACGCTGAAAAAAACGGTATACAACTTATAGGAGATATTCCGATATTTGCGGCAATGGATTCAGCCGATGTTTGGCAAAATCAAAGCTTATTTTTACTGGACAAAGAAGCTACACCTAAAGCCGTCGCCGGTGTACCTCCCGACTTTTTTAGCCCTACGGGACAGCTTTGGGGCAACCCTCTTTATGACTGGGCTAAGATGAAAAAGGACAGCTACCTATGGTGGAAGGCCCGCATAAGACATACCCTAAAACTATTCGACATAATACGCCTCGACCATTTTAGAGGCTTTGAAGCCTTTTGGGCTATCCCCCAAGGTGCAAAAACTGCTCAAGAAGGAAAATGGGTGAAAGGCCCTGACCATCATTTTTTTGAAGAAATACAAAAGGATCTGATTTCATTGGATGAAAAATACAGGGGCGAGCTTCCTATACTAACTGAAGACTTGGGAGTTATAACCCCTGAAGTTGCCCGCCTACGAGATGATTTTAATTTCCCGACGATGAAGATATTGCAATTTGCCTTTGACTTAAACGAATTAAAATCGGAAAATCTGACTAATCCTTATCTGCCTCATAACCACAAAAAAAACTGTGCCGTATATACCGGTTCCCACGATAACGACACAATCATGGGTTGGCTTGAAGGTTCTTCCGATGAGATGCTGAAATTTATTTATACCTATCTTTATGGAAAAAAAGCGGATAAAAGAATTTGCTCCATTTTAAACACTTATGAATTTAAAAAAGAATTAGCCTCCGAAATAATCCGAAAAGCGTTTTCTTCCGTGGCGGATTTTGCAGCCGTGCAGATGCAGGACCTTTTGTTTTTAAATTCTGAAGCAAGAATGAATGCACCTTCAACAGTCGGAAAAAACTGGCAATGGAGAGTAACCGGGTCTTATGAAAACTGCGAGATGACCGAAAAATTGGAGCTTTGGAATGTTTTGTACAATAGGGTTTAAAAAATTACCCCCTGTACAATAGTTTAAATTTTTTGTATATTAGTTTTGTGAACGAAAAAATTTTAGGAGCTTACATGAACTTTATAAATGAAACTAACGAAGAGAAAAAAAATAAAACAAATGATGACGATGCTTTGATGCAAAAATTTCTTAATACACGCCAGATTATTTTGGCCGGAGAAATCAACAAAGAGCTTTCCGAAAAAATAGTACGCCAACTTTTACTCATGGAGTCCTTGTCGGCAACAAAGCCTATTTATATTTATATAGATTCCCCCGGGGGAGATGCCGATGCAGGTTTTGCAATCTTCGATATGATAAGATTTATCAAGGCCCCCGTCTACACAATAGGTATGGGCCTTGTTGCCAGCGCAGCATCCATCATACTCCTTGCTGCAAGCAAGGAGCGCCGTTTCGGTATGCCTAACAGCCACTACCTTATACATCAGCCATTGTCCGGTATAAAGGGAGTTGCAACCGAAATAGAAATACACGCCAAAGAGCTTGAAAAGATGAGGGTAAAAATAAATAAACTCATTGCAGAAGAAACAGGCACAGATGAAAAAAAGGTTGCAAAGGATACGGACAGGGATTGCTGGCTAAATGCAAAAGAATCCGTAGAATACGGTCTTATTTCAAAAATAGCTAAAAACCGAAAAGACATTCCCGAAAAATAAGAAAGCATAAAGCCCAAACATAAAAATCTCGGATGCATACATCAACTGTATGCATCTTTTTATATCTTCATCTTCAATTTCAAAAACCTCGTCCCCTATAAAGGGCTTTTCGACAAGCTCTCCACCGTAATAGTTCGGACCTCCCAGTTTTAAACCTAAAAGACCGGCAGCAGCGCTTTCAGGATGAGCGGAATTGGGGCTTGAATGTTTTCTGCAATCCCGCCGCCAAATCTTAAAACCTCTTTTTATTGTCGCTAGTTTCGGAATTATTTTGTTTGAAATTCTTTTTTGTGAACCCTCTTGCGCCGGCCTTCGCAATTTACAAAAAAAAGAACCTGCAAGAATAAGCAAGGCAGAAAGGCGGGCCGGAATATAGTTTACAATATCGTCAACCTTTGCCGGAAAAAATCCCAAGTCGGCATATTTTTCATTTTTATAGCCGAGCATAGAATCCATGGTATTTACAGCCTTATAAGCTATACCGCCTGCCGGGCCTAAAAGCATCATAAAGAACAATGGAGCTATAACCCCGTCACTTGTATTCTCGGCTATGGTCTCAACACAGGCACGGCTTACTCCCTTTTCATCCAAAGGCTCGGCATCCCTGCCTACAATATTTGCAATCTGCTTTCTTCCCTCTTCAAGACTCATCTGCAAGGCCGTAAAAACTTTTATAGATTCTTTTTGAAGACAGCGGGCTGCAAGACATGTATAACTGATCCATACCGAAAAAACAAAGTATAAAATCTTGTAAGGATATAATAATTTTAAAAAGAAAAAAACAAGACAAAAGCTGAGACTAACATTGAAAATGACAATCAAAAAACCGGCAAACTTTAAACCTCTCGGAGAACTAAAACAAAACCGTGCAAGGACTTTTTCTTTTTTTATAAGGCTACCGATAAATTTTACGGGATGAGGAAAAGAATAAGGATCGCCCAAAATAAAATCAAGAATTATTGCACAGAATAAAATAAAAAAATTAATGTGTGAAAAAACAAAATCGGAAAAGCTTAAAAAATTAAAATTCATTTTGACTATAGATCTTAAGTCTAATATAGAACTAATCTAAAATAAAACCGTCCGGCCTTTTAAAGCCAAGACGGTTTTCGCTAAACAAAAAACTTATTTTTCTTCAAGATATGAAGCTTGAACCCAGCCTTTTTTTTGTTTATTTTGTACATAGTACCATTCGGTCTGAGGAGAACTATCGTCATTACCACCGACAATATTAACAAAGACAACCTTTTTTGAAGCATAAAGAATGGTATCGGCTTTTACGGATGCCAATACTCTTGGTTCACCTTCTGAAGACGGAATACTCAAAAGATCTATATCTTCTTTTGCAGTGAATTTCTTGTCAATTTTTTCGGTTACAAGCTTCTTTAAAAAAGCAGCCTCTGCATCCAGGACTTGAGCAAGATTTTGTAAAATTGCTATATCATCACTATATCTCGAATCCATTTCAATAGCGTTTTGAAACAGCTCTGCCCTGCTTGTTTCACTTTGAGTTTCCATTGCAATTTGTGCAAGAACCATTGCTGCTACATTTTCTTTTTGAAATTCGACAGTATCTCTTTTGGCATACTTTTCTTTTACGATCCACGAAGTTACCAGTTCAGGGCAATAAGCTGCAATCTTTACAAATTTCTGGTTAGAGCTGTTTAAACTGTCTTTATAAACGGCAACAATAAAATACTGAGGTATGATTTCATCCGTAACTGCCGTTAAAGAATCCGATTTGTATAAAACCGTATCTGCAGCAGAAATAAATCCTGCAATCGTATTAGGCTCATAACAATAGTCCTGAATCCAATATTCCTTATCTTTTAAAGAAATATGGAAGAATTCCCGCTTTTGGCCGTCAGTCCTCTGAGCTTCCTTTTTCTCGCCAAGATAAATAGCAACATCGCCCAATGAAGCTTCTGCCGTCCATTTCATTTTGCCGTCATTCGTTTCGGTATAAAGTCCTGCACGGTGCACATAGATAACTCCGTCTTCATTTACTTCAGCCATTGATTCTTTAGGAGAATCTTTTTCCATTGAATCCATGGACTCAGGGTTTTCAGATTCGGATTTTGAAGTTACGTCTTCCTTTGTACAAGAAGCAAAAGCAAAGAACGAAACACACAACAGTAAAACAAATTTTCTAACAAAATTTACTTTCATAAACAACTCCTTATTTTTTTATGTTATTTTATATTTAACAATTCAAGTTCAAAAACTAAGTAAGCATTCGGGGGAATAACTCCGCCTGCACCTGCTTCACCGTAAGCAAGATGAGGAGGAATAATGATAATTCGTTTTTCACCCAAAGTCATTTTTGCCGATTGGGAATCAAAGCCCGGAATAACACGGCCAAGTCCCACAGGAAATTCTAAAGGCTTATGCATATCGGAATCATCAAAGACCTTTCCGTTTTCCAAAAGGGAACCCTTGTATTTCATAGTTAAGGTTTGCCCTTGCTTAGGCGTATCTCCCTTACCTTGTTTTACAACAAAGGAATATACACCGTCATCATCAAGCTTTGCAGGAGAATATTTCGTTTTAATCAAATCTTCCATTTTTTTTGCAAAAGCTTCAGCTCTGCGTTTTTCGCTTTCCTTAGTTTCGGCAAGGTATTTATAAAAGGCCTCTTGATCGGTTTTAAAAGCCTTTGCTTCATTTCCTGTTCTTATAATTTTAACGGTTTTAATTTTGTTGCCTTGTTGAATTGAATCTACAACATTTTGACCTTCAACAACTCGTCCGAAAATCGTGTGCTTACCGTCAAGCCAAGGAGTTTCAACATGGGTAATAAAAAACTGTGAACCGTTAGTTCCGGGACCTGCATTTGCCATAGACAAAACACCAGGGCCGTCATGCTTTAAATCCTCTACAATCTCATCAGGAAATCTATAACCTGGGCCGCCTGAACCTGTACCGGTAGGATCTCCGCCCTGAATCATAAAGTCGGCTATTACCCTGTGAAAGGTGAGTCCGTCATAAAATGGTTTCCCCTTAGCGGCATCAAGGGTTCCTTCAGCCAATCCTACAAAATTACATACCGTTAAAGGGGTCTCTTTGTAAAAAAGCTTTAGGACAATCAACCCTTTATCGGTATCGATAGCAGCATAGAGCCCATCTTCTTTTAAAGCTTCTATATTCTTTAAATTATTCATATTTTTATCTCCTTTTTCCGAACCGGAATTTGTTATTATAATAGCAGCAGCAGTTCCCGCAACTAAAATCATAAACGCAATTGCAATAATCATAATCCATAATTTTTTCATTTTATCTTTCCTTAATTATCAGAATTATTCTTTTTTTTGGCACTATATTCGATACCTTTTTCGGCACATTTATATTCATCCATAAACCAATTATACACGGCCGTCAACCGTGAAGAAAAAGCTCTTTTTACTCTGCCGCCTATAAAAGGTATTGTAGGAAATTTTGCGGTACTTAAACAATGGATTAAAATATAATCATCAAGATCATATACAGCTAAAGATAAAGCCATCGCATCAGGCTGGAGAGAAATAAGGCTCATATCCGGATGTGTAATCTTCTGTGTATTTACACATACCATACCAATATCTCTGCCTTCTTTTAAATATCGATATTTATAAATAAAATCTCCGAAGGTTGCATCGATGTGCCGAGCAAGAATTTCCAAGCCGTCAAAGCCCTCATTTAAAGGATCATCTATACGCTCATAAACAAGGCCGTCTGAAGTTTTTACTTCTTTTACTGCATGTGATGTCAGATAAAGAGTCCTCATTTCCTGATAAGTGTTTGAAAAGTATTCAATACCTTCAAGCCCGGAAATATGACGCAATATTTTAGACACATCAGGATTATTGGGGCCTTCCTTTTTGTACAAAGATATAAACTCACCTAAAAAAACAGGCTTTTTTTTCGACAATAAAGAAGTCATTTTTTCCGAAAGAGCTGAAACGGGCAGCATTTCGGGGTTCATGTTTGAAGCCCCGTATTTTAACTTAAGTATTTCTTTTTTTTGAACAAGCTCGGCTGCTACCTTTGGATCAAGAATATCCGAGAGTCTCTGCTCAATATTGCGTGTATCTACGCCGTTAGCTGAAAAAATCGGGAACAGGCAGACTGCAAAAAATATGAATAGCGTTTTAATTTTTTTCATAAAAAACTCCCATAAAAACTTTTTGTAGCAAATAGCAATTTGCGAAAAAAGTTTTTTCACGCAGTTTGTTTACAAACTGCATACAATAATGCGACGTTTGCCGAAAGGCAAACTCGGCAGATAAACAGTGAGGCTGAATTTCTGCCGAACTGTTTATCGCACCCCCTAAAATTCATGGTTTCCCTCTGCGGGGATTGAGTCCGCCTGCTATACTTATATACCTTTATAGAACACACGAACCTGCTTATATAAACCATCTCCCTCACTTTTGGTTTCAATATCGTTTACGGCATTTAAAGTTGTGTGTATAATTCTGCGCTCATATGGATTAAGAGGCTCTAAAAGCTGAGATTTCTTTGTCATGCGGACCTTATCGGCTACATCATAAGCCATTCGGATAAGCAGCTCCTCTCTTCTTATTCTATAGCTTTCACAATCTACCGACACCCTGGCATAGGCATGGCCTATGGTACCGGCATATACATTTGCCAAAAGCTGTATAGAGTCAAGATTTTTACCCTTCTTACCTATAAGCATGGCAGCATCTTTAGAGTTAATTCTATAAGAAAAATGTTTTTTATCGCAAGCGATTAATGAAACGGAGCAGTCATAACCTATTTTTTCAACGAGGGTCTGAATAAAGAGCCTTGTCTTTTCCGCTCCTTCCGAAACATCTTCAGAGGTTCTTAAATCCTTATCTTCTTTAAGGGTTTGCTCTTCTTCAGCCTGTTCGGAATTATTTTTCATGTTAGCCCTTAAAGACTCATCAACATGCACCCGTATCTTTGCATGACCTTTTTTAAACAAAGAATTTTTTTGAATTTCTAAAATTTCAACATCAAACTGATCTTTTTCAAGACCGAGCTTAGCTACCGCAATATCAATAGCCTCCCGCTCCGTCTTTCCTTCAAATTCATATATCATATCTATTCTCCCATAAAAACTTTTTGCAAGGATTATCAAATCATGAAAAAAGTTTTTTCCGTGCTTTTGCAACGAAGTGAAAAAGCACATATAATAATACGATGTTTGCCTGAAAGGCAAACTCGAAGATAAACAGCGAGGCAGAATTCCTGCCGAACTGTTTATCGTATCTCCTAGTACTAAAATAATTATCCTTTATTTCTTCATGGACTTATTGATTATAAGCTGCTGTAAAAGCATCAAAATATTGGAAAAGGTCCAGAACAATAAGAGCCCCGAAGGAGCATTATAAAAAAGAAAGAAGAAGAACAAAGGCATAAAATAAATCATTATCTTCATAGAAGGGTTTTGCTGAGACTGCCCCGGAGTTTGCGTCAGCTTACCGTGCAAAAGCTGAGAAGCGGTATAAATGATGGGAAGCAATCTTAAATCCGTCCAATTTAAAAACGGAATAGTAAAACCGAATTTCAAAATACTGTCACCCACCGACAGGTCAGGAATCCAGCCGGGAATAAAACTTGCCCCTCTAAATTCGAAATAATTATTGAATAATCCGAACATCGCAAATAAGAATGGAAGCTGGATAAGAAGAGGCAGACAGCCTGATGCAGGATTATAACCTGCTTCTTTATAGAACTTGACCATCTCTGCGTTGAGCTTTTGAGGATTATTTTTGTACTTTTGCTGCAGCTCATTAATCTGAGGCTGAAGCTCCTGCATACGCTTTGTGGCTTCCGAGCTTTTTTTGGTAAGCGGGAAAAAGATTATACGCATTAAAAGAGTAAGTAATAGAAGGGCTACACCCCAGTTAGGAATAATTTTATAAAAAATTTCCATCACGAATTTTAAAACTCTTTCCAAGGGAGCTAAAAAGCCGCTTGATGCAGCAAGGCTGTCTATTCTTAAATTTTCGTAACCGTAATTATTGGCTGCTGCAGAATTATAAGAGTTTAATATCTTTTCGGAACTCGGTCCTATGTAGACCCTGTATTGGTCATAGGCTGCATTTCCCACAATCGGCTGCCGTGAAATAAAAAACTGGGAATTGTGAAGTTTTGCTCCTTCTTCCTTTATCCCTGAAAAAAACATCTTTTGAATGGGGTCTTTGGGTATAATGATAAAGGAAAAGTACTTGCCTGAAACGCTTACCCATGAAGCTAAATCGTTTACAGCCTTTGTTTTTCCGTCTGTAATGCTGCGGTCTTCCTTTTTCTTTTCATTTGCAAAATAAGAAAGGGCTCTGTATTCGTATTTATCGTTTACCTTATCCCATTCAGGGCCGATCTGAGGAGCACTTCGTAAAGTATAAGCGCTGTCCCCGAAAGAAAGTCCCCTCATTCCCTCTTTTCCGTCAATAGTAACCTCAAGGGTAAACATATAATCGCCGGGGATAAAGGTATAGCGTTTTGCAAGAGTAAAAACGGTTTCCGAACCGTCCGTATTTTTTAGCTTTATGTCCCGATAAAAGCCTATCTGCTTTCTCCCGTCGGAAAGACTTTCTTCTTTTACATTAAAAAGTAAATCGACAGCTTGAGCATCATGACCGCCTAAAGCCAAAGAAAGAGCCCGGTTCCTTTCGGTAACATTTTCTATCATTTCAACACGCTCATCGCTTCCTGCTGAAGCATGTTCCTTTAATTTATAAGAAATAATATCTCCGCCCTTGTTTGTAAAAACAGCACGGATAATATCGGTCTCAATAACATAGGTTTGTTCTCTTGAAGGATAGTCCGAATCTGCAACAGCCTCAATCATCGAATTTGAAATTTGATTTGAAGAAGTTTGAACGGCAATTTCAGATGAAGTCGGATTTTGCCCCTGAGCCTGAGCAACAGGTTTTTGGGGAACATTATATTCGGTAGGGAAGTATTTTTGCTGGATATACAGCCACCCTCCGAAAACAAGCATTGATAGCACAACGGCCAAAACAGTATTTTTTTTCAATTGTAACTCCAATAAAAACTTTTTGCAGCAAATATCAATTTGCGAAAAAAGTTTTTTCAAGTAGTTTTGCTTTTGCAAAACTACATACAATAATGCGATGTTTTGTGCTTTGCACAAAACTCGAAGATAAACAGTGAGGTAGTATTTCTACCGAGCTGTTTATCATAACTCTTATAGGTTAATCATTTTAAGGAACAGGATCGTATCCTCCCTTACACAAAGGATTACACCTCAAAATCCTAAGTAAAGCCATACCGGCACCTTTAAATGGTCCGTATTTTTTTATGCTTTCGATAGCATATTGCGAGCAAGTAGGTTCATACCTGCAGCTAGGCGGGAAATGAGGAGAAATAGCCTTTTGATAAAAGATTATACAAGCACACAAAAAACTTACTAAAAGTTTTCTCATAAAGCCTCATCATTATACATTTTCGCTTTTAAAAAGAGGGCGGTAAGTTGTTCTAAACGAAGAGAATAAGAATCCTTTTCTGAAAAAACCAGCAGGATAATGTCGTTTCCCGTTTTTAACCTATGTTTTATATGTCTATAGGCCTCTTTTGATATTCTCCGAGACCTGTTCCGCATCACTGCGGAACCGAAACCTCGTCGAAAAGTACATAAGAATCGATTGTACTCCAATCCATTAGGCAGGATTAACAAACTAACTCCGTTTAAGCTAAGTTTAAGACCTTTTTGAAATACGGCCTTAATACATGACCGATCCCTTAACCGTTCTTCACCGGAAAATGTAAAATTACTCACTCAAGAGAAACTTAGAACGGTTTTTTTTCGTCGGAAGCTGAAAGCTTGCGTCTGCCCTTTGCTCTGCGGCGGCTTAAAACAGCACGACCGCCCTTTGTTTTCATAAGTGCACGGAATCCGAAGCGTCGAACCCGCTTTGTTTTACTTGGTTGATATGTCCGTTTCATAAACTAGACTCCTTATATTATAGAGCGGGAAACCCCGCTCAAAGATTTCAATACAATCCTGTTAAGGACAATACACATTAAAGATTGTGGATTATATCAATAAAAGGGATAAAAGTCAAGAGTATAAGAAAAGTAAGTTTTTAACATCTAGTACATAAAATAAAAATATGATAAAATTAAAAATAGATTTTTTAGCAGGAATACATACTGCAAAAAAAAGGAGATAGTATGACTAAAAGAAAAATTTTGGTTACCGGTTCACTCGGACAGATCGGAAGTGAATTGGTTATGTTTTTAAGAAAAGAGTACGGAAACGACAATGTTATAGCTTCCGATATCGAAAAAAAAGATGTACCCAAGGTTATCGGAAGCGGTCCCTTTGAAAAGCTCGATGTCCTTGACGGCAAAAAAACTCTTGAGGTTTGCAAAAAATATAAGGTCAACACGATCATCCACCTTGCAGCCCTTCTTTCAGCCGTTGCCGAAAAAAATCCTCAATTAGCCTATCAGATTAACCTTACAGGTTTACACAATATGTTGGAACTTTCACGAGAACAAAAATATTCTCTTTTTGTACCCAGCTCAATCGCAGCCTTCGGCCCCTCGACCCCTGCCGATAAGACTCCGCAGGATACAATTCAGAGGCCTACCTCAATGTACGGTGTTACAAAGGTTGCCGGAGAACTTTTGTGCGATTACTATCACCAAAAATTCGGCGTAGACACAAGAGGTGTACGCTTCCCCGGCCTTATCTCCTATGAGGCCCTCCCCGGCGGCGGAACAACCGACTATGCCGTTCATATCTACTATGAAGCCTTAAAAAAAGGAGCCTATACTTCCTTTATCAAAAAAGGAACCCTTATGGACATGATGTACATGCCCGATGCATTAAACGCTATCTTTAAACTTCTTGAAGCAGACCCTGCAAAATTAAAACACAGAAACGCCTTTAATATCACGGCTATGAGCTTTGCTCCCGAAACGATAGCTGCAGAAATCAAAAAGCATATACCCAAATTTAAGATGAGCTATGATGTCGATCCCGTACGTCAGGCTATAGCAGATTCTTGGCCTAACTCCCTCGATGATTCTTGTGCCAAAAAAGAATGGGGTTGGAAGCCCAAGTACAACCTTGAAAGCATGACAAAGGATATGCTCGAAAAATTGAGCGAAAAACTCGGAATCGAGCTTCCGAATGCAAAACCTGCCGCAGTAAAGGTAAGCACAGCTAAGGCTCCTGCCGCTAAAAAACCGGCAAAGTCTGCGAAGCCTACTAAAACAGTGAAGCCGGCAGAAAAGGCTCCCAAGGCAGCAGCAAAGAAACCGGCAGCCAAACCTTCTAAGGGAACTGAAAAAAAGAAGTAAACCTTGACTTTTAAAAAAATAGTTTTTTAAAAGAACTTTAGGAGGGCTATGAAAGAAGCGGAATTTTGGAAAAAAGAATCTTCTTTTTTAGAAAATGAAGACGATAAAATACGCTGCCTTTTATGCCCTCACAGATGTCTTATAAAAGAGGGGCAAAGCTCCCGATGCCTTAGCCGCAAAAACATAGGCGGAAAACTTTACAGCTTAAACTACGGCAAGGTTTTGGGAGCAGCCCTCGACCCCATCGAAAAAAAGCCCCTATATCGGTTTTATCCTTCTACTTATATTTTCTCGGTAGGGACATTCGGCTGTAACTTTGACTGCCTCTTTTGTCAAAACCATTCCCTCGTTCATTCCGTTCCAAAAAAAATAGAGGAGAAAACCAACAATTATCAGGATGAGGTCAGCCCCGAGGAACTGATTGGGGCTGTTTTAAAAACGCCCTCTATCGGCATAGCTTTTACTTATAACGAGCCCACGGTTTGGTATGAGTATATAAAGGATGTCCTCCCGATTGCAAAAGAAAAAGATCTAAAAACAGTGCTTGTAACAAACGGCTTTATCGAAGAAGAACCTTTAAAAAAAATTCTCCCGATGATTGATGCGATGAATATCGATCTAAAGTCATTTTCCCCGCAGTTTTATACCAAGGTCTGTAAGGGAAAAATAGAACCTGTAATAAACACTATAAAAAAAGCCGCCTCACAAATTCATCTTGAAGTTACCTGCTTGGTTATTGAAGGATATAACAGCGGCGACGATGAAATGGAAGCCCTCTCCCAAATGCTTGCAAAAATAAGACCGGATATACCCCTTCATATCTCGGCCTTCTACCCTGCCTACAAGATGAGGGACAAGGCCCCCACAAGGCCTGAAACAATCAGGCACCTATGTAAGACAGCCCAAAGAAATTTAAAATATGTTTATCCGGGGAATATTTAAGGCCCTCTAAATCTTTTCTATCCAGCCTCTTTCAGCTCCTATCGAAGTATTGGAACCGTGCCCGGGATAAACGGTAGTGTCATCCGGTAGGTTTAAAAGAGATTTTAGTGAAGCCTTCATCTTTTGATCGTCCCCGCCCAAAAGGTCTGTTCTTCCATGGGAGCGGTAAAAAAGGGTATCTCCCGAAAAGAGGACTTTTGCTTCCTCGTTCCAAAAGCAAACAGAGCCTTCGGTATGCCCGGGAGTATATAAAACCTTAAAACCGTTTACAATATCTCCGTCTTTTAACAAAGCAGTAGGCTCCGGAAAATCATATTTCAAAGCTTTTATATATCTTTCTGCACGGATTTGGCTAAAACATGCAATATGCTTTTCTTTTCCGTTTTTGCCCAGATAGCCCGCATCTGCAGGATGAATCCACAAAGAAGAATCGGGATATTTTAACATAAGTTCGGGCACGCCGCCCACATGGTCAAAATGTCCGTGGGTAAGCATAATTTCGAGTCTTTCGGCATTTTTGTTTTTTAGGTATTCCATCAATTCCTCATCCGTGCCGCCCGGATCAACGAGGAGAACCGTTTTTTTATCCAAGGGAAGAGCCCAAGTCTTTACAAAAAGCGGGCCGGTATAAATCTCCGTAATTTCCATATCTTTTTATACGGCAATTTTGTAAAAATGTCAATTACGATGATAAGAAGAAGGAAGGCCCATTTCTTTGCGGTACTTATTTACAGTTCTTACGGCGATATCGATTCCGCGTTCTTTTAAGATTTGAGAAATACGGGTGTCGGTTTTTTTTTCGGTATCCGATTCGATGATTTCTTGTATGGCTTTTTCTACAAAGTCTTTTGATAATCCGCCGCTTACTTCCGGCGAAAACAGGTCTTTAATTTCAAAGAGACCCCACTCGCATCTTATGTACTTTTGGTTTGAAACTCTTGAAACGGTAGAAGGGCTTAAGCCCACAATTTCTGCAATATCGATTTGTTTTAAGGGCTTTAAATAGCCTGCCTGCATTTTGTCACTCTCCCCTTCAGAGGACGGTTTGCAGGGGCGGCCTAAAAAAAAGGCCTCTTGAAAATTTACAAGGGCAGTTAAAACTTTTAATATAGTCTGATTGCGGTAGGCAAGCACATTCATAAAAAGAGCTGCCTTGTTTAAAAACTCCGAAGCCTCTTTTTTTTCTTCTTTTGAACCGGAATTTTTTATTTTTTCATATTCGGGCGAAATCTCCAAGGCAGGAACTTCTTCATCATTTATTATAATCTTAATCTCGTTCCCTTCCCGTTTTATCTCGGCAATCGGCGTAATAAATTTTTCGCCGTCTCCTTTGCTTGCATAGGCAAGCCCCGGCTTAGGGTTTAAGGCATCTATCAATCCTGCAAGTTCTTCCGCCGTTTCCAAATCTATATCGATTTTTTTTTGAGCAAGTTTTTTTATAAAAAGTTTTAAATCGGAAACAAAGACAAGAACTTCGTAGTGTTCTTTTATTATCTTTACGCAAAGAGAATATATGGTTTTATAAATATCAAGGATTTCATGCGTTTTGGGCGACTCGCAAAGAATTCCCGCCTGCACAATAAGAGATTCTTTAAAACCGGAACAGGCACAGCCTATCGGTTCAAACCGCCTGACAATATTAAGGGCTTTTTTTATTTCCGCATGGTTTATCTTTTTTTCGGCAAGCAGGCCTGCAAAGAGTTCTTCAAGAGGAACCCAATAAAAACCGTTTTGATCCAAATTTTGAATTATGAGCATTGCCGCATCTAGGACATACTCGTCCGTAATCGATTCTCCTGCTTGTTCAATCAGATGAGCTTGAAGGGTTTTGCGGGAATCATCTTCGATGCTCTCCAAAAAACTTTGATGCTTATCCCCCTCTTCAGCGGAGGCGGCACTCACTCGGGAAGATGTTTTAAAAACAAGGGCCGGATTCCGCTTTACTTCTTTTATTACCTCTTCCTGAAGTTCTTCGCTCGATAAATTAAGCATGGCAACAGCATTCAGCATTTGCTGGTTCATCACCATTTTTTGAGATAAAATCTGCTGCTGCCTTTGCTTTAATAACATTTATTTTTACCTTAGAGCGTGCAGTTAAAATCCTTTACCAAGATGCCGGGAAGCGAAGCTCCTCCTGTGCTTCTGCTGCCGTAGGTGCCGGTGTTTGCAAAGATGCGGCTTTCCTTTGTTACGGCCAAAAGGTTTTCCCCGAACATATTGTACAAGGATTCGTCCCAACGCATATCGGCAATGGGGGCAACGATTTTTCCGTCTTCTACCCAAAGGCAGGCAAAACGGGTCATTCCCGTTACGCGGGCCGAGGAGGTATCGCTCCAGTTCAGGTAGTTAAAGTTTGAAATATAAATACCCGTACCCAGCTCTTTTACGGCATCAGCTTCGTTTAAGTTTCCCGTTCCGATAACTATTGAACGCATACTTTCGCTTAAAGGAGCACCATTGGATTTTACCCCGTACTGAGTTTCGGTTCTTAAACTGACCAAGGTATTTTTAAGCTTACCCTTTTCGATTATGCTTAATTTTTCGGGAGCAAGCTCTCCGTTTGAGTTAAAGGCAGGTTCAAGCCCAAGCGAAAAGTCCTGAGTCAAATTAAACTTATCGGAAAAATGCTCCCTTCCCTCTTTTAAGGCAAGATAGGCACTTGAGCCTTGCTGCATACTCCTTTCGCTAAAACCGTTCCACGAAAAAAAGTCGGTTACGTCAAGAAGGGCATCGGCACTTATAAATGCCTTGTATTTTCCGGGAGCTAATTTTTTTTGAGGCGTATGTAAAACTTCCAAACCTTTTCGAGCTTGCTCTATCTTTAGCTTATATTGAGCATCACTCCATTCCGTTCCCGAATAAAGAGATTTTATACCGCGGCCGTTTTCGAGCCAAACCGAATAATCCAAAACAAAGGTTTCGGTCTGAAACCAATGGCTTGCCCCTGCGGAAGTTATAACACCCTTACAAATAACGCCCTGAGAATAAAGGCCTGCAAAGTCAAGGTCTTTAACGGGAGATAAAATAGTTTCGGGTATCTTATCTTCGGGTAAAAGTTTTCCCGTATATATTGCCGAAGAGGTTTGCGAGGCTTCCGGGATTGACTGGTACTTGTCTTCGGGCAGAAGCATTATAGAGTCTCTAGCTTCTTGAAGAGCCTCTGCAGCCATCCTCTTATCTTTTTCCATACTCATCTGAATACCGAAACTGAAATTATGGGTGCGGTTCTTTTTCCAAAAAGTGCAAGAAAAATAACCTTGATCAACCATTCCGTTTTGGCGTACCTTAGCCTTGCTAAAGCGCATAAAATAGCTCTTTTCGCCCGAAAAAGAAATCGAAATTTTTTCTCCCTCCAACAGTTCCGAAAGCATAAAATCGGCAATCGATTCAAAATATTCTTTAAAACTCATTTTCATTTTCCGCCTCCAAAAACTTCTACATCAGAAAATGCGCAGACAGGACTTGCGTGTCCTACACTGATAACCTGATTCGGTTCTCCCTTACCGCAGTTAGGCGTTCCGTAAACATGGAATGTGGATTTATCGCCTACAGCACAAAGGTTTCGCCAAAAGTTTTGAGATACACCGCGGTAGTTCGGGTCGCGTACGGTTTTGGTAATTTTTCCGTTTTCGATTAATTGGCCGTATTCGCATCCGAATTGAAATTTATTGCGGTAATCGTCTATCGACCATGAGCGGTTAGATGTCATAATAATTCCCTTTTCGATTGAAGAAATTATTTGATCAAAGCTGCTGGTTCCAGGTTCAAGGTTTAGGTTTGCCATTCTGTCTATCGGCGGCCGGTTCCACGAGGTTGCTCTTTGGTTTGCGACCATCTTGTCCGGCGGAACGGTTTTGCCTGCATAGAGGCGGCCTGCACTTTCGAGGCTTCCCAAGGCACAGACTAAAATTCCATCCTTGATTATAAAGGTTTTCTTTGCCTGAGCTCCCGTCTGGTCGGCAGCAAAGGTGGCAAGCTGATATGGAATTGTAGGATCGTAGCAGATATTCATAAGCTTTGAGCCGTATTGGAAGCTTCCTATATCTTCAGGCTTTATAAAACTGCCGCCTGCAAAGTTTCTTTCATCGCCTAAAATGCGGTCAATTTCCAAGGGGTGGCCGACGCTTTCGTGAATTTGTAAAAGCATTTGGTCGGGCATAAGAACAAGGGTACGCCTGTCGGAAGGACAGGACTCGGCTCCCAAGAGCTCTATTACTTCATTCCCTACCCTTTTGGCTTCTACCTTGGATTTGGCAAAGTTTAAAAACTCATAGCCTCCCTGAAAGGTACGGGCACCTGCGCCGTTATAAGTTCGCCTTTGAATTATGTCCCCTCGGCGGGCAGCGGCACCGAAACTTGAACCTATTGTGTAAAAATCCTGTAAGATTTTTGCACCTCCTGAACTTAAAAGCTCTATCACCTCTTCGCCTAAATTTACATAGGCATGAGTGTCAATAACCTCATCGGAGACTTTTAAAATATTGCATATCTCAAAAAGATAATCGAAAATTTCCGTTTTGGAAGGGCGGGTCTTTTTGCCCCTGAGAGTCTCGTATTTTAATTCCGTATCCGGCCTGACATTTTTGTCAAAATCGGCAATTTTAAAGGCTGAAGCGGTTTTAGCGGCATTAAAGGCTTGACAGGCAGCTTCGGCAGCTCCTTGAGGCGTCATATTTTGACTTGCCCCATAAGCAATATGCCCCTTATACAAGACCTCAACCATAAAACCCTGATCAAGCCCATAACCGGAAGATTCAAAAGCTCCATCCTGAGCCGCAAAGAAAGTATCTCTTGTGCGGTGAATGCGTAAAGTTACAAGCTCCGCCTTAGGAACGGCGTTTTTTGCAGCTTCAAGCAGGCTTTCAGATGTATAAATCATATTTCCCCCTAAATAATTACTAGAATTATTATATCAAAAAGAGGCAGATTTTGCAATTGAAAAAAAGAAAAACATAAAGCAGGAATCTTTAACCTTATTATGGAGTTATAATAGAACCTAAAAATGCTTTTTACTCAAAGCTGTTTTTATCGGCGGCGCCGCTGACAT
Organism: Treponema denticola ATCC 35405; assembly: GCF_000008185.1. NCBI lineage: Bacteria > Pseudomonadati > Spirochaetota > Spirochaetia > Treponematales > Treponemataceae > Treponema > Treponema denticola. Next base: position 2,433,772 of record NC_002967.9, read on the forward strand.
CGACGGGGTACTTTCCGTCAAAGCAGGCACAGCAAAAGTGGGTGTTTGCTCCGGCATCCTTCATCGCCTTGAGCATACTTTCTTGGGATAGATAGACTAAGGAGTCTGCACCGATGTGTTCCCTGATTTCTTCAACCGATTTTTTGTGGGCGATGAGGTTTTCAGGGTCTCCCATATCTACACCCATAAAACAGGAGTATCGTACCGGAGGAGAAGATATTCTGATATGAACTTCTTTTGCACCTGCTCCCCTAAGCATTTTGATTAAGGGTCCCATGGTGCTTCCGCGGACAATACTGTCATCGACCACTACGATGCGTTTTCCTTCGACAGCTTCAGAGAGAACATTGAATTTCATCGCAACGCCTTGGTCACGCAATTTTTGGGTAGGCTGAATAAAGGTGCGTCCTATGTAGCGGTTTTTTGAAAAACCCTCATCATAGGGAATGCCCGATTCTTGAGAGTAGCCTATGGCTGCCGAACGGGACGAATCGGGAATAGCTATAACTATGTCGGCCTCAACTGGGGAGCTTTTTGCAAGCTCCTTGCCGAAATTTACACGGGATACGTGAACCGAAGCATTGTTCCAAACCGAGTCGGGGCGGGCAAAATAGACATACTCAAAAATACATGGAGAAAGAGGCTCCTTAGGCGGAATGCGCATACAAAGCTCGGCTCCGTTATCGACAAGCTTTAGAATCTCACCGGCTTTTACCTCAGTAACATCCCTACAGCCCAATGTTAAAAGAGCACAAGATTCGCTTGCCGCAACCGATACCCCTTCCTGAAAACTTCCGACACAAAGAGGTCTGAAGCCCCAAGGGTCTCTGGCTATGTAAATTCCTTCAACCGTTAAAACGGCAATCGAAAAAGCTCCTTCCCATTCTCTCATACATGAAGCTATACGCTCCGCCCAAGAATCGCCTTTGGCAGCGGCAAGCATCATAATCATAACTTCGGTATCGGAGGTAGAAGAAAGCCCCACCCCTCTTTCCAAAAGTTTTTGCCTTAAATGCGGGGCGTTTACAAGGTTTCCGTTATGAGCAAGGGCTATAGGCCCGTACATTGTTTCTATATAAAAGGGCTGGATATTTCCAAAAGAAGAAGAACCGGTAGTCGAGTAGCGGGTGTGGCCGATGGCAGCATAACCTTGGAGATTCGATATATCGTGTTCGGTAAAAATGTTGGAAACAAGGCCCGGTTTTTTGAAGACTCGGATATGTTTTCCGTTTGAAACAGCCATTCCGGCCGCTTCTTGTCCCCTGTGTTGAAGAGAAAAAAGAGCATAAAAAACCGAGCGGGCAGCGTCATCCGGCCTGAAAGGCAGCCTTTCGGGATTTTCCGTCTTATAGGAGTTTGAATCCCAGACAGCTGCGATCCCGCATTCTTCCCCTAAACTCGATTTAAAAATATCATCCTTGCTCATTTTCTCAAATTCTCCTAAATCTAATCAAAAAAACAACAAAGGGAGACCTTTCATCTTTCAGAAAGAGCCTCCCTTCTTCGGCATTTTAAGAACTTTTAAACCTGATCGATTAATGAAAGTCTTTAGGTCGTCGTTCAACTCTTTTACATTTTGAACATTCTGCAATATTTTTAATCTTACCGTTATCGACCATTGTTTTTAATACGATGTCTCCGCCGCAGGGACAATTAAATTTTTGAGTAGCAGCAGCAGTTCGTGAGTTTTTACTTGCACCAGCCATACTTGCCTCCTAGTAAAATATTATAGATTATAGTTATATCAACCGAATAAGTATAAAAAAAAACGGATTTTATGTCAATAGATTGATAATATAAAAATCAGCTCCTTTTCTTCAATACAAAGAAGAGCCAAATGCTGCTTATTCCGTTTATCAAAAAACCGAAACCTATCAAACTTGCAAAGAGGCCTGAAATGCTTGCAGGATTAAAAAGCCCCGAAAGCCCTATTAGGCATACAATTCCGGCAAAAATCAGCCAAAGCCACCACAGCTTCACACCGTATCTTTTTAGATCGAATGACTTTTTGACCTCAACAGCTCCCAAACAAATCAAAAACAGCCCGAGGACGAGCCCGATAAGACCGAGAACGGCACTTGGATTTACCAGACACAAAAGCCCCAGTCCTATAAGAATGATACCCAAAACCAAAAAGGTATTCATTTTGATTGAAAGGAACTGATAAATTTCGACAAGTCCGTAAACGATTAACGAAATACCTACAATAGTCACAATAATTCTTGTTATACTGTCAGGGTTAAAAATACATACAAGCCCTAAAACAGTAGACATCACGGCAATAGCCAAAAAAATCATAGAATAAGATAATTTTTTTTCAGACATATATACTCCTTATAAATAATACGATATTATAACGATAACAATTTTTTCTTTAATGCATCACCGAGCATTTCCAAATGCTGCTGTAAAATTTTAGTAGGACAGCCGACATTGATTCTTTCAAAACCGTCTCCTTCAGAGCCGAAAACATAACCTTCATCCGTAAAAAATTGAGCTTCATTATGCATAAAATTTTCCAAAGTTTGGTTATCCATTCCGAGGGCTCTAAAATCAATCCATTGAAGATAAGTACCTTCAATGAACCTGCTTTTAAGCATGGGAAAATTGGAATCAAAATAGTTTTTAACCAGTTTTTGATTATTATCGAGAACTTGAAGAAGCTCCTCAAGCCATTTATCACACTGAGTATAAGCTATTTCGCAGGCTTTAAAACCTAGGGCATTTACGCTTGAAGATCTCATCTTTTGAAGCATATTATAATATTTTGTTCTAAGATTTTCATTTTCGACAATTATATTTGATGTAGCAAGACCTGCAACATTAAATGTTTTTGAAGGAGCTGTCGCAGTTATGGTATTTGCCGCTATTTCTTTTGAAATACTTGCCATAAGAGTGTGTTTATAGCCGGGCATTACAAGATCATTCCAAATCTCATCGGAAAAAACTATAACATTATTTTCCAAGGCTATTTCGGCAAGTTTTTTTAATTCTTCTTTTTTCCATACACGGCCCACAGGATTATGAGGCGAACAAAAGATCAAAAGTTTATTTTTAGGCTGCTTTGCCAAACGTTCAAATTTCTCATAATCTATTGTATAATAATTGTCCTTATCACATAGAAGAGAACAATTTACGAGTTCACGTTCATTCATTTCAATTGCCATAGAAAAAGGATAATATACCGGCCGCATAACTATTACACCGTCCCCTTTTTCGGTAAAGGCATTTACTGCGGCAAAAAAAGCATTTACGATACCGGGAGTCTGCATAATCATTTCGGGGCTTACACTGTAATCATGTTTACGTTTAAGCCAATTGATTACGGCATTATCATAATCGGCATATCGCGTAGAATAGCCCAAAATCAGCCTGTCGAGGTATTCTTTTAGGCCTTCAGTTATTTCGGGCGGGTTTTTAAATTCCATATCGGCCACCGAAAGCGGAATTATGCCGTCCGAAACATCAGGTTTCCATTGGTACATAAGCTCCCACTTAGCAGAACCTATGTTTTTTCGCGGAAGGGTATTTTCAAAATCATACTTTCTTGTTTTATTGATTGACATTTATTCTTTCCAGTCTCCAAATTTCATCAACATAGTTTTGAATAGTCCTGTCCGAACTGAATTTTCCGGAGCGGGCTATATTTAAAATACATTTTTTTGCCCAAGCATGGCGGTGATAATACTCGCTTATAATTTGCTCGTGAGCTTTTTGATAGCTCTTAAAATCGGCAAGAATATAATAAGTATCGGGCCTCTGTCCTTCAACACCGTAAATCAAAGAATCGTAAAGCCCTCTAAAGGTTTGTTCTCCCGGCAAGGTATAGGTCCCGTCGATAAGCTGATTGACCGCCTTTTCCAGTTCGGGGTTTGCTGCAAGGTACTCTCTCGGATTATAGGTGTTTTCCTTATCCATCTTTAAAATTTCTTCAGCCTTAAGCCCGAAGATAAATTCGTTCTCTGCTCCGGCTTCTTCGATAATTTCAATATTAGCCCCGTCAAGGGTACCGATGGTTACGGCTCCGTTAATCATAAATTTCATATTGCCCGTACCGGAGGCTTCTTTTCCGGCTGTAGAAATTTGCTCGGAAATATCGGCAGCAGGGAAGATTTTTTCCGCAGCAGATACGCGGTAGTTTTCGACAAAGACAACTCTTAATTTTCCGGCAACCCTGTGGTCGTTATTTATTCTGTCGGCGACCGTGTTGATGAGTTTTATTATTTCTTTTGCACGCCTATAGGCAGCCGCAGCCTTTGCTCCGAAGATAAAGGTTTGCGGAACAGGGTCATAGGACGGGTCGTTTATGATTCTATTATAAAGGGTCATTATATGGAGAATGTTCAGTAACTGCCTTTTATATTCGTGGAGTCGTTTGATTTGAACATCATAGATAGAATCGGGATTGATAAATATGCCCTGATTTTTTTCAAGGTATTCGGCAAGCCTGATTTTATTTTTGTGCTTAACCTCTATAAAACCTTCTAAAAATTCTTCGTTATCTATAAAGGCTTCAAGCTTTTTTAATTCATTCAAATTAGTTATCCAGCCGCCGCCTATGTATTTTGTGATAAACTCGGAAAGAAGAGGATTGGCTGTTAAAAGCCAACGCCGTTGAGTTACTCCGTTGGTCTTATTGTTAAACTTATGGGGATAGAGGTCATAAAAATCGGCAAGCTCTTTGTGCTTTAGGATTTCGGTATGAAGAGCGGCAACTCCGTTTACCGAAAAGGCACCGGCTATAGCAAGGCGGGCCATGTGAATCTTTCCGTCAGCCATAATCGCCATATTGTTGTGCTTTTTCCAATCGCCCGGATATTTTTCGTAAAGCTTTGCCAAAAAGCGCCTGTTTATTTCTTCAACGATTTGATAAATCCTAGGCAGAAGTTTTTGAAAAACATCTATCGGCCATTTTTCCAAGGCCTCCGCTAAAATCGTGTGATTTGTGTAAGCAAAAACCTTCTTTGTAATATCCCAAGCGGCATCCCATTCAAGATGATAATCGTCCATCAAAATACGCATAAGCTCAGGGATTCCCACAACAGGATGGGTATCGTTTAGCTGGATTACAACATAGTCGGGCAGCTTGGTAAAGTCCGTACCTTCTCTATGTATAAAGGAGCGTATAATATCCTGTAAACTTGCAGAAGTAAAAAAGTATTGCTGTTTTAAGCGTAAGTTCATTCCGGGCGGGCCCGAATCATTCGGATATAAAATACAGGAAATACTCTCGGCATCTATCTGTTTTTGGAAGGCCCTGTTATATTCCATGCTGTTAAAAAGCGGAAGGTCAAAGCCGTCATCGGAAGAAGCTTCCCAAAGGCGGAGGGTGTTTACCGTGTCCGTACCGTAACCGACAATCGGCATATCATAAGGGGTGGCAATAATTTCTTCTGCTCCGTTTAGATCATAATAGAGTTTCCCGCTTTCGGATGTTCGGGAAGAAGGAATACCTCCAAAGTAGACCTTAACGCTCAAATCGGAGCGGCGTACTTCCCAAGGGTCGCGGGCAAAAAGCCAGCGGTCGGGATATTCTACCTGATAGCCGTTTTCGATTCTTTGCTCAAACATTCCATACTTATAGCGGATACCGTAGCCGTGCCCCGGATAGTTCATGGTTGCAAGAGAATCCAAAAAGCAGGCAGCGAGTCTTCCCAAGCCTCCGTTTCCCAAACCGGCATCGGGCTCTTCATCTTCGATAATCGAAAGAGGTTCGGATATTTCATCTGCAATCTCTTCAATGGTTTTTCGAATACCCATATTGTTTATATTATTGATTAAGGCTCGCCCCATCAAAAATTCGGCTGAAAGATAATACATCCTCCTAACGCCGGTTTTCTCTTGAGCATTCATAGTTTTAATCCAGTTAGATTGAATCAGCTCCATAACCGTACTGGCGACGGCATCATAAATCTCTCGGCGGGTAGCCTTATCAAGACTTTTACTGAAATTTCTCTTTAAGCGTCTTATTACGGAATCCTTAACTTCTTCTTTTGAAATAACCAAGCTTCTACCTCCTTCTTATGTACCCATACTACTCTACATTTATTGTATGTCTTTTTTCAGATAAAATCAAGGCTATTTATTAATTGGTATTTATTAATTGAGGGACTTTATATTTTTTTAACAACAAATCTGATATATGTATCAAAACCAAGACTCTCATAGAAACACTTTGCATCTTCGTTCAGCTCCCAATGAGTCAACTCGATTTGTGAGGCTTTTTCTTTAACGGCAATTTTTTCAATTTCTTTTATAAAGGCCTTGCCGATTCCCTTTTGCCTGTATTCAGGAGCTATACCGATTTGATCGATATGTATTCCTCTATAGGCTTTTCTAAAAGGATTTTCTTGATAATCCCGAATATAAAATAAAGCATAACCGGCATCTTTTCCGTCACAAGAGACAATATAGCAAAACCAATTTTCTTCTTGTAATTGCTTTTTAAAAAAGTTTAATATTTCATCATATGAAAAAGGTTTAAAATACTCAGGATACAATCTATAATGAAGCTCTTGCACATCTTTACTCATTAATGCGATATGCTCTGCATCTTTTGATAACCTAAAATTTAAATCCATAATTTTTACCCTCCTTATATTTTATAATATTCGAGGTAATAATGGAGCTATTACCTCAAGTCATCCGCTTAAGCGGTTTTCCATTCTTTCTATCGCTCTGATATGAATGCGGTCATGCCAAATAGCTCTACGAATTACTTTTTTAACCGTCCAATCCTCACTCTCATTACGATACAGCTTATTGCCCTCTTTTAGATATTTTTCCTTTAGCTTTTCTATAAATTCCATACGATTGAGCCGGAACTCATCGCCTATATCCATTTCAGTACCGATTTGATTTAGATAGTAGTTTTGAACATTAACAATGTGACGATATTGGTCATTAATTGTACAATATACGTCACCGTAAAAAGTTTTCCGCTTCATCGTAATGTCAATTAGCGATTTATTCTTCATTCTTTTATATATTTCTTCAGTTTTTGTTCCGGAAAGTAAAACTTTATCACACCAAAAAAGAAAATCATCTTGCTTATCAAAATCGATTAGCTCCGAATCAAATATAATATCCGAATCGGCATCTTCAATGTGTAAATCGGATTTTTTTATTTCTTCATTTATTTGCATATCGATAGCTTTTTCAAAATTAAGCCATTCATTATATAAAGCTATTTCTTTATTGACTTTCCCCCTAGCCTCTTCCAGTGTCTTTCCGCGAATATAAGCCCCGGGTAAATCAGTTATCCAACCAAGAAAACCTAAGCCGTTAGTTTCGTAGATTATGTGCATTAAAGACTCCTTGCTGGTTATTTTATAGTTGATTAACTGTTTATCTTGAATATTATTATATTATTTCCTGATATTTCTACTTTAATTATAGCAATGGAATAATCACCACTAGTTTTTTTATAATAAAAAAGATTCCCATCTCTTTTAAATTGCAGATATTGGTCAGTTCCAATAGTAATATTTTTATCAAAAATCACATTTTGAACAGAAAGAGAACGAAAAGTCTTAATATTAGATTGACCTTTATTAAGAGTTATTGAATCAGTTGGAGAATTTGTAGGCAAAGCCAATAGAAATTGGTTATTATCCAGCATTGTTAAATTACATACCCCATTTTGCACAGTGTAAGAGTATAACTTATCATTGTTTAAAATCAGTATTTTTTCTTTTGTTTCCTGTTTTTTCAAAATATTAGTACTGGGCTTTTTAATAATACAATGAAAGTAACGTTCCCATACACAATCAATCGAATCATTAGGCTGAAGTATTATCATTTTGGATTCATAGTTTTGGGCAAATTCAAACTCTATAGGATAAGAAGATTTATTTTCAATAGTTACAATTCCTTTTTCTTTTTTACCACAACCGGCAAATAAAATAGCAATCAAAGCAATTAAAACAAGCTTTTTCATTCAGTTTTCTCCTTATGAAAATTACTTTATATCATTTATGCGGCATAATCAAGAGACTGCCCATACCAGTGTATTAACACAAAGATATCTCTTTAATCCAAGACGAAATGTTCGGGGATTCTTTCACCCGGCCTGATAACCTGTTTGACCCATTCTTTTTTTATATGCCAGATATTTGCCTGCACATCAAAGATATTCCAATCGTCTATATCAAAAACTCTGAGCCAGCTGTCCCGCACCCGTTTTTCTTCATCGGGGAACATCCGTGCATATCTTCCATTAATGAACTCATAGGAATTTTTAAACCCCTTTTGCTTTATGTCTTCTTCGTAGGCGGCAAGATCTGCTTCGTTTTCAGGAACATAGTGCAGATTTAACACGTAGTCCCATTTAAACCCGCTGAAGTACAAGATTTCTTCGTTGGGGACCTCCAAAATGTAGGCAACATTGCCTTCTTCCGGGCGCATACAACTTTTTGCACTCACAGAGCACCAGATATGATAATCGGCATAATCGGGCTTTTTTATGCGCTTGGACGATTCTTTTATGAACCAGTCATAACATTTAAGCATAAGAGATGAGATACCTGCAAGGTGTTCTTCTATGTATATTCTTTTATTAAGAAAAAGCCCCGTTTTTTCCAGAATATCCAGCGACCTTTTATCTTGGCAAGTAAACAATAACGTTTTTCCGTTTTTGGTATAAGGATTTTTTTTATGCTTCATTCAAATTCTTTCAGTTTTCACGCTCACTCATGTATTTTTTTACTTCGGCAGAAGTCAACATACGTATCTGTGTATGCGGATATTCTTTATATTTCCCAACAGTAAAAAGAGGTGCGGTTTGTTTGCATTGTTTGTCTTTATTCTTTTTCAAAAATAAAAGCAGATCGTCATAGGACGGGAAAATTTTATATGATTTTTTGCCCTTGCTGTTTTCTATTTCGTAGATACCGCAGGCCTTTTTTTCGGTATAATCCGCAGTACGCAAATAGAGTTTTGCAATTTCCAATGATTTAAACGGGAAATTCCATCTTTGCAAACCCCGTTGCGGATCATGTTCAATACAAATACATCGGCCGCATGTTCCGCAGATATATTGCGTATGATTTTCCAAGCAATCTACGGGATTCAGTAATGGGGTAATTCTGTTTTCGTTTACATAGCATTCTTTACACATAGTATCCTCCTATTAAACCTTAGCTCTGCTTTTTGCTGTTACACATGGAACATCGATACGTAAAACAGTAACCTGTTTTGTCATCTGTTCGGTTATTTCAAAATCTCTGCCTGTCTGTGTTTTCATCAACAGCTGCAAGCCTAAAATCTTTTCTTTTACATCTTCAACAAAAACAGCTGTACCGTCTCCCATAACGCTTGCATATTCCGATCCGTACTCACACGGAATTTCTCCTCCGGAAATAATCACAGCTTCCGTTTCAAGCTCGATAAAAACATGCGAATTCTTGTTGATAATATCCAGCTTCCGCCCTTTTTTTGCGCAGTGCACATATAAAGTCAATTTGCCTTCGTTAAATATAAAACCGTACTGCATCGGCACTACATACGGCCGGTCATTATCGATCATACCGATATGTACAACCTTTGCTTTTTCGATAATTGATTGTATTTGCCGATTATCCGTTACTGCCCTGTCTACTCTTCTCATAAATAAACCTCCCAATCGAATTACAAATTATTCATTACCAATTAGTTATGTATTTTTCTCCACGGAATAAAGCGGTTGACCCGTTTACTATAAGCTTTATATTCCTCGCCGAAACGTTCTGAAAGCCATCTTTCTTCCGTGAGCTTCATAAACACGGTAAGGTATACCCAAAAGAGCGGCGGCAAAATCAATACATACCAATTCCGGCAGAATAGCAGAGCGCCGATACAGATAAACAAAAAAGCGGAATAAATGGGATTACGCACGATGGCATACACGCCGCCGGTTTCAAGCCGGTTCGATTTTATCGTGATGTCGATCTTGGCACTGAATACCGCAGCGTACCACAAGATAATACCGCCTGCAATACACAAGATTCCGGCAATTACAAAAAGAACCGTAATGACCCCGCCGCCAACATCGCCGCTTGTAAGCATATTGAATTTGACAAGCGCAATCCCTGCAGCGGTGAACGCAATCATAATTGCAATACACACCGGTCCGACACCCATAACAGGAAGATGTTCTTGGTTTTCTTTTTTCATCCTATATAAAATCCTTCCTTAAAATTGAACAGCTGAACAAAATATCAATTTTGGAAGCTGTTCAATTCGCCGTTTCGTAACGTCAGTGAGAAACGGCATACAATAAAGCGATGTTTGCCGAAAGGCAAACTCGACAGCGTTTTTTTGACAATGCCATCTGCATTGTCAAAAATAAGCATTCATAACTTTTTAAAGAGAAGATATGCGGCCGCTGCCTGAACTTTTAGTCTCAATAACAGGATTACCCTTATAACGGATGGAACCGGAGGCACCTATATCGGCTTTTAAATGCCGTGTAACCCATACTTTTGCAGAACCGGAACCTGAAATTGAAATATCAGCCTTTTCAGTTTCAAAATCCGTTGTTTTTATATCCCCTGAACCGGAGATATCCGCTATTATATTTTTGGCCTTCCCTGTCGCGGAAAAATCGGCTGAGCCTGATACGTCCACCTTTAGAGTGTTTACCGTAATATCGCGTGCGGTAATATTACCGCTGCCTGAGATATCTATCGACATTGAATCTTTAGGCATATTGAATGATGAAATGACAGCTGTAAGTGAACCGACTGTCTGCAACTTTATTAAAGCAGGCATTGTGATAGAAACTTTACACTGAGTCGGTGATATGCTGTACCCCGATTTAAAACCGATGTTAAGGGTGGTGCCGGCAACTGATATATCCAAATCGGGGAAAATATTTTCATCCGTTTCAATTTGAATGGAAAAGGTTTCGCTATACCTTATGTCGGCAATCCAACCGCCAGAGATAGAAAGAGCATTAAAATTGTTTTGAGGGAATGATTTAGTTTCTATCTTTCCGTTTCCTTTGATCACTTCGCCAGAATCGGAAAAAGATTGGCAGCTTATACAAATACACAAAAGAGCCGTTATTACGGAAGCTTTTACAACACCGATTACTTTGACTTTATTCATAAAAACTCCTTAGGATAAGTTTCTTTTATAATAATACTTTAAAGCCTCAAATATGTCAATGCTGAAAAAAAACCTTTGTAAAAATGCGGGTGCTTAGGGGCTGCGCCCCTAAGCAGTCGTTGAAGGGAGAGGGGGTTTTAGGGGGAGAGGGAAACTTGCGTCTGAACAAGTTTCCCTCTCCCCCTAGATTTTAGAGATCATCCAAAAAGTTTTCTTCTTCGATAAGTTCTTTTTCTTCGAGAGCTTGAGCAGCTTCGGCTTCAAGCCTTCGGCGTTCAAGGATTTCGTTCATCTGAATATCCAAGTCACTCTTATTTTTATCGAAAAGTTTAATATCTCGGTACTGCTTCATACCTGTTCCAGCAGGAATAAGATGACCGATAATTACGTTTTCCTTTAGACCGCGAAGCTCATCCGAAGAACCTGCAATAGCGGCATTTGTAAGAACCTTCGTGGTTTCTTGGAAAGAAGCGGCCGAAATAAAGGAATCGATGTTTAAGGCTGCCTTTGTAATTCCTTGGAACATAGGACGGGCAACTGCAGGCTGACCGCCTTCTTCCTTAACCCTCTTATTTTCCTCATGGAAGCGGTATTTATCTATCTGCTGGTCAAAGATAAACTTGGTATCTCCAACCGAAACAATCTTTACCTTTCGGAGCATCTGGCGGACGATTATACCTACATGTTTATCGTTGATGGTAACACCCTGAGCATCGTAAACTTCCTTGATTTCCTTCATCAAATAGTTTTGAAGGGCATTTTCACCGAGGATATTTAAAATATCGTGCGGATCAAAGCTGCCGTCACACAAGGGCTCTCCGGCCTTTACCGTATCTCCGTCACGGACAAGCATTCTCTTTCCTATAGGAACCAAGTGCTTTACATCATGACCGTATTCGTCTCGAACCATAATAGTTCTCTTGCCCTTAAGTAAGCCTTTCTTTATGGTAACAACACCGGCAATAGCGGCAAGAACAGCAGGAGACTTTGGTCTGCGGGCTTCAAGGAGCTCCGAAACTCGCGGAAGACCTCCGGTAATATCCTTTGTCTTTACCGACTCTTTTGCTATCTTTGCAAGGATTGCACCGGCCTTAATTTCCTGACCTTCTTCAACCAAGAGCTGCGCACCTCCGGGTAGGAAGTAAGAGTCCTCACCTACGGTGTTACCCGATTCATCTGAGATAAAGATGCGGGGCTGCATCTTATCGAAGTGAGCATCACTTATTCGCTTTTCGACAACACCCGTTTCCTCATCGGCTTCTTCTTTTAAGGTTGTACCGGGAAGAATATCTTCAAATCGGACAAAGCCGTCATATTCTGCCAAAATGGGATCGGCAAAGGGGTCGAAAGTACCTACCGTTTCTCCGGCCTTTATAACATCATTTTCTTTTACTACAACCTCGGAACCGTTTCTTATCTCTATTGTCTGCTCTTGACCTGTCAAATAGATAATATTATCTCTGACCTCGGCAATGGCTATATTTTCCGAAAGAACTTCCTTTCCGTTCTTTAATGTATAAAGAGGATTTCCCTTTACTACCCTTGTACCTGTACTTACAAGGGCTGTTTCACCTTTTTTAAGAGCATACTCATTCAATACCCTGCTGAAGGTAAACTCGCCTTTTCTTGTAAAGAGGAAGTGTCCGTTTTTAAGCGTTACATAAGAACCCTTTATACCCCGAACGATGATAGAATAATCGTTAAATACGATCCTGTTCTCTTCAACGTTTTTAGAAGCCGTACCGCCCTCATGGAAGGTACGCATCGTAAGCTGTGTACCGGGCTGACCGATGGACTGGGCTGCGATAATACCTACAGCCTCCCCTATTCGGACAATTCTGTTTCGGGCAAGATCCCGTCCGTAACATTTTACGCAAACACCGTGCTTGGATTCGCAGGTTAAAACGGTGCGGAGCTTAACGGTTTCAACACCGGCTTCTTCTATCTTCTTAGCTGTCTCATCGGTAATATACTCGTTTACATCGATTAGAAGCTCTCCCGTAATTGGGTGAATAACCCTTTCCAGAGTGTATTTTCCGGCAATACGTTCGCTCAAGGACTCACGGATTTCGTCTCCGCGTTTAATTGCGGCATATTCTATACCGTTGATGGTGCCGCAGTCTTCTTCGTTTACAACTACGTTTTGGGCAATATCAACAAGACGGCGGGTCAGGTAACCTGCGTCAGAGGTTTTAAGAGCCGTATCGGTCAAACCTTTTCGGGCACCGTTAGTCGAAATAAAGAATTCCATAACGTTTAAGCCTTCTTTAAAGTTCGATCTAATCGGAAGTTCGATGATGTCTCCCGTAGGCTTGGACATAAGACCTCGCATTCCCGCAAGCTGATTTATCTGATCCTTAGAACCTCGAGCACCCGAAGTTTCCATCATGTGAATCGTGTTAAATCCGCCCTTGTCTTCTTGCAGACGTTTCATAAGAATTTCTTTAAGATTGGAGTTTGTCTTCTGCCAAACGTCAACAACACGGTTATAGCGTTCTTCTTGGGTAATGTGGCCGCCCTTATACTGATTATAGATTTCCAAAACCTCTTTGTTGGCCTTTTCAAGCATTCCGGCCTTTTCAGGAGGAATAATCATGTCCTCCATACTCAAAGTTGCACCGAAATATGTAGCGTACTTATAGCCGACAGCCTTGAGCTTGTCCAAAAGCTGAACAGCCAGCCACGGGCCCTTATCCTTAAAGACATTCTCTATCAGTTTTCGTATTTTTTTATCGTTTAAAGCATAATTTGTAAAGGGAACGCCTTCGGGCATTTCCTCGTTAAACAGAATTCTTCCCGGTGTAGTTCTTACGGTTTCAATCTTACCGGGTTCCGTTTCATAGTCGATTAAAACGGGTTCCTGCCAGCCTACGGCATGACATTCTGCGGCCATCAAAACTTCCGGAACGGAAGAATAAAGGCGCTCTTTTTTACCCTCAGGCAGAGCTCTTTCCTTTGTAAGATAGTAAAGACCCAGAACCATGTCCTGTGTCGGGAAAACTATTGTTTTTCCGTTTGCAGGGTCTAGAAGGTTTCGGGCTGAAAGCATCAAAGTCCAGCATTCCATTTGAGCCGCCTGAGTGAGCGGAACGTGGATAGCCATCTGGTCGCCGTCAAAGTCGGCGTTAAAGGCCTTACATACAAGAGGATGGAGGCGGATAGCCTTTCCTTCTACCAAAACGGGTTCAAAGGCCTGAATACCAAGCCTGTGGAGGGTCGGAGCACGGTTTAAAAGAACCGGATGTTCGCTTACGACCTCGTCAAGGACTGCAAAAACTTCGGCAGCTTCCTGCTCTACGAGGAGTTTTGCCTTTTTAATATTGGAAACAACTTCCTTTTGAACAAGTTTTTTCATTATAAAAGGCTTAAACAGCTCCAAGGCCATCTTAGTGGGCAGACCGCACTGCCAAAGCTTGAGTTCGGGGCCTACAACGATAACGGATCGGCCTGAATAGTCGACTCGCTTACCTAATAGGTTTTGGCGGAATCTTCCCTGCTTTCCTTTTAAAAGATCGGAAATCGATTTTAGAGGTCTGTTTGAAGCTCCTTTAATAGCCTTTTTGCGCTTTGAGTTATCGAACAAGGCATCGACTGCTTCTTGGAGCATTCTCTTTTCGTTTCTGATAATAATATCGGGAGCCTTTAATTCCATGAGCTTACTCAAACGGCTGTTTCTGTGAATAACCCTTCGATACAAGTCGTTGAGGTCGGAGGTTGCAAAGCGGCCTCCGTCAAGCTGAACCATTGGGCGTAAATCCGGAGGAATAACCGGAATAACATCAAGAATCATCCACTCGGGTTTGTTGCCCGATGCTCTAAAATTTTCGACTATTTCGATTCTGCGCAAAAGGCGTTGATCGCTTTTTGCACCTTTTTCAATCATTTTAGCACGAAGCTGGGCTGCAAGCTCATCCAAGTTTATATTTTGAAGAAGGGTTTTAATAGCCCCTGCTCCCATTCCTGCGGTAAAGGCAGCTCCATAGCGTTCGTGAGCATCCCTGTATTCATCTTCGGTTAAAAGCTGCATGGGCTCCAAGTCGGTATCGTTTGCATCTATAACGATGTATTTTTCATAGTACAAAACAGACCTCAGAGCTGCAACCTGTAGGTTGAGTAAAAGTCCCATTCGGCTAGGTACCGAGCGGTAATACCAAATATGAGAAACGGGGGCTGCAAGTTCTATATGTCCCATGCGTTCACGGCGGACCTTAAAGTGAGTAACCTCAACACCGCAGCGGTCGCAGATAACGCCCTTATAACGGATTGATTTAAACTTTCCGCAAAAACACTCCCATTCCTTTGTGGTTCCGAATATTCTTTCGCAAAACAAACCGTCCCTCTCCGGACGCAAGGTTCGGTAATTGATTGTTTCAGGCTTTTTGACTTCCCCATAGGACCAAGCCCTTATAGTGTCGGGTGAAGCAAGCCTTATCATCAAGCTGTCAAAATCCTGTATATCTCTCATAATCTTTCCCTCTCCTTACTTCCGTTAAAAGTTAGTACTTGTTTTTTCGCGTTTAATTAGCTCTTCATCCCTTTCGGTTAAAGGAATCTGCTGACCCTTTGCATCATAGATTGTAAAGTCTAGAGCTAAACCTCTTAATTCCTGTACCAATACGTTAAAGGATTCGGGGATACCGGCAGAGCTTGAAGGCTCGCCCTTAACGATGGATTCATATATTTTAGATCGTCCGTGCATATCGTCGGACTTGATTGTAATAAGCTCCTGCAAGGTGTTGGCTGCACCGTAAGCTTCAAGGGCCCAAACTTCCATTTCTCCCAAACGCTGACCGCCGAATTGAGCCTTACCGCCCAAGGGCTGCTGGGTAACAAGAGAATAGGGGCCTGTTGATCGGGCGTGCATCTTGTCGTCTACCAAGTGAGCCAGCTTTAAGAAGTAGATAACCCCGACAAATACCTCGTTTTCAAAGAGGCGGCCGGTTAAGCCGTCTCGGAGTTTTACCTTAGAGCTGGTAGGATAACCTGCTTCTTTAAGCTTCGCTTCAATCTGTTCCATACTGGGAGACTCAAAAACCGGAGACTCGTACCACTCATTCAATTTTAATCCTGCAAGGCCCAGCTCCGATTCCAAAATCTGGCCGATATTCATTCGTGAAGGAACACCGAGCGGGTTTAGACAAATATCAAGAGGTGTTCCGTCTTCCATGTAGGGCATATCTTCTTCGGGGAGGATTCTGGCTACAAGACCCTTGTTTCCGTGGCGGCCTGCCATCTTGTCCCCCTCGCGGAGTTTTCGTTTTGTAGCGATTAAGACCTTTACAACTTCATCTACACCGGGGCTCAAGTCATCTCCCTGATCCCTCTTTAAGCGCTGAACATCGATAACCGTTCCCTCGGTTCCGTGGGGAACACGCAGGGAGGTATCCCGAACTTCCTTAGCCTTTTCACCGAAGATAGAATTAAGGAGCTTAAATTCGGGGGTTGTATCGCTTTCGCTCTTAGGAGTAACCTTTCCGACAAGGATATCTCCGGGCTTTACCTTAGAGCCTATGCGGATAATACCTTCGCTGTCAAGGTCATCCAAGCTCTTTTCGGACTTATTCGGAATATCGCAGGTCATCTTTTCGGCACCCAGTTTTGTTTCCCGAACATCGGTTGAAAGCTCTTTTATATGAATAGAAGTGAACATATCTTCTTTTACAACTCTGCGTGAAATTAAGATAGCGTCTTCATAGTTATAACCGTTCCAAGGAACGAATCCTACGAGGATATTTCGGCCTAGGGCCAATTCTCCGTTATAGGTTGCAGGACCGTCAGCTATGGGCTGGCCTGCCTTAACCGTATCGCCTACATTGACGATGGGGCGCTGATGGTAACAGGTTTCTTGGTTCGTCCTTTGATATTTTAAGAGAGTGTACTCGTCCTTATCTTCTTTATTTTTTCCCTTTTCGGGGGCTATGATAATCGTATCGGAAGAAACAAACTCAACCTTTCCCGATCTTTTTGCCTTAACCAAAACGCCCGAATCATAGGCGCACTTTTTTTCCATACCGGTTCCGACTCGCGGAGGTTCGGGGAAAACTAAAGGAACAGCCTGACGCTGCATGTTAGAGCCCATGAGGGCACGGTTAGCGTCGTCATGCTCAAGGAAGGGAATTAGAGAAGCCGAAACGGATATAATCTGTTTAGGCGAAACATCCATGTACTGGATATCTTTCGGGCTTATTGAAGTATAGTCTCCAAGTTTTCGGCACGAAACTTGATCCGTATTGATCTTTCCGTCCTTTCCGATAGCGGAAGAAACCTGTCCGATAAAATATTTGTCTTCATCCATTGCAGACAGGTACTCGATTTCGCGGGTAGCAACCCCGTTTACAACCTTTACATAGGGAGCTTCCAAAAAGCCGTATTCGTTTACACGGGCATAGTTTGCCATAGAAACTATAAGACCGATGTTCGGACCTTCAGGGGTCTCGATAGGACACATTCTTCCATAATGGGTATAGTGAACTTCTCGTACCTCGAAGCCTGCCCTGTCGCGCGAAAGACCGCCTGGACCTAATGCATTAAGACGGCGCTTATGAGTAAGCTCGGCCAAGGGGTTTACCTGATCCATGAACTGGGACAACTGGCTTGCTCCGAAGAATTCCTTAATAGCCGCAACGATGGGCTTAATGGAAATTAAGTCCTTAGGCTTGATGGTATCCATTTCCTTAGAACTCATCCTGTCACGGGCAATACGTTCCATTCTGGAAAAGGCTTTTTTTAGAACATCGGTCATAATTTCGCCGACTGACCTAATTCGCCTGTTTCCTAAGTGGTCGATATCGTCAATGCTTTCTTCACCTATGTAAACCTTGATCAAAAATTTCATTGTCTTAAATATATCTTCTTCAATTAAGGTTGTACCTTTCACGTCATCGGAATAGTCGAATTTTTTGTTTAATTTGTATCGGCCGACCTTACCTATATCGTACCTTCTTGCAGTGAAAAACATATTGTGCAGGTCTTCTTTTGCATTTTCGTAGGTAATAGGATCTCCCGGACGGATAACGCTGTAGACTGCGTTTAGGGCATCTTCAACAGTGGGCTCATCGTTTACGGCCGGATCGGGAGTGTACTTGATTTCTTCTCTTTCAAAACAATTGATGATAATCTGAGAATCCAAAGAGTCTTTTCCCTTAAAGTCGATTATCGTTATCTTTTTAACGTCATTTTGAATTAAATCGTCGATGTTGTGGGGATGAATTTTTTCACCGGCTTGATGCATTTTACGTTTTTCGCCGTCTTCACCCTTTACATAGACATCTCTGGCCAGTACCTGACCTATTAATTCTTCATACTCTGTCCTATCCGGAGATATTTTGGCTGTCTTTGTTTTATAGAAAAGGTCGATAATTTTTTCTCTTGTGTCATATCCGAGAGCACGTAAAAATATCGTACCTAAAATTCGCTTTTTACTGTCAAGCTTTGCGTAGATAAGCTCTTTTTTCTGATCTATTTCGAATTCAAGCCATGTTCCTCGGTATGGAATAATGCGGCTTGAGTAAACACCCTTTTCATGCGAAAAGATAACACCAGGCGAACGGTGAATCTGAGAAACTACAACCCTTTCCGCTCCGTTTATAATAAAGGTTCCTCTTTCCGTCATCAGAGGAATATCGCCCATGTAGATGTTTTTGCGGCGAATTTCCTTAGTTTCTTTAAAAAATAAGTCTATTTCGGCTTTTAAAGGGACGGAATAAGTAAGTCCCTTTTGTTTGCATTCAATTTCAGAAAATTTAATACTATCATAATCGAGAGAATAGGATAGATATTGCAAAGCCATGTCTTCATTTGTACTTTCGATAGGAAAAGTTGTATGGAATACCGATTCTAAGCCCTCAATCTCGGTCTCATCTGTCTTTTTTTCTTTGTTTAAAAATTTATTGTAAGATTGAATCTGAATATCGATGAGATTAGGAAGCTCCATAAAATTCGGAACATCCTTACCGTAATACCTTCGATCTATTTTTTGACCTCTTGCAAACATCCATTACCCCCCAAGTCTATATTTAATCACAAAAAGACTTCCTGAGAATTCATACAGGAAGTCTTAGAGAAAATTCATTGTCTATGCTGTTGTGCTTCTTTTTGGAAGAAGCACAACAAGGTCCGGCATAAAGCCGGTATTTTGCTTATTAAGCAATTTCAACTTCACCGCCGGCGGCTGTAATAGCTTCCTTAATCTTGGCTGCTTCTTCTTTAGAAACATCTTCTTTAAGGACTTTCGGAGCTCCTTCAACAAGCTCTTTAGCTTCCTTCAAGCCGAGGCCGGGAATAACGTTTCGAACTTCTTTAATAACACCGATCTTTTTACCGGGATCGGAAAGACCTTTAAGAGTAACAGTGAATTCTGTCTTCTCTTCTTCAGCGGCTCCGCCTCCTGCAGCTCCGCCTGCAACTACTGCAACGGGAGCAGCGGCTGTTACACCGAATTTTTCTTCCATAGCCTTGATAAGCTCGGAAAGTTCGAGAATCGTTTTTTCGCCGATTGCTTCAATAATTTGTTCATTTGTTAATGCTGCCATATTATCTTCTCCTTAAAAATTAGATTTTTGTGCTTTTTAAGCACCTTAAGCAGACAGGGGGTCAGCTTTTGAAGCCTGACTGCTTAACTTCTTTCGGAAATATCCGAAAGTTTGTTTTAAGCCTCGGGAGCTGCTTCGGGAGCAGACTCTGCAGGCTGTTCGGCCGGCGTATCAGCTGCTTTTTCCTCTGAAGCAGGAGCTTCAGCTTTTGCTTCTGCGGGAGCTGCACCTTGGGCGCCGCCCTTATCCACAATCGCCTGTAAGGTGCGTACAAACTTGGAAGTTGTAGCATTGACTGTAGACATAAACATTGCAATAAGATCTTTTTTGCCGGGAAGTTTCGAAAATGCCTCGATTTGCTTGGCATCATAAATTTCACCGTCAACTACCGCGCCCTTAATTACAAGAGCCGGAGCATCTTTTGCATATTCAAACAAGGTCTTAGCGGCAAGGTTTGCATCTTCTGCAATCATAGCCAAGGCTGTAGGTCCGGTTAACCAAGAATCTACATCCTTAATATCGGCATCTTCAAAAGCAATGCGTGCAAAATTATTGCGTACAACCTTGTATGTGCAAGCATTTTCTCTGAGCTTTTTGCGGAGCTCAGTGATTTGCTCAACCTTTAAGCCTCTGTACTCGGTAAAAATAAAAGCGGAGGAGGCTTTTACATCGTTTTTGATGCTTTCAATCGCTTCGGTTTTTTGGCGATTCGGATTTTTTGTTCTTAATGCCATTTTTACTCTCCTACCTTATAATCAACCCAAACACCGGGGCCCATTGTCGAACTAATCGATACGGATCTGATATAGTCGCCCTTTGCATCGGCAGGCTTTTTTCTCATCGTTTCGTTGATAAGAGCCTGTACGTTTTCCACAATCTTGGAAGAATCCATAGAAACCTTGCCAACAGGGAGATGAACAACTCCGCCCTTATCGGCGCGGAATTCTACACGGCCTTTTTTAAGCTCGTTTATAGCGCTTGCAATATCCGTGGTAACCGTTCCCGTCTTGGGGTTAGGCATTAAGCCTCTGCGGCCGAGTACCATACCCAAGCGTCCTACATCCTTCATCATATCGGGGGTAGCAACTGCGATATCAAAATCGAGCCAGCCGCCCTTTACCTTTTCGATATACTCCGTGGAACCGGCATAGGCAGCTCCTGCGTCAAGAGCTTCTTTTACTCTGTCGTCCGTACAAAAAACCAAAACCTTTTTTTCACCCCTAAACTGATGGGGGAGAACAAGGGTATCTCTAACGCTCTGTCCCTTACCAAGGGTCAAACTTACATGAACTTCAACTGTTTCATCGAATTTGGCGTATTTAAGCTCTTTGACAATATCAACAGCCTTGGGAAGCTCGTAGGATGCTGCAGAATCATACTTTGCAAGTGCATTTTTGTAATTTTTTCCGTGTTTCATACTAGCGCTCCACCTCTACACCCATACTTCGTGCAGTTCCTGCAATGATTTTCTTTGCAGCTTCAATGTCGTTTGCATTGATATCGGGCATCTTTGTTTTTGCGATTTCTTCCAATGCGGCCTTTGAAAGTTTTCCGACTTTTGCAGTAACCGATGTGGCAGAACCTTTTTCAATCTTACAGGCTTTTTTGATTAAAACCGATGCGGGCGGTGTTTTGAGGATAAAAGTAAAACTCTTATCGGCATATACCGTAATAACAACGGGGATAACCAAACCGGGCTCCATGGACTTTGTACGGTCATTGAACTGCTGTACAAACTGGGGCGCACTTACACCGTGCGGACCTAGAGCCGGGCCTATAGGCGGCGCAGGAGTTGCTTTTCCTGCGGGACACTGAAGTTTAATCTGTGTCACAACCTTTTTCTTTGCCATTTTCTCTCCTTCCGGTACAAACGGAGGTATTCCCTCCTCCCGTAATATACAACTAAAGTGCTGATGCCGAGCACCGCACCTTGTTTAAAATTTAAATGATTTCGGCTTGAGACATTTCGACTTCAACCGGTGTAGTACGGCCGAAGATCGCAACCATAACTCTTAACTTATTTTTATCTGCCATAACTTCATCGATGACGCCGGTAAACGAGGCAAAAGCACCTTCGATGATTTTAACATGCTGTCCTTCACTGAAATTTTGAATAACTCGGATATTCTTGTCGCCCTTAATTTCGCCTGTTTTTTGCAGGATTTCCTTTGCTTCATCGGGAGAAATAGGCTGAGGTTTTTCATTGCCTGCCGTTCCCAAGAAACCTGTAACACCCTGAATTTTGCGGATTTCGGAGCAAACACTTTTCCAGCCAAGATCGGGAAGGTTCATTTCGACCAGCATATAACCGGGAAGAAACTTGCGCTTAACATTGCGTTTTTTTCCGCCCTTATTTTCAATTACAAGTTCTTCAGGTATTTTTATATCTGTAACAAAATCAGCGGAGATAATCCCTTTTTCTATCAGAGTACGTATTGTTCTTTCAATTTTATTCTCATAACCCGAATAGGTATGAAGAATGTACCAAGCCTTAGCCATTACTTAAAATATCCAACCCACACAAGCTATAAAGAAAGCATCAAGACCGCCGAGAAAAACAGCTACAATAAGGGTAGAAATCAACACTACTTTTACTGAAGACCCAACTTCAGAAGCTGTAGGCCAGACAACTTTTCTAAGCTCGCCTATACATTCTTTCCAAAAAGTTCCAATTTTAGCCATAAAAACCTCGTTTTTTAAAATTACAGGCCAGGAAGGACTCGAACCCTCAACATTCGGTTTTGGAGACCGACGCTCTACCATTGGAGCTACTGACCTAATTGAATCTAAGCCCGATGCCTTACGGCACGGACTTATTCGACTACTTTATCTTTGTTTCCTTATGCAATGTATGCTTGCGATCAAAAGAGCAATACTTCATCAATTCAAGCTTACCCTGAATGTTTTTTCTGTTCTTAGATGTAGTATAATTTCTTCTTTTACATTCGCTGCATTGAAGAGCTATGAGCTCTACAGCCGTTTTTTTAGCCATTACTTTACCCTCCGCAAAATTCTAGGTCATCGTTTCCGAAAAGCTCCCGAGCAGAATTGAACTGCTGACCCCAACCTTACCATGGTTGTGCTCTGCCGACTGAGCTACAGGAGCAAAATGCCAACAAAATAGGTTCAAGCATTTTATCAAATCGAGTATTTTTTGTCAATAGCTTGACATGGAATTTTAGCGAAATTAGAAATAAAATCAGACATTCCTAAATAAAGAAAGGATGCCTGATTTTAAAGAATCAACAACCCCAACGCAGAGCGTACGTTGCGTAGCAACAGGGTATTAAACCCTCCGCACGAATAAACTTAAAAAATCCGGTACTTTTAAAAGTTATAAGTCTGCAAAACACTCAAAATATAAGAAAATCTTTCAGCATAATAATTAATTTTAACTTCTTCTAAAAGGTTTTGAGCAGCATATAATTCGTGAATACTGCTCTTGCCCTGCTTATAGAGCTCTTCGGCAAGGGTAAAGTACTTTTTTTGAATTTCAAGGGAGGATTTTGACATTTCGGATGTAAACAGGGCTTTTTCGATATTTTTTAATCCTTTCTTTTTTTCTTCTTCAAGGCTGCGTCTTAAAAAGGTCTCGTTCAAAGAGTTAATTTCTTTTAAAATTTTAAAATTTTTATTCAGCCTAAAATCATCATGTAATGGAGAAAGATTTATCCTTAAATTCATAGATACCGACCATTTAAGCCTTGGATTATCCTTCCAATAGCCCATAAAGGCTGCCGGAAAAGACGGATAACGGTCTTTCGACGGAAGCACATCGGCACCGAAAGAGAAAAAAAGCCTTGGAATACTATTATTAAAATTTTTAACCGACTGCATCCAAGAAATTTCATGCCGTAAAAGGCTTAGCTCATCCTCAACTGAAGCTTCTTTTTGAAGATAAAAAGCAAAATTTTCAAAAAAATCAAGCCAAGAATCAATATCTTCATTTAAATCTCTAAAAGTTAACCCCATAGATTCTATTTCACCTATAAGAGCTTCATAGCTTTGTTCCGCTTGAAACAGTAAAATTTCCTCCTGCCGAATCTTTTTGTTCTTTTCGGAAAAATCAAGAACAGAAAGCTTTCCTTGCAAAAATAAAATTTCGTTTTTTTGTTTTTCTTCGATATTCCAGTTTTGTACATTTTTTAAAAGCTCCAGCTTTTTCTTTAAGATTTTTTCCGAGCCTATGGCCGAAATCATTTTAATAATCAGGGCCTTTTTATTTTTATCCCTTTCAAGCATGGAAAGCCGCCTTTTATTTTGATATAGGCCGAATTCCTGTTTTACAAAATCAGGCAAGGCAGAAGGAGCCATAAACCAAAGCGGGACATTCAGCCCGGCAGAAGAGCTAAATTTATAGGAATAGTCCGGTTTATTGTCAAAAAAAATTCCGCATGATTGCTTACCTGTAAGATTAAGGCTCATGCCCAGAGGAAGCCTTTGACTGATCCCTAAGGATGCAGCAATATCAAAAGCCTTATAGTGCTTATCCAGTTCTGTACCTGAAACAGAAGTATTTACATCAAGATACGGAAAAGGCATCCACCCTGCAAATTCCGAAAGCAGACTCATCTCATTCAGCTTAAAACTCAATTCCATTTTTTTATATTGTTGATTTTTTTCAATCAGAGGATTTATCTTATCAAAAAATTCTTTTATACCGACTTCCATTTTTATTTCAGCATTGGCTGAAAATAAAATAAGACCAAAAATTATATTTAATACAAATTTTTTCATTTTACCTCCAATCTTTTTAGTATAAATGACAGGATAGAACCAGTTTCGGTGATTATCGATGCCTCGGCATCCAATCCGACTTTTAAAAAATGAGCCATACCCTTTTTATCCGGCAAGGTATTCCCATCCAATTTTACAAAGACGGCATACTCGGAACTTTTTGCTCCCAAGAAAACATCGGGGAGGATGGTTTCCACTTGCCCGTCAAGGCTGCCGAATTCATGATGAGGAAAGGCAGGAAATTTTAAACGAACCTTCATGTCTTCTCTTACAAGCCCCGCCTTCGAAGAAGGAAGCCTTAGCACAACCCTAATGTTTTCACTTGAGGAAGGCACAATCTTTAATATTTCTTGGCCGCTAAAAACATTATCCCCGCAGTTAAGAGATGAAATTTCCTGCACTTCTCCCGAAATAGGAGCATAGACTGTAAAAAGTTTTAAACTTTCTTCCATTTTAAAAATGGAATTGCTTAAATTTTCTTTTTGAAACTCTAAGGCTTCTTTTTCGCTGAGAAGGGAATGGAAAAAAGAATTTTTATACTGCTCCAAGTCTCTTTTGCTTTTTTCAACATTTAAATTGAGAAGCTCAATTTTTTGGTTTGCCAAACTAAAATCTGGAAGAGCTTTTTCCTCTTCAAAAATTCTGGAGTTTAGCTCTAAAGCTTTTTCCAGATTTGTTTTTACCGAAAAATAATTTTCCATCCGTTTGTAAGCTATTTTTCTTTCAAAGGGAACGAGCATTAAGTCTTTTTCAGCACTTTTAATGCAGGCTTCTGTATCCTTAATTTTTTCTTCGATTTTAAGCATCAGATCCTCAAGGTTTTGTCTTTCCTTTTGAGCAACCGTATCGTCAATGCTTAAAAGAATAGCCCCTTTTTCGACATATTGGCCAGAGGTAAAGTGAATATTTTGTATCTTCCCTGCCGTAAAACTTTTTACAAAGGAAACATTTTCTATGGGACGCACCATTCCTGAAGCCCTTACAACTTCTTCTTTTTTTCCTAAAATAAGCCAAGCCGTTGTGCAAAGAGCCAGAAGGCAGATAATTGAAATTACGGAACTGAAAATCCCGGTTTTTTGCTCTTGAAGCACTTCGCCGGTATAAGTTAAATCTTCAACATATAAGATGGATTTCATGCTACAACCTCCTCCATATTTTGTGTTTCCCATAATCTTGAATAAACCCCGTATTTTTCGAGCAAATCTGCGTGTGTTCCCGCCTCGGCTATTTCGCCCTTATCGAACACGAAGATTTTATCGCAGTCCTTGATTGAGCTTAACCTGTGAGCTATGATTATCGAAGTCCGGCCTGCACCGATTTCTTTGAGAGTATTCAAAACTTCCGCTTCCGAAATTCCATCCAGAGCTGAAGTAGCCTCATCCAAAATCAGCATGGATGGATTGTGTAAAAGGATACGTGCAATAGCTATACGCTGCCTTTCTCCTCCGGAAAGGGTGGTGCCTTGCTCCCCGACAAGGGTATTGTACCTATCGGGCATGGATTCGATAAAAGAAGCAGCGCCTGAAACTTCGGCAGCTGCCATCATCCGCCTGTAATCACCGTTTCCTGAACTCCAATTTATGTTTTCCGCTATCGTTCCCGAAAACAAGAGAATGTCCTGAGGAACATAGCCTATTTGCTTACGGTAAGAATCGTTTTTTAAGTCTTTTAGGTTTATATCGTCTACAAAAATATCCCCTTCCTGTGCAGAATAAAATTTCATCAAAAGCTTTGCAAGGGTGGTCTTGCCGGAACCTGAAGCACCGACAAAGGCGACCCTTTCCCCGGGATTTATACTTAAATTTATGTTCTTCAAATTTTTTGAATGGGAATCGTAGCCGAAGGATAAATTTTTTATATCGATTTTGCCTGCAAGGCCATTCGATTCGATTTTTCCCTTATCCAAATTTTCTTCGGTTTCTTCATCAAAGATTTCAGCAAGCCTTTCCGCTGCAACATAGGCCTCTTGAAGCTGTGGCTGAAGAGTTAAAAGCCTTGCAAGAGGATCCAAAAAATAACCTGAAAGGATGACAAAGGAAATTAATTGGCCTAAAGACATTGAACCGTTTAAGATATTTAAACTTCCGAGCCAATAAATAGCCAAGGTTCCGCATCTTCCGATAAAATTTTGGAGGCTGTTTTGATAATTGGAAAAAGATGCAAGTTTGATACCCTTTCTGATGGCACTTACGATTTTAAACTCGGCTCTTTCAAGGGCCTTAGATTCGGCACCCAAGGCCTTAATCGTAGCTATTCCGTTAAGACTTTCAACAATACAGGAGTGTTTTTCGGCCTCGGCGGAGGCCCTGGCCCTTATCATTTTTTGATAAGGCCTTGCATACAGCCATACCAAAACCGAACTTACCACCACAGGCACAAGGGCTGCAACAAGCAGATTTGAACCGAGGGAGATTAAAAATATTGCTCCGAAAATAAGCATCAATGAATCTAAAACAACGGTCAGGGCCGTAGCGGAAATAACCTGCCTTATCGTAACAGTATCGTTCATCCTTGCAACAAGCTCTCCGGTCTTTTTTCCCGTAAAAAAACGCATCGGTAAGTGAAGAACATGCTCAAAATATCGATAGACCAAAACCGTATCAATCTTATAACTCATACTCATCAAAAGCTGATTTCTGGCCAAACCCAAAAGGCTTCTAAAAATAATTACGCCCAAAAAGCCTACCGAAAAACCGGTAAGAGTCTCTCTTAAATTGGAGCTTAGTACCTCATCAATCAAAAACCTAAAATAAAACGCACTAATAATGCCCAAAAAAGACAGGATAATGCTCGCTATTAAAATTTCCGCACATATTTTTTTGTGAGACCTTAAAATAGGCAAAAATCTGGTTAAGCCCTTTGATGAAGCACTTTTTTCGGAAAAATCCGGCTGGGGCAAAAGTATAAAAAAAGCGCCTGTCCAATTTTTTTGAAAAACCTCTGTGTTTATTTTTTTATATCCTTCGGAGGGATCCGCCAAATAAACATAGTTTGAATCCGATTTATAAACGACAAGATAATGGTTATCGCTCCCCCTTACAGCATGAGCAATAAAGGGCATAGGAATATTTTTTGGGATTTCTTTTGATTCAGAAAGAGCCCCTCGGCATGAAAACCCTAAGGTCTCGGCAGCATGAATTATGCCCAAACCTGAAGCTCCCCTTTTACCGCCTTGAAACAGCCTTCTTATCTTATCTATATCGATCGGCTTCCCATAATGCCTGCATATATTTGCAATACATGCAGCTCCGCAATCTTCACGGGTTTTTTGTAAAATTATATTTTTCATATATACCTCTCTATAATTCTTATAGTTTTTTTTTGTAATTAATAGTAATTTTTTAAATATGTGAGAAAAAAAAATTACAGCTTGAAAAAAGAGTAAAAAAAGAGTATTATTAGTTAATATCAAATGGGAGGTATTTAATGAAGAAAAATTATAAATTACTGATTTTGATGTCTATCCTTGTGCCGCTTTTGTTTGCATCATGTGCATCAAAGCAAAAAACACAAGATATTCCGCCTGAGCCGAAAGTAGAAGAAGTAAAGGCTCCGGACGTAGAAAAAGAAGATCCTAAACAGGAAGACGTTAAGCCGGAAGTACCCAAGACTGACCCTCTTCTTGCCAATCTCAAACTTTTTCAAGGTGAAAACGGAAAGGTTAACAAGGCGAGAAAAAAAGCTGTAGAGCTGGGTGCAGACGAAGCATATCCCGATTTTTTTAATGCTGCGGATGACGTTAAACAAACGGCCGACACAGCTGCCGAAACAGGGAATTTAAAAGAAGCTATAGCAAAATACGACGAAGCCGTCATCAAATATGAAACCCTTTCAAATTTGATGAGTTCAGCAGCTTTAAGAACCGAAATAGAAGCTAACGGTTTTGCAGCATATTCCCCGTCAGACTATGCAGATGCCGAAAGGTTTTCAATCAATACCGTAGATCATTACCCCTTAGATCATAAGATGGCAAAAGAATCTTCGGAAGACGCTTTGAAGCTTTATAAAAAAGTTGTAAATAAGGGATACTTTGAATTTGCCAAAACAGCAAAAGATTCTGCAAAAGAGAGTAAATATTACTGTGATTCGATCAAGGTTGCAAGAAGCAGAAAGGAAGAATACAACAATGCCGTCAAAACATATAACCGCGGAAAATCGGCTGCCGATAAGGCTGATTATAAGGAAGCCTACATGTCGTATGATGAAGCTGCAAAACTTTTTGCAAAACTATACGTAGAGGTTTCTTTAAAACGGGCAGAGGCCGAGAGAGCTATGGCTGAGGCTGCAAAACGGCAGCAGGAAAGCTCGGATCTGGCCTTAGAGGCCGACAAAGAAGCTCCTTTGACCGAAGGCGGAGAAGGCTTTACCGAAGGAGACCTTGATTTACAAAACCTGTCAACACCTCAGACCGGAGCGCCTGTTGAAAACATCAACACCAAGGGCGATGCACCTGCAAATACCGAAAATAATCAAACAACAACAGAAGGAGGCAAATAATGAAAAAACTTATCACAATTTTAATATTTTTACTGGTTTTAATACCTCTTTTTGCCCTCTCCTATGATGACAATGAATATCAAAGAAAAAGCAGGGCTTATATGGAACTTGCAACAAAGGCCTATGATGAAGGAGATTACGACGCTGCCATAGAATACTCCAAACTTGCAGAAAGCTATGCACAGCAATCCTCCGAGTTCATTCAAAGAATGCTGGCTAAAACCGAAGCTGAACAAGAAATGAACAAGGCCCGTACCAGATTCACTTGGGCAAAGGCAAACGGAGCCGAAGAAAAATATCCAGATGCTTATAAAACTGCGGAAGAAGCCTTAAACGCAGGAAGCATAGCCTTCGATAACGAAAACTATGATGTAGCAGTCGTATGCGCCCAAAGAGTAATGGATGCTCTTTCGGTAGTTAAGGGAAAGGATGACACAGGCCTTGCAGAACTTCCTTCTCAATATAGAATCAGGACGTGGAGAGGGGAAAGGGACTGTTTGTGGAATATTGCAGCCAAAAAAGAAGTATATGGAAATCCATTTATGTGGCGTAAGCTGTATGAAGCCAATAAGGATAAACTCCCTGATCCGACAAATCCCAACTGGGTGGAACCGGATATTATTTTAACGATTCCGTCCATTAAAGGTGAAAAAAGATCAGGTCTCTACGATCCTTCAATAAGCTATAAACACTTTAAATAGGGATTAGACTATTAAAAAAGCCTCCAAAATCTTTTAAACTTTGGAGGCTTTTTTATAAGGGCTTTTACTTAAGCCCCATCAAGGTTTTAACATCGGTAATCTCATACCCCATTTCGGTTAAAACATCGATCAAAAGCTGTAAATTATAATAAAGATAATCGCTCCTAGTTGAAAGGCTTCTGCCAATGCGTATGGGAATTATAGAGCCCGGCTGAACCGCATCGGCTATATCTTCAATTAATTCTGCAGAAGTCTTATAAAGAGAAGGAACGGCAAATTTTTCATCCGGGCTAAGCCAATCGGCCACCCTCACATCAGGCGAAATAAAAACATAGCCGGCATTTTTTCCTGCATTTACAATAAGGGAGGAAGAAATATAATGAGGAGTATGCCAGATAAGGGAAAGCTCGGAACCTGTAAGAGAATAAAAATTATCCTCATTACGGGCCAGCCCCTGCTTTATAAAATTATCGTCTATCCGATAAGCCGTATCATTCAAATTCCATGTAGTGAAGAAAAGGGAGCCGCATTGGTGTCCGCTTTTTACAATCTCTTTTACGGCATTGGGGTTTTGCCTCATCGCTTCACCGTTTATAAAAAAAGTTGAACTTATATTATTCTTTTTTAAGGTATAAAGAATGCTCGCAATTCCGTCCATATCATCCATGGCATCAAAGACTAAGGCAACCCGTTTTTTCCCGCTTCGGCTTCCATGCGAAAAAACGGAAGAAGAATTGGCACTTTCATAAGAAATCTTTTTTTGAGTTTTTTCCTTTAAAAAGTTTCCGTCTTCCAAAAGCGGACGGGTTATAAAATCTTTAAGACGGCGAATATAAATCATATTAGCAAAATAGCCCGAATTTGAATCTATGTAAATTCTATCCGAAAGATTAGCGTTTTTCTTTTGCATGATTTTTTTTGAAGAATGAGTCCATTTTAAATTTGAAACATATTGCAAGACTTCTACATCATCGGAGTCCGAAGAATCGCCTTCCGGCTCATTATTCCGGACGCTCTTCAAACTTATTAAAATTTCCTTGCCTGAGTCCGCCCAGCTATAATCCTGCATTGACGAAACGGAAATCTTTTTCTTGCCTGCATCGGAAGAACTATCGTTAAGATTATATTCGTAAATATAATTTTCACCGCCTAAAAAAAAGGTAAAATTATTTTTCCAAACAGCCGAGAAAATTTTTTCATCCGAAAAAACATTGAGCTTTTTCCATGAAGCCGCACCGTTTCCTTCCGTGAGCGAAGTATCATAAAAAACAACTCCCTCGTCTTCCTTAAAAGCGGCAACTTCAAAATTAGGCGAAGCTGCGAGAAACGAGCTTTTTTCGGTGACGGGAATTTTTTCAAAACTTGAAGAAGAAGGAAGAATTTGCCATGCCCTTAAAATTTTTGAGCCGCCTGCAAGACCTTCGGCAAAAACAATTGGGGAATTATCTTTCCAATGAACGGAAACTTCAGCGGTATTTCCCGGAAGCAATAAATAGGGAATAGAATCCGAGGAGTAAACATTGACATAATCGTCTCCATCCAGTTTAATGCGGTAAACATTTCTTTTACCTTTAACAAAAACGGCCGTCTTGCCGTCAGGTGCTATAAAAATAGAATCAAAGGCCGGAGAAAAATCCGAAGGAATTTTTGCAGCAAGCTTTCCGGCAGGAAATAAGGGCGCATAAAAAGCCTTTGTAAAAAGCTCTGTGGAAGAAACCCTGTAAAGAGCGTTCCCCGATAAAAAAATAAATTCAGAAGATGAAATCCATTTTAAATTCTTTATTTTACCTTGAGAAAGTTTTCTAAAATTCTTATCAGTAAAGGCAGATTCCGAAAACCACTCAGGCCTGGCAAAATAAATTACTCCATCATCTTCATATAAAATAATCTTTGAATCAGGCGACCAAGATACGGGAAGATCATTTCGAACATTTTTGTTACTCAATATATATCTTCTGCCGGTATCGGTGTCCATCAGTACGAGCCGGCCGAAAACAAGGGTGGAGGGCTCGACCAATGTAAGCCATCTTCCGTCAGGGCTTGCTTTTATATTGTTAAGAGCGCCTATCTTTGAAGAATTGGATGCCGAAAGAGGTTCAAAATCGGAATGGGAATCGACAGCTCCTGACTTGAGGTCGAGCCTTATGATACCGAAACGGTTTGAAACCTGTAAAAATTTATTGTTTCCTAAAAGCTGTAATTTTTCGGGGAAAAATGTAAGCTGCTCTATTTTATTGTTTTCATTCGAATATTTAAAAAGGGTTTTATATGCATAACCCTCATAAGCATCTGCCTTGATATCGAATAAAATATCGCCTTCAGTATTTATATCGGCAGATTCAAAAGAGAGCTCGGAATGGAGGTTCAGCAAAATAAAAAAAATAAAGCAAACCGGTAAGGCAAATTTTAATTTTTTTTTCATAAAAAGCTCCATCAATTTTCAGTCAATATATTTGAATGGGTGTTAATAATATCGGTCAATTCATCTTCAAGTTTTTCCAAAGATTCTTCCATCTCGGTTATTTTTTTTATTGCGATTTTTTTTTGCATTTCGCCCATTTTACCGAAAACTTCATCTATTGCTTCGCAGTCTTCACAGGCCATTGTTTTATTCATTTTAAGCACTCCTTTTAAGAAATCAAAGCAGTTATATTCTTCCTGAATTCGCCCGATGTGATTTCCCCGTTGATAAAACTTTTTATCTCCTCCTTGACTCTCATCGGGAAACGGCTCCAATATTTTTCCGTCCAGTTTCCCATTGCCGTTTTTAGCTCATCGTTTTCTTTTGCACTCATTTCGCCTATGCTGTAAGAAACAAATTGCAAAATCATTCCATATAATACATCGGCAGGAACACCGTCAACCTTTCCGTTTTTTGCAAGGCTTTTTATTTTACCGTCATAGGAGCCTTGTTCGGGAATCCAAGAGTCGATAAGGGCCTTCATCTGATCTTCGGAAAGCTCGGGAGCTTCTTTTAAAAGCATATCGGCTGCAAAATCGCGGAAAGTATGGCGCACACCTTCGAGACTTGCCTGAATCGACTTGTTGATGGATTCCGACATCTGTTTTGCCATATTTTCAGGATTTATAGCTGCGAGGGGACTTGCCGCCGAAGCCTCATTTTTTTTCCGCTCCAAGGCAGCTGCAATAACTTCTATTTCCCTCTCCCCGGCCCTGTTTAAAATGTAATCGACGGCAGCAAAAAGCTCCCGTTCCTTATTTTGCATATCATTAGCCATATCTTTAATTATACACCTTTTTTAAGGCTTTGAAAAGGGAGGATTTTTTTTAGGGGATGAATTTAACCGCAGGGGGCGCAAAGGCCGCAAAGAATTTTTTCTAAATTTACGCTTTTTTTCAAATAATCCCTATAAATATAATGGGAGGGGAAATGTGAAAAAATTAGGAGAACACAAATGATTAAGAAGTTTGAAGATTTAACACTACAAGATGACTTTATGTTTTGTAAGGTCATGCAAAATGAAGGCTTATGTAAAATGCTTATTGAAATGATACTATCAGATACAATAGGTAAAATTACTTATATCTCAGTACAGCATAATCTTAAAAACTATGAACAGGCTAAATCTGTAAGATTTGATGTTCTGGTACAAACAGAAAACGGTAAATTCTACGATGTTGAAATGCAGGTAAGCAACGAGAAGAATATACCTAAAAGAATGAGATTTTACCAAGCTGCCATAGATATTTCATTCTTAGATAAGGGAAATTCCTATAATAATTTAAATGACAGTTTTATAATTTTTATCTGTACTTTTGATGCCATAGGTAAAAATAGGCCTATTTATACTTTTGAAAATATCTGTCTTGAAGCTAAAAATATATCTTTACAAGACGGTACGAAAAAGATTATAATAAACGCAGAGGCCTTTAAAGACACTGAAGACAAAGAATTAAAGGAATTTTTAAAATACCTTAAAACAGGTAAAGCAAAAAGTGAATTTACAAGGAGGATAGAAGAAATGATACAAACAGTAAAACAAAATGAACAGGCAAGACAAGAATATAGATTAATGTCTACTTTTGAAATGGATGCCATGGATAGAGGAGCTTATAAAACTAAGAAAGAAACGGCCAAACTTATGAAGCAAAAAAACTTTGATATAGCTTTGATTAAAGAAATAACAGGCCTTCCCGAAACGGAAATCGAGGCTCTGTAATTTACGGCATTCCTACCTCATCGAGCAAGGCTTGATAGAGAGTGAGGGAATCCTTGGTCGCTTCTTGGAGGGCCTTTGCAAGGCGGCGGGCAATACGGTAAATAACCTTGGCCCCTTGGGACGGCATTTCATTGCATAGGCTTAAAAAATCTTGAGACCTTAGCTCCAAGACAGTGCACTCGTTTAAGGCTTTTACAGAAGAACCGTGAAAATCTTCGCCGAGTAAGGCGGCCTTTCCAAAGCAGACATTTTCTTCAGCCTTTAGATTGCTTAAGGCGAAGGGAGAACCTTCAAGGGTTGTGCGGAGCATTTGTACCTCGCCCTTAACTAAGATAAAAAGGCTTTTTCCCGTGTCGTTTTTATCGAGTATAATTTCGCCGCCAGTAAAATTTTTTACACTTAAAAAAGAAAAAATCTTTTCTAAAAATATCTTATTTTGATTATCTGCAATATCCGAACCTTTAGCTGAGTCTAATCCTGCAAGGTCTGAAAATATTTCCAATCTCGATATAAGAGCTAAGATTTCATCTTTTTTTTCCATGATTTCTTTATCTGTCATCAGATCCTCCTTCATTTAAAATTTGGGAGTCGTCAAGAGCCGTTCCGTCAAGGGTAAAGTCGGTACGTTTTCTTCCTGAAACAAAGATACCTCTGGAATTAGGCTTTATTATATACTCATCGGGCGGAGTCAAAATAGGTTCGTTGCTTTTAAGCCGTTTTATCTTTTTTAGGTTATTTACTATCTGCTGAATATTGGGATTTTTTTGAGCCTCGTGCAGGGCTTCTTTTCGGCGGCTGTAAAAGTTCCCCGTATTTTCCAAAAGGCCTATTAAAACGCGGCCGCCAGAAAGACTGCGGCGGTATTCGCGGTAGGTCTTGCCTATAAACTCAAAAGGAATATCGTTTATGATAAGCCCCTCGCCTGATTTTTCCGTGATCAGCTCTCTTAAAACATGGCTAAGCCCCGTACCGCTTGAAGCCGAAACTAAAATACTCCTTTCATAATCGGTACTTAAAATAATTTCATCACAGTGAGCAAGGGAAAGGTGCTGCCGGAATTTTGAGTCGATGAGCTCGGCGGCCGTATATATATGGGAGTTAAGGCTTCCTATTGTGAGAACCGCAAGTACCGTGCGCGAATCTATTTCCATGGGGGAAGCATTTTGCGAATAGTCTGAAAGAATGAGAGCCCGCTCTGCATATCTTACATTTGCACGGAGCAAGGTCGCCTCATCGGTATAATCCCCGAATAGATAGATAAGCCCCTTAAAGCGTCTGTCGGTTTTGATTATATCCATATTTTCGGGGCTTGCATTATTTATAAGCACAATATGGTCTATGGGAATATCGGGGTTTGAAGAAATAATCCCTAAAAGAATCCTGTCAAAATTAGGCTTCCAGCCGCATATCAAAAAATGATTTTTTATCTTTTCCAATCTAATAAGCCCCCTATCTTTTTTTACCTGTCTATCAAAAAAGAACGATGCAACTTTTCCGCTCACTCCTGCAAAAGCTACAACTCCAAAAAGAAGAAGAATGATACCGGCCAAGCGGCCCAAGATGGTTGAGGGAGTAATGTCTCCGTAACCGACGGTTGTGATAGTTACAAGAGAATACCAAAAGGCATCGAAAAAATTGTTAATCCTTGAATTACTGTTTGCTTCCGAAACAAAGATAATTACAACCAATACAAGAAAAATAAATGCAAAACCTGCCAGTATTCTAAAAATATCGCTTGCAGGAATATGCTTTATCCAAAGCACAAACCTGACAATCAATGGAGTTTTTTTAGGCTGAGAGAATTCTATATCCGTTTTTTTGTATCTTTTTTTTTCTTTCATTTTAATATCGAGCTATTCCGAAATATAAGCTGTCAATAAAAGAAGAGTGTTTTCAAGCCCCTGTTTATGAATTCTCTCATAGCCGTGGGAGGCGGCAACTCCGGTTCCAACAAGGGCATGGCGGTAGTCATAACCGGCTTTCAGGGCAGCGGAAGCATCCGAGCCGTAAAATGGATAAACATCGACTGCAAAGTTCAGTTCCATCTCCTTGGCTATTTTGATAAGCTCGCTTGTAAACTCATAGTTATAGGGCCCGGAAGAATCCTTTGCACAAATTGAAACCGCATATTCATCGGTATCAAGGTCGCTTCCAACAACACCCATATCGACTGCAAGCATATCGCTTATGCCTTCCGGGTGCCCTGCAGAAGCTCCGTGGCCTATTTCTTCATAATTGGTAAACATAATGTAGGTCTTGCGTTTTAATTTTAATTCTCCCTTTGCAACCTGTTCTGCAAGGTAGATGAACATTCCGCAGCTAGCCTTGTCGTCCAAGTGCCGGCTCTTTAAAAAGCCGTTCCCGGCCTTTCGGGCAAGGGATTCAATGGCAACAACATCGCCCGCCATGATGCCGAGCTTTTCGACATCTTCACGGGATTTTACAATCTCATCGAGCACTAGCTCCATGTTTGAATCATCTCTTTTTAGCTCGTTTATTTCGCGCGAGGCGTGAACGGCGGGTTCCGTGAGCCTCATAGTGCCCTCATATTTTTTTCCCTCTCTTGTGATAACCGTTACGTTGGACTGCTCTACATAATTGTACGGAAAGCCCCCGTCAAGGGATGTACGCAGCCGGCCTGAAGATTTAATGTGCCTAACAAAGAGGCCGAGGGTATCGATATGGGCTGAAAGCAAAAGAGCCTTATCTCCTTTTTTACCGGTATTAGGTTCGGCATTTTTATCAAGCTCACATACAACAGCACCCTTGTTCGTAAGCCAAGGCTTAAAGCCTAAACCTGAAAGCCTTTTTAGAACATAATCGGCGGCCTCGCAAGTGTAGCCCGTGGGACTGGGTATATTGCAGATAGTGATAATTTCGTCCATTACCTTTTCGGCTGCATTCGAAATTGAAGTTTTAAGCTCGGCAAGTTTATTTTTTTCCATGATAAAGCTCCTTTTAAGTTGATTTTAATTGAGGCTTACAGGATATTATAGATGGGACGGAATGTCAAGAAGAGGCGGGCAGTCTTTTAATTTTCAGCTAATATCTTGCTTAAAAAGCTTTTATTTATCTTTGCTTCCTCATAGGTGCCCGAAAATATTTTGCCGTCGGCTTCAATTGAAACTACATGATCACAAAAGAATTCTATTTCTTCTATATCATGTGAAACTATTATGCAGCTTTTGTTTTTGATTAAATCTTTTAAAAGCGGAAATATTCTTCTTTTGGTGAGCACATCTATCGAGGTAAAAATTTCGTCAAAGATTAGGTAATCATATCTTTCTGCATGGAAAAATATACGGGCAATATTTATAAGTCTTTTTTCTCCGCCTGAAATATGTTTTCCGTCTATACCTAAATCTCTTCCTCTTAAAGAGCCAAGCTGTAAGGTTTCAATTATTTTTTCGGCAAGGTTTGCGTTATGGCAGCCCAGCTCGATGTTTTGAATTAAATCCGCATTTAGGATATAGGAATCTTGTGAGATATAAAGAATTTTATCGGACAATTCATAATCATATGGATTTGTATTTTTGTTAAACACAAAAACATTTCCGGTCAGCTTGTCCCGTCCCAAAAGAATATTTAAAAGGCTCGACTTACCGGAACCTGAAACACCGAGTAAGGCATATTTTTTGTTTAAGCCGAAATTTAAGCGCTCTATAAAAAGACTCCGCTCCTTATCTATCTGTAAACTTAAACCGGAAATATCAAAGAAAAAGTTCTGAGACTCATCTTCTATATTAAGTTTTTCTTTTATATCCTCTTCTTCCATTAGGCTTAAAATTTCATCGGCACTTTCGCAAGCTCCAAAATAAGCCTGACTTACCGAATCAAGGTCTCCTAAAACCGAGGTTAACTGTGAAAAATATGCAATTATGGTTATTAAAACGCTTAAAGGTAAAGTACCGTCAAAATACATCTTTGCCGAAACAGCCATAAGGGCTACAGACAATAACGGCAATACATAAACAGGAACAAGGCGGTAGACGGTATCCGAAAACAAATCGGTTTTGCGTACACTGTTATTTACATCTTTTATTGTGTTTTTTATTCTTTCATTTTTTTCAAGTTTAAATAAGGGAAAGCCCCGAAAAAGAGTTGTCATTGAAAGCGCTTCTATCATTTTGGAATGAAGACCTGCATAAGCCTTCATTGTTTTTAAAAACATAGGCGAATAAAATTTACGGTTAATAAAATAGGCACATGTATAAAGCACCAGAGCCGCAAGGCCTAAAAGGCCGAAGATATAAGAATATGTAAAAAGGATTACAAGAATAAAAATGTAGCGCACAATGCCCATCAGCTTATTCATTACGGAAGGCACAAAGAGAGAAAGAATTGAGCCGACCGAAGCATCCATAATATTTTCGTAGTAACCTTGCCCATGAGTTTTAATCGTTTTTTCGGAATGCTGTGAAAGCGAAGAATAAAGGCCGTAACGCAATGCAGAATCAAAACGCATATGCACCTTACCGAAAACCCAGCCGACAAGATATTCAAAAATAAGTGAAAAACAAATTACACCTATGTATATAACAAGCACCCTTGAAGGGTTAATATTATTTTCAAGATTAGAAACAAAGGTACCGTAGAGTTTCGGATAAATAAGAGAGATCAGCGACACAAGTGAAAAAATAAACGATATAAGAGCACAAGAATAAATATATGCTTTTTTAACTTATACATAGAAATTATTTTTTTTAAACTTTGCATTTAAAGATTCTCCTCTTAACTTTGACTATAGTATACCCCCGATCTTTTGTCAACACTTTAGAATTTTAATCCGGACAAGTTTTTTTAACCGCAAGGAGCGCAAAGAGCTCAAGCCAAGGCTTGAGCTACGCAAAGATTTTTAATAATAAAAATTATAAAAGATACCCAATGTATTTTAGTACATTGAGTATTTTAAAAACAAAAGTTTAATTACAAACTTAGTCTATTCACTCTCAAACCGAAAAAAATCATCACCTCCATCTCCGGCCTTATTTCCGCTCATCTTTATTCCATCACATTTAAAATTCCTATTTGTGGTTTGAATACCGCCGCATATATTAAAAGTTATTGCCATAACCTGCATCAATCAATTTTTTTCTAACTGTAATAGGAAGTTTCCGACATCCTACAAAGGCTGTAGACTGGACTGGACAGAAACCTATATTTTCTATGTCCTTTAAATTTATACAATTTTCACAAAATCTAGATGGAATCTGATCCAAAGATTTAGATAATTTAATATATTCCAATTTTTCGCAATTACCAAAAGCCCACCAATCAATTTTTTTTACAGAATCAGGAATAATTAGCCTTGTAATAGCTGTATTATAAAAAGCATATTCACCGATATATTCTAACCCGTCAGGTAAAATAATACTTTTTAATGGAGTATCACAAAAAACACTATCACCAATATATCTTAAAGAATTTGATAATACTATTTTAGTAAGAGATGAATTTCTAAAAGCATTATTATTAATTATAACAATAGAATCAGGTAATATTACAGATTTGATATAGGAATTTCCAAAGAAGCAGTACTCACCAATTTCACCTACCGGGCACCCATCTATTTTTTCAGGAATAGTTACTTTCATTTCCTTACCGATATATCTTGAAATAACAATATAATTTTTTTGCACATTAAAAACATACTCAAAAGAATCTATATTGGTATCAGTATTATTAGGATATAGCTTCATCACGAACATAAAAATATATAAAAAAATAACCAAAAAATTAATTTTGTACATTATACACCTCCCAACTACAATTTTAATAGATGGGGGAGTTACCTCCCCCTTAATTAAAGGTATTTATTTTAATATTTCAATTCTGTAGCTTTAGATGAAATAATCTTAAAATATCCTCTAAATTTTGCATTGTATTTACCTTCAGCGATTGCTTCTGCTTCTTTTGCTGAAGATGCATTCACTTTGAAATAATCACTGTGATACTGGTATTGCCCTGAAGGTGTCATTCTTTGACCTTTTACAAGTACACCAAATAATGCAAACATAAAAAGAAAAGATAACATTTTTTTCATTTTCTTATCTCCCATAAAAATATTGTTAATTTATAAAAATATAAATCAGCAATTATCATAATTATAACAAAAACCAAATTCGATATTTGTTATTTCCATCTACAACGCAAATAGTTAAATATTAACTTCTTTGCCATAAATTAGCATGTAATATTAACTCATATACAACTCCTCCTTAATGCTGCTATAAACGCTAATTTGTAGTAATAAATATTTTTACAAATATTTATTACTACAATATACTTGTGCAACTAGATTTTACCATGTCATAGTAAAATCTTAATTATTTATCTTAATTAACCCAAAAAACATATCATCTTCATTATCAGCTATTTTAATATTTTTTATGTAGTTGATATTAATATCTTTTTTAGCCGCTTGAAAATCACAGTCATTTAAAATATTTTCATTTATAACCAAATATAAAAATGTAATAAACAGGATCCAAAGTAATGGAATCCTATCTTTCCAGCCGTCTTTTACAGCCTTATTTAAGATTTTTACTACAATACAATCCTTTTCAGATGAGTAATTAGGATCATTTAAGTGATTTTCTATCCATGTCCGTGGAATTCTTTCATACTCCCCGCCAAAAACCCTCATAACCTTATTCACAAGTTCTTTTGTCATTCTCCAACTTTCTTCTGAACCGATTGCAGGATCAACTCCTAAAGCTTTACAAACACATTTGTAGATATCTACAAGCATACTCCCATATACTTGATCCATAATGTCAGTAATTTTGTTACCCATAATAATCCTCCTTGATATGAATAATATCAATTTATATAAGCCATTAGCTTATAATAACATAATATTTTATAAACTTCAAGCTCATTGCAAAATAAAATGATAGCTAATAACATATATTTATGACATTGCAAGAGATTTTTATTAGCAATTTGAGAAGAATTAGAAAAGAAAAGCACATTACACAGGAAAAACTCGCAGAGCTATGCAATACGGATACGGCTTACATAGGACAGATAGAAACTCATAAAAGATTTCCATCTATAAATTTTATAGAAAAAATAGCTTCTGCCTTGCAAATAGAAGCTACCGAATTATTTAAGAATCATAAAAAAGATAAATTATCTCCTTCACTTAAACTAGAATTGCACAATGAACTTATAAACGAATTTGACAAACTTCTTTCCGAAACCTTGAAAAAATTATAGAAACAAAAATCATGCAAATTATATAATCAACTATACGATTTACATGGCTTTAATATAAAAAACCGGCCGATTCTTTTTAAGAGCCGGCCGGTCTTGTACAGAAACTTCTAAAAATCCAAGTGGTTTTTAGAAAGATTTACTTTCTGTTCTTTTTAATTTGCTCGATGGCGTATTCTAAGGCTTTTTCATAGAACTCCTGCGGGGGTTCTTTGATAAAATTCTTTTCCATTAACATTTTGGTCAAGGAGCGGCTTTCTTCAATATCTTTTTTTGCTTTTTTGTAGGCTTCGTCCCATGTCATGGTTACGCGGGCCAAGCCTTCCTTAATGGCCTGCATTGCAACATCGGCAGCTTCAACTGCAAAGACATCTTCATCCTGCATTGTAACTACGATATTGTCCGGATTGATGCCTTTCTTCTCGGAATAGTCTGCAATCGAGTGAGAACAGCGGATAGCCATTCCGTCGGAAATCTTTTTGGCTCTTACCAAAAGAGCACCCTTTAGGATACCGGGGAAACAAACGGAGTTGTTAATCTGGTTCGGGAAGTCTCCTCGTCCTGTTCCGACGATAAAGGCACCTGCGGCCTTAGCTTCGTGGGGCCAGATTTCGGGGATGGGGTTTGCACAGGTAAAGACTATAGCTTTTTTATTCATCGAGGCAACCTGTTCCTTTGTTACAGTATTGGGCCCGGGAGTAGAAAGAGCGATTAAAACATCAGCACCCTTCATTGCTTCATCAAAGGTTTCAATCTTTTTGGGGTTGGTCTGTAAACAGAGCTCCCACTTTCGGTAATAGCGCTTATCTTCTTCTATGTCTTTTCGGCCTGAATGTAATGCTCCTCTTGAGTCGCAGATAATCATATTTTCAGGTTTTCCGCCGTCAGCCAAGATAAGACGAGCTATTGTCGTGTTTGAAGCACCTGCTCCCAAAAGAACAATCTTACAGTCTTCCATCTTTTTACCGGCAAGTTTTATAGCGTTTAAAAGACCTGCAAGGGTTATACAGGCGGTGCCTTGAGCGTCATCATGCCAAACGGGAATTTCGCAGACCTCTCTCAAGGTATCCAAAACCTTAAAGCAGTCGGGCTGTTGAATATCTTCGAGGTTTACGGCTCCTACTGAAGGCTCAAGCATTCTGACAAAATCGATAATCTTGTCGGGGTCATGCTTTCCGGCTTTTACGCCCCGTTTTCCTTCTTCGTCAACCCTTACAATAGAATCGATACACAGAGGATATGAGTCAACTCCGCCTAAATACTTCATAAGCATACATTTGCCTTCCATAACTCCCAATCCTCCGGGAGGGGTGCAGTCGCCGTCGCCCAAGACTCGTGTAGAGTCGCTTACAACAGCAACCAAGTTCCCTTTGTTGGAAAGAGCAAAGGATGTTTCATTATCATCGCGAATTGTGGTAGAAATAGCCGAAACGCCGGGCGTATACCAAACATTAAACCAATTAAAACCGTACAAACCGCATTTGGGGACAGTCTGGAGCTTTCCGCCGTAAAAACTGTGTGTTAAAACGGACAGTTTTTTTAAAAAATGCGTTTTCGCGAGAGCCTTTTCATCATCCGTAAAATCGGACGGGAATAATTCAGTAATGGAGTTCAACTCCTTATCTATGCTTTTCATAAGATAATGATAACATAAGAACAAGATTTTATCAAGCCTTAAATTTTATTTACAAAGATGAAATAATTTTATCTGCCGTTTCGTCGGGGGAGAGGCCTTTCGGGTTTATGGAAAAGGAAGCCAAAGCCTTGTAGATTTTTATACGCCTTTCGTATATCGAAAAAAAACGGTCTTCCGCATCTTTTTCATTTTTAATATTTTCTCCTAAAAAGGCAGGGTAAAAGCCTTTTTTATATGCAGACGTTTTTATTCTATAAAAAATCTCGGCCGGAGCGGTATCGATTAAAATTATTCGGGGAAAATCTTTTAGCTTTTTGATAATGGCTTCGTTTTCCGCATAGCCTCCTCCGGTGCTGACAATGGCGTTTACATCATCACAGTGAACAGCATTTTCGCACTCACAATAAATGGCGTTTTTGTCATTGGAACAAGACGAAAATTTTTCGATTATTTTTTCGATTATTTTGTTAAGGCATTCAAATTCTTTTAGACGGAATTTTTTTTCTCCATGCGCCTTATAAAGTTCTCTTATCGTTTTCCCGTAAACTTCCTCCATATAGGAATCCGTATCTACAAAAGGAGCTTTAAGTTTTTTTGAAAGAGCCCTGCCCGTTTCGGTTTTTCCGGCTCGGCTCATTCCGATTAAAAATATAATCATCAAAATATTTCCTTATAACCAGTTATCACGATAACCAGTCATCACAATTTATTTCTTTTCGATTTTGCGCAAAATTAGAAGCTCAGCCAATTCGCCCGAATAAGGTTTTCTTTGAGCGTTTAAAAAAGAAAGAGAACCGTCATCATTTTTTATAAAAAATTCGCTAGGAATGTTTTGTCTAAAATACAAAATAATAATTCCATCCTTCGCTATAAGCCAATTACCATGCGAGATTTCAGGTTCCGTTCTTCCTTCTTTAAAAACTAAAACCCTTGCAGTTTGATCGGAGTTAAATTCTACCGAGTAGCTTGTAATTCCGCTTCGGGATGCAGGAAGGTCCATAACATAAAGGCCCAAAAAAGGATCTTCCGGTTCTTTTTCGATTAAAACCTCAGGCTTAGGAGGCTCCAAGGGTTCGGCGATTCGGCGGCTCTTACAAGAAAAAAACAACAAGACAACAAAAAGCGGAGTACAAAAAAAAGATGTCAATAATTTAAATCTTCGGTTTTTAATTTTTCTAACCTCGTTTTTTTACTCATGCCTTATAACTTCAAAGCGGTACATGCGGTAAGGTTCTTCGGGGCTTATTCCGCCTTTTTGAAGAGCTATGGCGACCTGCATACCGACGGAATCGATACCTTCAAGGTTGGGTAAAAGAAGTCCGGTCCTCGAACCCGATGAGACTATCACACCGAAACGCTTTACATCCAAATCCGAAATCGATTTTATTTCTTCCGGTTCTGCAAGAATATCGACAGAACAGACAATTTCGTCCATTTCGGATAAATCGACGGGCGGAAACCGTGGGTCATTCAAGGCTGCCGATA
Organism: Treponema denticola ATCC 35405; assembly: GCF_000008185.1. Classification (NCBI taxonomy): domain Bacteria; kingdom Pseudomonadati; phylum Spirochaetota; class Spirochaetia; order Treponematales; family Treponemataceae; genus Treponema; species Treponema denticola. The sequence continues at coordinate 2,477,846 of NC_002967.9, forward strand.
CTGCATTTTTAATTATCTCTTCACTTATGCGGCTTTTGGTAGGAAGTATTGTACCTATACATCCTCTAAGCTCCCCTTTTTTCTTTAAGCATACAAAAACGCCGGCCTTTCCCGATTGAATACCATCGGTATTCTTAGGTTTTAAAAACTTATTATGCTTTAAATAGTAGATAATACTCCTGCGTGCAAGATTTATATAAGGGTCATTTGTTTGCGAATCGGGCAATATAAATTTCTTCTTTTTTTCTTTAAAAACAATCTCTAAGTCCTCATCTTCCGGCTGTCTTATAGATTTAACCTTAAATCGAGCAACACCGTATCCGACTCCAAAGGGACCCTCGTAGGAAAGCAGCTCTTGAGAATGTTTATAACAGGATAAAAGCCCCGACAAAATTAAAAAAGAATTAAGACCGCACTCCCCCGCCCTTTCGGTAAGCAAAGGAGGAATATCGGCAAATTCGGAAAGGCTTCCCTTTTCTATAATTCTTACAAATTCCTTATCGAATTTGGGTCCTTCAGGAGCAAAACCGTAAGGGCCTGTAGAAAGAAGCCGATGTGAAAGATCTCCGCTCGCAATAAAAACAGATTTGCATTTTTTTTCTTCAATAATATCGGAAAGAATTGACCCGAATTCTTCAAGCATTGCACTCAACATAATTCCGTAATTTATATGCACAAGAGAAAAATTTGAAAACTCTGAGCTTATAAAATAAAGCGGAACAAAGGAGCCGTGATCTAGATTCATATCTACAGCCGCATAAGGGAAGCCTGTCTTTTTGCATTTTTTGATTATTTCTTTTACAATCCGCTCATCGTTTTTTGCTGAAAAACGCAAATCGGGACAACCGAATTGAGCCATAGTTCCTTCGATAACCGGAGCCGTATTTATTGTAACTGCCCCTCGGTGCATTTTTGCATGTGGAGTTATGATTATAATAGTTTCAGGTTCTATTTGCTTTACTTCTTTCGATATGGTTTTAAGAGCCTTAGAAGTTGAAGCTATTTTTTTCTCCTCTCCCCTGCCTATCTCGGGAATTATAATCGGAGGATGAGGGGTGATATATGCAGCCCTTAGATTAGTATCTTTTGAACAAAGCTCTTTTTTTCTCATAGAATTATTATAATATAGTTTTTAAAATTATACCAGCATAAAATCTCTTCTATTTACTTTTTTTTTATAAGAAGATATAATAAGCTTTATGAATGTCGCTATTTTCTATGATGAAAAGAAAAAAGACGCAGCGATGGCTATTAAAAATATAATCATATCCCACGAATGTGATGTAACTTTATACAATGAAGATGAGATATGGAAAGATGAAAATTTACACACGCCGCGCCATATTATGAAAAACATTACTCATGTTCTCTTTATTTACAGTAAAAATCCTGCTGCCTATTTGGGCTTTATGTTTTTTTTGGGCTATGCCACAGGTTTAAATCTTCCGGTTCTTGTACTTGAAGAAAGCGAAAAGCTCGAACTGCCGAAGAACTTTTTGCGTTCTTTTGTTATGCTGACAATTAAGTCCTTTGAGTCCTATTTTGAGGTAGAAAAAAAACGCTTTACGGAAAATCAGCTTAAAGAGCTGGCCCGTGCAAAACTTTTAGAAAACGGCTATTCTCTTTTTATTCCGAATTATGTGCGTGCGGTTAAAAATAATGAAAAAGAAATCGTAGAACTTTTTATAGATGCAGGCTTTGACCCTTCACAAAAAGATTCCCTCGGAACACCGGTTTTATCCCTTGCAGTAAGAAACAAATGTTTGGAAACACTTGAACTCCTGCTTGAAAGAGGGGCGACAATAAACCTTTGTGCAGAAGACAGAAACTACTCGGCCTTGATGGATGCGGCTCAGGTCGGATACATTGAAGCGGTACAAGCCCTCCTCGAAAAAAAAGCCGATACCAATATTCAAAGCAAGGACGGACAAACAGCCTTGATCCTTTCGGTAGGCCGCCGTGAAGCCGATATTGTGGAAATGCTTGTAAAGCACGGGGCCGATTATAATATCAAGGACGGCTTAGGTATGTCTGCCCTTGGCTATGCAAAACTCTTCGGGGATAAAAAAATTTTATCCTTGTTTGGTGAACAAACAAATTAACAACACTTATTTTGATGGAAAACTATGCTTACAAAAGAATTTAACTTTGACTTACCGGAAGAGCTGATAGCTCAATCTCCCTCCGAAAAAAGAGGAGGCGACAGACTTTTAATTTTAGACAAACAAAGCGGAAAACTTGAAGACCGGCTTTTTACGGAGCTGCCTGAAATCCTTCCCAAAAATGCCCTGATGGTTTTTAATAACTCGAAGGTGCGTCATGCCCGCATTTATGCAAAGAGCAAAACAAATGCAGTGTGCGAATTTTTAATGATTAATCCTATGAGGGACTCGGACGGTTCCCTTTGGCAGGTTATGGCAAAAAAAGCAAAACGCCAAAAACCCGGGAAGACCTTTTTATTTGAAGACGGAACTGAGGCTGAAATAATCGAGTCCGAGATACCTCTCGAAAGCGAATTCCGCTGTATGAAATTCAATAGGGTTATCGATGATGAGTGGCTCGATAAATACGGGCACATGCCCCTGCCTCCCTACATTCACCGAAAAGATACCCAAGAAGATGCAGACCGCTATCAGACCGTCTATGCAGAAATCTACGGCTCGATTGCGGCTCCCACTGCAGGCCTCCACTTTACCCAAGAGGTGCTTTCAAAAATAAGGGATAAGGGAATCGATATTGAATATGTAACCCTCCATGTGGGACTCGGTACCTTTCTTCCCGTACGGGCTGAAAAAATAGAAGACCATAAGATGCACACCGAACATTTTTTTATTTCGGAAAAAACGGCTCAGGCCGTTGAAAAAGCCAAGAAGGAAGGAAGGCCTATTATAGCCGTAGGAACGACCACCGTGCGCACCCTCGAATCCGCATGGGACGAAAAAAGAAAAGAATTAAAATGGGGCAATCAGTCTACGGATATTTTTATTTACCCCTCATATAAATTTAAACTGATAGATAAGCTCTTTACCAATTTTCACACCCCCGAGTCGAGCCTCGTAATGCTGGTCTCCGCCCTTGCAGGAAAAGAAAATATTTTTAAAGCCTACCGCCATGCCGTCGAAGAAAAATATAAATTCTTTTCTTACGGAGATGCAATGCTGATTTTGTAGGGTGAGGGATGAATTTACATAAAGGAACTTTAAAAAACATTTCTAAAGTCCATTTTTAGCGGACAAGTTAATGAATTTCCTTATATTTTGCTCCGATATTTCACGAGGCCGCCTATTACAGGCGTAATGAGGTAATGTTACATCAATATAATTTGCTTTCAAAAGAATTGCAGCAGGAAGTACAACATTATATTGAATATTTATTTCTAAAAAATAAAACGCTGAGTAAAAAAACAGATGAAGAAAGCATTAAAGAAACTCAAGCAGATAAAATATCAGATACTGAATTATTCGGCATAAATACCGAAATGGTTTCGGATAAAAAACTTTTTGAAGTTTCCAATCATCTTATCAAAGAAAAATGCAGTTATGAAAATACTGAAACATTAGAACTTACGGATGTCCAATTTTATGATAATAATTCGCAATGATGATATAAGGTCGTTCAAACAAATAACGGCTAATTGTATCAATAGCATTTGAAACAACATTAAACTGTCTGTAACAGTGCATGATACTGCAAAAAACATAGACAACAGTATAATAAGGAGTTGTAATAAAATGGAACTGATTGATAACATCAAGAAAATTGAAACATATGTATGCGAAAATTTTGAAGAATGGGGATTGGATGATCCGATTGAAGAAGAATATTTTCAGGAATATGAATCAATAGCCGGTGCTTCACAACATGATTTGCTCAAATTTGAAGAGGAGTTTTCCATTTGTTTACCGGAAGATTTTAAGACACTTTATCAATACAAAGACGGAAGTAGATTTATGTGCATTCTTCCATCCATGATAGGAACTTCTGATATGTGCTTTTGTTTGATGAGCTTAACGGAAATTAAAAAATGCAAGACATATTTTCAAAACAAAAAAGCCTTGTTATCAAATTTTCCGAAGTATTTTTCATCTCAAGATATCGATAATATGCAAGATAACAGAATCAAACCATACCTGTTCAACAAGAGATGGATTCCGTTTGCACAATACTGCGACAGCTGTTACCTAATGCTTGATTTTGATCCGGATACAGAGGGAAAGAAAGGACAAGTAATCTGTTACATCCATGATCCTGATGAAATTGTATATGTTTCAAAGAATATTACAGAGTTGATTGAAAAGATAACTGAGAAAATTTAATGGATACACAAGTGAAACAAAGTGTGTGATAAAAGAAAGTCTCACCAATAAATTGAGATATTTCAAATCCTCCATCATTACACTATTACAATGTGATGATGGAAAGAATAGAATGAAATACATTTCAAGTGCGAAATCATATTTCTGCTATACATCATAAATGAACATCCTCTTATAGAGGCTATCGTTCAAAAACAAGCAAATGACAATTTGAAATAACAAAAGATAAATTAGGGGAGTATACTTGAAAAGTTTACTCCCCTTTTGTGTTATAAAAATTTACTCCCATTGTACATGTTGTGCTCTTGCACCGTAACGATATGCAGTTCCATCCTCATTAAAATTAGCCTCGATTCTATATCTTTTCCATAGCACATAATCCGTAGTTTGCATCTTAAGAATGAAAAGAGTATCATTTTTTATTTCTTCAGAATCTACGGGATTTAACGAAAAAATATCCTTTATATCCCTTGTTTTAAAATCTTGGATTGTAAGTTGAGATAAGTCAGTATGATTAAAGGTAACCTCGGATAATTGCTTACTATCAGCGTCAATCTCATAGTATGTGATAACGCAATTCTTTAAGCTATCTGAATCCTTCCCTGTAGGCGTAACACTCACAAAGCCATAAGACTTACCATCACGAAAAATTTCTAAAAGCTTGCCGTAATAAAAATGATCATTTCGTTCATTGACAATCTCGCTATCAGCAGTTTTTTCATAAAATGTGAACCCTTCGGACAAAAGCTCAGATGCCTTTGTTTCCCCAACAATGACATTCGTTTTATCTACTTGAACTTCGATTGGATCTGACGGAAAACCGGTCAAAGAGAAGAATAACATGAAGGCAAAACATGCAAAAAACATACTCGCAACTATAGCATTTGATGAAGCATAAAAATACATCGGTTTATTCGAGCGATGAGACAATACAATAATCAGTTTTATAACATGACTTAGTATTAGTACTACAATAACAATAGAAAACTCAGCCTTCAAACACATATAAAGCGCTTTTGAAAAGTGATGTGTTCTGTAATATATTGCGCCGAAAACAACAATATTTGCCAAAACAAAATTCAAAATGAATAAGGTAGCCTCTTTCAATGCTGTCGAATCAGTAACATAATCAAATTGACGGCTACTGAATCTTCCTTTAAGGCTTGATCCAATCAAATAAATCCATCTTGGCAAATCTGTGTCTGTTCCTATAGCTATCACAATTCTCAAATAGATATAGATTGTCAATAAAAAAAGCAGTAATGCAAGAAATCCAAAACTCAAAAGTACTATTGTAAATCCCATGAATACTCTCCTTTTTTTAATAAAATTCACACTTTTGCACACCGAACATTATATCACAGTTGCATATCTTGCGTTTCTCCTACAAATCCTGATTTATCAAACTTTATTATACCAAATAGACCCTCTCCTGTATAGCTATAACAGAAAATATTACAATCTTGTAATCACTGTATTGCCATTCATCTTAGCTTTACCTTTTCGTTTAATATATTCCTCAATATCAAATACATTCCTCTTATCATAGTCTTCAAGGAGCTTATAATTCTTATGTTTTGTAATATCGAATTTGTCTGATAGAAAAGGTCTTACGCCTCTAAGCTGAAAGATACATTTACCACCATCCATAACTGTTATCTCATCTTGACTCATAAGTTCTTTACCTGTCTTTTGATAATTTAAGCCGAAACTCTTTTGATTACTCCTTGTTTCCGATGTGTTGTAAAGGTCAATAGTTTCTTTACCAAGTGTTTCGGAAAGCTCTTTTAGTGTAGTTTTCTCCTTTCCACCTAAAAATAGGGTACTATCACAGTTACCAACAATTGTATCGGCATTATCCTTGTAGATTGCCTTTAGCTGAGATTGTGCCTGAAGTATGATACTTGTTGAAATTTCTCTGGAACAGATCGTTGCAATGAGCTTCATCGGTATCCGAGATAATAACAAAGAGTGCCGTTTTTCTATCTCCAAGAGTATCAAGCTCAAGTTCATCCTCTTTCAAGACTTATATCTGAGTATAATGAATTTGAACATAGTCCTTTACTACACAAATGCAAAATGCGTACGTATTTGTTGCGCAGGAACGTTTATTGGCTGTTGATTTACATTAGATAACATATAAGGATTTATATATGCCGGACTATTTGCCTGAAAATCTAACAGCACGGTCTTTTGCACATTCCAACCGGCATTTTGAAATGCGGTAATATAGCTAATTGCATCAGGACACTTATTTACAGCCTTCCTGCGCAAAGTTGCTACTACCGCATTCGGCTTTTGAGGATTCTGTATAACCTCATTAATAACATCTTGCGGCTGCATACCTTTTTCCTGTGCAGATCGTACAAACACATAGGCATTAATGACATTTTGCTTAAGCATCTTAAGCTCCTTTACTTCCATCTGCTTACTTCCAGTTAAGCAGCGCATTAATGACGATTTACCGGTGGCATATTCACCAATAATCAAATATACATCCATAATTATCCTCCTCCTCTTTCCGGATTGTGTGATACTATATTTAGACTGATTTTTCAAGTTAAAAACAGAATTTATTATAAGAGCAATCCGCAAAACTGATAATTTCACAAGATTGCTCTTGTAATTAAAAACTTCCTGTATATCCCAATTCTTTTAATTTAGCTTGTGTTTTTAAGGTTAAATGAGTACCTTTGAAACTACACCAATCAAATTCAATTTGTTTAATTTCGTCAGGAATTATAATTTCAGTTAAATTCCGGCAGTAGGAGAAACCTTCACCATAATGTCCTTTTATCTTTTTTAAATTTTTTGGAAAGGTTATACTCTTTAAAGTATCTGAGCTAAAGTCTTTTAACTCTTCAATCCTGTCAGGAATAATAACTGTAGTTCCATTAAATGCATAATATGCTCCGAGTTTTTGTTTCACGGTATCAGGTACTATAAATTCTTCAAGAAAGAAAAATTCATAGTCAGGATTATTTGGATAAGGCTTCTTAGAAGAGAGCCCTTTTTCATTACCATATCCGTAAACAGCTTTTTTCCCCGGTACTATTTTTTTTGCACAAATTTTTACTTTGTTGACGTTATAAGTGCTTGTAACAAATTCTACTGTATCAGGTATTATGACTAAATCCCATGGAATCTCATCACCATCACCATTTTCATTAGCCAGTCTTGACATTCTCTCCTGAGTGAAACAAATTCCTTTGACCGGTAGATTTTCAATTTCTGCAGGAAAATATAAAACATTGGATTTCGGCATATAGAACATTTTGTCTTGGCTATTTGCCTTTTTTTCGTATGCTTCTTGTCTAAATCCTGTTATAACCACCCCGGTACCATCTCCAGTTAATTCATACTGAAAGTAATCCGATGGCCATGGTTTTGCATTTTTAACCTGCTTACTTGTATTTGTATTGCCATCTTCATTACATGAAGCCAATACAACCAACATTCCAAATAGCATCATAAAGATTTCTATTGGTTTTTTGTACATAATAACCCTCCATACTTAGTTATTAATTTTTATCCTTTTTTCATTATACCCCCCATTTTTTGTCAACCCTATTGACAATTTTTTTTATATTTTTTGAAAATACGGATGGCGTATTGTTTATCCTTTTCAAGTTCGGAAGGTACAAAGAATTCCACCACCGAAGAAAAATATGTTCAGGTAGTTGCAGTCGGGTTCAATACCCTTCGTTACGACGTAGGCGTCGGGGTATTAAACCCTCCGCACGAATAAAATCGGTACGGGTATTTGCTTCATCATAAGCAGATGTATTGTACTGCCTTTTATTCAGTTCAAAAAGGTCAGTCAACTTTGTAAGACCTATTTTATGTTCATCTAAAATATTCATAAGTAACTCCGTAAAAGGCCTAATTGTCTTTGATTATACCACTATCCATCCCCATTTTCAATTGACTTAAAAAACTATTTGGAGTAAAATAATTTACTATGAAAAAGCGTATCTTTTTAGACAATGCGGCCGGAGCCTTTCCTAAGACACCCGGTCTCGATCAAGCTCTTGCGATGGCATTAAATATGGGAACGGGAAATATTAACCGCAGTACCTACACCGAAACCGAGGAAGCAGGGCTTGCCGTCATCGAAACAAGAGAACTTTTATGTAAGCTCTTTAATTTTCAGCCGGCAACCCATGTTATTTTTACATCGGGAGTTACGGCAAGTCTAAACTATATTATCAAGGGATTTCTCAAATCGGGCGACAGAGTTTTAACAAGCTCCTTTGAACATAATGCCGTAATGCGCCCTCTGGTTCAAATGGAAAAAATAGGCGTAAAGATTGACCGCGTTCCTGCAATCTTAAAAAACGGAGGAACCTTTGTAGATACATCCTTAATCGAATCTATGATAAGGCCTGAAACCCGCCTTGCCGTTTTTTCACATGCTTCAAATGTAACGGGCTTTATTCAACCGATAGAAGAAATTGCCTCAATCTTAAAAAAGCACAATATTCCTTTAGTAATAGACGGTGCCCAAAGTGCAGGCCACATTCCCGTCGACCTTACACAATTAAACCCGGCAGCCTTTTGCTTTACGGGACATAAGGGGCTACTCGGCCCCCAAGGAACGGGCGGCATCTTATTCGATAAGGATTTTGCAAAAGAGGTTGAGCCCCTCATCACAGGCGGAACAGGAAGCGCATCCGATTCGGAAGAAACTCCCTCCTTTATGCCCGATAAATTCGAAGCCGGAACTCAAAACATAATCGGAATTGCAGGTCTTCACCACAGCCTGAAATGGCTGGATGCTTTCGGAATTCAAAACATTCATAAGCGAGAACAAAAATTGCTTAAACTATTTTTGGACGGAATAAAAGGCCTTCCGATAAAAATAGCGGGAGGAGAATCAGCCGAAAACAGGGTCGGAATTGTTTCGATAGACTTTTCCGAATTTATGGACAATGCTGAAGCCGGTGCCTCTCTCGAAGAAAAATACGGCATCCTTACCCGCTGCGGCCTCCATTGTTCGCCTTCGGCTCATAAGTCCATCGGCACCTTTCCGCAAGGCACGGTAAGATTTTCGACAGGCCCCTTTACAATAGAAGAAGAAATTGAAACGGCAATAAGGGCAATAAAGGAGCTTTGCCCAAGGGCTTAACTCACCCTAAGAATTTTTTCGTCCCTCTTGGTAACAAGGCCTATAATGGCAGGTTTGCCGCAGGGAGTATTTTCCAAAGCTTGAGACAGTTCCTCGTAAAGAGCAGCAGCATCTTCCTTGTCTACCGAAATCAAAAGCCCTCCCGAAGTTTGAGGATCGAACATCAGGTCTTGATATGCAAGGGGAACATTTTCAAAGACAATATTATCTCCGACAAAATTTCTATTGGAGTAAACTCCTGCCGGCATCATACCCATTTCGGCACTTTCAATTACGGATTTATAAATAGGAACGGATTTATAATCGACTTCAATGCTCATACCGCTTCCCTTCCCCATCTCATAAAGATGACCGAGAAGACCGAAACCTGTAATGTCGGTACAGGCATTTATCTTGTATTTTACCATGATATTGCGGGCCTTCGCATTTAAAAAAGCCATAATCTTATAACAGCGGTCAAGTTCTTCCGGCGGCGACATGTCGGCCTTTGAAGCCGTAAGTAAAATACCCGTGCCGATAGGCTTAGTCAAAATTAAAACATCGCCTTCCTTTGCTGTCGAATTTTCTAAAATCTTTTTAGGATGAACAAAGCCGTTTACAGCCAAACCGTACTTGGGCGAGTCATCATAAATGGTATGTCCTCCGCAGACAATGGCACCGGCCTCATAAACCTTATCGAAACCGCCGCGTAAAATTTCTTTTATCATATCTTCAGGCATATCCTTGGTAATACAAAAAAGATTTAGGGCGAGCTTAGGCTCCCCGCCCATCGCATAAATATCGCTTAAAGAATTTGCGGCGGCAACTTGCCCGAATATGTAGGGATCGCCTGAAACCGGCGGAAAAAAATCTATAGTAGATATAAGAGCCGTTTTATCGTTTATCTTATAGACGGCAGCATCATCTGAAGTATTAAAACCTACGAGTAAATTATCGTCATTCCTTACGGAAAAATTTTTTAAAAGTTTATCGAGTGCACCCGCACTCAGCTTTGCACCTCAGCCCGGATTTTTTGCAGCTTTTAATAAATCGAAATCTTCATTAATAAGTGAACAGCTCATATCAGCCTCCTGAATAATTAAGAAGCCTCTAAAAACATCGGTTTTTAGAGGGTCTCCTTAACCTTATTTGCGATGTTTAAAATTAAGTCATCAAAATATAAGGACTTAATTTTAAACTCGTCGGCCATCTTTAAAAATCCGACAAGATTTTTAAAGATGGCCATAGTATCTCATAATTTTAACTTATGGTCAAGATAAAAAAAAGAGCTATTGAACATTTAATTATATAAGAGTATACTATTGCTAACAAAATCTTGTTTACGGAGGAATATGATAAAAATGAGTAAAAAGATAAAAGCTATAGGATTCTTTGTAACAGCTATTTTAGTATTTGCTTTTGCTTGCGAACCGGAGATGCTTTACGGGACTGCAAAGGTAGCTGGCTCGACCCCTGCCGGTACTAATTATGAATATGGATATTCAGTATGTATCGATGTAACCGTTGATGACCAAGGTAAAATCATCAAAGTAAGTGATGACGAGAAAAACACGGAGGCATCTATCGCAGCAGATGTTATAGGAGCTGCAGCAAGCAACAAAGCTTACTGGAAAAAATATTTGTCAGGAAAAGGTTTTGAAAAGTATAAAAACCTTACCATAGAAGATGTCAAAAAAATGAATGTCGGTTTCCCCGGAGCTCCGGGAGTTGATGCCGTAGGAGGAGCCACAGCAGCTTCCCTTGCGGTAAAAAATGCGGTTTTACAGGCTTTGGTGCTTGATGCTTCACTTAAGGAGCTTGTAAACTATAAAAATCCCGACAATTATAAAAAGGGAGAACAAAAAAAGTTGGAAAAAATCGTTAAAGAAGGAAGAACCCATCTTGAAACTTTAGAAACTTATGAAGAAATAGAAAAGGCTCTTGCAGAATTAAAACAAAAACTGGATGCGTTAAAAACAAAATAATCAACTAATAAAAAGCGGCGGCAGTATTGGTGGAAGCCACCCAAATCGGAACTTCCATAACACTGCCGCCTTTAATCGCACTATCGGAAGCCTATAAAAACATCAGTTTTTATAGGCTTTCCTTAAATTTAATTTACGATGTTTTTCATAAGTCATTGATATATAAAGACTTATGAAAAACTCGTTGGTCATCTCTAAAATCCAACAAGGTTTTTAGAGATGACCGATCACACTTCAACGTACTTGCCGTCTTCACTTAAATAATAAAAAGCATCGTAATCAAATTGACTAAAATAATCTTTATCAAAAGCAAGGCCTTCTTTAAAAATCAATTTTAATGCAGTGCCGCAGCTTGAACTTACAGAGCGCGGCACCGGAACCAATTTTGCAGTCAACTCTCCTGTCTTAGCATTATCCGTTTTGTTCACGGCTCTCATGCAGACAAGAGAATCATAATGTGTATGAAAGGTAATTAAATACTCTTTCATTATTTTGATACGGCAATTTTCCAGCCGTCATCGCTAGGTTCAATCTTTGTTTTAGCCTTTGCATTATCGCAAAAGCGTTTTATATTTTCTTTTGATGTTTCGTTATCTACCAACACAACGAAGGCAGAATTTACAGCAAGAGCTTTTTTGGTTAAAACCACTGGCTCAGGGCAAGCAAGTCCTCGAGCATCTACAATAATATCAGACATAATCTTCTCCTAATAAAAACTTATTTATTTTTCAAAGAATAATAGATACTTACAAAAGCTGTAAGAATCAAACCTACAACAACAGCTATCATTCCGGCACTTGTCGGACCCTTACCGGAAGAAGCCAGGCCGAAGTTATGGGCAAAGGCAGCACCGGCGATAAGTCCTACAACAGTAATTGCTGAATCGCTGTTTCCTTCACCCGTCAATATGAGCTGTCTTAAAGGACAGCCGCCCAAAAGAACGCTTGCCCAGCCGACTAAAACCATTCCAAGGGCATTCCATAAGCCGTCTGTGTGGGCTACGGGCTGGCCGGCAAAACCTAAATTGAACTTACCTAAAATTAACGAACCTACTACAACAGTTACCAAAATAGTAAGGCTTCCCCACAATAGGTGAAAATCTTTAAGCATGATTGCATCTCGAATTCCTCCTACAGTACACATTCTGCTTCTTTGAGCAAGACCGCCTACAACAAGACCTATAGCCAAGGCCAAGAAAATCGGAGCCTTCATAGAGCCGGGGCCCTTTTCGCTAAAAGCAAGAGCTGAGGGGAAAGCAACCAAGAGTACAAAGAAAATAATCATAAAGATTATAGGAATTACACCTTCTTGCTTTGACTGATTATGAGCCCTGCTAAGAGAAAAGTTTTTATTTAAGAAGAAGATACCGATTACAATTCCGGCAATAAAGCCTACCAAACCGAAAACAGCATTTAAATCTCCTGCTCCCAAGCGTAAAAACATTCTCAAAGGACAACCTAAGAAAACCAAGGCTCCTATCATAACAAAGAAACCTAGAGTAAATCGTGTAAAGGCAGCAGAACCGCCTCTCGGCTTAAATTCTTTTTTTACAAAAGCCAGTACAAAGGCCCCGATTATAAGACCGATTACCTCAGGTCTCATATACTGAACAACTCCTGCATTATGCAGTTTTAAGGCGCCGGCAATGTCCCGCAAAAAACATGCAATACAAAAACCCATGTTTCCCGGATTTCCGAACCTAACCAATACGAGGGCCGCAATACCGATCACGGCACCTGTAACAATAACCATGAGATGTTTTTTCATAAACTCTCCTCCATTTAAAAAAGATTGGGAGATAACGAGTTTTTCAAAATAAATTTACAAAAAGGCTATAAAGACAATTTTGAAGGAATCAAAAAGAAGGCGGCGGAAAAAGCAAAATTCGCAAAAGGTCCTTCGTTTTTGTTTCCGTATTATAAGCCGGAAGTAAAATTACCTCGAAGATATAAACTCATTTACGCATTTCGATCTCCCATAACTAAAGTATAAACCATAACGATTTATCGGGTATAATTTTAGCAAAAAGAAAATAAAATGTCAACATATTAAAAAAAATTAAGATTTATTATTTAATTTAAAAAGGCTGCAAGAGCCGTACCCAAGGTTACAGCTTCATCATTTGTTTTAAGGACAAAGTAAATTCCTCTTTTTTCGGTTAAACAGGTGTGTAAACTCTTAAAGATTCTTTCTTTAATCAAAAAACCTTTTAAAAACATCGAGCCGTCGGCACTTATACAGATGGGCTTATCCGGCGATTTACCCTTACCGGTTTTTATACAAGCGGCAGCAATTACGGCAGCTGAAAGCCTTCCGGCTCTCTCAAAAAAACATTTACATATGGAATAGATTTTAACATAGTCTTCCGAAACCGAATGAGCTTCGATTATACCGGAAAAAATATTTTTATCGTGATTTTGTTCCTTTAAAAATAAAGAAATCTCTTCAGTTGAAAAATCACAGGAATTTAAAAGCATCTTGTTGACCCTCGGTGAAAAAATTCCTTCGGCAGAACCCGCCCTTAAAGCGATTGAACAAAGCTCTCCAAGATAGCGTCCTGAACACATTCTTTCTAAAAAATACTCGTTTTTTAAATTGGAATTTTCGGATAAGATTTTATCGAATTTACTTTGAGGAATCTTATTGCTCTTTCCAGACTCGCATACGATTATCTGAGGTTTATCGTAAAATTCGGTAGTTTTGAGTTTTTCAATTTTTCCGTATTCGATATATGCAGAATTTAGGCCCGTTCCTAGAACAAAGCCTATGTGAGAGTCAAAGCCCTGATCGTCGGTTTCAGAAAAAATTCCTGACTGGAGAACTGCAGCGGTATCGTTCACCATTATAATTTTTTTTATTTTTTTCCAACCCTTACGAGATAAGGCTTGAAAAAGTCCCTCATTTATTTTGCAATCGCCGATATAGGGCAGTTTTATTTCTTTTGAAAGCTTAATAGCCTGCCCGCCGCCGTCAGGAAAAATCTTTATGGCATAGGAAAAGCAAAAAGAAATCATATCAGACTCATCTTTTAAAGGTTCTAAGTATTCGGCAATGCTGTCAAAGAACTCTTCATTAGTCATTTCCCTGTCAAGAGCAGGCATCGGATGCTTAAAAAAAGAAAGAATTTCAGGCACTCCTTTTTTGTCAAAATAGACAATGCCTGCCCTAAAATTAGTACCTCCGGCATCGATGATTATTACCTTTTTATCCTTAGGGATATCGGTGGGAAGATTTTTCCATAAGGGAATCATATCCATAGAAGAAACAGACTCAGCTTCGCTTTCCAATCCTTTTTTCATATCTTCCAAAAGGATTGAAGCTGCATATTCGATATCAATTTTATAATCAAAATTATTTCTCTTAAAAAAATCGTCGATCTCTTTCATTTAAATAATTCCCTTAAAACTTAAGTGTAGAAGCAAAAAGCAGACCAGCTTATTTAATCGCTTTCTTTAGAGCTTCCGTCTTGTCGGTTTTTTCCCATGAGAATTCGGGGCGTCCGAAGTGGCCATAGGCTGCCGTTTCTTTATAGATGGGGCGTTTTAAATCCAGAGTCTTTATAATGCCTGCAGGAGACATATCAAAAACCTCTTTTATTGCCTTTTCTATTTTTTCTTCAGGAACTTCACCCGTTCCGAAGGTATCAACTCTTACGGCGACAGGGAATGGAACTCCGATTGCATAGGCTAACTGAACTTCGCAGCGGCGTGCAAGATCTGCAGCTACTACGTTTTTTGCAATGTATCGGGCCATGTAGGCAGCAGAGCGGTCAACCTTTGACGGGTCCTTACCCGAAAAAGCTCCTCCTCCATGTCTTCCCATTCCGCCGTAGGTGTCTACTATTATTTTTCTTCCGGTAAGACCTGTGTCTCCAAAAGGGCCTCCTATAACAAAGCGGCCTGTAGGATTGATAAAATACTTGGTATCATCGGCCAAAAGTCCGGTCGGTCCCAAAACAGGCTTAATAACCCGATTGATTAGAGTATCTTTTAACTCATCATATTGAACATCGGGATAGTGCTGATGAGAAAGAACAACCGTGTCTATCTTGATAGGCTTAAAGCCCTCATATTTTACGGTAATCTGGGTTTTTGAATCTGGCCTGAGCCAAGGAATAACCTTTTCCTTTCTGAGTTTTGCTGCATACCTCAATACAGAATGAGAAAACATAATGGGAGCAGGCATCAGTTCAGGAGTTTCCTTGCAGGCAAAACCGAACATCATACCCTGATCTCCTGCCCCCTGCTGGCCCTTATATTCATCAAGTCCCGTACCGTCTACCCCTTGCGAAATATCTGGGGACTGTGAGTGAATCATATTCATAACAGCCATAGAATGGCAGTCCAAACCGAAATCGGTATTTGTATAGCCGATTTCTTCAGCGATAGACCGTGCAATCTCCTGAATATCTACATAGGTGTTAGTTGTTATCTCTCCGCCGACAAGAACCAAGGCGGTAGAGGCAAAGGTTTCACAGGCTACATGGCTTTCAGGGTCGTCCCTTAAACATGCATCTAAAACTGCATCCGAAATTTGATCGCAGAGCTTATCGGGATGCCCTTCACTTACCGACTCTGACGTAAAATAATTTATATCGTTTTTCATATTAACCTCATCATTTTAACAATATTTTAGAAGAATATTATACTATAAAGTTTAAAGCTTTTTCAAGCTATAAAGAAAATACTGAACTTTCTTTTCTAGGCTTTTTCTTTTTTTAAAAAAGAAAGCTTTGTTTCCGAAATTATTATCGCTATAAAGATTAAGATAAAACCGAAAACCGAATAAACATCAAGACTTTCACCCTTAAATATAACCGAAAAGATAATTCCGAAAATCGATTCAAGACCTAAGATAATGGCGGCACTTGAAGCATCTGTATGCTTTTGGCCTATATTTTGTAAAAGAAGAGCCAGCCCTGTACAAATTGCAGCAAGATAGAGCACGGAGCCGACAGATGAGTAAGACCAAACTATTGCACTATTATCTTCAAAAATAAGAGTTACAAGCCATGAAAGAATTGCAGCCGCTCCGAATTGGATAATAGTCATAAGAATGGGATCCTTTCTTTTGCTTAATCGTGTAATACTTACAATGTGGCTTGCAAAAAGAAGACCGCTTAAAAGAGCATAAAAATCTCCCAGCGTTATTCCTACAGAGGATGAAAGAACCAAGTCTTTAAAAGATACAAGACCTATTCCCAAAATACACAAAACGGCAGCAGAGGCGTTGTACCTATCGGGACGAATCCTGTTTACAAGCCAACCCAAAAAGGGTACGATTACGCAATAAGAAGCAGATAAAAAGGCGCTTCGTCCGGGGAGCCCGCCGGCAGTCGTAACGCCGAAGGTTTGACTGGAATAAGCAATAAACAGAAAAAAGCCTACAATTCCTCCGTTTATAAGATAATCTTTGTCTATGAGTTTTAATTTTTTATAAAACACAAGACAAAGCAAAAAACAGGCAATAGAAAATCTTAAGCCCAATAAAAAATTAGGTTTAAAAAAATCCGTAGTTTCGCTTACAACAACAAGAGAACTACCCCATACTATTGCAACAATCAAAAGGGCTAAACGCGATAAAACATTAATCTTGGTATTAGTCAAAATAAATTCCTTTGCATCGTCAGTAAAACGGCAAATGCAAAATGCCTCAAAAAGTCCGGGAACGAGCTTTCCTTTTTGAAAAGGTGTATTATATGATAAGTCCGCATTATACAGAAAAACGAAAAAAAAGACAAGCCGGAATTTATACAAACAAAAAATCGTCCTATGTTGAAACACAGTGATAAAGTCCCCTTGTAAGCACCGTTAAAATGTCCCCATAATAAATTGTGGAGATGACGGTGATGGAAGAAAAATTAAATATGGGAAAAAAGGAAAGAACAAGGGGAAAAATACTGGCAATGGTAGTAGAGCGTCAAATAACCTTAAAACAAGCAGCCATAAAAATGCAGGTATGTTACAGACAAGCAAAGCGTATTTACAAAAGGTATTTGGAACAAGGAGATAAAGGTCTTTTGCATAAAAGTCTAGGAAAACCTTCCTCAAAAAGAGTCGATGAAAATATAAAGAAAAAATGCTTGGAACTGTACGCTGAAAAATATCATGATTTTGGTCCTACTCTGGCAGCAGAAAAACTTGAAGAACTTGATGGGATAAAAATAAATCATGAAACGCTTAGGCGATTACTAATCAAAGCAGGTCTTTGGAGTAGAAAACGGCGAAGGAACATTCATCGAAGTAGAAGAGAAAGAAGAGAATGTTTTGGACAGATGCTTCAATTTGACGGAAGTCATCATAAATGGTTTGAGCAAAGAGGACCTAAATGCTGTTTAATGAATATAGTCGATGATGCAACAGGAATGACACAGTCGTTTTTGACGGAACAAGAGACAACGGAAGCTGCTATGAGGCTTTTATGGGGCTGGATAGACTGTCATGGGATACCTCAAGCGGTATGTTGTGATAAAAAAAATGCTTATGTTATTACACGGGAGCCAACTATGTCAGAAATAATAAAAAATGTAAGGCCTAAAACCCCGTTTCAAAAAGCTTGTGAAAAACTTGGAATACAAATAATAGTGGCTCATTCGGCTCAATCTAAAGGCCGTGTAGAAAGGAATCATAGTGTTTATCAAGACAGATTTGTAAAAGAATTACGCCTTGCAAAAATAAATACTATTGAAAAGGCTAATGCTTTTTTACAAAAAGAGTATTTACCGAAAATAAATAAAAAGTTCGCCATTGCACCTTTAGACTCACAAGATGGGCATGCTCCTTGTCCAAGTAAAGAACAGCTTGCTAATATTTTCTGCTATGAAGAACAAAGGGTTGTAAGTAATGATTTTGTTATCAGGTATGAAAACAGACTTTTTCAAATAACAAAATCGAACCGTAATATACCGAGACCTAAAACAAACATATTGTTAAGAGAACTCTTGGATGGAACCATAAAACTAATATGGAACAACAAAGAGCTTGATTTCTTAGAAATAACTAAAGAGTATCTTAAGGAGGTAAAATTATCATAACCGGCATAACAAAAGGGGACATTTCTATGGTGCTAAAACAGGGGACATTTCTATGGTGTATTGACAAACAAAAAATCGTCCTATTGACATATTCTTATATTTTCTATATAATCGACTCTTAATCCTAAAGCCGGAGGGGGTGAAAAAAGAAATGGCATATGTAACAATTGACGATTCAGAGCATCTTGAAAAAGCTCTAAAAAGATTTAAGCGTCAAGTCGAAAAAGAAGGTATTATCCGCGAATGGAAAAAGAAGGAATTCTACGAAAAACCTTCCACTGTTTTAAACAGAAAGAATAAGGCCCTCCGCCGAAAACTTATGAAAAAAACAAGACGCTCACGCGATTCAAAGAGCTATTAATGGAAAAGAGCTTGCGGTTTCAAACTTGAACCCAAGCTCTTTTTTTATCTAAGCTCTTTTTCCATATAAATATAACCGTCCTCTCCCTCTTTTTTTAAAATATGCTCAGGTACCTTAGAGGCGGAAAAACCTAATCTTTTATAAAGTTTGATTGCTTTTTCATTTTGAGGAACAGGATTAACCCAAACCTTTTTAGCACCTTTAAGTCTTGCCTGTTCTATAGCAAAACTCAAGGCCTTAGAGGCAATCCCTCTCCCCCGAGCCTTGGCAAACAGCTTAATATCAAGACTTGTAAGATTATCATGAACCGTATCGATGGAATACCAAGTTTCTCCGCAATAAACTTCCCCCTCAAAAATCGAATAATGCATAGATAGAGGACTGTTCTTTAGCACCCAATCATACCAACGGGCCATTTCTTCATCGGTTTGAACCAAACCGTCCGGAAATCCTACAAATTTCATAACATCACCATCAGCCCATAAGGCTTTAACCAATGGAAGGTCCTTTTTTTCGGTCGGCCTAATCAATATTTCCATATAACTACTATCCTCCTTCTATAAATAGAGATTTTATTTTTCAATCCTAGTCAAGTTTTTGACCCAGCGTTCTTTTTTTAGCTGGACTTCGGCAAGGACAGCTTTCATTATGCTGGTAAGTTTAGCAATTGCATACATAATGGGTGAAGACCAATCCGTAAAATAATATAACAAAAGCATGCAGGGCATAAATAAGAACATATTTACCGTAGTATCTACCCAGACTCCCATGACCGCATCCCCTCCGGATCGGGCTATCGCATATTGGGTGTTTTGAAAGGTCCATACAGGCATATAAAGAGCGATAAAGATTATAAGAAGCCTTGTAACCTCATGAGAAGCAGGACTTAAACTACGGAACACAATCGGAACCAGCATAATCGAAAAAAGCTCTAAAAGGGATGTTCCGAGACCGAGTACAAAAGCACCTCTTTTAATCCAACGGGCCTGCTCTCTTGCCTCCTCAAGCTTATTTCTTCCGAGGGTACCGCCTATTATAACGCCAACCGAAGTACCTATTGCCGGAAAAACCAAAAAGAATAGGTTGGCAATTGTCCAGCCCGCAGACATACCGGCTACAACTTCAGTGCCTCCCCTGCTGTTATAAACAGCCGTTGCCACTATCTCGCTCAGAACCCAAGACATATCGGCAACAAAGATGAGGGCAGACTTTTTTAAAATCTCATAAAAAAGGTGAAGCTTTATTTTAAGCATTTCTTTTATTTTTACATAGAAAAGAGGCTTAACTTTTTTTGCATAAAGAACAAAAATTATAAGCTCGGCACAGCGGGCAATTACCGTAGCATAGGCAGCTCCTGCTACCTCAAGCCTTGGGGCTCCCAGATTTCCGTATATGAGCATGTAGTTTCCGATAGTATTTATAAGGGTTGAAACAAGGGATATATACATGGGAACCTTTACATTTCCCGTTTCACGGAAAGAGGAAGCTATTCCTATCGAAAAGGCTGTGGGAATAAACGATAATAGAATAACATTACTGTAAATTACGGCCTGCTCTACTATTTCTTTTTTTGCAGTATTACCATTCACCAAGAGGCCTAAAACAAGGTCGGGGATTGTAAGACAGATACCAAGAAGAGCAAGGGCGAAGATTATGCCGGATATCTGCTTAAAGCGGTAGGCCTGCTGCATCCCTTCTTCATCTTTTGTGCCGTTATACTGCGACATAAACATTCCGCCCGCACTGCAAAGAATATTGAGGCCGGTTATGTATACAAAGATAATTTGGTTGGCAACATTTACCCCGCTCATTTTTAGGTCGCCTAGGTCGGCAACCATAAAGTTGTCTATAAGAGAAACAAGAGATTGAATAAAAAGCTGTACCATTACAGGTACAGCTAATTTTACGGCATTTTTATAAAAAGAAAAAGGCCCAAAATATTTATGTTTTAAATTTGTAACCACTATCTGATTATTGTTCCCGATTTACCGTCGATGGCATCCTTTGCCTTTTCCAAAAGAGTAATAAGGGCATAGCCTTTTTTGTTGGATTCGGCAAACTGGATGGCAGCCTGCACTTTCGGAAGCATAGAACCGGGAGCAAAGTGTCCTTCTTCAATATATTTTTTTGCTTCTGCAACCGAAATTTCTGAAAGCCATTTTTGGTCGGGCTTGTTAAAGTTGATAGCGACTTTTTCTACAGCGGTCAAGATGATAAGACAGTCTGCATTTAAAAGCTGAGCCAGCTTTGCACTTGCAAAGTCCTTATCGATAACGGCCGGAACGCCGCAAAGAGCGTTTCCTTTTTTTACGACAGGAATACCGCCGCCTCCGCAGGTTATAACTATTTGCCCCGCATCGCAAAGAGCCCTGATACTTTCGATTTCTGCAATATCTATGGGTTTGGGAGAAGCCACGACCCGCCTGTAACCTCGGCCTGCATCTTCTACAACATTTTCACCCTTAGCGGTTAAAATATCGGCTTCTTCCTTGGTCATAAAACTGCCTATGGGCTTTGTAGGTTTTGAAAAGGCAGGATCCGAAGGATCTACGAGCACCTGAGTTATCAAGGTAGCAACGGGCTTATTGATACCGCGGTTTAAAAGCTCTTCCCTTAAAGCTGCTTCCAAATCGTTCCCTATATAGCCTTGACTCATAGCAACGGAAATGGCAAGTTCGGGTTCCGAAGTTTTAGGATCGATTTTATGATATTCGGACATTGCCAAATGAATCATTCCAACCTGAGGCCCGTTTCCGTGAGAAACGATTACCTGATGACCTTCTTCGGCTAAATCGGCAATGGCCTTTGCCGTAATTTTAACGGCCTTTCTTTGTTCTTCCAAATTATTTCCCAACGCATTGCCGCCTAAGGCAATAACAATCTTTTTCGGCATAGAATTCTCTCCTTAAATAGAATTATCTCCTTAATCCGCCGATTATATAGAATTTTTTTAATTGTTTCAAGCATGGTGAAAACTTCCTTGACAAGAGAGGCTTTCTATTCTATACTTCACCCATGGCAAAAGAAAATACAAATCCGCTTGCAAGGATTCCGCAAGTTGAAAAACTTTTAAATGAAGGTATATTAAAAAATACGGCGGCTCTTATCGGAAGGCCCTTTGTCGTAAAAAAGGCCTCGGAGTATTTGGAAGACATACGCAAAAAGGCAAGGGCCGGAGGAGATGTTCCTTTACTTAAGGCCTGTGCCGAAGAGATATGCAAACTATGCAGACCCATAATCCGCACAAAAATTACGCCCGTAATAAATGCAACGGGGATAATCCTCCATACAAACCTCGGCCGCTCTCCCCTGCCTGAAAATATTTGGGACAGGGCAAAGGAAACGGCTTCGGGCTATTCTTCTATCGAAATGGATTTGCGGGACGGAAACCGCGGAAAGAGGTTTGAGTTTTTAAATGACTGTATGAGTCTTTTGACCGGAGCCGAGGATGCCCTCATATTGAACAACAATGCGGCGGCTGTTTTTTTAATGTTAAAGGCCCTCGCAGGCGGAAAGGAAGTCATAGTTTCCCGCGGCCAGCAGGTTCAAATAGGCGGAGGTTTCCGTATCCCCGAAATTTTGGAGATGGCAGGCTGTAAACTCATCGAGGTCGGCACAACAAATATCACAAGCCTTAAGGACATTCAAAAAGCAATAAACGAAAACACGGCCATGGTGCTTTGGGTTCATACCTCAAACTATAAGATACGGGGCTTTACGGAGCAGCCTTCAATTTCAGAAATCAAGGCTATCCTTCCGCAAAACATAATCCTCGCAGTGGATCAGGGCTCGGGAAACCTATCCTTAAACGTTCCCGAAGAGCCCACGGTTTCTTCAATTATAAAGGAAGGAGCGGATTTGGTTTGCTTTTCGGGAGATAAGATTTTGGGAGGACCGCAGGCAGGCTGGATTGTAGGTAAAAAAAATCTCGTTCAAACCGTAGCTAAAAATCAGCTCATGCGAACCTACCGGGTAGGCAGGGCAGTAGCAAGCCTTATGCAAGAATGCCTCATCCTCTATTTAAACGGAGGAGAATCGGCAGCTCAAAGGGCGCTCCTTTTAGATCAAAAGAAAATAAAAAAGCGTGCCGAAAAAATAATTGCAAGTCTAAAAAGCGGAGCCGGAGAATTGGTGCAAAAAAACTTTTCCCTGGGAGGAGGCAGCACCCCGGACACGGGCTTCAGCTCTTGGGCCGTAAAACTAAATACAAAAAAGCCTTGCGAAAAACTAAAAACGAATTTACGCGAAATGCCGATTCCGATAATAGGCTTTATCGAAGAAGACTCTTTTTATATTCATCCTGCAAGTATCGAAGAAAAATATGATGAATATGTAATCGAGGCTTTAAACAAGTGTTTGTAAAAGATGGCGGAAATTACTACGCGTGAAAAACTGCATGAGGTTGCTCTCTCGGCTCCGAAAACGAGCGGGGTTTATCTTTGGAAGGATAAGGCCGGAACGGTTATCTATGTCGGGAAGGCTAAATCTTTAAAGAACCGGCTCAGCTCTTATTTTACATCGAACAGGGATATTAAAACCCGAATCCTGGTTTCCCGTGCCGAGTCAATCGAGTACATTCAAACCGAAAACGAGTATGAAGCCCTCCTCTTGGAAAATACTCTAATCAAAAAACATAAGCCGAGATACAATATAAATCTAAAAGACGGGAAAACCTATCCCGTCTTAAAATTAACCAATGAAGAATTTCCGAAAGTTTACCGCACTCGGAATATTAAAAATGACGGCTCAAAATATTTCGGGCCGTTTCCCAATGTTTCGGCCGTCGATATGTTTTTAACTCTTATAAAACATAATTATACCCTGCGTCAATGTAAGCAATTAAAAAAGCGGGAGACTCCCTGCCTTTATTTCCACATCGGAAGATGTAAGGCTCCATGCTGCGGCAAGATAAGTGCAGAAGAATACGGTAAGGATATAGAAGAAATTACCCTACTTTTAGAAGGCGAAATGGAAGATGTTTCCGGCACCTTAAAAGAAAAGATGAAAGAGGCGGCAGAAAAAAAAGAGTTTGAAAAGGCTGCCCGTCTCCGCGACGGAATACAGGCAGTCTATGCTCTTCGCGGACAAAACATAGTTCAAGACATGGACCCCGAAAGCCGCGATTATATTGCATGGGCATTTGAAGGAGCCATGGTCAGCATAGCCGTTTTAAAGATGAGAAACGGACGGCTTGTCGGCCGCGACCTTTACCGTTCGCACAGCTTAAAAGAAGAAGGAGAAATTCTATCCGAATTTATATCGGCTTATTACACTTCGGCAAACGAAGTTCCGCCTAAAATATTTATTCCGCAAGCTGCCGAAGGAAACGCCCTCATCGAAAAATGGCTTAACGAGGAGCTTCACGCAAAGACAAGAATAAGCATTATTCCATTAGAAAAAGAAAGTCTTGCAGCAGAAGAAAGATCAGCAGCAGACAGTCTTACAGAAATCGAAGAAGCGGCTTCCAAAACAATCGGCTACGCCGTTAAAGAGCCGGCACCTTTGAGTGCCCAAGAAGAAAAGCTGAATCTTTCTCCGGCTGAAATTAAACACCACAAGGCGGCATTGAAGATGGCTCGTTTTAATGCAAAAGAAGATGCTATGCGCCGCCTAAGAGAACAGGGAGATTTCGCCGCTGTTGAAGACTTGCAAAAAAGGCTTAACCTGCCCTGCCTTCCGCAGCGTATCGAAGGCTTCGACATTGCTCACCTCGGCGGCACATTTACGGTCGCTGCCCTGATTTCTTTTAAAGAAGGAAATCCGGACAAAAAGAATTACAGAATATTCAGGTTAAAAAATACTGACGGCGTAATCGATGACTATGCTTCGATGAGAGAAGTAATAGCCCGCCGCTATACCCGCCTTCTCAACGAGGGTGCAGACCTCCCCGATCTAATTCTTATAGACGGAGGCATTGGGCAGGTAAATGCTGCAAGCAAAATCGTAGACGCCCTCGATCTCGGCATTCCGGTTATCGGCCTTGCCGAAAAAAATGAAGAGGTTTATTTTCCGCACAATTCGAAACCTGTCATCTTGCCGCGAAGAAGCGATGCCCTCCGCCTTCTTCAAAGAATCCGAGATGAGGCACACCGCTTTTCAAACACAAGGAACAATAAACTCCGCAGGGCAAACAAACTTAAAACCGAATTTGAAAACCTTCCCCACATCGGAAAAAAGAGAGCCCATGTTTTGTTAAAAGCCTTCGGCAGCACGGAAAACCTAAAAACGCTAACAGCCCAAGCTCTTTCCGAAACCGCAAAGATTTCTTTAAAACAAGCAGAAGAAGTTTTGGATGCGGTGAAGACGACCAATAATAATAATTGAAGAATTACTTAAAAAATCTTTACGCAATAACCGTTTTCATTTCTTTTAAAGTATTACCATAATTTTCTTTAAACTTTGCAAGAAAGCCGTCAAGCAATTCAATGTTTGCAGGGCTTTTAATATTTGAAGGTTCAACCAAAAACTTTTCGATATTTTTTGCAGAGTCGCCCAAGATATTTGCACCGACCGTATAGGAACTGCCCTTTATCTTGTGAGCCGTTTTCCGTACATTTTCACGCAAAACATCATCACTTAAAATAGCTTCGGCACTTGCACCTAAGAGAACATTCAACCGATCTATTTCAGCCTCATCTTTTTCATAGGCTTCGATAAATGTTTCAAGTAAACTCATATAGATTTCCATGTCCCCGTCTACAAGTTCCATCGCCGCCGCTTTATCTAAATACATATCTCCTCCTATAACATGAAGATAAACAGCTCGGCAGAATCCATGCCGAGCCGTCTACTACTCTGTCAATAAAATCTATTTTAAGTTTGTCATCAGCCTGTTAAGCCTTTTTACAAAATCGACCGGAGCCTTTAGCTCTCCGCTTTCAACCAAGAGGGCTTGTTCCAAAAGGAGGTTGGACATATCTTCTACAAATTCTTTATCCTTCGAATCCTTTAATTTTTGAACCAAGGGATGATCGGCATTTACTTCCAAAATCGGTTTTACGGCACTTGTATTAAACTGCCCCATAGCCCTCATCATTCTTTCCATCTGTAAGCTGGGATCGGTTTCGTCCACAACTATACATGAAGGAGAATCGGAAAGGCGTTTTGAAAAGCGTACCTCTTTTACCTTATCGCCGAGAACCTCTTTAATCTTTTCGAGTACGGGCTTAAAGTCCTTTTCTTTTTTTTCGGCTTCCTTAGTTTCTTCTTCGGTATTAAGTTCTTTATCGGAGCCGGCTCTGTTTGCAGCCTTTAATTCCCAGTCCTTGTATTTTCCCAATGAAGGAATAATTATGTCGTCAATTTCATCGGGCATAATTAAAACTTCAAAGCCTTTTTGTTTGTATACTTCAAGATGAGGAGATTGACGCAAGGTTTTTTCATCTTCACCCGTAATGTAGTAGATAGCCTTTTGATCGCTTTTCATTCTTGAAACATAATCGGCAAAGCTGGTCCACTCATCTTCTTTTACTTCGGGTGAAGTTGTCTTAAAGCGTACCAAATCGGCGAGCTCTTCCCTGTGTTCATAATCGCTGTACAAGCCTTCTTTTAATGGGCGGTTAAATTCGGCGATGAATTTATTGTATTTTTCTTTGTCGTTTTCGGCGAGCTTTTTAAACTCTCCTAAAAGTTTTTTAACCGAAGCGTTTTTAATGTTTGAAAGAATTCTATTTTGCTGCAAGATTTCGCGGCTTACATTTAGGGGCAAATCTTCGCTGTCTATAACACCGCGCACAAAGCGGAGGTATGTGGGCAGAAGCTCTTTTTCATCATCGGTAATAAAGACCCTCTTTACAAAGAGCTTAACTCCCGGCCTATAATCCGCATGGAACATGTCGAAGGGAGCTTTCGACGGAACATAAAAGAGGGTTGTGTATTCTTGAGTTCCTTCCGCCTTTGTGTGCACATATAGTAAAGGCTCTTGAGAATCGTGCGAAAGGGATTTATAAAAGTTAAAATAATCTTCTTCTTTTAATTCCGATTTGGGCTTTTGCCAAATAGCTCCTGCATCGTTTATCTGTTCCGTTTTAGAGGCTTCCGATTTTACTTTTCCCTTATCGTCATATTGCTTTTCGGTAAAATGAAGATAGATTGGGAAGGCGATGTGGTCGGAATAGGTTTTAATTATTTCTTCAATACGCCAACGGGTAGCATACTCCGAGTCCTCATTATTTAAGTGAAGAATAACACAGGTTCCGTTTGCTCCTTCGGGTACACCATCTATTATGGGGAAGGCCGTATCGTCAACCTTTTCCAAGTCGTAGGCACCCTTTCCGTCCGAAGTCCACTTCCAAACATCGTTCTCTCCGGCTTTTTTGGAAATAACATCGATGGTAGAGGCTGCCATAAAGGCCGAATAAAAACCTACACCGAACTGACCGATAAGGTTTGAATCTTTTTTATCGGCGGCTGCAAGCTGATCTAAAAAAGCCTTTGTTCCGGACCTTGCTATCGTTCCCAAATTATTTTTTAGATCTTCCTCGTTCATACCCAAGCCGGTATCCCGCACGGTAAGCGTATTGGCCGTATCGTCAAAACAGATATCGATTCTGGGCTCGAATTTAATCTGCTTATAAGCCTCATCGGAAAGGGTTAAATACTTTAACTTATCTAATGCATCCGAAGCATTGGAAACAAGTTCCCTTAAAAAGATTTCCTTGTTTGAATAAAGCGAATGAATAATGAGCGACAAAAGCTGGTTCACTTCAGTTTCAAACTTGTACTGTGCCATATCAACCTCCAAAATAAACCGCAAAGGCGCAAAGAGCGCAAAGGGGTATTTAAAAATGTAATATTAAATCAATATATTATAAGGATAATAAATTATCGGTAAAAAGGCAAGGGGAGAGAATTTTATCCGAAAACTTAAATAATTCCGTAAAAAACTAAAAAAATTTTTAGTTATGCCGATATTCATCATTAACAGTGAGCGTATTTAAATGTGTACCGCAAAGCCTTTCTAACCAAAAAATGATGCAAAATCTCCAAGCTTATTAGTGTACATAATACAAAAGATTGTAGGTCAAGCATGTATAATAAATTTCAATTTAACCAGAGGTCCGGTGTGGATGAAAATTTGTATAAGGATAAAACTCCTGAACAGATTTTAATCGAGAAACGAGCAGAATTATTTTTAAATGCAGCAAAGAAAAACCCAAAAAAGTTTATATATAGACTAAAAAGGTTTAACCTTAAGTTAAAATATATCAAAACTAATTTTTATCAAAATAAATAAGCGTTTCAGCTTACCGCCATGGACGGCGGAGATTGCAGCTGAAAGCGTTTATTAAAAGAGCATTTTTTTTATAATTCTAAGTAAAACTTAAAAACTTCTTCCTCCGCCGCCGTGAGTTCTTCCGCTTGAGGATGTATGTGTAGAACTACCACCCGAGTCTCCTCCGCTATTTGATTTAATGACGTGGGATACCGTATTGGTAGAAAGAAACACATCATCAACGGTTTCAAAAGAAACAAGACTGTTCTTTTTAATATCATAGAAGGGAGCAAAGGCAAAGGCTTCCTTGTTTTTATATTTTCTTTGTGTGCCTAAAAATTTAAAAGCAAAGCTGATAACTGCAATACCTAAACTGATTAAAATTTCCATAAGCGAAAGACTGTTGTAAAACTTCCGAGCGAGAGCTTTAAGATAAGATTCGATTCCCTTGGCATAATTATTTTCTTTTAATCCTCCGTATATTAAAGAGTCTAAAAGTTTTTCAATGCTATTGTCGGTAAGAGTGCTTATCGTTTTTTTTCCATGAGTTGAAATATGTGCATATCGACTGCCTTGAGTACCATCCCCGGTTACAATGAGTAAAAGGCTTCCTTCACTTTCGGTTCCTTGACCGTAACCGTTATAGTCAAAATAATCATCGGCATAATCTTGCGGACTTTTTTCTCCCGTGGATGGAACAATTACAATTACGGTTTCAGACTTACTCTTTTGCGAAATCTTATATAAGCTTTTCTCTATCTTTGAAAAACTCTCTTGACTTAAAACCCCGGCTTCATCTATCAAAAGTTTTTTTTCAATTTCTGCATACGAACTTAAACCTATACAGAAAAAAATTATCAATGAGCAAATAACTTTTTTTACTACCATATAAACCTCCCGCCCAAAAGTAAGAGAGCTGCAAGAATTCCCGATATCAAACCTGAAACAAGGGCAAGTTTAGACTTGTTTAACGGAAGCTCTCCTGAAGATTTTCCGGTTTGCCCATTTACGGCAAAGACATAGGTTTTTCCCTTATAAAGATAAGTGAGTATCCATGATGGAAGCAAAACGTAATTATAATTTTTTACGGTGTAGGAAGTATTATCATCTTCATCTTCAATACCTCCGCTGTAATCGGCAGAGTCTTTAATAAGGTCTTTAGCATAATCTTCTGCTCTGCCTTTTATTATAGGCTCCACATCTTCTTTTTTAATATCGTATTGCTCCGAAAAAAAGCCTGCAAGATAGCCTTGAGAAAAATCTTTTTGGTTCTCTAAATCATATGGGCTTATTCCGTTTATAAGATTTTTATCTATCTTCGTAAAAGCCAACTCTTGAAATTTATCCAACTCAATTTTCCCCGTGCGCTCAATCTTATACTTATCCGTTTTTGTATATTCAGTGTTCCCGTTTTTCCACGATGAAACCTTTAAACCTACTGCGTGATAATCAAGATCTGCAACAACATCAGCCTGCCAGTGTGGAAGATAAACTCCGGTCATTTTTTCTTGCGTACTCGTATTTTTAAAATCTGCGGGTACATATTTTTTCCCCTTCACCCAAGAAGCAAAACATTTTAAGGCATCTTTTTTATCAAGCTTAAAGGGAATAATCTTATCGGGCTTAAATTCCCCTCTGAGTCTTTCGGATAAGACTACGGGGCTATGACAATAATAACAGAATGCCGCACTTGAAGTTTCTCCTGCCACGACTTCCGCTCCGCAGTTGTTGCAGTGATATTGTTTTACGGATCCGTTATTTCCGCTTTTATTTTCGGAAGAAGAGGAACCTTCAGACCCACCCTTTTTTGCTTTTAGACCTTCCATGTAGCGGGTAATTTCTTCTTCCGTATAACTTGAAAAACAATAATCGCACTTAAAACCTCCGGTCGCCGGTTTAAAACTTATAGGTGCACCGCAGCCCGGACATTTATAATTTTCAACACTCATATCTTTCCCCAATAAAAACTTTTTGCAGCAAATATTAATTTGCAAAAAAAGTTTTTTCAAGTGTGTGCCGAAAGCACACACATATAATAATGCGACGTTTTGTACCTATTGGTACAAAACTCGTCAGATGAACAGTGAGGCTGAATTTCTGCCAAACTGTTTATCTTTCTCCAACATGTTGGTTATAATTTTGTTCCGCACTCAGGACAAAATTTTGCTCCAGCCTTTAATTCTGCACCGCATGAAGGACAGCCGCTTCCTTGAGGTTTCGGAGTTCCGCATTCGGCACAAAACTTTCCGGTATTCTTGTGGCCGCACTCGGTGCAAAACCATTCTCCGGCAGCCTTAGCTCCGGCACCTTGTTGTTGCCCTGCTCCTTGAGCAGCTCTCTGAGCGGCTTGATTCATTTGCATCTGCTGCATATTGGTTTGACTTGCCTGTCCCATAAAACCGCCTGCCGCATTCATGCCCATACCCATGCCCATAAAGGCCATTCCGGCTCCTGCCTGATTTGAACCTGCCGCTTCCATACCGCGGGCAATCGAGCCTTGCACATAGCCTTCCCGTACACCGGGATCGCCGAGCATAGCTCCCTTATTGCGCATATTGATAAGTTCTTTAGATTCATCATCGTAGGAAATACTTGCAATACCGACTGAAAGCACCTCCATTCCGCGTAATTCCTTCCATGAATCATCCAGAATCTCGGACATGTGTTTGCTCAACACTGTTCCCTTTGAAGGAATAAAGGAAATACGCTCGCCTTCCATGGACATTTGGCTGATAGCAGCCTGTAAGGCTTCTAAGAATTCGCTCAAATATTGTTCGTTTATTTCATCAATGTGAACATTTTCGGCATCACGAGGACAAGCTTCTTTAAAAAACTTTATCGGATCGGTTATTTTAATCGAATAATTTCCGAAGGTGCGCAAAAACAATTCCGCATTATAGAAGTTGTCAAAGTATTGCAATGGATTGGGAGTACCGAACTTAATGCCTTTAATCTCCTGTAAATTAACATAAAATACTTCCTGCTTCATCGGGGTGGTACCGCCGAATTTAAAACGGCTAAAGGTTTCTTTTAGGGCATCTCCGAATTGACCGCCGAATAGGGAGGGCGATGCCGAATTTTCAACCTTAAAATATCCCGGCTCCGCCGTATAATCGACTATCTTTCCCCCGTCCACCAACATCATAAACTGGTTCTGATTTACATGAATGATAGAGCCGTTTGAAACGACATCGCTTGAACCTTTTTTGTTTGTGTTACGTTTATCTGTGCGGACGGCGACTCCTTTTGCAAGGACAATGCCCTCACCCATATCTCCTGCCTCAATAACTTCGAGCCATTGATCGGCCAAACCGCCGCCCACTGCTCCAACTGCTGCTGATATAAGACCCATAATTTACTCCTTTAAATTTAAACTTACATAATTATGATATAACAAAAAAATCAAAATATCAATACTTGAATAATATTATTGACAACATGGGTTATAGTATTCTCCTGCCTTGTTTTTATGCGCCAAATCGGTTAATATTAGGTTATAAAAGAGGTCTAAAACAATGCCGGATAAAATTTCGCACATACTTATTTCAAAAAAATATCTCGAAAAAATAAACGACATTAAGGGGAAAGAATATTTTTATTATGGTGCAATATATCCCGATCTATATGACTTAAGCAAAAAAGAAGAATACTATAAAAGTCATTTTATTCAAAAAGGAAGCGGATATAACTCAAAGTTACTTAAAAACTTTATTAAAAAACATAGTTATGCACCTCCCTCATTTTTAAAGGGTGTAGACTTTCATATATTTACGGATCATTTTGTTTCTAAAAATTTAAATAAATATTATTCCTTTTACACAGAAATTAAAAACAAAACCGATATAGAATTATCAAAAATCTTATCGGACTACGCTTTGTATCATTGCCGAAATGAAAAAATAATACCGGTAATTTTAAAAGAGGAGAACGATGAGCAAATTCAAAGTTCTTTTTATGAATTCGAAAAATATAGAAAAACGGATATTGGAGATATTTCATCGGTAAACAACAACTATCTAGAATTTATCGATGAAATAATCGATAAATACTTAAAACAAAATCTTAATTAACCAAGGAGAAAAACAATGGTCAGACTTGCAGAATTAAAGGACTTATCAAGAGTTGCAGAAATAAATGTTTACGGTTGGAGAAATACTTATAGGGGTATCGTTGATGATAATTTTTTGTTTTGTGAGTTGTCGGTTGAAAAATCTATCGAGCGTTTAAAGGAAAAAGTTAATACTCAAAACAGTACATCAAAATTATATGTTTATGAAGATGACAAAGACGGAATAATAAAGGGTATGATGCGTACGGGAATGTGCCGGGACAGCGACAAACCGGATAGCTTTGAACTTATGGCTATTTATGTAGAAAAAGCTTTTGAAAGGTCGGGAGTAGGTTCAAAATTAATTACTTATTTTCAGAAAGAAGCAAAAGAAGCCGGCATACATGAATTATGCATTTGGGTCTTTCAAGAAAACCGGATCGCAAGAAGTTTTTATGAGCATCACGGCTTTAAGCCGGATGGCAAAACACAAGTCCATGAAGCTTTAAAGGCTCCCGAAATGAGATATGTAAAAACAGTTTAAGAAATCTGCTCATGCCAGAAAAACAATTGCTTTAAGGGCTAAACTTTGTGCACTCTATGACTCGGTCGTTTCCTGCAAGGTCTTTATGAATTTGAACTTGAGAAAAACCTGCACTTCTAAAAATCTCGGCGGCTTGGGCTGCATGGTATTCGCCTACTTCAACAAAAAGTTTTCCGCCGAGGTTTAAGCTTAAATAAGAGTTTTCTGCCAAGGGAGGAATTAAGTCTAACCCTTCAATACCGCCGTCAAGAGCAAGGCAGGGTTCAGAGCGGCCATCTTCTAAAAGGCTTTCCGTAAGCCTTGACGGAACGTATGGCGGATTTGCAGTTATCAAATCGTAGCTTCGTTTCGGCTCCGGCACGCAGGGAAAAGGTAGATGCAGATCGGCTTTTACTGCAAGGGCCCTCTTATAAAGAGCGGAAGGCAAAAGGGAATCCATATTCTTTTTACAAACTTTTAAAGCTTCCTCCGAAATATCCGCAAGAATCAAAAAAAAACTTCTATCAAAATAACTTTGCGTTCTTTGCGCCCTCTGCGGTTTATCAAACGCGTTAGATGTTTGGCTTAAGTTCTCATAAAGCTCCGCCGCAAGGGATAGACCTATACAGCCCGACCCTGTGCAAATATCCAAAACAAAGAGAGGCTCATTTTTTTTTAACTTCTCCATTGCAAAATTCAATGCAAGCTCTACCAAGGTTTCGGTGTCGGGCTTGGGGATAAGCACATTTTCATTTACATAAAAGGTTCTTCCGAAAAAATCCTTTGTTCCGGTTAAATAGGCAATGGGGATACCTGAACTTCTTTTTTGAACAAAAGCTTCAAACTCATTCTTGTATGGTAAAAAATCAAAATCGGAATGAGACAATAACCATGAGCGCTCTTTTTTTAAGATATGGGCTATCAAAATATCGGCATCAAAGAGAGCCTCATT
This sequence comes from Treponema denticola ATCC 35405, assembly GCF_000008185.1. Taxonomy (NCBI): domain Bacteria; kingdom Pseudomonadati; phylum Spirochaetota; class Spirochaetia; order Treponematales; family Treponemataceae; genus Treponema; species Treponema denticola. Next base: position 2,511,385 of record NC_002967.9, read on the forward strand.
CCTTCCGTATCCGTTCCTTGTTAAAAGGAGCGAAGAAAGAAAGGAATGAGCAGCAAAAAGACGGGCATCCTTTACGGTAAAAAAAAGCATTGAGCTTTATTTATGCTCCAAGTGATGATCTGCGGCCTTCATCATTTCTTCGCGGGCGGCGATACAGAGGGCATCGATTAATTCGTCGAGAGAACCCTGCATGACCGCATCCAATTTATAAAGGGTTAAGTTAATGCGGTGATCGGTTACGCGGTTTTGCGGAAAGTTATAGGTGCGGATACGTTCGGAGCGGTCGCCGGAGCCGACCTGACTTTTTCTGTTTTGAGCCCGTTCTGCCTGCTTTTTACTTTCTTCCAAATCATAAAGGCGGCTTCGCAAAACACGCATAGCCTTTGCCTTATTTTTAATCTGGCTTTTTTCGTCCTGACAAATAACGACAAGGCCGGTGGGTATGTGGGTAATGCGGACTGCCGAGTCCGTGGTATTAACACACTGACCGCCCGGGCCGCCTGCACGCATAACATCAATACGCAAATCTTCTTGATTGATTTCGATTTCGGTTTCTTCGGCTTCGGGCAAAACCGCAACGGTTACGGCACTTGTGTGAATGCGGCCTGAGCCCTCCGTTTCAGGAACACGTTGAACGCGGTGAACGCCCGACTCATAGCGGAGACTTCCGTAAACATACTTTCCCGAGATGGAAAAAGTAATTTCCTTGTAACCGCCGAGCTCGGTTTCGTTTAGGGACAAAACCTCGTACTTCCAGTTTTTCATTTCGGCGTAGTGGGTATACATTCTAAAAAGGTCGGCCGCAAAGAGGGCGGCTTCATCGCCTCCTGTACCGCCGCGTATTTCCATAATAATATTTTTTTCTTCCAGAGGATCGGGCGGAATTAAAAGCATCTTGAGATCTGCCTCGCTTTTTTCAAAGGCGGCTTCAAGAGAATGCAGCTCTTCCCTCGCCATCTCTTTAAGTTCGGCATCGCTTTCTTCTTGAATGAGAAGCTTGGAATCTTCTATCTGTTTTTCGATAGAAAGATAGTTATCGTATTCTTCCATCAATTTTGAAAGATAGGAGTGTTCCCTCATGGTTTCTTTATATTTTGCAACATCTTTGATAAGGTTAGGGTTTTCAACTTCTTTTTCGACTTCGACAAGCCTCTTTCTTAAATTATCCAATCGTTCTTTCATAAAAATTCCTTGTATTGAGGGGAGAGTATAACAGTTTTTAAGAAAAATGTATACCGCTTAAAAAATGTACAGAGAGGTACATTTTTTAAGCTTCAAGTTTTGCCTCACGGCAAAACGTCGCTAGCGTGAAACCACCGGCAGCCAAAAAACAAAGCTATTTTTCGCTCAAGAGTTCTTCTACAAGGTAGTCATCACTCATACAGTGCATATCCGAAATTCCTTTGCTTCACATAAGATTGACCGGATCGGTGTCGACCTCGATGTAGATGCCTGTCATCGGTTTATATTCTTTTACAAAACGGGATGCGGCGGTTTGGATTAGGGGGAAATTTGAAGAGCGGAGTAAAATCTGTTGGCGGTGATTTCCGGCTATCATCGATAGAACACATTCCGAGGGTCCCATTATTTCGGCTTCGTCTTTGTTTTGTGAAGATAGAATATATTTTAGAATGTTCGCAGCACCTTCTGCGGCCAGCTCGGCTTTTTTTAAGTCCTTGCTTCTAAAGACCAAACGAATCAGACGCTTAAAGGGCGGAAAATCCAAGAGCTTTCTTTGCCCGAGTTCATACTCATAAAACTTTTCGTACTCGTGATTTTTTGCACAAACAATCGAAGGATGATTAGGCTTTAGTGTTTGAATAATGACAAGCCCATCCTCGCTGAACCGCCCTGCCCTTCCTGCTGCCTGAGTGATAAGTGCGAAACTCCTTTCGGCGGCTCTAAAGTCGGGCATTTGAAGGCCCGTGTCCGCAAGGATAATTCCGACAAGCCTTACTTTCGGAAAATTCAAGCCCTTTGCTATCATCTGCGTTCCGAGGAGGATATCTATTTTCCCATCCTTAAAATCTTTTAAGCGGTTTTCAAGACTGTTCTTTTTGGAAACGGTGTCGGTGTCAATCCTCGCAACCGTGCAGTCGGGGAAGGAGCGGGAAACTTCTTCTTCGATAAATTCCGTACCGACGCCGGCATAGCCTATATCGAGGGAATTACATTCAGGGCAAAGAGAAGGCGGCCTTGCCTGCATTCCGCAATAGTGGCATTTCATTACATTTTCACTTTTATGAAAGGTCATCGGCACGGAACAGTTTTTGCAAAGCATCTCATAGCCGCAGGAACGGCATCTAAAAATATGGGAAAAGCCCCGCCTGTTCAAAAAGAGGATTGTTTGTTTTCCTTCATTTTTGGTTTTGCGTATTTCGCTTATAAGCCTGTCGCTCAAAGCTCCCTTTAAGCCGGAAATATTTTCTATTTCGATTTGAGGAAGGCTTCCGCCTGCAAGTCTTTTTGAAAGGGAAAGGAGTTTGATTTTTTTGTTTTGAATCATATTCCACGCTTCAAGCGATGGAGTTGCAGAGCCCATTACCACGGGGCAATTATGCTTTACGGCCAAGTACATCGCAGTCTGGCGGGCATGGTAGCGGGGCACGGAACCCGACTTATAGGAAGCATCATGCTCTTCATCTATTATGATAAGGCCTATGTTTTTAGCAGGAGCAAAGACGGCACTCCTCGCCCCGACAATCATAAGGGCTTCTCCCCGTCTTATCCTCATCCATTGGTTGAGCCTTTCGCTGCCCGTAAGGCCCGAGTGCAAAACGGCAGCCTGAGAGCCGAAGCGTTTTACGGCCGCACTTATAACCTGATGGGTAAGCCCTATTTCGGGAACAAGGTAGATGACGGCCTTGCCTTCTGCGATTATCTTTTCGGCGGCCTTTAAAAAAACTTCCGTCTTCCCTGAACCGGTTAAGCCGTATAAATAAAAGAATTCTTTTTTGTTTGAGTTTACGATTTTTTCGACGGCATCTTTTTGTTCATCGGAAAGAGAAAAATTCTTATCTTCAAATTCGGCTCCCCATTTTAAGTTTTCAAAAGAAACTTCTCTTTTTCCCGAAGGAAGAATTGCGGAGAGGGCTTCGCCGAAGCTGCAAATATAAAAGTGCGAAATCCAAGAGGCAAGTTCTATCTGTGCCTGCCCGAAAATTGTTTCCTTGTCGACCACTCGTTTAATCGGCTTTATTTTATCTTCTCCCACAGGGCTGTCTTTAGGAAACACATCGGATTCTTCTATTATAAAGCCTATCAAATTTCTTGAGCCGAGTTGAACCGAAGCCCTTTTCCCCACAAGGCTCCCGCCGTCTTCTTCTATGTTTTTATAGGTAAAGCTTTGGTAGAGTGGAAGATTAAAGGCAAGAGTAAGCCATTTTGCCATAGGTGCCGCCTAGTTATTCTCAATCAATTTGTTGAGACAATTCATTGAGGCGGGAACGGAAGAGTTTTAAGTCTTCCCATGCAGGCCGTTTTAGATTAACATCCCTCAAAAGGGCACTTGGGTGATAGGTCGCCATCAGGGGAATGTTTTGGTATTCAAAAAACTTGCCGTGCATCTTGCCTATTCCTTCTTGAGTTTCCAAGAGGTTTTGAAGAGCTACCCTGCCAACCACAAGAATCGCCTTAGGCCTTATCAAGGCAATTTGGGCATTTAAATAATTTCTGCACGCAGCCGTTTCATCGGGCAGAGGGTCGCGGTTATTGGGCGGTCTGCACTTTACAACATTTGTGATATAACAATTATGGGTGCGGTATAATTCGATAGCGGCAAGCATCTTATCCAAAAGCTGTCCGGCCTTACCGACAAAGGGGCGGCCTTGGGCATCCTCATCGGCTCCCGGCCCCTCTCCTATGACCATTACTTCTATCTTATTATCAAAATTAGAAAACTCGCAAGGCCCCTCGCCTGCAACCGTATTATGCCGCCTCTCGCATAGACGGCAGGCCTTACAGGAAGCAATTTGAGCATAGACCTTTTCAAGACTTTCAAAGCCGCTTTCCGAATCCGTATCGCTTAAAGGAATTGTTAAGCCGGCCGCTTCGTCCGTTTCCGGTAGAGCGGTATCGGGAATAGCCGTCTCGGATAGAACGGTATCGGCAAAATCGGGATATTCTTCATCGGTTTTAAAACCCGATAGATATTCCGAGGCTGTGCGGAAAAATGTGTATAATGTTTTTTTTTCTTCGGCTTTCATCGGTAAAAACTATTGCCCGCCGCCTTGAGTACCGCTGACCTGAGCGCCGCTCATCTTAGCTTTAAGCTCACGCAAAGCCTTAAGTGTTTCGCTCGCATCGCTTCTAGCTACGGCCAAAAAGTCGATAAGCTGGGGATACTGCTTTAAAAGCTCGCCCCATTCTTTTAGATCATTCATTCGGAATTTTGAACCGGCAGCGGATTTTCCTTCTTCAATCATAAGGTCGGTAAAGACCTTGCTCCTTGCTTTTTCATACTCCGAATAAACATCCCTTATTGTTGTATACAGTTTTAAATCGGGAATTACAAAATCGGAAGAAAGCTCAACCGAAACAATTTCAATTTCGGTATTCTCCTTGTTTTTTAAATCCGATGTGATTTTATCGTTAAAGGCTGCATATTGAAATTTCAGCTTTTCATATTCTTCAGGATTGGATAAAAAATACTCGATAAATTCGTTTGCGGATTTTTGAGCGGCTTCTTCAACTCTTGTTCGAATAAAATCGTCCAAATCACTTTGGGTTTTTATCGAAGCGTTTTTAACAAGGCTTATTAAACTTTCAGGCTTTACGGAAGCCGAAATCTTTAGAGCAAACTTCCAGCGGAAATCGTTTTTTTGTTCCATCACCAAACCGAATTTATCAGCGGAAGGAAGGGCACCTTCATTTTTATACTCAATGTCTTGGGCTTTTAAATTAAAGGTAAGAATTTTTGAATTGGTCGGAACAAGCCTCTCCCATCGCCACATAAATTCGCCCGGAATAATGAGCCTGTCATGATAGCCTCCCGACTTTGAAAGCATTACGCCGTAAGATCCGGCAGGAACTGAAAACTGCATCCACCCGAAAAAAAAGGCGGTACCTCCCAAGGCAATCAAAATAAAAAGCCAAATTAAAAATGAAGTTCTTTTTTTCATGATATAAGAATAATAACACGAAAAACTCAAGTTTTCAAGTAGCCGATGAAAAATGTACATTCAGAGTACATTTTTCATCTTAGAGTTTGTATCAATTCTGCCTGTGACAGAATTGAACTTCGAGTTTTGCCTGACGGCAAAACATCGCGGAAGTAAGGCTCAAACATCGACAGGAGGTCGATTACTGTCAACTATTGCGATATTTTTCAAAGCTTGTCTTTGAAAAACTAGGTGTCAAATGCGTACAAGGACGTACGCATTTGACATAACCACCGCCGTCCATGGCAGCTGGGGAATGTACATCCGTTTCCGATTTTCAAACATGCACAATCAAGGATGAAACACTATGCGAAGACCGTAAAAGATATCTCTTGTGTCGTAGTCACGCATGTGGTCTCGTGCGTCACAAGTACATAAAGACTCGGAGTCTGCAAAACAACCGCCTCGAATGATACGCTTGGATTCAGAATATTCATACCGATTCCAGCACCATTCGGCGACGTTGCCGCTCATGTCGTGTAAGCCGTCGTCGTTCGAGGTTTTCGTTTGTACTTCGTGGGTTTTGTGTTCGCTGTTTTCTCTGTACCACGCATAACTGTTAAGGCCATTTACATCATTCGTACCCGAATACTTCTGCCTCCGACTATCCCCTTGAGCTGCCCACTCCCATTCCTCGTCGGTGGGCAGGCAAAATCCTTTGCGCGCCCAAGGTGATATATAGGGTGTACGTTTGTCCTCTGCATCCTGTACGGTGTAGGGTTTATTGTTGTAGGTATACACGCATTGTCCTTCTCCCAAACCTTCCGTACAGCGCGTCAATTCATTGCAAAAAGCAATACAGTCAAGCCAGCTTACCTTTTCTACCGGACGCAGCTCTTGCCTTTCGCCTTCAGCCGGCAGATGTGAGCCGCCCTGATGGTAGCTCGGATTTTTTCCCATTACCAGTTCGTACAGAACCTGAGGTACTTCGGTTTTGCCCATCCGATAGGCCGACAAATAGATCGGACGCTCCTTGTTGCTGAGGTTATCATCTCTGCCAATCAAACCGCCTTTTGCCTCCGGAATACCGCACAGCCAGTAGTCGTATTCGGTAACATCGCCGTTTACCATGGCGTAATAAGTCAGTTTATTATCTTTAAGTTTTATGTCCGCTCTGATACGTGCAAAGAAAGTGTGTGTATTACCGTCGCTTGCTCTAAAGATATAACCGTCCTTTATAATTTCACCGCTTGCGTCGTTACGCCGCCATTCCTGTAAGATAATGCCTTTCGGTATGTTTAGCTTTTTTGCCGCCTCCGCTTTTACACTGCGCCACGTATCACCGTCGTATACGGTGATGGTGCCGCCGTTCTTCGTAGCGTCAAAACCCCTGCCGTACTTGACGGTAAGCGTTATGCGCCTGTCGCCCGTTTTGGCATAGACTGTGCGGGATGTCCCTTGGTTTTTTTTGAACTCATAATCGTCAGTCAACACTGTGCCGCTTTCACCATCAAGTTTCCATGCGGTTATGGCGTAGTTGGCGTTTTTCACCGTTACCTTGGCGGCCGCCTTGGTTTTGATGTCCTTCCACTTTGCCCCGTCGATAACGGTAATGGTTGCAGGCTCTGCAATCGTAATGCGGCTGTCACCGGTAAGCGTTACGAAAATGCGCAGGTCTTCCGGATATGCGGTGAGCGTTACATCGGTGTTGAAGTTGTCGGTATTACCCAACACGCTGTCGTCCTTTTTCCATTCGACATGTTCTTCGCTAAAGCCGTAGTTCGCCTTGAGTGCGGCTTTGGCGTAGGCTTCAAGCTGATTCCACGTCGTATTTCTATTTACGCTGATAGGGTTAGGCCCCAGTATCTTCCCCGCTTCGGCAGGGTGTACCGCAAAAGTGATTTTGACCTTATTCGTTCCGTTTTGTATAGGTCCGAGCGGCGGTAAATCAGACCGCGATTTAACATACACGGTGGTGTCTGTGTAAAAAGCGTCTTCGTCGGTGAGCTCCGGTGCACTTGCGTCCTCGCCCAAATGCCACGAGTTGAGTATAAAATTCGGCTTAAAGGAAACCTTACCTTCAACCTGAGTCTTAACATTCCGCCACTTGGCGCCCGCCCATACGCTGATCGGCTCCGAAGGCAGATTGACTTGTGTCCCAGCCCCTTTTACGTGATGTTGACGGTAGGGAAGTTCCCGCCGCCTCCGCCCGCATTGTTAGGACAGGCGGTAAACAGCAACGCCAAAACTGCGGCCGTGATGAGCGCCGCAACTCTTGTTTTGCTATATAAATCAGATTTTGTCATATTGACCTCCATTTTTAGAAGATGTTTATATTTAATTACGGCCTGCACACAATGCGGAAGCCGATATATTCCTTAACGTAGGGGGGACCCGATTTATCTCTATGCGCACACTCGCACTCGTGCTTGGATTCGGTTGCTTCAGACTTATAGCTGCCGCCGCGAACCGCACGATCGGTACCGGAAGATGCACCCGTCGGATTATTACCGCCTGTAGGCGTACTGCCGCTGTACCAATCCCAGCACCATTCGGCTACGTTGCCGCTCATATCAAAGAGTTTCAAGGGGTTTGCTTTCTCGGATGCGGTATGGGTTTTATTATAGCTGTTGGCTTTATACCATGCATAATCTTTAAGATTGCTAGAATCACCCGTACCCGCATACACTTGCCGTGCAGAGCCGCCTTGCGCCGCCCATTCCCATTCGGCTTCGGTCGGCAGACGGAAACCTTTTTTGCTCATATTCATTTGAGGTATCTTTTCGTTCTTTGCATCCTGTATGGTATAGGGGTTATCATCAACGGTATATACACATTCGGACATTCCCAAACCTTTTGTACAGCGTGTCAGCTCATTGCAAAAGGCTGCCGCATAATACCAGCTTACGTTTTCTACCGGACGCAGCTCTTGTATTTCGCCTGAGGAAGGATCCCAGCTGAACTGACTTAAGTTATATCCCATTACCAATCGGTAGAGAGCCTGAGGCACTTCAGTTGCACCCATCGAATAGGCATTCAAGCTTACGGAACGTTCAGCGTTGTCAGATTTACCGGTTTTCCCGATTGTCCCGGATGCCGCCGGAATATTCGCCAACACGTAAGTACCCTCTGTTACGCTGCCGTCTATCCAAGCGTAATACTTTACCTGAGTTTGCACATTCTGAGTAACCGACATCGTTATTTCCGGTCTGATAATCGCAAAGACGGTACGTTCCCTCCCATCACTTAATTTGAATGTATAGCCGTTGCTTATAGGCTCCCCGTTTGCATCATCCCAACGCCATTCCGAGATGACCGCATGAGCGAGAGCGGAAGCGGGTATCAGATCTTCAGCCGTCTTTTTTACTTTAGGTATTATCTCTACTTTTTTACCCTTGTTGCCGATTTTTTTCTTTGTCCACACGTCACCATCATGCACGGTTATGGTTCCCGCCGTCAAAGCCTCCGAGCCGACCGTGCTGATATTGCCGTATTTGACGGTAATTATTATGCGCAAGTCTTCCAGTTTGGCATACACGGTTTGCGCATTCCCGCCGCTCGCCTTAAACGTATAACTGTCGTTTATAACCTGCCCGCTTTTACCGTTCAAGCGCCATTCTCGTATGGAAAAGCCGAGAGAAATTTTTCCCTCAGCCTGTACTTTTACACTGCCCCACGTATCGCCGTCGTATATAGTGATAGTGCCACCACTCAACGGAGTGCCTGAACCCGTACCGTACTTCACGGTAAGCGTTATCTGCCGGTCACCCGTTTCGGCAAAGACAGTACAATTCGGTCTGTCGACTTCTTGGAACGTGGAACTATCAGTCAGCGTGGGATCGCTTGCATTTGATCCCTTGTGCCATGCGGTTACGGCGTAGCGGGTTTTATCTTTGACTCTTACTTTGTCGTCCGCCTTTGCTTTGATTTCTTTCCATTTTGTACCGGGAATGGCGATAATCGGTTCGTCGGGTTTGTCGATCGTAACTTTATTGTTATCGCCCGTTACCTTTATGCGGATACGTATGTCTTCCGGGTATGCAGTGAGCGTTGCATCGGTACCGAAGCTGTCAGTACTGCCCAGCACGGTGCTGCCATTTTTCCATTCCGCACCTTCTTCTTTAAAACCGTAGTTCGCCTTGAGCGCGGCTTTGGCATAGGCTTCGAGCTGCGCCCACGTCGTGCCGCTGTTTACGCTGATTACCTCGGGGCCTAATATTTGTCCTCTTTCGGGATCGACTGCCAAGGTGATTTTTATCTGTGTACCAGGACCCTGTATAGTAGAAATATCCGGTAAATCTTTTCGAGATTTGATGAATACGGTTGCATCCTCGTAAAAAATATACCCGTCGGCAAACTCCTGTGTGTTTGCATCGTCTCCAGGATGCCCCGAATTGAGCGTAAAACCGGGCGTAAAGACGATCTTCGATCGAAGAATTTCCTTTACGGAGCTCCACGAACTTCCGAGCGGAACGCTTACAGGATCTGATGGAATAGTACCAACTTTCCCTTCTCCCTGTACTTTCTTTACGGTAATATTTACGGTAGAATCGCCACCTCCGCCCGCATTGTTAGGGCAGGCGGTAAACAGCAACGCCAAAACTGCGGCTGCGATTAGCACCGCGGCTCTTGTTTTGCTATATAAATCAGATTTTGTCATATTGACCTCCATCTTTAGAGGATATTTGATTACAATACATTATAAGACTTTTCACAGTAAATAACAACTTTTTGGAGAATTTCTTTTTAAATTTTTTATTTAACAACAAAGCTATTCTAGCTTTGCTGCAGCAAGGTTCCTAGATGTTCATGGCTTGTTTGGACTGCATCAAGAATTGTCGAGGTATCATGTAAAAAGTTATCGATCTTTTTTAACGACAAAAAGCCTTCCCTTATGGTAATATCCTGTTCTTTTATGGAAGCGGTTATTTCGGCCAGTGAAAAACCTGCATCTTTAAGGGTTGCCGAGTTTTCATCCAAATTAGCCAATACACCGTTAAATGATTTTCTGAATTTTGAAAAAAGTTCTATAAAACCGGTCATACTATTGTTTATTTCATCAACCGATTTATTTAATTCTTCCAGTTTTGATTCGATTTTTTTTGCAAAATCTCCGGTCTGGGTTGCAAGAGAGCGAACCTCATTGGCGATAATTCTAAAACCGTTTCCGACACTTCCGGCACGGGCGGCTTCAATCGAAGCATTGATTGCAAGAATACCGGTCTTTACGGAAACATCCTTAATACCCGACAGCATATCTTCAACTTCCGCAGTCCTATCCTTTAGCACCTCAAAAGCTGAAGCCGCATTTTCCGCATTTTCCGCAGTGGCTTCAATTTCGTCAACCCGCTCGTGAATTTCTTCTTGAATTACGGTTCTTCTTTTTAAAACATTAGAAAGCATTTCATCGACATAATTGGCATTAGATGCAGAAGAACTGCTTTCCTTTTGTATTTCTTCAAAGACGGAAAGGATAGTTTCAAACTTCTCCTGCAAATTATCCATGGACTCTTCAATAATTTTAAACGAATGAGAGGTTACAAAATCAAGAATAACGCCTTTATTATATTGTACAACGATCTTATCGATTAGATCACCAAAATTATCGACAATGTTCTGTTCGTCAGCCATAGAATCTCCCATAAAAACTTTTTGCAGCAAATATCAATTTGCGAAAAAAGTTTTTTCACGCAGTTTGTTTACAAACTGCATACAATAATGCGACGTTTGCCGAAAGGCAAACTCGGCAGATAAACAGTGAGGCTGAATTTCTGCCGAACTGTTTATCACACCTCCTAAATTAAAACAGGTTTTCGATATAATCAGTACCGCATTTTAAACCGGAAAGCCAATTTAAAAAATTATTTACCTGCTCATCCTTATATATTGCGCCATGCTGAGGTGCAATCATCAGGGGATTTAAACGGCGTACATATTCTACCCATTTACTGACAATCTTATTGGAAGCCATATACCTGACATGGAAGCCCTCAATCAAAGGAAGGTGCTTTTCAAAATCTTCTACAAAAGTAGTTTCATTGTCATCATCAAAAACTGCGGCCCCTATATCCCCACTAAAAAGAATACGGGAGCGCTCATCGTATAAACCGAACTGCCCGGGAGAATGCATAAAATGTGAAGGGATACACTTCATATTTGAGCCTGAAGGAAGCGATATACTCATCCCTTTATCCGGTATCGGAACCATTCTCGAAATATCTACTATGCCGAAGTGAGGCATAAATCGAACCCAAAGCGAAGAAATATATATTTTAGCCTTTGTAATACCCAGCCACAAAGCTATACCTGAAGAAACATCGGGGTCTTGATGTGAGAAAAAAATAGTATCGATTTTATCCACGGAAATAAATCGGCTTATAGCCGTAACAACTCTGGAAAAAAGATGAACTCCGCCCGGATCAAGAAGAACTCCCCGGCCCCTGTCTACAATAAGATACTGCATTGTCTGTACAGCACCCTTTCTCTGTTTACTTTCCGAACCCAGCCATATAAATTTATGATCTGCATCTTCATATAAAACAACACCGTCAATACCGTTATTTTCCATATCAAAACTCCTTACTATGAGTCAACCAAAATTTACAAAATACAATATATCAACAATTGAGGTAATTTACAAGTATTTTATAAAAAGAAATAACAGTATTTTATAGAAAAATCAACAACCCCGACGCAAGCATAGGGGTATGTTGTTCTCATAAGGTGGTTGCAGTCGGCTTTAATACCCTTTGTTACGACGCAAGCGTCGGGGTATTAAACCCTCCGCACGAATAAAGCTACTTTCTTGCTATGAGAACCATCGTTCTCGCCTTTTCGTTATAGGGCGAAAAATCAAAATCGCCGTATATTTCTACCGAAGAAAAGCCGGCTGCCAACATAAGCCTTTTTAACTCCACTGCGGAATAAAGACGTTGAACATAGGTGTGGTCGGCCTTCCTTCCCTGCTCATCATAAAGAATCCAGCGGGAGCGTAAACCTTCCCAAGCACCTTCGACGGAGTATTCGGTTAAGACCGTGAACCCGGCTCTCTCAAACCATTCGCCCTCGGTAAAATCGCGCACGGCTATCTCTCTTCCCGTCATTTCGAGAATGAACCAGCCATTAGGCTTTATGGATTGGGCTATGTTCTTTAAGATTTGCATGTCTTCTTCGATTGTGCTGCAATACCCGAAACTCGTATACATGCTGATAGCCGCATCAAAACCTTCAGGGCGTACAAATTTACGCAAGTCTCCCTGAATAAGCTCTATGTCGACGCCCTCGTCTTGAGCCGAATCCATAGCAGCATTTAAAAATGGTCGGATTAAGTCGATGCCCGTAACCTTAGCCTTTCTTATTGCAAGCTCGATGGCAATCCTTCCCGGTCCGCAGCCCGCATCCAAGATTGAAATCCCTGCATTATCCACAGGAACGCCTATTATCCTCAAAATAGATTCCGCAACGGTAGGAGCCTCAGCCCACCTCTGCGTATCAAACATAATCGGGGCATATTCAGCCCAAAAAGTTTCGTTTTCAAACCAATCTGCAAGTTTTTCCATTATCGTGCCACCACCTCAGTTTTAAGTTTATTTAGTGCGGTTTTTCCGCAAATAGCTTCTACAATTGCAAAGGCAAATTCTTCCGCAGCTCCTGCTGCGCAGGCCGTTATTATATTTCCGTCCCTGATGACACGCTCTCCGGCCTTGGGTTTTGTACTCAAATCCTGTCCCATACCGGGGTAGCAGGTATAGTTTTTTCCTTCTAAAAGACCCCAAGAACCCAGGGCAAGAGCCGGAGCCGCGCAGATTGCAGCGACGATTCCCCCGCCTGCAAGGGTCTTTTTTGCAAATTCTCTGACAGCCTCTGAGCCGGCAAGAGTGCTGCTGTTAGGAAGGCCGCCGGGAAGGATGACGGCAATTAAATCGCCATCCTTTTGCAAGGCTTCTTCCAACACAATATCACAGGTTATAGGAACCTTGTGAGAAGAAACTATAGTCTTCCCACCGACGCCGACAGTAATTAAATCTATTCCGGCCCTTCTCAAATAATCTATGGGCGTAAGGGCTTCAACATCTTCAAATCCGTTTGCTAAAAATAAAAAAGCTTTTTTCATTAATTCCTCCAATTTTACAAGACAACCAAGTTGTGAACAACTAGATAAGATTATTCTAATATGATATAATCATAACATGAAACAAGTTTTATTGATAGGGATAGCCCCCACTTTACGATATTATATTACAAAAAAATTACAAGAAGTCGGCATTTATGTTATTTATGCCGAAACAGTTATAGAAGCCATGAATATTATGAAGCAGCAGCCTGTCATGCTCATAATAATAGATTATAGTTTTAGCAGAGACGCCCTATTTAATTTTTTTGCCGAAAAACAAAAAACGCCTACTCTTGCAGGAATACCGTCGATAGTATTGGGAAGAAAAATAGCCAAAGTTGACATAGCTTTATTAGCCTCATACGGAGTAAAAAAGGTAATTTCAAAACCCGTAAAAGTTGACGAACTTTTATTCTCAATAGGAATAATTTTAGGAACAACATTTCCCATGGATCCCACACCCTGCATCTTAGAAACGCGGGTAAATGAAGATGTCATATTTATAGAATTGGCGCAAGGTTTAAACAGAGATAAACTTGAGCTTCTTCAATTTAGAATAATAGAATTAATTGAATCCTACAAACTCGCCGAAGCTAAAATTTTAATTATATTGACCGATTTAAATTTAACCTATGCCGATACGGCTAACCTGGAATATTTGATAGATAATATCCTAGCCGTAAAAGTAGTGTCTCCTAAAAATGTAAAACTCCTTACCCTCAATCAATTTGTAACAGACTTCTTTTCGCAAAACCCCGACTATAAGATGATTGAAGTTGTAGGAAGCCTTGGGCAAGCCCTTTCGGCTCTTTTACAAACAACTGAAGATAAGATAGCAGTAACTCAAACAATGCTGAATCCCGACAATGAGCAAAATGAAAACGCAAGCAACCTTGAAACCCGGTTTAAACTGGACACGGCCGAAAAACTATCTATAGCTGTAATAGATGATGATTTGGTGGTCCGCAAAATGATGACTGCTATTTTTTCGGGATTAAATGCCGAAGTAACTCTATTTGAAAACGGAGAAGATTTTTTAAACAAAGTAGAAAATGATGTTTATGATGTTGTGTTCCTTGATATGATTATGCCGGGTATGAGCGGCATAGATGTTTTAAACGGAGCAAAAAAGAAGGGAATCACAACTCCATTTGTTATTCTATCTTCCGTCACTCAAAGGGATTCCGTTATCAAAGCTCTGGAAAAGGGTGCTAAAAGATACATATTAAAACCAATAAAAAAAGAAACGGTTTTGCGCAAAATGGAGGAAGTTTTGGGTGCATCTCTTTAATAAAAGTATTTTAAATTTTAAACTTGGAAAGTATTTAACCGAGTCAAACATAGCGTATATAATTTTTTCTCCGGATTATGTCCCGCTTTTTTGGAGTCCTGAAGCGGAAAGACTTTTACCCGACTACCTGATTAAAAACACAAAAATACGATTACAGGATTATTTAAAAACAGTGCTGTTGGAAGAGGACTATATTAGGCTGTCCGCATTTATAAAAAGCAATCCAAAAACAGCGGCTTTTGAAGCTAAATTTGACAAACCCTCAAGCCTTTCGGATAAGACAGCTTTAAAGTTCAGCTTTACTCAACAAGATGATAATAATTTTTTTGTAACCATTGATGACATTACCAAACAAAAATTAAAAGAACGGTTTTTGATAATCGCAAGACAAGATGCCGAAAAGGCAAACAGTATGCGAAGCCTTTTTTTGGCAAATGTAAGCCATGAAATAAGAACGCCTATCCAAACAATAATAGGCATGATGGAGCTCATAAACGAAACAAACCTTGATGAAGAGCAGAGCGAATATACCCGTCAGGTAAATTTTAGTGCTGAAGTTTTACTCACACTTGTAAACGACGTTTTGGATTTTTCAAAACTTGAAAGCGGGAATATGACAATGGAAAGGACGGTTTTTAACTTGACCGATTCAGTTGAACAAACCGTAGATTTAATTTCGATGGAAGCTCATAAAAAAGGATTGGAAATTGTTGTAGATATAAGCGACAAAATTCCCGACTTTATATACGGAGATCCGGCAAGGCTGCAGCAGGTTCTTTTAAACTTTGTAAAAAATGCAGTTAAGTTTACCGAAACAGGCTATGTCTCGGTTTCGGTCAAACTGGTTTTTGAAAATAACTCTGATGATCCCTATGCGGCTAAACATTTCTTTATTCTTTTTGAAGTTGCAGATACGGGAATAGGAGTCAACAACGAACAAAAATCAAAAATATTCAATTCCTTTTATCAGGGGAATGCTGCAATAAACAGAAAATACGGGGGAACAGGCCTAGGGCTTGCAATTTCTAAAAATATTATAACTATGATGAAGGGTCAAATAGGAATAAAAGACAATATTCCCAGAGGATCGGTTTTTTGGTTTAAGATTCCTTTAGTCCCTTCAAAGAAAAAAGCTCCTCATGAAAGTATCTTATTGGATAAGAGTACCAGATTTTTAATCGTCGATGATAATATGCAAACCAGAACTATTTTAAAGAGAATGCTTTTAAAATTCGGCTTTGAAGATATAGCCTTGGTCAGCTCCGGAGAGCAGGCAATAGGAGTTATGAAAACAGCCGCCGAACATAAAAACCCCTTCAATGTGGTATTCATAGATATGGTTATGCCTAAGATGGACGGATGGCGCCTCGGAGCCGAAATTCACAATGACGATAGTCTTTCAGCCTCAAAACTATTTTTGATGATTCCTGAAGGCAGCCTCGGAAGGGATGCCAAGATGAAACTTTTAGAGTGGTTCGACGGCTATCTTTATAAGCCCTTAAAATCAAGAATAGTCTTTCATCTGCTAAACGAACTCTATCGTAAATTAGCAATAGCCTTAGAAAAAGATGACATTCCGGAATTGGAGCCGGTTGAAGCAGGAGGCCAAGG
The DNA here is from genome assembly GCF_000008185.1 of Treponema denticola ATCC 35405. NCBI lineage: Bacteria > Pseudomonadati > Spirochaetota > Spirochaetia > Treponematales > Treponemataceae > Treponema > Treponema denticola. The sequence goes on from NC_002967.9 coordinate 2,527,499, forward strand.
TCAACAAAATGGAAATGTACATAATTTCAATGAAGATAACTTTTTCGGCTGTAAGGTTTTAGTTGTAGACGATCATCCCGTAAACCAAAAATTATTAAAAATTATCTTGGAAAAAGCTCACTGTATTGTAAGCACGGCAAATGACGGAGAAGAAGCTATCGATACGGCATCAAGCGAACACTTTGATATTATATTTATGGACATACAGATGCCCGGTATAAACGGATATGAGGCTACACAAATTTTGAGGGGAAAGGGATATTCAAGACCCATCATCGCATGTACTGCAGGATCTCAAGACAATGAAAGAAACCTATGTAAATCTATGGGATTAAACGATATAATAAAAAAGCCCTTTAACAAAAAACAGCTTTTTGAAATGGTAAAAAAACATTATAAAAAGTAAGAGAGCTAAGTCAAATTCTCCCCGATTGACAAAAGCCCCCTTAATGCTTATCTTTTACATCTATGGCAAAAAAGAGCACCAAAACAGGAAAAACAACTAAACCGGTAAAAAAAACCGGAAAAAAAAGAAGAAAAAAGTCAAAAATTAACTATACCGGAGCTATAGCCGGTTTTTTGGCAGTCTGTATAATAATGCTCGCAGTATTTTTGTTTATAATTCCTTCGGTAAAAAATAAAGATGAAACAACGAATAAAACGCAAATTGCCAAGGAACAAGAAAAAATAGAAGAAGAAAAGCCTAAAACTACCGAAAAGCCGCCTATAGAAAGCAAGGCTAAAGATAAGCGTACCGAAAAAACTAAGGAAGCTGAAACGCAGGCCTCAAAAAATCTGCCTAAAGAAGCTGCAAAAAAGACTTTACATGATAAGCCTAAAGAAAGCGAAAAGGCGGGCAGAGAAAACAAGGCAAAAAAGCCTGAAAATCCCATAATCACGGGTAAGCCTAAACCTCAAGAACAAGAGCCTGACGTTTCGGCCTACCCTATTCAGGACCTGCCTGAGCTTCCCTCAAAGGGAAAACTTATTTTTGTGTTTGACGATGCAGGACACAACCTTGAACAGTTACAGTATTTTTTGGATTTACCCTTTCCCTGTACCATAGCCGTTTTGCCTAAGCTGCCTAACTCAAGAGAAACGGCAAGAAGAATAAGGGCTGCCGGAAAGGAACTCATCCTTCATCAGCCTATGCAGGCATTAAACCCCAATATTAATCCGGGAGATGGAGCCGTTAAACCCGGCATGGACCGTGAAGAGATAAAAAAAATCGTAGCTTCAAATGTGGAAGAAATTGGGCCCATAGCCGGAATGAATAACCACGAGGGCTCTCTTATTACATCGGATGAAAAAGCTATGGAGGCAGTGCTTGAATTGTGCAGGGAAAAAAACATATACTTTTTGGATTCCCGCACCAGCTCAAAAAGCGTTGTTCCTCAAGTTGCAAAAAAACTGAATATGAATATTTGGGAAAGAGCTGTCTTTCTTGATAATAAAAAAGATAAGGCCTATATGAAAAAACAAATTATAGAAGGCTTGGAAATTGCCTCACAAAGAGGTGAAGCGATTATGATAGGCCATGTGTTTACCGTAGATCTTGCAATCCTTTTAAAAGAAATGTACTCCGATTTAACACAAGAAGGATATACATTTTCTACAATTTCAAAATCAAAAGGGAAATAAAATGAAGATATTAGGAATAGAAAGTTCTTGCGATGAAACTGCGGCGGCAGTCGTCGAGGACGGAAATAAAATTTTAAGCAATATTGTTGCAACACAAATTCCGTTCCACAAAATGTATAACGGCGTCGTTCCCGAAATAGCAAGCCGAAAACATACCGAATGGATTTTGCCCGTTGTTAAACAAGCCTTGGCTGAAGCCGGTCTGAGCCTTAAAGAAATAGACGGCATCGCTGCCACCGGAAGGCCGGGACTCATGGGTTCCCTTTTAGTGGGGCTTACCTTTGCAAAAACTCTTGCATGGTCTTCAAATAAACCCTTTATTGCCGTAAATCACATGCTGGGACATCTATATGCAAGCCATCTGGAAAATGATATCCCCTACCCATATCTGGGGCTTTTAGTTTCAGGCGGGCACTCGATTATCTGCAAGGTAAATAATTTTGACGACATCGAAGTCCTCGGCACCACAATAGATGATGCTCCGGGGGAAGCCTTTGACAAGGTTGCCAAGTTTTATAATCTGGGATACCCGGGAGGAGCCGTAATCGACAAACTCGCCAAAAGCGGAAATCCCAAGGCGGCTAACTTCCCCATGCCTATAATCCACAAGGAAGGGCATAAGTACGATGTTTCCTATTCGGGATTAAAAACCGCCGTCATAAATCAGATAGACCAATTTTGGAATAAGGACTTTGAAAAAACACCCGAGAACATTGCAGCCGCATTCCAAACAAGGGCGGTAAAAATTTTGCTCAGGCCTCTTTTGGATGCTTCGATAGATACGGGCTTAAAAACGATAGTAGCAGGCGGAGGAGTTGCGGCCAATTCTCTGTTGAGGGAAAAACTTGCCGAGCACAAGGAATTAAAGTGCATATTTCCCTCGCTTAAATTCTGTACGGATAATGCGGCGATGATTGCAGGCCTCGGTTATCATTACCTAAAACGCGGAGACAGAACGCCCTTTACCGTCGAAGCCTCCGCCCGAGTTGAAGGCTTCAGCAAAAAAGGCAGGCAATAGGTAATTGATAAAAATCCTATTAGATTTTTATCAATTACCGACGAGTTTTTCATAAGTATTTCAATACTTATGAAAAACATCGCAAAGTTAATAGTAAGGAAAATATTATGGATACGATGGAAAAATTTTATTCGGATGCAAGCCGGCTTGTAGAAAAGTCGCATGCGAACCAACTTGCAGAAAAGCTAAATAAGGACGGAGACACAGCAGCTTTTGACGCCCGCCTGACGGAAATCTTTTGCAAAGCGGTTTCGCTTTACGATAAGCAGGCCCAAGTTTTGGCAAACGATTTTGCCGACTATTGGCTTTCGGCCTATTCGGAAGGCAGACAAAAAAAAGAAGATGCAGTTGAATGGTTCTATCAAATATTTTCTCTTATTGCAGGCAATTTTGAAAAAGACATGGACTTTCCGCAAGAAGACTGGGAGCAGATAAATCTAATTATTTCTTCCGAGGCTGAAAGTTTGGACATGGACCTTTTAAATTCGATAATGACGGTAATTGTCGAGCGCAAAAAAATATAAGAAAATCCGTAAAAAAACAGCCCAATGGACGGCTAATAAATGCTTTCTTTTGAAGATTTTAGTTTTAAAGAATACGACTCATGCACTCTATGCCCGAAAAATTGCAAGGTAAACCGCAACAAGGGCGAAAAAGGCTTTTGCCGAGAAACAAGAGATTTACGCCTTGCATGGGCAGGCCTCCACTTCGGGGAAGAGCCTCCAATCACGGGAGCCGGAGGCTCGGGCACAATCTTTGTTACGGGCTGCAACCTTCGCTGTTCCTTTTGCCAAAACTATCAGATATCCCAAGAAGGCATGGGAAGGGCTGTAAACCTTGAAGAATTCGTAAACTTGTGTTTTGTTCTCGAAAAAGAAGGGGCCGAAAACATAAACATCGTTACAGGCAGCCATGCAATCCCAGCAATAGCCCTCAGCCTAAAAGAAGCAAAAGACCGAGGCTTAAAAATTCCTGTTGTCTGGAATTCTTCTGCCTATGAAACCGAAGAAGCTATAAGCCTCCTTTCGGACTGTGTTGACGGCTGGCTTCCCGACTTAAAAACCTTAAATCCGCAAATTTCTTCTCAAGTTTTTTACGCACCCGATTATCCCGAAACGGCAACAAGGGCAATCCTAAAAATGGCCGGCCTTTCTCCCTTAAAAATCTGTATGGAGAATAAAAAAAAATATCCTTTAGGAAAACTTTACTCAGGCGTCATAGTCCGCCACCTTGCCCTCCCCTCCCGCATTGCGGACTCGAAGGCTGTTCTAAGATGGTTTGCAAAAAACTTAAGAGGCAGGGCTCTTATTTCGGTGATGACCCAGTACACACCGGTTAAAAGAACGTCCGGCATAAAAAACTATTCTCTTTTTGAAAACCGGATGCTAAACCTAAAAGAAGACGAAACTTTAAAAGACCTCCTTTCAAGCTTAAAAATAGATGAGGGCTTTTACCAAGAGCTTGTCGCCTCCGATGACTGGCTCCCCGATTTTAACCGGGTACAAACCTTTTCATCGGAACTTTCAAAACCTTTGTGGCATTGGAAGCAAATTTCTTAAATTATCGTAAATTTACCTAAAAAGCGGCGGACTCATATTGACAAATTCGGAGTTTTACAGGATAATCGGCTATAGTAGATTTTAAAAAGGAGATATCATGAAAATACAAAAGAAATTATTTATTTTTGCAGTTCTTTTAATGACTGCATCATTGGTTTTTGCCCAAATATCGATGACATCATATAGTACTCAAAACCTTTTCGGTACTGATGTTGACGATTTTATGAATGTAAATGAATGGCAAAATGTACAGCCTAAAAATATCTTCGGATTTTTAGGCTACGGAAAGACCGGTAAAGGCTCAATAAACCTAGGTCTTGCCCACCAGTTTAAACCATTCTATTTAGGTACCTACTTTGAGGGTCAATTAAACGGCTGGGAAAAAAAGAAAGAAGCGAACGGCAATATTACGACTTATATACCTGCAGGCACAGCCTCTAAATCTAACGGCAAACTGCTTTTCGGATTCGGGAACATCGGTATTATGACGGATGTGTCTTATAAGCCTGACCAAAACAAGAAGACTGAATGGACAGAGGCCACAAAGACAAAGCAAACCGATAATCTCTTTAACCTGGATTTTAATTTAATTGCAGGTATAAATTTAAACTCAAATAATAAGCTCTTTAAGATTTCTGCAAAGTTGGGACTTGAATCTGATGTCGGTAAGAAGACGACCAAGGTGGATAGTAAGCTTACAAAATTCGAAGATAAAAGTAAATACAACCTTGTTATAAATGCCGGATTTTCCCATGATTTTTCATCAAAAGACGGCATAACCCAGACAGTTCTGGCCGATTTGGACACCAAATGGGGTATATGGCCTACAAAAAGAGAGGTAAATGTAGTAGGAGGCGTAACAACCACAGACTATAAATATGGTGAACTAAAGGATATACTTCGACTTACCCCTAAGTACCGGATTGCCTATGAACCGGAAGGTAAATTTGCCTTTAAAGCCGAGGCCGGTTTAGGAATAGGATTTGACTTTGAGAACGATTATAATTATACTCGCACAGTTGTCTCAAGCGGAGGCGATACGAAAGCATATAATGCAGCCAGAACATATAAAACAACATTAAGCCTACAGCCTGAATTAAAGGCGGCTTTTGTCTATGCCCCCGTATCGAAGTTTAAGCTTAACTTCGGCTTAGGATTTAATGTTCCATCAGTTAACTGGGCCTTTGAAAAGACAGAAACGCGCGATGCATCAGGTAATGTTACAAACACCGCTAAAGGAAACACGCTTACATTCAATACTAATGACGGAAAGTTCAGTGCAGATTCGGGATTTACTTGGCTTATAACCGAGAATGTAATCTTTGATGCAAACTGGAATATCGTCAATAATTTGCTTAAGACCTTTAGTACAAACCTAACTGAGGGTGATGGTATCAATTTTTGGAATACTGTAAACAAACTCGTTGTCCACAATATAAAATTTGCCCTATCGGTTAAATTCTAATCAAAATTTATACTATTAAAATCTACTTTAGATAAAACCTGTTAATGTTTACACAGCATTAGCAGGTTTTTTTGTAAATTTGCAGTTAAGCTAAACTTACAAAAAAGACTAGACAAGCTGCATAGAAAATATTAAACTCATTTTATATGAAAGAAAAAACAAAAGACGATACCATTATAATAAAGTTATATGAGGGGATACATCTGGAAATATACGACACTTATACCGAGAAATCATATAGTTTAAAAGGAGAACCTAGGAATGTTTTTAGAATCGATTACTGCTTTCAAGGGCTTCTGGAAGGTAAATTTGAAAATCAAACTTTTTCGTATTTAGGAGAAAAAGAAACAGCTATAAATTATGAAAAAGTTGCATTATCAAAAAGCTTTTTTCCGTTGAAGTTTTATAAGGGTATAAGTATACTATTCTTTCTTGATAAAATAAATTCGAATTTCAAAAATACTGCACAATTATTTAATATAGATATTGAAAAAATATGCAAAAATTTAGATTTGCAGGACGGATGGTATAAAATAAAAATTAATTCCGAGATCTCTTATATAATGAATACACTGTATGAAAAACAAAGCTTGAAACATATAGAGTACTTTCAAATTAAATTATTCGAAATTCTATATCTTTTAAGTGTAATCAATACGGAAGAATACCAAAAAGAAGAATTTTATTCGGGTTATCACATCAATAAGGTAAAAAAAATTCATGAATATGCCGTTAATAATATAGATAAAAATATATCTTTTAAAAAGATGGTTAAAAATGAAGATTTAAGCTACACTATTTTTCAAAAATTATTTAAGCAAATTTACGGAGAAAGCCCTTACTCATATTTAAAAAAATATCGATTAGAAATTGCAGCATTTTATATTTCCTCTACCGATAGAAAAATTACCGATATAGCTATAAATTGCGGATACTTAAATGCAAGTAAATTTTCTGATGCATTTAAATCCGTTTACGGCATCAGCCCAATCCAATACAGAAATGGAGAAAAACCTACAATAACTAAATAAAAATATCATTTTGGATTATTTTCAATTAAAATAGAGTAGAAAAATTTATCATAATTCAGTATAGTTAGCTAATACTAACTTTATAAAACGAAAGTGGAGATAAACAATTATGATGCTTAACAGAAGAGTTATCGAATTGACAAAAGGTATTAAATGCAGCATTTTGTTTAAAGCCCTATTGGGTGTTGCCGTATCGGGAACTTATGTAGCTCAAGCTGTCTTGTTGGGGAAAATAGTGGGACAACTTTATTCCAAAGAAGAATTATCCGTGGTAATACAAAGTATCTTATACATATCGGCAATCATAGCATCCCGCCTTATTTTAATATATTACAATTCAGTTTACGGCAAAAAAATTATCGGCAAGGTAAAAAACATTTTAAGGCGCCGCATTTACGATAAACTGTTAAAACTGGGACCTGCATTTTTAGATGATGAAAGAACAGGTAAATTAGGTTCAACAATGGTAAGCGGAGTAGACTATTTAGAAGGGTATTTAACGCTATACATTCCGCAAATACTTGTGTGTGTAATTGCATGCGGTGCAATGCTCATTTATGTTTTTTCGCTGCATTATGTTTTAGGCATAATATCGACTGCAGCCTTAATCGCCGTATTGATTTCTCCCGTTGCTTTCGGGAAGATACTATCGGAATCTTCCAATGCACATTGGACGGCTTATAGAAATTTAACTGCAGAAATTTTAGACGGCATTCAAGGAATTACAACGGCAAAGACGTATAATGCACAAGAAAGGCTCGGAAAATTATTAAAAGAAAAAATGAGAACACTTTTTTCTGAAACTATGCGCAACTTAAAAGTAAACCTAGCCGAAATAGGTATTTCCAATTTTGCTTCCGGTATCGGTACAAGTTTTACCCTTGCCGTAGCAGCACTATTAACTTCTGTGCATATAATTCCCGCATCCTCATTACTTATTTTGCTTTTTATGACCAACGAAGTTTTTAGACCTGCAAACGAATTGGCGGCATACTTTCATCAAGGTTTTATGGGCATAACCTCTATGGGCGGAATTTTTGCCTTACTTGATGAAGAAGAAAAAATAAAAGATGAGGGGACTAAAACCATTGACATAAAATCGGCCGATGGTTTTGAAATAAAATATAAAAATATTGAATTCGCTTACAACCGAAAAAAGAATACGGTTTTTAAGAATTTAAATTTCACTGTTGCAAAAAATGAAAAACTTGCAGTTGCAGGAGAATCGGGAAGCGGAAAAACTACCATTGTAAATTTATTGTTAAGGTTTTATGAGCCTACAAGCGGGAGCATTTATATCAACGGTACCGATATAAAAGACTTGACATTAAAATCTTTGCGCAGTTTAATTACGGTAGTTTCGCAAGAAACCTATTTGTTTAACGGAACAATAAAAGAAAATCTTTTACATGCAAATGAAGATGCAGATGAGGAGAAGCTTATAGATGCGTGTAAAGCAGCAAACATTCATTCCTTTATTCAAAGTTTACCGGACGGCTACAATACAAAAGTCGGAGAAAGAGGACTTAACTTTTCGGGAGGGCAAAGACAAAGAATTGCAATTGCGAGAGCCGTTTTAAAAAACTCACCGATTGTAGTTCTTGATGAAGCTACTTCCAGCGTGGATACCGAAAATGAAAATGAAATTAAACAAAGTCTTAATCACTTGTTAAGAAACAGAACAAGTATTACGATTGCGCACCGTTTAAACACAATAGAAAACAGTGATAGGATTCTGGTTTTGCTCAGAGGAGAAATCGTAGAAGAAGGCTCTCACAAAGAACTTATTTTAAAAGACGGATACTACAAAAAGCTTGTAGAAGCGCAACAAGGAGAAAACTAATATGTTTAAAGAAAAATATAAACCGCTTATTAAAATGTCTAAATACATAAGCTTTTATAAAAAAGAATTTATCATTTCGATTATTTACGGAATATTTAACAGTGTTTTTGCTTTGCTCACCGTTTTAACGGGTGCATATATAGCTTCAGCGGCTCTGTTTAAAATGAGCACAGGAAAAATACTTTATCTTTTTATACCGCTGATTATTTTTATTATCGGCAAAGGACTTTTTGCTTTTTTGGAAATGTACGAATGTCATTTGGTTTCATACGGTGTAATCGAAAAAATAAGAAACCTTTTATATGATTCGATTTCCAAAACAGCACCGCAATCCACAGGCAAAAAAAGAAGCGGAAGTATTACCTCCGTGTTTGTCGAAGATGTTGAAGCCACTGAAGTTTTTTATGCTCATACCGCAGGATCTTACATAATTGCAGTTGTCTGCACTGTTCTTTATCTTACTGCATTAAGTTTTCTTTCATTTAAAATAAGTGCAGCCGTTTTTGCCGCCTGTATTCTTGTCGCAGCCGTTCCGTATTTTTTTAATCCTATTACAAAAAAAATCGGAGAAGAGATACGCGACGGTTTGGCTGAGGTAAATGCCGAAGCTGTAGATACGGTTCAAGGTTTACGTGAGATTTTAATTTTCGGCAAAGAAAAAAAATACATTGAAAAAGTTACTGCCGATACCTTACGCTTAAATAAAAAAGAAATACGGGATGGGAGATTTAAGGGCTTACACAGTTTAGTAATAAACTTAATTACCTCCGCAGTTTTAATTTCAACAATATTACTCGCTCATTCGGAAGTAATTGCAGGCTCGTTAAAACCTGAAATGGTTTCGGTTGTTATAATATTTTCTCTTTTTGCCTTTGTGCCTATAATGAGCGTTTCGGTTACGGCAGGAGCTATGAATATTTCAAATGGAGCGGCAAAAAGAATTTTGGATATATTAGAAGAAGAACCGGCCGTTAAAGACAGGGTTCCATATATTCCGCAAAACAAATCTTCAGTTAAGGGAAACATAGAATTTAAGGACGTAAAATTTTCTTACGAAAAAGGTACCGAAGTTTTACACGGAGTTAATTTTACGGTTAAGGCCGGTGAAAGCATTGCCCTTACGGGTGAATCGGGAGCGGGAAAATCTACAATAGCAAATTTACTTATGCGCTTTTACGAACCTGACAGCGGAGCAATTTATATTGACGGAAAAAACATAAAAGATATACACCAAAATTCCCTGAGGGATATAATCGCCTATGTACCGCAGGATGTTTATCTCTTTAACAAAACCATAAAAGAAAACATTTCCCTTGCCTGTCCCGATGCAAGCGATGAAGAAATTAAACAAGCTGCTAAGGTTGCGATGGCTGATGGCTTTATTAAAAGGTTGGAACAAGGCTACGATACCAATGTCGGTGAGCGGGGTGTTCAGCTCTCAGGCGGAGAAAAACAAAGAATTGCTATAGCGCGCGCCGTCTTAAAAAATTCTCCCATATTGCTGATGGACGAAGCCGTTTCCAATTTGGATAGTGAAAGCGAAGCACTCTTCCGGCAAGCCCTAAATAATATCCGCAAAAATAAAACCATAATAACGATTGCACATCGTCCTTCTACAATAAAAGAGGCAGACAGGGTTGTAAAAATCGAAAACGGAAAAATAGTTTAAAATTTCAGCCTTGAATTTTATTCGGTTTATGTGTATAATGCTTCGACAAAACATTGCCGGAGCACATAATGAATCAGGATATAGAAACAATCGTAAAAAATTGCAGGATTTTTTTTGAAACAAATAAAACAAAAAGCTATGAGTTTAGGATTTCTCAATTATTAAAATTACAGGAAGTTTTAAACCAAAACAAAAAAGAACTTTTAAATGCCCTTTATTCCGACTTACACAAAACCGAAATGGAAGGCTTCTTTTCGGAATTTGCTATCGTACGCGGAGAACTTAAATTTGCAATCAAGCACTTAAAAAAATGGATTAAACCTAAAAGGGTTCCGACCTCGATTGCTCATTTTAAAAGCTCAAGCAAAATAATGTATGAGCCCTTCGGCACCGTGCTCATCATGTCGCCATGGAATTATCCTTTAAATTTAACCCTTGCTCCCTTGGTAGGCGCCATTGCTGCAGGAAATTGTGCCGTTGTAAAGCCCTCAAATTATTCGCCTGCAACATCGGAGGTTATAAAAAAAATAATCTCCGAAAACTTTCCGCCGGAATATATATCGGTAATTACCGGAGGCCGGGAAGAAAACTCGAAACTTTTGGAGCAGCGCTTTGACTACATCTTTTTTACGGGCGGAACAACTGTCGGCAAGCTCGTAATGGAAGCGGCGGCTAAATATGTAACCCCCGTAACCTTGGAGCTCGGCGGAAAATCTCCCTGCGTAGTTGAAAAATCTGCAAACTTAAAAGTTGCAGCCCGCCGAATAGCTTTCGGAAAATACCTTAACGCCGGACAAACCTGCGTAGCTCCCGATTATATTTTAATTCAAGATGAGGTAAAAGAAAAATTTATCGAAGAATTAAAAGAAGCTTTAAAAGAATTTTTCCCCACGGAAACCTATTTGGACATGCACCTTCCCCACATCGTAAACGAAAAACATTTTGACCGCCTCATGGGTTTAATTGAAGGAGAAAAAATAATCACGGGCGGCAAAGGAGAAAAAGGCAGAAAATTTATTGAGCCCACAGTTCTGGATAATATTACCTTTGATTCCAAAATAATGCAGGAGGAAATTTTCGGGCCAATTCTTCCCGTAATAAGTTTTAAGACAATAGAGGAAGCAATTAAACTGATTAAATCCCGCGAAAAGCCCCTAGCCTCTTATCTTTTTACAACCGACTCAAATATAGAAAAGAAATTCTTAAATGAAGTTTCTTTCGGGGGCGGCTGTATCAACGATACGATAGTCCACTTGGCAAGCGATTACCTTCCCTTCGGAGGAGTCGGCTTTAGCGGCATAGGAAAATACCACGGAGACGAAAGCTTTAAAGTTTTCAGTAATGCAAAAAGCATCCTAAAAAAATCAAACCTCATCGACATTAAACTCCGCTATCATCCTTATTCAGAAAAAAAATTAAACATAATAAACAAGATGATGTAGGAAATGGACTTTAAGAAATGGACACCGATAAACTTTTATCAAAGGACCTTTTATCAAATGGTATTCTACTAAAGGGCTTAAAAGAATTAGGCATAAACGAAAAGGCTCATAATAAGCTCTCTAAACTTTTAAACATTTATATGCGGGAACTTAAAATGTTTAACGCCTCATTTAATTTGGTAAAGGTCAAGGACGATGAAGAATTAATCGTCGCCCATATTTTAGATTCCCTTTCGGCTTGGCGTTTTTTTTATAACGAAACCAAAAATACCGAAAGCAAAACCTCACTCAACAATGCCGAAACCAAAAATACTAATGAAGCTCTTCTTACAAGTGAGCCTTTTTATATTGCCGATGCCGGAACCGGAGCGGGCTTTCCCGGAGTTCCCCTTGCAGCTCTTTTTATTTCTTTAGGCAATTTAGATGTAAAACTTTCTTTAATCGAAAGAATGCAAAAGCGATGCACATTTTTAGAAAACATCAAGGCTGTTCTCCAATTAAATAACACCGAGATTATCGAAAGCGAAGCCGAAAAAGCCCCTCAAAATAAATTTGACATTGTAACTTGCAGAGCCTTCCACACCTTGGATAAGCACATTCTACAAACTCTTTTAAATCTTGCAAAGCCTAAGGGTAAATTATTTTTATACAAGGCAGCAAAAGAAAAAATAAACGAAGAGACGGAGCTTATCAAAAAAGAAGGTTTAAACTATAAAACAGAAAAACTTGATGTTCCTTTTTTAAAAAAAGAAAGACACCTTCTTATAATCGAAAAGCCTTAATCCAAGGTTTTTAATTCTACCGAAACCTTAAAGCCCTTTTCGTTTTTTGTAATCTCGGCAAGAGCATAGCGGCCTTCCATCAGGGCACCGGGATTTACCAAAACGGTTTCTCCGATTTTATCGACTGCAAAGGACTCGTGAATATGCCCCGACACAACCAAAAGAGGCTTATGCTTTTCGATAAAGGCAGTGATACCCTTTGAGCCCACATGCACCATGGGAGCCACCTTATCGACCTTGGCCCCATGCGGAGGATTATGACAAACCAAAACCAAGTTACCGGCTGCGGTAATATTTGCTTTTTCAAAGGCATCGGTTAAATCTTTTACAAGCTCTTCATCGGTTCTTTCGTAAGGTGTAGTGCCTGTAAATTTACTTCCGCCCCCGGAACCCGCAAAGATAAGCCCTTCAAAATTTTTTACCTCGCCCGTAATTGAAACACTGGCATCTTTTAATTTTTTTTCAAACTCAGGTTCATCGCAATTCCCCAACACGGCAAAAATATTTTTATGAATCTTTAAAAGCTCGTTTAAAAAAGGAGCCCCCGTTTCAATCTTTTTAAAAGCAGCAAAGTCCCCTCCAAAAATAAGGGCATCAACCCCATCGGCAACAGGTTTTATTTTTTTTAGTTTTTCAAGATCCCCATGCCCGTCCGAAATAATCAATAACTTCATAAGTATTAAACCCTCCTAAATCTGTTTGCGATGTTTTTCATAAGTCTTTAAGACTTATGAAAAACTCGACGGTCTAGCCTAAAAATCGAATTAGATTTTTAGGCTAGACCAATTATACATTATTTTGGGGAAATGGTATATGGGAAGGAAAGGACGGTTTAGGATGCTATCCAGCTGACGCGGCACCTTATAAGATCCATACCGTTTTTTAGTCAAAAAATTTTCGAGCCGCTAAAGCGGCTAACACAGTGCAGGTCAATCTTATTTTCAAAAATTTACTGCACCACACCACACATTTTGCCTGTTCGGTTTCACCGTTTTACCGCCATGGACGGCGGTGGTTCCATTCTTGCGATGTTTTGCCGTGAGGCAAAACTCGAAACTCAAAATCGGACACAGATGTCCGATTTTGAGTACCTCTCCGGCAAAATATGTGAACTCAAGGCCGGCAAGCCAAGCGGAAGCCAAGAAGGTTGCCCCTGTTGCCAGGGTTGCCGTTACCCCGGGTGCCCACAGTGCAGCCCTCCGCGTAGTTGTCCCAGCTGCCGCCGCGTAAAACACGGTTAGAGCCTGACGCGGCACCCTGAGGATCGGTAACAATACCGCCTTGCACATAAGAACCATCGTTTGATGCAGGGTCATTATTATGCCTATCAAAACACCATTCCCAGACATTCCCGCTCATATCGTGTAAGCCAAGTGCATTTTCTCTCTTTTTTCCTACCGGATGAGTTTTGTAGCCTGAATTACCGGAATACCACGCAACCTCTCCTGTTTCAGCCGTATCCCATTTATCTTTCGCTCCGCTTGCACTGTTCAGTTTGGTAAGCCATACATCGCCGTATTGTGCCGCATTTGTTGTATCGTTTCCCTGCCGGCGGGCAGCATATTCCCATTCAGCTTCGGTAGGAAGTCTAAAGCCTTTTTTACTCATATCGGCATAGGCTGCATCACAAACAGCTCCATCCGTTGCATCTTTTAATACGGTAGAATCGGTTTTGCTTTTGCGGTATACACATTCATCTTTACCCATCTTCATTTCCGTATACGCATTACACCATACTATGCAGTCCCGCCAGCTTATAGTCGTTACAGGATGATTTTTGTTTGCTGTAGGAAGCTTGCCTATGTTTGCATAATTAGGAAAACTACCTCCGCCGCCTGTGCCGTCCCAACCTTCAAGCCCTTTGTTTGCAAAGGTGTAGCCTTTACTTTCTGCCCATGTCCGTACCTCGTGCCATAACTCGTATGTTACCTCTGTTTTGCCTAGCTTGTAGGGGCTTAATTTTACCTTCCGGTCTTTAATAAATACGCCTTTCAACCAATCTTCATCTTCTGGTAAGGTTGAGGGGTCTACTTCATTGCCTGTAATGGTTACCTCGGAAATTTCTACAAACTCGTATACGATTTCAGGGGGTGCGGGCGGCGTTGGCGGTGTTCCGCCTCCTCCTCCACCTGAGTTTCCTCCTCCTGAGCTGCTGCCTGACGGTTGGTTACAGCCGGTAAAAAGCAGCGCGGCTGCCAATATTGCGGCTATGATGAGTGCCGCGGCTCCCTTAATTGTGAAGGCTTTTGCCTTCTTGTTTTTGTTTGTTTTAAACTTTATCATAGGTTCCTCCTGTCAAAGTTAATTTTTAATTTAACTGCCGAGCGGTCTTAACCACCGCCATCCGTGGCGGTTTTAATGGAATCTTTGTAAGGACATCCTTAATAATCCTCTGCGAAGTTGAGCGGAGCTCAACGCTCTGCGAGCGTTGCGGTTTTATTAAACGGGGTAATGTAAAAAAGCGCACGAAGGACGGGATTCGCTCTTGTGCGCGTGGTGTACTGTGAGAATGATTGTAACTGCTGTCGGGGTATTTGTCTTTCATTACGGTATAGTATTAGCATGTTTCCACACAAATATCAACCGTTTTACGGCTCAGCCGCCAAACACCTTCTTTATTGCCGAGCTTAAATCTTCTGCCTTAAAAAGCTGTGAGGTGTTTATGTCTCCGGCTTCGGAATCGGAAGGAGGAGGCGACACGACTTTTGTAAAGCCCATGCTTTGGGCGGTTTTGATTCTTTGCTTTAATTTTTTGACGCTTCGGATTTCTCCTGCGAGGCTCAATTCGCCAATGTAGGCTCCTTCTTTTTGGGCAGGAATATTTGCACGGGCGGAATAAAGAGCAAGTGCTATGGCAAGATCGGCGGCGGGTTCTTTAAGCCTTATGCCTCCTGCAACGTTTACATAAATATCCTGATCCGAAAATTGTAAGCCTATTCTTTTTTCCAAAACGGCGGCGATGCGGCTGACGCGGGCAGAATCTATCTTGTCCGAAAAGACTCTTGTAACCACACCCTTGGCAGGAACCGTAAGGGCCTGTATTTCTACCATAAAAACACGGCTCCCCTCACAGACGGGAACGGCAGCGGAGCCCGCAGGCAGAGGCCCTGTCCGATTGGTAATAAATAATGAAGACGAATCATCTATGGCTTTTAACCCGCTTTCATCCATCGAGAAAATTCCAAGCTCGTCAACCGAGCCGAAACGGTTTTTTAGGGCACGCAAAAAACGCACATCGTCCTCTGTCCTCTCAAAGGAAATGACCGTGTCCACAAGATGTTCGAGAACCTTGGGGCCCGCTATGTTTCCGTCCTTTGTTACATGGGCAGTTAAAAACAAAACGCTGTCCCTCTCTTTAACCCAAGATACAAGCTCGTGAGCACATAGCTTTAACTGATTTATAGTTCCCGGAATGGTTCCGGCATCTGCGGAATACATAGTCTGAATTGAATCGATTATAACAAAAACGGGATTTACCTTGTTTAAAACCCTCTCTACATCTTCCAACCTGCAAGTGCATAAAAGCTCAATATTTTTTAAAGGAAGATTCAGCCTGTCGGCACGGGAACGGATTTGCCCGCCCGATTCTTCTCCCGAAACATACAGAACCTTTTTTACGGAACCGGAAGAAGAGGCCGAAGCGGCTTGTAAGAGCAGTGTCGATTTTCCTATACCCGGCTCTCCTCCGATCAAAATTGCCGAACGCTTTACGGCACCTCCGCCCAGCACCCTGTCAAATTCCGCAATCCCCGTAGACAGGCGGACGGCATCATTTGCTTCAATAGCATCAAGAGGAACGGAATGAGCTTCTTTTACAAATTTTTCTGCAATGCTCCTTTCGGCTGCGGAATAATCTTGATTGATTGTAACTTCTTCAAAGGTATTCCATTCGCCGCATTCGGGACATCGGCCGAGCCATCTGGCTTGAGTGTAACCGCATTTGTTGCAGCGGTGTGCAAGGTCTCCAGTTTTCTTTTTTGCCATATGCGTTCCTTAAAATAAACATTCCTATTTAATTAAAGTTTTGCAATACATTCAACAATAGGATTGAACCATGGTGCATCAATGTTTTCTATTTTGCCTTTATCGCAAGCCTTTGCAATTTCAGGATCAATAGGAAGTTTTGCAAGAACCGGAATACCGTACTCTAAGGCTATTTCATCAATGCCGCTTTCTCCGAAAATATGATAATCTTTTCCGTTATCAGGACAAGTAAAGTACGAAAAATTTTCAACCAAACCGATTATGGGTATGTTCATCTTTTTTGCCATATTGACAGCCTTGGCAACTATCATTGAAACAAGTTCCTGAGGAGAAGTCGCCACAATAATACCGTCTACCGGTATGGATTGGAAAACGGTGAGAGGAACATCGCCGGTTCCGGGAGGCATATCGATAAACATAAAATCAATATCTTTCCAAATAACATCCGTCCAAAATTGTTTTACAGTGCCGGCAATTACAGGTCCCCTCCATATAACAGGATCGGTTTCATTTTCAAGAAGCAGATTAACCGACATAATATCAATCCCGGTTTTAGTCTTTGCAGGAAAAATCCCCGAATCGTTTCCGACAACAGTCCCGGATATTCCGAAAGCTTTAGGAATAGACGGCCCTGTAATATCGGCATCAAGGATAGCACATTGATAACCTTTTTTTTGGGATTGTACCGCAGATAAGGAAGTAATAAGAGATTTCCCTACTCCGCCCTTACCGCTTATAATTGCGATAACTTTTTTAATGCTGCTGAGTTTATTCGGGCTCTCAATAAAACTGTTCGGCGCAGCAGTTCTTTCATTACAGGTTAAATTACAACCTTCACATTCATGATTACAAGTTTGACTCATACTCTCTCTCAAAATAAAAATTTATTGGAAAACATACTCAATATATTAATAATTACTATACATTCAATTTAAAAAGACTTCAAGTAGGCGTAAAAGATTGAGATAAAAATTGAGTATTAAGGCATTACCTCATTTAAACTATAGCCGAGGTCATCCAATCTTTGATAGTCCTTTTTTCTTCGTCAAAACTAGAACCGATTGCTATAATTTTTTTACCGCTGCCTGAGTAACTGTCTGCATAATTTTTCTCTTTGATTTGTTTTACGGCATTCTCCGCCGTTTCGTTTGAGGTAAGCTTAAACTCAAAAATATAAACCTTATCTTTAAATTCAACAACACAATCAGCCCTGCCTGTTGCACAATGAACTTCAGTATGCACAAACTGGTTCATCAATGCAAACACAAGATAAACCGCTGTCTGATAATTTTGTTCCCGTAAGGATAAATCTTTTTCAGTTAAGGTGTCGTAGGGTATTCCAGAAATTATTCCCTTCATCTTTTGCATAAAACCGTCTACATCTCCTGCCTCAATTTGCTCGTAAAATTCCCAAATTGAAAGTCCCGTTTTGTCGGATCTTATCGAAGTGTAGGCAGGCATGAGGTTATGTAAAAAACCGTAGCGCACCTCATCGTTAGGGAATCCCAAACGGTAAAGTCCCGCAAAGTCATTATAGTCTTTAATCGTCAAATATCCGGATTGAAACAATATTGGCAGAGGGAGAATCGGATCAGCCCTGTACTCATTAAGACCTTGCTCATCAAGCTGAATATTTCCGTCAAGGTCGGGAATATTATAATAAGCCTTTTTTAAGTATTCTACCAAAAATGTAGGCGTA
This sequence comes from Treponema denticola ATCC 35405, assembly GCF_000008185.1. NCBI lineage: Bacteria > Pseudomonadati > Spirochaetota > Spirochaetia > Treponematales > Treponemataceae > Treponema > Treponema denticola. Next base: position 2,545,632 of record NC_002967.9, read on the forward strand.
CCTGTTGCAAACCAATAGCTTGAAAACTCTTTTGATGCAAAAACATTTAAAAGGCTAAAAGGATTATACATTGCCCTTCCCTTTCTTGCAAAAAGGTAGCCGTCATATTTTTGTTTTAACTTTGCAAGAGCTTCATCATAAGTCAAGCTATTTTTTTCGGCAAGGGCTGCAATCTCAGGCTTAAAATCGGCTTCAAGCTCTTCTTGCGAAATACCGCAGATTCCTGAGTAATCGGACAATAGACTTAAATCCCTAAGGTTGTTTAAATCGCTGAATATGCTCACCTTACTGAATTTTGTAACTCCGGTTAAAAATGCAAAGCGGAGGTATTGGTCTGCACTTTTTATAACCCCGAAAAAGCCTTTAAGGATTGTACGGTAGGTTTCGTTTAAAACTTCATCCTTCCACATTGTTTGAAGAAGAGGTTTATCATATTCATCGATAAGAACAACAGCCTGCCTGCCGGTTTTTTCATAAGAGCGGCGGATAAGGCCTGCAAAACGGCTTGCAAAAGTGGTCTCTGCAGCTTCCTTTCCATATTCTTTTTCCCATAAAGAAAGATGAGTATTTAAAACGGTTTCAAGGCTCTTTATATCCATATAACTTTCGGCATTAAAATCCAAATAGAAGACCGGATACTCTTGCCAGATTTCACGTTTTCCTTTTTCGGCTTCTTCAAATTTCTCAATCGCTAAACCTTTGAAGAGTTCTTTCTGCCCAAGGAAGTAGGCTTTTAGAGTGGAAAGCAAAAGGCTTTTCCCAAAGCGGCGCGGACGGCTTAAAAAGTGAACCTTACTGCTGTCAACCAATTGCCATATGAATTCCGTTTTATCAATATAGATAAAACCTTTTGAACGTAAATCTTCAAAACTTTGAACGCCTATGGGCATTTTTCTAATTGTACTCATAAGAATAGTATAGCAGAAAAAAAAGAAATTGGCAATCTAAACAAAGTTTTGTCTAAACAAAGTTTTGTTTATTTAAACAAAATAATTTCTCCCCGTCTATAGCTTATAAGAGTCGGTTGGGCGGAGAAAAACGGATAGCCTAAAAGTCCGTCATAACTATCGGGCTTTTTTCGTAAATGAGAAATATCGGAAAATACTGTTTTTACATTTTTATATGTTTTACCGCCTATCTTCATTGTTTTTAATTCCGCTTGATATATTTCCTGTTTAATTCCGCCTGCCCCGCTCAGTTCGGTTTTTTCTTTGTTTGTTAAGGACGGTTCTAATTCATTAAAATAAAAGCTGTCGAGTAAATTGAATTCAGCTCCGGTATCGAGCCCCAATTTATAGATTTTGTTTCCAATCGATACTTCAATAGCCGGAATATGACCTGCCATTTTACACGGAATTTTTGAATCTACTTTTAATGTATTAGCTTTTATAAAACTATCATACGAATCCGGTCTTATAAGTGTCAACCGCTTTTTTTGATAATCTAAAAAGACATCATATTCTTTTAACATATCATAGCCTATTAATCCGTATATGCCGTCCGTTTTTAAACTCTGTTCAAGACGAGTCATATCAAGAACTACTATTTTTTGATTTTTTATTTTACTACCGGCGAATTCCAATTCTTTTACGTTTGTTATATCCATATTCGGACTTGAAACATTACCGCTGACATCCTGAAAACTACCAAGTTTTTTTGTGTCCGTGTTTAATCCTTCAATGTACTTTGAATTTAAAATGGAAAAAGGAGCACCGCTGTCTAATAAAAACAATCTGCTTTTACCTTCAAGCAATACGTCTACCAACGGCAGATTTCCTGCAAATATAAAAGGAATGGAAGTGATTTTATTTGTATTGTACTCTATAGTTCGTTCTTCCGAAGACAAGGTTTTTACTTTTATTTTCATAAGTTCAGCTTCGACAATTAAATTATCCTTATTGAAAATAAATACGGACTCTTTTTTTCCTACTTGAGAATATTCAATTGAGTATTTTAAAATAAGTTTTCCGTCTTCCATAAGGCTTTCTGTTTTTTCATAGGAAATTACCGTCCCCACTCCAGCCAATAATTGCTGCAAAATTGCTTTTGCCCTATTACCGCTCTGTCCTGCAATTGAAAAATCTTCTGCCAAATAAGGCAGCACATTTGTTACGGATTTTTCGTTACAAGCTTCTGCAAGCGCTTGGACGGCTTTTTCACATTCAGCTTCATTCTGTGCAAATATGCCGCCGAAAAAACAAAAAAATATTAAGAAAGCACTTAACATCTTAATTAATTTACATTGATTTTGTTTCATTTTAAACTCCCATAAAAGCTATTTTTATTTTAACCGAAATAGCCGCACTTATCAATACTACTACAGTAATTCATACAAAAAAAATCAGATTTTTTTCAAATTTCAAATTTTACCCTTGACCGATTTTTAATCATATGTTAGAATAGTCTTACATATTTAAATCTTCCTATTAAAATAAGCAAGCGGAAGAAACATCAGTTTCTGAGCATTGCTTATTTTCCGCCGTTTCGCAACAAAGTGAGAAACGGCATACAATAAAGCGAAGTTTGCCCGCAAGGCAAACTCGCAGTGTTTTTAGACAATGCCGCTTGCATTGTCTAAAATAAACCTTAACTTTAGAGAGGAAATTATGGAAAAAAGCGATACAAAATTAAACCTTTTTAACAATATCTTCTATTATTTAGGAGTTTGGTTAAAAACCTTCCCGGCAGGTATTTTCTTTATGCTTATTTCGGTGCCTATCCGTATTTTTATGATTTATCAAACAATTCTTATCCCGAAAACCATTATATTGGGTATTGAAACCGGAACGGAGGCTAAGCCGATTTTACTTTCCATATTGACGGCAGGGCTTTTGATAACAGCCTGTAAAATTATCATACAGGTACTTGAAACAAAGCTGATGGCTCTAGGCTCCCGTCCTCTATTCCATATTTACTCGGTACCTGTAAATAAAAAAATGTTTGAGCTTAATTATCAAACCCTTATTTCTCCCGAAGTGCAAACAAAAATAACCAAGGTAAAAAACATAGTCATGACGGGAAGCTCGGGCGGCCACTTTCATTTTTTCGGACTCAATTTATCCTTTCTTTTAACCGCAATTGCAGGAGCTTTTTTCTTCAGTTCAGGTATTATAAGCATCGACTTAATTCTTCTATTTATTGTCTTGGCTTCAGGAACCGTAAATTTACTGTACGGAATCTATACGGGAAAATACACACAAAGAAACATGGAAGCCCGCGGCGATGACGAAAAAAAAGAGAGCTACATTCTTACAACTGCGGAAGACAGACGCTTTGCAAAGGACATCCGCCTTTATAAGATGAAAGATTGGCTGATCGAAAACTTTGAACACTATCACGGACGAGTAAAAAAATTTTTGAGAGCAGAATCGAATGTACAGGCAGGAGGAAAAATTCTAAATGCCTTAATGATTTTTATAAGAGATGTTTTTGCTTACATTTACTTAATTTATCAATTAAACGCCGGAACCATCGCCGTTTCTCAATTTGTTTTTCTTATCGGCTTAGTCATGGAATTCTCAAAATGGATGGACGCTATTGTTCTTCAGATAAGTAACCTCATTATATTTAACAGTGAATTAAGTCAAATAAGAATCTTTTTGAACACTCCCGATGAAAAAACAGGCGGAGGGCTTACCGTAAATGATACGGGCGAAAAACCTTCAATCGAATTTAAAAATCTTTCCTTTAGATATTCGGAAAACGCAGCATGGATTTTTAAAGACTTTAATTTAAAAATTGATGCAGGAGAAAAGTTAGCTCTTGTAGGTATCAACGGAGCGGGAAAAACGACTCTTATGCACCTTTTAATGGGACTTTTAGACCCCACCGAGGGCTCCGTTTTAATTGACGGAAAAAACAGTACGGACTTTAAAAAGACGGAATACTATAATTTGTTTTCTCCGGTATTTCAAGATATAAATATTTTTCCGGAAACTTTTGCAGCCAATATTGCCGGAACGGAAAATATAAATGAAGAAAAATTAAAAGATGCAATTAATTCGAGCGGTTTAAATGAAATGGTTTCAAATCTCCCGAATGGCAGCCAAACTATTTTAGTAAAAGAAAGCAATGATGAAGCAATCGATTTATCGGGAGGACAAAATCAAAGGATGCTGCTTGCCAGAGCTCTTTATAAAAATGCAAAAATAAATATTCTGGATGAACCGACGGCAGCCCTTGACCCGATTGCGGAAAGTAAAATATATGAAGAGTATGATGCAATGAGTAAAGAAAAAACTTCTATTTTTATTTCGCACAGACTCGCATCTACAAAATTTTGTGACAGGATTATTTTACTGGAACACGGAAAAATAATAGAAGAAGGCACTCATAATGAACTTATGAGTCAAAATAAAACATACAGAAACATGTATGATGTTCAAAGTAAGTATTATAAAGAAAATAAAGGAGATGAAAATGAAGAGGCTTAAAAGATTTTTTAGAATGTTTTTTTATTTTGAAAAAATAGAGAAGGGCTCAATGTGGAGCAGCATCTTTTTTAATATAATAGAGGCCATACGGCCTTTATGCCTCCTCTATTTATCCAAGATCATCATTGAAGCGGTAACATCGCAAAGTTTGTTGAGTGAAGTTTTAAGATCGACCCTTATTCTTTTAACGGCATTTATGCTTTTATCGATAATTTCAGGAATATTGGAAAAACGCTTTATGTACCATTTAAAATGTTTTTCTAAAAAGCATACTATGGAAAAAGCTCTTAAAATATTAAGATTAAATTTTGAACTTACCGAACAAAACGAATTTCAAAACGATTTAAATTCAATCAAACAATTTGAACGTTTTATAGTTTTTTCTCACGGCGATTTTATGAGAAAAACCGGAACCTCTGTAGGGGGATTTATAGGAGCAGGTATCGCCCTATATTTTTTTATAGGTCTTTTTAATTCCCAAGGATTTATGGGGCTTTCAGAGCATTTATAAATTCAGCCTTTTTAATTCTTTTGATAGCCTTTAATATAATTTCTTTTTATTTGGCAAAATATATTTATAAAAAATTCGGAGACCATATTTCGGGAGAAGTCAAAAAAAGTGCCCGTTATATAAAATCTTATATGAATTTAATTTATGATTATAGGACGGGAAAGGATATTAGATTATATGATAAGGCCTTAGCCGAAAAATACACAGGCACCTATCTTGCAATGCAGAAAAGTACTCATGATTTTATGGCAAAGTTTTTTTCCCGTACGATAGGGTCAGCTAAACTCCTCGAAGGCTCTCTTTTGCTTTTAGTTTTTTTATTTGTAGGTTTAAAAGCCGTTTACGGTTCCATTGCCTTGAGTGAAGTCTTTTTTTTCATAGGAGCTATAAATGTTTTTTCGGCTCAAGTATCTGAAGCTATGGACGGATTAACTACTCTTGTTGCTTCAGATAAATCCCGTAAAAAATTATTAAACTTCCTCGACATAGACGAAAAAAAATACTCAGGAAAACTTTCCATAAACAAAGACGAGCCAATCGTATTTGAATTAAAAAATATAAGTTTTAAATATCCCGACCGAGATAAATATGCTCTTAAAAATATAAACCTAAAAATAGATTCAAGTCAAAAACTTGCAATGGTTGGTAAAAACGGATCGGGAAAAACCACTCTTATCAAATTACTTGTAAGACTTTACGAGCCGACTGAAGGAGAAATACTTTTAAACGGAGTAAACATAAAAGAATATGATTATGATGAGTACATAGATGTGTTCTCGGTTGTCTTTCAAGACTTTAAATTACTGTCTCTTAAATTAGGCGAGAATGTTTCCGCCTCAAGTTCTTATGACGAAAAAAAGGTTGCCGATGCTCTTTCAAAAACGGGCATGGAAGCTTTTTATAAAAAGCATGGAGCCGAAGCCTATCTATATCAAAACTTTGACATAGGCGGAATTGAAGCCTCCGGCGGAGAAGCTCAAAAAATTGCAATGGCACGAGCAATTTATCACGGAGGCAAAATCTTTATTTTGGATGAACCTACGGCAGCCCTCGACCCTATTTCGGAAGCAGAGATTTATTCTCATTTTGATAATATAACTTCAAAAAATACTGCAATCTATATTTCGCACCGGCTTTCATCTTGTAAATTCTGCGATAAAATTGCCGTTATGGATGAAGGCAGTCTTGTTCAATACGGGAATCATAACGAGCTCGTTTCCGATATAAACGGCAAGTACTATGAACTTTGGAATGCACAAGCAAAATACTATCAAGAGGACAAAAGTTCTTAAATTTCCAGTTGACTATTTACATATCCTCATGAATTTTACTAAAGCTTTGGCATTTTCTTAATTGATAAAATTTTCATTTGCCAGATGTATTTTTAAAAAATATTCTATCTCAATTCTTACACGGGATAAAAAATGTTTATCCAAGATAGTTTCGGATAAGGAATTATAATCCGGGAAATGAAGATATAGATAAGGCATAGACAAAAGAAGAGTTGTAATTTCTCCATCAGAAGAAACTATTTTTCCGGTAAAAATACTTTTGAGCCTAAGAAGTTTTTCCTTTTCGGAAATTAAAAAATCTTTTATAACTTTTTCTTTATCTGCATAATCATAGCATATAAAATTTTTTTTATCATTATTTTTATTTATAGAACAAGATGCTTCATAATTTAAATCAATAACCCCTCCGCACGAATAAAAATCGTCTATGATTTTTTTTGCCGTATCAAAATGTATTTTTTTTGAATTTAGTTCCAAACCTGATTGTCCTATATCAAAAAAGTTTTCTTTAGAAGCAAAAAGTTTTTTATAAAGCTCTCCGTAATTTTTTAAATTAGGAGAAGTAAAAACAAGACTGCCGTCTTTGCCCTTTTCAAAACTAAGCTTATTCGGAAACAAAGATTCTCCCGTGTAAAGACTTTTTATTTTGGAAATATCCGAAAATAAATTTTTAACTTGATAGCTTAGTTTTGAATGACTGAATCCCCTACCCCACGAAAAATCCAAGCCTGTATGAAAAATAGGAAGGCCGTCAAAAGCCAATCTTTCAGCAAGGGCTAAGGCAGCAAGCCCCACCGAGCCCATAGCTTCAAGCCTTAAAGGTAAAATATTTTTTTCTTTTAAAACGAAAAAAAAAGAACCTGCCGCGGAATCTTGGGCGGAATAATCGGTAAAGAAAAAAGCCTTATTTCCATTTAGCTTTACGAGCAAAGAAGGATTCGATGTCAAATCGGCGATAATGGGAATATCTAAATCCGTAATACCGATAAAGGCTTTTTGAATCCAATATTGCGACTCAAGCAAAACAACAGCGTCAGGTCTTATTTCGGGATAAAGGCCGGAAAAAGCAGCATCGACAGCAAGAACAAAAAGCCTATCCCTGTTTTCTTTTATAAACTCGACAGAAGAATCAAGAGATGGCCCGGCTCCTATTACAATAATAGGTTTATTAACCGATTTTTCAATTAAAGAACCGAAACAAGAATTTATATTTAAAGCCGAAGTTTTATCGGGACTCTTTACAATAGAGCGTAAGATCGAATAATAGTTTTTAAAAAAATTACGGGCATAATTTCTGCCGAATTGAATTAAAGTTAATCGGTTAATCCATATTTGCGAAATATATTGAGAGATAAAATCAAAGGCTTGAGAATAAAAGGATTGATTTAAAGCCGCTCCTCCCGAAAAATCTATTCTTATAACGCGTCTAATTTTTTTTCCTTTAATAAAATCATCAAGCCGGTTTAATAAGATATTTACCGAATCCGTGCCCGTATATAAAAATTTAGAGTTCTCTAAAATATTTTTATCGATTTTGTTTTTTGAAAGCTTCAACAGATCTTCATCAGCTTCCAAACCGATGGCAAAAGAATCCGGCGGGAGTTTTTCTAAAAGCTCTTTTAATCCGTATCCCAAAACCGGAGATACACAAAGAACCAATGTTTCATTTTGAATTACAATAGAAGAAATTAATTGTAGAATATTTTTTTGCGGTGAACGTTTTGAATATAAGTACTTGTCTTTGTATAAAACCGAAAAACCTGAGTCAATCGGAATGAGCTCAGGTTTTTCATTATTTGCAGTCATTCTTATTTAAACAGGTTCCCAAAATTATCTTGGAATTTGGAATTTGTAAAAATATAATCCATAAATGTCTTATGAGCAATCGGAAGAGGATAATTCATACCCTGCATACGCATAATAGCCGCTATATGGTAATAGGGGAACCAAGCACCTGCTTGATTTTGATAATCTTTTTTAGTGCGGTCAAGAGTGTACTCATCAACTTCTTTTTCTTCTTCAAGAGTTAATACTGCAACTTCGGAACCGGCAAGGATGGGCTCGGAAATTTCTCCGCTCTTTAGAGCAAAGGCTTTTTTAAAGAAAGATTCATTTTTCTCAAGTGCTGCAAAAATACCCTGAGACGGAAGAGATGGAAGAGAACTTGCATTTCCATAGTTTATGCCGAAAAAGTTTGAAGTCTCAACTGTTAAGGTTGTTTCTTTAAAATCTTCAGCAGCCTTTTCAAATCCTGCAGTTCTTGCAGCTTCTGCAAATTTATTTGCAGTTTGAAGAACATAATCTTCAAGCATACCCTTTTCATTTCGGTTCATATAATTTCGAATATTTGAAATAAGGGCCTCGCTTTCAAAATCGGGAAGAGAAGGTTCTGCGTTGCATCTTACAATTCCGAACATTCCGTTTTGCATTGAAACAACCGGACTCAATTCGGAAGGCTTTAAAGCCAAAACAGCTTTAAGGTGTTCGTTATCGGGAAAATATCTATTTATATCCGTTCGATAATTTGAAGTAATTTTTCCGCTATCATCCGTCAGGGTCTTTGTTGCATTTAAAATAACCGCATCCTCAAAACTTACCTCTCCGCTTTTAAGTGAGGCCAGCATCTTCTTTGCTTCTTCTTCGGTAGGATAGCTTAATAAGGATAAATCATAACTTGTAAAAAGATCGCTGTGCTCTTTTCCGTATTTTACGATTTCGGAAGAAGGATAAAGGCTCAAATTAAAAACAACATATTTAAAGCTTCTTTCTTTTTTTGCCATATCGACAATAAAATCCGTTTCCTTGGAAGAGGTTTTAAGCCCATACCCACTTCCGTTTCCGAACAAATCTTCTATATAACGGTTGTCCTTAATGTATTTTTCGATTTCTTTTCTATATGTAACCCGTGTGGTTTCGGGAGTATTCTGATATTTGCTTTCGGAATAAACGCCGTTTTCATCCAAATAATAGTTTATTAAATCCTTATTAACTCGGAACTGAGGAACTCTATATCCTGCGTTTACAACCTCATCCTCCATAGCTACCTGCACAACAGCAGCCCTAAAAGCCAAATAAGAAATTTGCTGCCAAAAATATTCTCTCATTTGGGAATCTTCAGGCTCCATTTTTTGGCGTTCAACATAATTAGCCAAAAATTGATATTGGTCAATAAAAGGAGATGATGAACTATTATCTATTCTTACGTTACCCCATTTACCGACGACTTTAAAACCTTGAGAAGCCCGATCCGTAATCATAGGAGCCGCAACGAAGGCAATTACTCCCAAAACAAAAACTATAATGCCCCCTATGGAAGCAGCAATCTTTTTTGAACTAGCCATATAAACCTCTAAAAATGTAAATTTAGACTTAAAGCAGAATAGTACCACTTATACAGCCTCTTTGTCAATACATCGGTATTGGGCAAAAAAAAAACGGAACCGATATAAACCGATTCCGTTTTGAGCTATTCAGGATTCGAACCTGAGACCCACGCCTTAAAAGGGCGTTGCTCTACCTACTGAGCTAATAGCCCATTTTGCATTTGCAACGGGGGCTATAATATCATAGGTATGAATAAATGTCAATACCAAATTAGTCAAAAAAACATATTTTTTGGAAATTTTTAGTCTAAAAAGCAATCTAAAGCGGAATTTTCCCTTCAGATGACGTTACCAGCTTCCCGAAGCTCCGCCGCCTCCAAAGCTGCCCCCTCCTCCGGAATACCCCCCTCCGCCTCCCGAAGAACCTGAAAATTTAAACACACTTCTTGAAGTAAATAAATTACTTACCAATTCCTCACCGGTAAATCCCTTCAAAGTTATCAGGCGGTACAAAATCCAGAAAAAGCACGGAATAAGTCTGCAAAAAATAAACCATAGTATAAATAAAGCCGTAAGTCCGACGATAATAGCAAGGCCGTCACTATCATCATCAGAGGAATTGATTTTTGACAGCATACTTTCATCCTGTAAGGCATATCCTGCAATAGCTTTTATCCCTAGAAATATCCCGTTACCGAAATTCCCTGTTTTAAATTCGGGAGCTATTACATTCCGTATAATACGGCCTGCAACGGCATCGGTAAGATTTGCCTCAAGCCCGTACCCTACTTCAATACGCATTTTTTTATCGTTTACGGCAACAAGGAGCAAAACACCCGAATCTTTTTCTTTAGAGCCAAGCTGCCATGTTTCTGCAACACGCAATGAATATTCTTCGCAATTCTCTCCCTCGAGAGAAGGGATAGTTAAGACGGCTATTTGCACATCCGATTTTTTTTCAATTTCAAAAAGAAAATTCTCTATTTCAGTCTTTTTATCATCCGATAGAATACCGGCCAAGTCGTTTACAGGCCCTCTAAGCTTAGGAACATCAAGCGAAAAAATATTAACAGCCGCAGTAAAAAGCAAGATAGAAAAAAGTTTGATTTTTTTTGTCATTTACCTATCCAAAATAACAAGCCCATCGGGGTATTCGTTCGGGTTTCCCTTTGTTTTAGGAAAATGTTCTGCAAGGATTTTTCCGCATTCTTCCACAGCCTTGCAAAAACTATTTGCGGTATTCTTCGACTTTAAGCCGGAAGTTATTATGCCGCAAATTCCGTTCCATGTACCTTGCTCAACTTTTTCGGCAATACCGGAATCCGCAATAATAAAGACCTTTCTTTCAAGAATAGAAACAAAGATCAAAATACCTGTTCTTTCGGCAGTCTTATAAATTCCGCATTCTACAAAATGTTTTAAAGCTCTTGCATATACCCTTGCTTCCTTTATTTTTTTTGGAATTATTAATCTATCGAGAGCAGGAATATTTATCAGCAAAAAGAAAAGGAGCATTACAACGAAAACACCTGCTCCGATTACGGCCGTAAGAGTCTTAGGTGAAGGATACCAAAGTTTTGTTTCGAGTAATTTCCAAATACCGTTTCCGAAATAAAGCATAACAAAAAAAGAAATAAAAGCTAGGCAGACGGCCGCAAACAATTCTACAAACGAATAAGAATCACTTTGAGGAATAACCGCCAAAGCAATTTCACCATTTGTAGTTTTTTCCGCCTCTGCAACAGCATTTTTAATCAAATCCAAATCTTTAGGTTTGATGTGTATTTTATTTAATATCCGTTTATTTTCCATAGGTTACCTCTAAGGCTTATTCTATCATTTTAAAACAAAAATCACAAGAATGCGGATAAGCAGTCTTAAAGTGCTGTAATAAAAGCAACCAAGCCGAAAAATATGCCGGGCGAATTTGCAAAGGCAATCGGCCAGTCCCGTTTAGGTTTTTTCATAAGCCCGTATGTTACCCAAAGAACACAGTTTATTGCGGCTACCAAGGGCTGAAGCCAATTTCCTTTCATTCCGCTTAAATTATTACTTATTTGCGGAATGTACGAAACATACATGGCCATAGCGGTTGCAGTTGCAACCCATCCTAAAACCGCAAAAAATTTAGAGTTCATAACAACCCTCCTAATAAAATTCCGTTCTTAAAAGAAGAATCGAAATTCTTTCGATAGATTATAAATATTTTTTATTTTTAAGTCTACTGCCAGCAAGACCTTGTCAAGATTTTATGTTATAATATCTCATGCATTTTGTAAAAGCAAAAGGAATTTTATCGCCGAAAAACGGAATGAATATTTATCGGGGCTGTTCTCATGGCTGCATTTATTGCGATTCAAGAAGTGAATGTTATCAAATGGTTCACAGCTTTGAAGATATCGAAGTCAAAGAAAACGCAGTAGAACTTTTGGAAGAAGCCTTAATTAAAAAAAGAAAAAAGTGCATGATCGGGATGGGTTCAATGACAGACCCCTATCTTCCTATTGAAAAAGAACTAGGCCTTACAAGAAAGATTATCGAAACAATTTATCGATACGGTTTCGGATTTACCCTGATAACAAAATCTTCCCTTATACTTAGAGACTTGGATCTTTTAAAGGCAGTAAATAAAAAAACAAAATGCGTTGTTCAAATGACGCTGACAACCTATGATGATGCCTTGTGCAAAATACTGGAACCCAATGTTGCCGTAACAAGCGAAAGATTTAAAGTCTTAAAAAAACTAAATGAAGAAGGAATACCTACTGTGGTTTGGCTTACTCCCATTCTTCCCTTTATAAACGACACTCCGGAAAATATAGAGGGCCTCTTGCGATATTGTATCGAAGCTAAAGTGTTCGGTATAATTTCATTCGGGATGGGACTTACTCTCAGAAAGGGAAACAGGGAATTCTTTTATAAAAAGCTTGACCAACATTTTCCGGGACTAAAGCAAAAATACATAAGACTATATGGAGAAAGCTACTCGGTAATGAGCCCGCATAATGCAAGCCTTATGAATATGTTTTTTAAACTCTGCAAAGAAAACGGCATCGAGCATAATCCCGATAAGATATTTGCATATTTAAACAGCTTTGAAGATAAACAGCAATCTCAATTGGAATTTTTTTGTCAATAAAATATTGTTTTTTTTGAGGAAATTATATATAATAATTACAGGAGGGTTACAATGAAAAAAATAACATTAAGCCTTGATGAAGATATAATAACAGCCGGACAAGAATATGCTAAACATCAAAATATTTCTTTCAACAGCCTGATTCGCAAATTACTTGAACAAACAATTCACCCTCAAAAAAACGAATGGCTTGATGATACATTTTCCTTAATGGATAAGGTTTATATTTCTTCGGAAAAAAAACAATGGACAAGGGATGAGTTATATCGTGAATAAAATATTTATTGATACAAATATACTTGTTTATGCACTTGACAATCGAGACAATGATAAAATGAATAAAGCACGCAATATATTAAGAAAGGTAATTTATGAAAACAAGCCGGTAATATCCACACAAGTAATAAATGAATTCTATGTTGCCGCCACTAAAAAATTAAACATAGACAAAACTCTTATAAAAACCATAGTTCACAATTTTAAAAATATGGAAATTATAACAAGTGATTTACAATTGACAGAAAATGCTATAAACATAAGTATAGAGTCACAGATATCCTTTTGGGATTCACTAATTATTGCTGCTGCTGAAAAAGCTAATTGTAAATTGATTATATCCGAAGATTTAAATTCAGGGCAAACATATCAAGGGATATCCCTTATAAACCCATTTCAACAGGAAATATAGCTACAAAACATCCTGTGATGAATTTTAAACAAAACACTCCGCCTTGACTATTCTTATAAAAAACAATATCATATCGATAATTCCTTATGAAAGATCTACGAAAAAGAACCTTTAATGTTTCAGGCCTTAGTTTCTTGGTTTATTCTCTTTCTTCTATTGCAATCTCAATATGCCTCGTAAATATTAAAAGAGACTTAAACTTTTCGCTTACGGAAGCGGGATTATTCGGAATGCTTTGTGCTATCGAGCAGATGATAATTCTTTTTATAAGCCCCATCTTTGCTGCCAAATTCGGCAAGATAAAAGTTTTGCGCACAGCTCTCTTGATATTAACCGCAGGGCTTTTTTTCTTTTCAAAAAGCATAAACTTTTTTACGGCTCTTTTAAGTGCTCTTTGTATGGGCTTGGGTGTTGCAAATATGGAAGCCCTGCTGACTCCCATAGTAAACGATTTATATCCGAACGATACCGGAGCAAAGATGAATATGATGCATGCCTTTTGGCCCTTGGGAACTTGTTCCGGTCTGATAGGCTTCGGCTATCTTCTTTCGATAGGAATAAACTGGAGATACATTTACATAGGCCTATCTATTTTTGCTCTATTGATTTGTTTTTCCTATCCTTCATCAAAAAAAATAAAACTTCCTCCTTCGGACGGAAGCAAGGCTGCCTTTAAAGAGATATTTTCCCTACCCTCCTTTTGGCTTTTCGGCCTATCCCTTTTTTTTGCAGGAGGAGCCGAAGGAGCTTTTGCCTTTTGGTCGGCTACATTAATTCAGCTTTATTTAAAAGCCTCTGCCTTTTATGCAGGAATTGTAACGGCGAGCTTTGCCCTCGGAATGTTTATCGGAAGATCCTTAAACAGCAAGGTTTTAAAAAAAGTTTCCATTCAAAAAGCGATAATAGTTTCTTCGATTGCTTCATTTATAGTCAGCCTATTATTTGTTTTTGTAAACTCGCTTTTCGGTTTGGCGGTGTTTTTATTTTGTATGGGTCTTTGCCTTGCCTGCCTTTGGCCGACAATCCAATCCTTTGCCGCAGTCATCCTTCCTGTAGACGCAACAGCCCTTATGATTTTTTTATCCTGCTTCGGAGTTCCCGGTTACAGCACTGCAAGTTTTATTATGGGAATAGTCGGCGATAAATACGATTTGTTTATTGCATTTATCACGGTAGTACCGGTTTTTTTAATTTTGGTTCCGATTCTTTTTATCATGGGATGCAAGCTGTCGGGCTCACCTAAACTAAAACCGTTAAGGGAAAAAAATGAATTTATTGGATAAAGATAAAATCGAAGAAGTATACCGCCGCTTTAAAAAAAATAACCCTAACCCGAAAGGAGAATTACATTCTGCAAATATTTTTACCCTTTTGGTAGCGGTGGTACTGTCTGCACAAGCGACTGATGTCGGTGTAAATAAAGCAACGGGGCCTTTTTTTAAGGCAGCCGATACGCCTCAAAAAATGATAGAACTGGGTGAAGAAGGAATCCGCGAATACATTAAAACAATAAATTTATATCCGACAAAGGCTAAACGTATTTTTGAATTAAGCCGAATAATCCAAAACGAGTATTCAGGAATGGTTCCCGACAGCATGGAAGAACTTATAAAACTTCCCGGGGTCGGCCGCAAAACCGCAAACGTGGTTTTAAACATGGGCTTCGGAAAACCTGCAATCGCAGTTGATACCCATATCCTGCGCACCGCCCCGCGTATCGGTCTTTCATTGGGCAAGACTCCGATTCAAGTTGAAGAAGATTTACTTAAAGTTACTCCAAAAAAATATTTACTAAATGCCCACCACTGGATTCTCCTGCATGGGCGCTATATCTGCAAGGCCAGGAAACCGGAATGTGAAACCTGTTTTTTATCCGATATCTGTATGAAGAATTTATAAATGCCGAGTTTCATTCAGCTTAACTCCTCCGCTTAAAACAATTTGTTTTATCTTAGGTATTTGAATTTTTTTGCGATTTATAGTATCATAATATCAGAAGTTTTGGAGGAATCCCATGAAAAAAACAAAAATAGTATGCACAATAGGGCCCGCTTCCGACTCGGAAAGGGTCTTGGCAGAAATGTTTAAAGCCGGTTTAAATGTCTGCCGCCTTAATTTTTCGCATGGAAGCCATGAAGAACACAAGGTTAAAATAGATCGAATAAAAAAAATAAGAGAAGAGTTAAAAATGCCTATTGCACTTTTACTGGATACTAAGGGACCCGAAATCCGTTTGGGCCTTTTTGAAAAGCCTGTAGAAATTGTACAAGGTCAGGAATTTATAATTACAACCAGAGATGTAATCGGAACAAATCAAATATGCAGCATCTCATATAAGAATATTGCCGCCGAAATTAAACCTAAAAGCAGAATCCTTATAAATGACGGATTATTGGAGTTACAGGTTATCGATATTTTAAACGATACGGACATAGAATGTGTCGCAGTAAATTCCGGAACCCTAAGCAGCCGAAAAGGTGTAAACATTCCGGGCTTGAGGGTAAACCTTCCTTACATGAGTGAAAAGGATATCTCCGATATCGAATTCGGAATTGAAAATGATGTGGATTTTATTGCCGCCTCCTTTACACAAAGAGCCGACGATATTATCCAAATAAGAAAACTTTTGGAAAAACACAAAAGTACAATCGCCGTTATAGCAAAAATAGAAAATCAAGAAGGCTTGGACAACATAGATGAAATTTTAGCGGAAGCCGACGGAATAATGGTAGCCCGGGGAGATATGGGTGTAGAAATAGAGCCCGAAAAAATCCCTCATCTTCAAAAGCAGCTGATAAAAAAAGCAAACCTTGCAGGAAAGCCGGTTATCACCGCAACTCAGATGCTCGAATCTATGACCCACAACCTGCGTCCCACCAGAGCCGAAGTTACCGACGTTGCAAACGCTATTCTCGACGGAACATCAGCTGTAATGCTTTCTGGAGAAACCGCAGCAGGCGAATACCCTGTCGAAACCGTGGCCATGATGACCTCAATTGCGAACTCTATAGAAGAAACATTAGATTATGAAAAACTATTTGCTGAAAATGCTTCTCTTCATGAGACCACAATCACAAATGCAATTGCAAGAGCCACCTGCTCCACTGCCCTAGCCCTCGATGCAAATGCAATCATAACGGCATCCGCTTCGGGAATAACGCCCAGAGCTCTTTCAAAATTTAAACCAAGGGTACCGATTATTGCAATAACGGAATCGCCTCAGGTTATGAGAAAGATGGCCCTCGACTGGGACGTATATCCGGTTTTAGCCGATCCTATAAAATCGACCGATAACATGTTCGATGTGTGTTCGCAAATTGCAAAGGATACAGGCCATGTAAAAAAAGGAGACATAGCAATCCTTACGGCCGGGATTCCTATAGGCAAAGCAGGATCTACAAACCTTCTAAAGGTAGAAATAATAGAATAAGGTAATAACAAAATGGAAAAAAAGTATGCTATTTTAATTGACGGAGACAACATAGCTCCTTCCTATCTCGACTCGATAATTTCCGAAGTTTCAAAAGAAGGAGAGGTTCTGATAAAAAGACTTTACGGGGACTGGACTACTCCCAATATGAACGGCTGGAAACCTTGGCTTGAAAAAGTACCTATCCGGCCCGTCCAGCAATTTAGAAACGGTCCCAATGCAACCGATAACACAATCATAATGGATGCTATAGAACTTGCAAACACAAATCAAGGAATAAATGCTGTCTGCATAGTTTCTACCGATTCCGATTATTACAGCCTTGCCCTAAAATTGCGGGAGTATGGGCTCTATGTTTTGGGAATCGGAAAATCCAATGCAAAACCTCTTTGGGTAAACGCCTGCAACGAATTTAAATATCTTGAAAACTTTGATGAAACTGAAGAATACGAAGAAGACGCAAAAAGCGGCAAAAAGTTTAAATCCCTCGAAGACCTTATCTGCCATGCTTATAGAAATTCCCGCATGACAGAAGAAGGCTGGGTAAGTCTTTCCGACCTAGGAAATTCCATACGTAACTTTATGCCGGAATTCGATCCACGCTCTTACAGCCACAACACATTGAGAGAAATAATCGATGCCCTATCGGATGATTTTGAACTAAGGTCGGACGACAGGATACCGCCCAACTATTGGATAAAGGCAATAGGCCGCAAAAATGAAACGCCAAAAATAAAGGGAAAAATAAAACGGCTTATGAACCGATACGGAATTATCGAAAACGAAAACGGAGACTTTTTCTTTTCGTTCACAAACATCGATAAAAAATGCAGGGACAAACTTATAAAAGAGGGAACACCGGTAAAGTTCAGGGTGTTTAAGATGCCAAATCCCAAGGGCGAAGACTCGGCTGACAGAAACGGAAAAGCAGCCGAAATTGAAATAATAGGTTAAACTTATGAAACAAGAAAAAGACAGGATAGTAAAATTTTTTACCTTGAAATTATGGCTCCGTATATCGGCCATTGTAATCGGAGGTGCAATTTTTTATTTGAATATATCTTCCATGAAAGAAGGAGAGTATTCCATAATTGCCCTTATTTTTGGAACCCTATTTTTAGTTGCGGGCCTTTTCGAAAATTCGTGGTACTTTAATATCACAAAAGAACAGGCTATTCAAAAAGCAGGGATATTCTTTTTTCCAAAAACAAAAATTATAAACTTTTCGGCAATACACAGCATCGAAATTGAAACCTTCAAAAGGCCGGCCCGCTTCGGCACCTTTACCGAAGTTAAGATGGTATTGCTTGACGGAAAAACAATAGTTATAGACAACGATAAGACGAAGTTTCTTCAAAAGCAGCTTGAAGAAATCGCCGAAGTTCAAGATATAATAAGGCGTCAAAATAATAAAAAAGCCGAAGACTTTTTTAATGCAGTCGCAGCCGATATTTTAAACCCGAAGGAATAAGAGCTTTTGAAACCCTTAAAAATATTTTTTCTTTTTGTCTCATTTGTTCTTTTATGGAGCTGTAAGCCTAAGGAGACCTCGGAAACCTTTCACATTCCTTTTTTAAAAGAAAAGGCGGAAGAAATTATTTTTATGATAAACGATAAGGACTGGGAAGGCATAAGAAACTTAAGCACCGAAGAGTTTAAAAAAAACTTGGATGAAGAATTTATAAATGTAAATACTAAAATATTTTTTGAGCCGGCAGGAAAATACCTATATACAAAAGAAGCTTATTTTTTAGAAACAAAAGATAAAAACTCAGGAGAAGTTATAGGAGTTGTTATCGTTAAGGTAGGATACGAAAATAAAACTCTATGCTACACCTTCAATTTTGCAAAAGACACAAAGCTGATAGGCTTCTTTTTAAAATAGATTTAGAAACTATAAAAAACAATTTAAAAGATTAATCTTCTTTTTCCCAAAAGTATGTAAAGAAATAACTTGTTATGTCTTCAGGGTCAGTTTCATCGCTTAGCTTATAGGCATTAGTATTTCTTTGAATTGTACATTGAGTTTTTTCTGTAAATAATTTTGAAAGCAAATACATTGCAGGCCTGTTATCGCAGATACCGAGCGTCCATGCAGAAGGTTTTAGACTTGTCAAAAAATAGCGGGACTTTGCATCCTTTTCGGCAGTTTTTTCCATATCGGATTTATGTGAAAAATCGGAAGAAATTAAAAGGAAAGCCTCCTTATCTTTGATAGAAAAAACTTTTGTTACCGTCTCATAAAGTTTAGTTGCAAGACTCATATTTACGGGAGGCTCTCCGTAATAAGCGATGGCAACAACCTTTGCATCGGGAAAGTATTTTTTTATGTATGGAATCAAGGTTGAAACACCGTGCTCGTATACAAATACTTTATCATCAAAGGGCACATCAAAAAGACGCGATAAGTTTTCAACCTTATCCTTTGCAGAATTGACAAGGCCGTCCTTAGTTTGCCATGATCCCTTTGTTAAAGAAAAATCGTACAGAGAAAGACCCCAATGAGAAGGGCTTAAAATATAAAAAGTTTTTATCGTTCTAGCCTCGGCAAGATCGGTAAACCAATCATCTATTAAGGCATCGGTTAGAAGATGATGGCTCACCGTTCCGCCCCAAGGCTTTGCTCCGTCCGGCAAAGAAGCTTCCTTGGGGATAAACCTCGTCTTAGGAGGCTTTTCCCCATCAGAGCTCCATGTTCTGAAAATTTTTTCAGTCTCTTCCGTCTCGTCTTTTTTGCCGGTACAAGCCGTCAAACAAAAACAAATAAAAAAAACGGTGATTATAAATTTTATAACTTTCATATTATCTAAAATTCGAGTCCGTCAAAAATGCTTTTTTTAAAAAGAAATATTCTGAGCCCAGAAAGGCTTTAAGTCCTCCATGTCCTCATTAGAATAAACCCTTTCTTTCCATTCTTCATTTGTCAGACGGTTGGATATGTCTTGTTCAAATTCATAGTAATTAAAACAATAACCGACAGCTATTCTTTTTCCGCCTTGAGCATCGTTTAAGGGAACATAGATTCTATAGGGAATACCGACAGCCGTTTCAAGAACAAAGCCTTCTTCTCCATTTGTAAACACATCGGCAACCAAGGCCATGCGCAATTGTTCAGGCTCAACAACCGCATTTATGGAAGGCATGAGAATACGGGCCAGGAAGCCGGGCATCAAGGATATCCATTTTAGGTCTTTTTCAGAAACGGGCTTATCCGCAATTTCAAGCTTAACGATATCGGCAGCATGTAAGGCAGCGTCTTTTAACATTTCAAGCTTTTGTAAATTATTTTCATCTATGAGCTTATAAGGCTTTAATGCATTTATAAGAACATCCACAGAAGAAGCAGTGTTTTTCCAAAATGCTAAGTTAGGCTCTATATAGTGAACCGGATTGGGAATCTTCTTTACCCTATAGGTAAGCTCGGGACCGGGACCGCCTCCAAGCTCTGCAAAAGCCTGTTTTGTATATAAAATAGTATCATGCCTTAACTCTGCCCATGTTCCGTGAGCCGACAATAAGGACTTTACACTCCATGCAGGGCTTTCGGTAAAATAAAAACCGGAACCTTGCTCAAAACGGGCTTGCAGGCCTATCTCGTTTAAGGTTTTACCGTAATAAGTTTTTCCCAATATTTTGTCGGGAGAAGCTACTACTTCTTTTTCGATTTTATCAAGGGTAGCTTTTAACTTAGGAAAATCGGAGTAATCTTTTTGAAGCAATAAATCGGCAGACTTTGAACCAAGAGCCTTCATAATATCCAGCCCCTTAACATGTGCACGGCCATACAGTCTGGGAGAGCTTACCAAGCTGTGAATATAAGAATCGAGAGTAAACCTCTGACCGAAAAGTCTCCAGCCCATGGGAGGCTTTCTTTCTTCATCGGTACCTTCGGAAGCAGTATAAAAAACGGAAGCCCCGGCTATGGCCGGAGGTCTTAACTTTTCGTGAGCCGATTTCATAAATGCGAACAAATTGTTTTTATCGCTTGCCCATTTTTCAAAATCCTTTACATCATAGCTTTTCCAGAGAGGCAAGACCTCTTTAAAAGATAGGTCATCGGATAGGCCTATTAAATCGGTTATAGGATCAAAAAGAGCTGACCACTTTTTATAAAGCTCTTCATCATTTTTTACAAGCTCAGTAATCAAAAGAGCTATGGGCTCCATGTTCAAAGTTAGAGCATAAGCATCGGAAGCAGCTTTACCATCCTGTTCCAAAACTTCAGGCCCCTTATCTGCAATTAAAAAATGAGCATGTCCGAACCACATCATTGCTCTAAAATAGGAAGACAAAATACCGTTTTTTGTGTAGTGTCCTCTCGGTTTATATTGGGAATAATCTTCTTTTGTATAGGTTCCGTCTTCAAATGTAAAAAGAGGAGAAGGCGCAGGGCCTTGAGCCTTATCTATAAGATCTATTTCTTCACTTACCGTTTTCGGATATTTTGCAAGAACTTCATCTTTATTGGGCTCTTTATAAACAGTTTCATCAGAGCCGTACTCATCTTTTTGAATTACAGATTTAGGAGCAAGTTCCAAGAGAACACGGGCAACTTGAAAATATAGTTTAGCCTTTTCTAAGGTTTCAGGTCTTGCCGTAGGAAAGCCTTTTTTGTTTACATTATTTAAACTATCGTCAAAGGCTGTTACAAGCTCAAGAAGTCTAGGCGTAAAAAAATTCTCTTCAATATTTTGCAATGTCCTATCAAAAAAAAGATGCTTTGCATGGGCCATCAAATCGGTGGTAATAAAAAGTGTAGTGCCGTCATTTCCAAGAAAGCTTGAATCATAACTATCTTCATATGATTCGTAATGATAACCATAATGATTTCTGTACAAGGCAATCATATCATCAGCGGACATCATATGCAGATCATATTCATCGGGTTTAACTTTTTCAAAAATTAACCTATCTCTTTCCAAAACAGCTTGATGAGCCTTGCTTAAAAATTCATAACCGAATACCGTATAAAATTCTTTAGGAGCACCGTTGGTCAAATAACGCATAGAAATAACTTGATTTATTTTCAAATCATTATTCATACCTGTAAGATCGGCTCCAAAGACAAGTCCTTTTTCTCCGTTCCATGTTGTACGGTAAAAATAATTTTGATTTTCTTGAAACTTAAAAACACCGAAATCGAACTCATCATCGGCATCAAACGGAAGCCTTACCGGCTCTTTTTCAATATTCAAAACAGTACCGAACGGAACGGGAATTCCCTTAGGCAGGTTTTTTAGGTCTTCTTGAGATTTTAATTCTGCATTAGGATAAAATAAACAAAGATCGCTTCCGACGACAGCTGTCGCTCCTTCTTGCACCTTATTAAAGGGGAAATTTTTAAAAACAAGCTTATCTTTTAAATACTTTTGGTGGGCAGAAGGTGCACTCTGTTTTTTTGCAAATTCTAACTGCAAACTGCCGTCATACCTTACCTTTTCAAGACACTTTTCTGCAAGCAATGATTCTTCCATTTCCATGTTCACATTTTCCGCAACATCATCGACTGCCGATTCATTAGGCGCAGCTTTATCTTTTGCATTGCAAGAAAAAAATGATATAACACAAACAAACAATAACGGTATAAAAATAAGATTTATGCCTTTCTTTTTTAATTGAAACATTTTAAAAACTCCTCCGTAAAAAACGATATCATGTAATTTAATAATAGCACAAACGAACCCGATTGACAAGCTAAAGCAAAAAAAAGAAAATATGCCTTTAAGAGAATACTAATATTATGCCGAATAAAGATGACTCCCGTATAAAATTATTAAAAGGCAGAGCTTGGCTTACCATTCCTCAGTTTGAAAATCATCTTCTCGATGAATTAGGAATTCCACATGGAGTAGCTCCTATGGAAATTAAAAATCTCCCCAAGGATGCCTCTGTCTACGGTAACATAATATACAGAGAAAATTTTCCAAAAGATGTTTTTTGGAGCCGCCTTTGTATGGAAGAACCGTTTATGGCAGAGTTTTTGAGCATAAGCGAGGCTGCCGATATCTTGCGCTCAATTCAAAGAAACTGGGCATTTGTTCCGTTTAACTGCTTTAGACGAGCAGAGCTCATCGAAAAAAAGCTTCCCTTTATCAGCAAAAAAGAACGAAACTTTCCCTACGATGTTCCGTCAGCCGAAATGGGAATCTGGACTCTTTTAAACGAAAATCAAATTTTCGCTTCGGCAAAAACTTCAAGTCCCTTCCCACGTGGAGAAATTTTCTTTAAAGAAGATAAGATAAATCCGCCGAGCCGAGCCTACTTAAAAATGTGGGAAGCCTTAACCCTTTTAAATTTCTACTTAAAAAAATATCAAGAGAAAAACAGCCTTGCTGAAAAAACTGAAGCCATGACCACAGCTTCTTTCGGAAAAAAGAATTCCCTGCCCGCAGCCGATTCCGTCTGCCTCGATGCCGGAGCCTGCCCCGGAGGCTGGAGCTGGGTGCTGGACAGCTTAGGCTGCAAAATTATCGCAATCGATAGAAGCCCCTTGAGGCCCGATTTAATGGCAAAGAAAAATATAGAATTTATAAAACATGATGCTTTTACTTTAAAGCCGGAAGACATAGGAAAAATAGATTGGCTTTGCTCCGATGTAATCTGTTATCCTCCGAGGCTTTATGATTGGATTATAAAATGGATTGACTCGGACCTTTGCGAAAAATTTATTTGCACAATAAAGATGCAGGGAGAACCCGATAACGAAACCGTTAAAAAGTTTGCAGCAATTCCAAACTCGAAGATTGTCCATCTTACGGCAAACAAACACGAACTAACCTGGTTAAAAGCCCCATTTATATAACTGTAAGTTGTTCGGCATCTAAACTTAGCAACTACCCATTCTTCACAGGAAGTGTGGTGGTTCTGTAAGTAAAACTCTACCACTTATATCACAACCGTCCATGGCGGGTAAAAGGCCTAAAACTCGTGATTAAAAAATATACAAGGAGGTATATTTTTTAATCGAGCTTCGAGATAGTCTCGAATACTGTTTTGACGCACTGTCGAATTATGCTCTACGTCTGCCGCAGGTTATGTACTTTGGCCGGCGTAGGTTATAGCCTACGTCCGGCATAGATCAGGTTATCGCCACTCCCTATACCATTTGGCATCGGTGTTTTCGAATGTTAAAGTTCCCGAACGTGTGTCGAGTTTTGCAATGCGGTTTATGTTTGGGTATACAGTATAACCCTGGGCCCCCTCTATCGAGCTGAATATTGCACCGTCGTCGGCGATATACAAGACGCCGTCTTCAAAGCCGATAATGCGCCGTGCACCGTAAAAGCGGTCTTTAGGCTCACCCTCGAACTTATACACAGCAGTCTGAGGGGATGGGCCAAATTTTCTATAGCTTTTCATGCGGCCAAAGCCGTACCTGCCCGACTCGGTCATATGGCCGTTTTCGGTGTAGGTGTACTCAAGAACCCCGCCGTAAAAAGCTTTGCTGCCGTCATACGGCGCGTCGATTGTAAAAACTATATACACTTTATTCCCGTACGCAAACATATCTTGGCATTCACCGCTTTTATGGGTAATGGCTGGATCACCCATTGAGGGATCACCCGTTATGGGTATAATATCTTTTAAAGGATCTTGAGGCAGCGTACCTACCAGAGCGGGTGGTGTACCGGTCAGCCGATACATTTGTAGTTGCCCTCCTGCCGGCAAACTGCTATACACAAATAAATACCCGTTATAGGCGGCACTGGCTTTAATCGTACCCGCAGAGCCAATAACGTGCATAAGGTTGCCGTTATCGTCTATTTCATAAAGAGTTGAGCCGCTCGACATATATACCTTTCCCGTTTTTAAGTCGGTTGTAAAACTGTCTACCGCGGTTACGCCGACGGGCAAAGATAGTTTTTTTTCATAATCGCCTTCGCTGGTATACCGCCGTATTACGACCGGGGGATCAGAATATGCTGCATACAGCCGACCCTTACCGTCCCGCGTAAAAAAAAGGTAGTCGCGGCCAGAGCCGGACTGTGTTATCGCAAGCGGAATCCCGCTCATATTAAGTTTAAATATATAACCGGTAGAACCGCTGCCCTCCACCGAAAAAAGTACCGGCCACATGGACGCTATTACCTTGTTCAGTTTAACGGCAGCCTCGTTATCGCCGCTTTCTACGGTTAGGTCGGTAAAGCCCGCCCACGTTGCCGACGGGGTTATAATAGAGACCTTTATGTGTATCGTTTCGCCTACCGGTAGAAATTGCGAAAAAACTTTCGGTTCGTCTTTTTCAAGCTGTTTTGTAATGGGCACGATAGAATTGCCTGTAATATCGATTTGCATTGTGCTGTCCGACAGGTTAGGAAGCCCGTTCGCCCCGATAGACCGCGCCGCACCATTTTCGAAGTCGAGTGTTACTATGCCGTATTCAGGGGCGGTAAGATTACAGGAAGTTTGCAGTATAAGCGCAGCGGTAAGCAGTGCTGCCGCAAACAGTAAAATAACATTTTTTTTCATAAGTTTCCTCCTCGTACCGTAAAAGGTATAACTGCCGGCTTTCCGTGCCGGTACATACAGTTGAAAGCGAGCGGCGCCGTTTTAAGCCGCAAGGTTCAACAACTATACTTACAGTATAAGACAAAGTACCGATAAAATCAATAAGTTTGTTTCCGGCTGTTTATTCCCGGCGTTTTTGTAGGGGAAAAGAGATGCACTTGTCAGACGCAAGTTTGTTTTTTGTTTTTCAGTGTTCTAAAATTTTTAATACATGCCCCTCTCTCACATTTTTAGCAATGCGACACAGTAATCTGCATATTTTCTACAGGGCAAGACATTTGCAGGTGTATTCCAATTTTATTACTTACTTACCGAAAAAGCTGCGTTGCCCTGCTTTTACCCATCGTCCGGGACTTCGGGACAAAACCGGTGAAGCTATCTGATTGCATAACCAATCGGCAAAGACCTCATCTTCAAAGCCTTCCAATTTTACCAAAAGAGTTTGTACGCCGGGAAGCTCCGTCTTTCTTACGGTATCAACCGTTTCTTCTGCAATACGGGCAAAGGCGGCAGAGGCAGCCGAAATATTAGGATTACCGCAAGGAATATCCGCATCACGGTGAACAAAGATTAGACGGCCTTGCCCCTTTTTAATATAGTAGTTTTTTAAAACAAGGGAAAGAGCGGCATTCGCAGAAACAAGATCGCTTATAGTCTTGTCTATAGATAGGGCATCCGTCCCCGGATATATTTTGGAATAAGCAGGAGCATCAAAAATCAAAATCGACGTATCTGCTGCAATATTTATGTTTTTTAATTTAAGCGGAATAGCTTGAAGAGAAAAAAGAGATGAACGGTTCCATTCTATTTCGGTAGTGACACCGCTTTCTTTATTATCTTCCTTGTACTCCGAACTCAAACAAACCTTTAAGCCCTTATCCCTAAGCTTATTCGCAAGGTCTTGTGAAAACTTCAATCGGTTATCCGTAATAAAAATTCCTGAATCCATACTTAACTATACCATACTTAACTATCTGCCGTCAATGACTTATCAAACCCGCAAGGAGGAGTTTACTTTATTTTTTGCTTAAAGCCGAGACCGTAAACTTCCTGCATATCGCAGACCATGATAAAAGCCTTTTCGTCTATTTCGGTAATAATTTCCTTTGCCCTGACAAATTGAGCCCGGCTTACAACACAGAGCAGCACAGGACGATCCTGCTTTGAATACATGCCCTCTCCCTTAAGGAGGGTAACGCCTCTTTCCAGCTTGCTCATAAGAGCATCTCCTATTTCGGCCGGCTTAGAGCTGACAATGAAAAAGCCCTTAAAGTAACTTAAACCGTCAAGAATCATGTCCGCTATCTTTGTACAAAAGAAAAGAGCTATTAAAGAATAAAGCGAGGTGTTAGGATTATTATCTACAACACCTGCAAAGGCTACTATTACAAAATCGGCTATAGCCATTCCCTTTGCTATACTCAATCCGGGAAAATGCTTGTTTACAATGGCCCCGGCAAGGTCGGTTCCTCCTGTAGTAGCGCCTCGTTTAAACACAATTCCCAAACCTACTCCTAATAGAATTCCGCCGAAGGTTGCCTGTAAAAAAAGATCATTGGTAAATACAAAATCTTGGGGTAAAACAGCCAAAACTCCCGAAAGCACCAAAATAGAAAGAAGAGTAAAAACAGCGGATTTTTTACCCAAAAGTTTTGCTCCAAAAATAAATAAAGGGACATTTATAATTAAATTCAATATGTAAACTCTTATACCCGTCAGCTTTTCGATTGCAACCGACAAACCGCTGACACCGCCCGGTGCAATTGTTCCCGGAATAAGAAAAAATTGCAATGCAACTGCTGCAAGTACACTTCCAACCGTAACCCAAAAAATATCCAACAATACACCTATAACAAACTTTGTAGAAATATGTTTGGCGGGTAATATTTTATTCATAATATACATTCTCCAAATATCATAGAATTTTTTATACAGAGCAGATACGAATTTACAAACAGGGAGTTATACTACACCATTTTCTTAAAAAAATCAACAGCACAAAAACACAGACAACAATACACATAGTTGACAGTTCCATTCCTTTAGCCTATAATACCGTCCATGCTGCAACACGATATTCTGTTAGAAAAAAAATTAAACTTTTTCTCGAAGACGACTAGACAAAATAAAAAAAATGTGTATACTACCCCCCCCCCCGAATTTTTTGCAATCAACCGGATATCTGCGGTGCCGCTTACCTATTTCCAAAAAAGCGTATTTAAAAGAGCAAACAGAAAAACTATTCTCAAAAATAATTCCCGACAGGAAGCCGGAGGTTTTAAACAATAACAAGTTTGTATTTCATTAACCGGCACGGATGCCGGTGGTTCCAAACTTCCAAGAGTTTTAGACGCAAGTCTAAAACTCTAAGCTGAAAAATGTACAAGGATGTACATTTTTCAGCGGATGTCTTAAGGATTGAGACAATTCAATCCAAAAAACATAATAACCCTAAAAGAGGAGATTAAAATGAAAGAGAAACATCGTTTTTCATTACGGAACAAATTGATGATTGTATTCGGTGCATTGATTTTTGTAGTTGGGACTATTCTTACCCTTATAGCATTACGTACTGCCCGAAAAGCCGTAGGCGAAAAGGTCGAAACACACTTAATCGACAAGGCAACCGATACGGCGGAGATTCTTGATGGACGCGTAACTGCTTTATGGCAATTTTTTGAAGGCCTTGCTCGTATGCCTGCCTTCCGCAATACTGAACTTTCTTATGCAGAAAAAGCAGTCCTTCTGGAAAAAGAGATTGCCTTTAATGAAGTCCTTTTTGATTCGGCTATCACCGATGCACAGGGGAATATGTATTCTTCAAATGGGCAGGTTATCTCGGTTAAAGACCATGCATGGTTTAAGACCTCCATCAATGGCAAAGAATTTTTATCGGAGCCTTTTATTTCCGTTATAAACGGTAAATTCATTTTGACCATTTCCGTTCCGCTATACGACAATAACCGCAACATCATAGGTGTTTTAGCCGCGGCTATAGATGCAAAAAAGATCTCGGAACTAATTGACGATATTGTAGTCGGCAAGACAGGCGAATGCTATATTCTGGATAAGTCAGGAACCGCCATCGCAGATAAAGATTTCAACCTAGTTAAGACGCGTTCAAATGCCCGTGAAGAAGCTAAAACCGATTCATCGCTTGAGTCGTGTGCCGCTTTCGAAAAAATGGCAGTAGAGATTGACGAGCCTTCTGTAGGATATTATGAATATAAAGGAGAAAATTTTATTGCCTCGTATGCCACGATGAAAACAACTGACTGGACTATTATTATAAATGCCCCCGTAAACGAATTCATGGGAACCGTCAATGAACTTCGGCTTGAAATGCTGATTATTGGAGCAATAACTTTAGCAGCTGCCCTAATTGTTGTCTTTTTTGTTGCCTACCGCATGATAAAACCTATAAAGGTTGTCGTTGGAGCTCTTAAAGATATAGCCCAAGGTGAAGGGGATTTAACCGTCCGCCTGCCCGTACACGGCAACGATGAAGTTACCGATTTATCGGAATACTTCAATGAAACAATAGAAAAAATCGGCTCGTCGATTAAAACCGTCGGCAAAAATACTATAGACATGACAAATATCGGTAACGAACTTGCAAGCAATATGACCGAAACGGCAAGTGCTGTACACCAAATAAGTGCGAATATCGACGGCGTAAAGCAACAAGCTCTTACCCAAGCCGCAAGCGTTACCGAAACGGCAGCTACCGTCGAAGAAATTATCCGCACTATTAGACAGCTTAACAACAGTATTGAAAATCAGGCGGCGAGTGTTGCAGAGTCTTCTTCCGCTATCGAACAAATGGTAGGAAACATAGCCTCTATCACACAGACCCTAGGTAAAACCGATGACGTTATAAAAACTCTTGCTTCCGCCACGGCCGACGGAAAGGAAACAGTTACAGGAGCAAACACTGTTACCCAGCGTATTGCCGAAGAGTCAGGCGGTCTATTGGAAGCCTCAAGCGTTATCCAACACATTGCAAGCCAGACCAACCTTTTGGCGATGAATGCCGCAATCGAAGCTGCCCATGCAGGTGAATCGGGTAAGGGCTTTGCCGTCGTTGCCGACGAAATTCGTAAGCTCGCTGAAGAGTCTTCCAGTCAAGGTAAAACCATTACCGAAACGCTTAAAGTGCTTTCAGGAGAAATTGAAACTCTTTCATACTCTGCAAAAACGGCAGAAGAAAAATTTAATGCCATTTTCGCCCTTTCAGAGCATGTCAAAACGATGAGCCAAAATCTAATGAACGCTATGCACGAACAAGAAAACGGCAGCAAGGAAGTACTCACTGCTATCCGCGACATAAACATGGTAACCAACCAAGTAAATGACGGCTCAGCCGAAATGCTTCGCGGCGGTGAGAATGTTGCTCAAGAGATGCAAAAACTCGACGAACTTACCCGCGTCATCACTGACAGTATGAACGAGATGGCCTCCGGTGCCGTACAGATTAGCAATGCCGTACAGGAAGTACACACAATAAGTCAAAAAAATAAAGAGAGCATTGAAAATCTTTCTAAAGAAGTCGGAAAATTTAAAGTTTAAATTAATTAATAATGTGTAATGAATAATCGGTAATCGATAGCTGATAACTTAATTACTCATTACACATTGCCCCTTATCGATTCCCCTAATAATCTTCAGAATTCAAGAGCTTAACTCTTTCTTTCCAGTCGGGAAGATATTTAGTCATATATCGCTTAAAGCGGTCGTTGTGGAGCCTTTCCTTAAAATGAACGAACTCATGTACCAGCACCATTTCGGCACATTCACAAGGAAGAGCTGCAAGCTTTGTGTTTAAGGTAATTATGCCGGTATAAGAATTACATGAACCCCACTTGCTTTTCATATCCCTGTATTTTATCTCGGAGGCGGATTCTTTTATTTTATCTTCCCAAAAGGGCAAGATTTCTTCTACATAAAGTTCCAATTCCTTTTTATAAAGACGGTTCAAAATTGAAGGCCGTTTTTTTGGATCCGCTCCAAAAGGCTCTTTTAAATAGATAAAATCATCATCGACTGCGACGCTTGCATTTTTTTTGGCACGCAGTATTTTAATTTTATAATCGGCTCCCCATAAACTTACCGTGGAGCCGTCCTTTAATGAGGCTTTTATATTCTTCTTAAAAATCTTTTCTTCTATTCGTGCCTGATGTTTTTTTATCCACGCAATATTTTCTTTTACAAAGTCCAAGGCCTTGCTTTGAGAATAATTTTTCGGAACATGGATACAGGGAATAGCCGTCTTAGGCGATATGGTAAGCCTGAGTTTCCGCCCCTTTGATTCGGCCCATTCGATTTCGACCCCTTCTATTTTAATAATCATATTCTGATATTATATTTTTTAGCTATGCCGGGAAAAGATTTTAGCTTTAATTCTTCTCCGTCGGCTGTCAGCAGAGTACCTTCAAAATGACCGTAAACGGTACTGTACTCCGTCCTAAAAACTGCGGCATTTACTCTTTTGTAATTTTTTGAAACAGGAAGAAACACAAGGTCTACCATGCTTTCGGTGTCCTGTATTATCCATTTTCCCATGATACCGAAGGGACGGGTTATTTTTACCGGAGGAAGGGGGGTGCGCTTCCCGTCATAGAGTATCATATTATCATTATACCTATTGCTGTCGGCTGCTATCGAATTTGCAAGATAAAAAACTAAAGACTTATCTCCCAGTTTGCCTAGTCCGTTTACAAGGGTACGCTTTGACCTAAAACCGGTATAGGACTTCCGCACATCAAAGACGCCCACGGCCGTTTCTTTTTTTAGCTGAATATCTTCGTTGTAACCCAAGCTTACCCAGCCCTTTACCGTCCCTGTCTGCATGTACATGGCCATACATCGCCGGCTCACATAGTTCGGAATTACGCATGAAAAATCCAAGGCTTCTTTATCCCGAATATCCAGATCCAAACGGCCTTCGCATGAGGGACGGGAATCACGGGCCGAAAAGTCAAAATCGGCATGAAGTTTTCCATGCGACAGGCGGGAAAAAATACGGGCATATCTATATGACTTGCGGCAGGCAGTAACGCTGTATCTTATATGTTTAGGAATATGAATAAAGCCGCCCGGCAGGTATTGCCGATAGGCATATTTTTGCTGAGTTTTACGAACCCAAAAAGTTGTTTCCATAAAGGAAAAAATATAGCACGAAAAAAATGCTATTTCGCCTATTATCTCATCATCGCAGAATAGAAACCTCATCGTCCCCGAAATCCTTCCGTTGGTAATTATTCTAGGAAGCGGAATATTACCGAATACCCGATAAAGCCCTCTTATATCGAATTTTTTAAAGCAGCCTGAAAAAGTGCCGAAATTCGATTTTCCGTTTTGTACAGGCTTATCGGGAGCAGGTTCTATCTTGCGTGTGTACAAGTTATCATTAGCCATAGAAAGAATGTTAGCACAATTTGCAAAAAAATAAAAGCCTTTTTTTTAGGAAATTTTTAAGTTTTGCAAAGACCGGCTTTTCCGCTTCTAAATATCGGCCAATCCGTCTTTTACGGTAACAATTTTATCTGCCCGAGCCCGCAAGGCTTCGCTTACATGGTGCGAAATTATTATACAGGTTAGTTCTCTTTGGGATAACACGGTATTTTCTATTTCGGCACTCGTTTCCTTATCTAAGGCAGAGGTTGCTTCATCCATCAAAAGAATGGGGGAATCCTTTACCAAGGCCCTCGCAATAGCTATGCGCTGTTTTTCTCCGCCTGAAATTTTCGAGGCCCCTTCGCCTATCCTTGTTTCAAGGCCGAGAGGAAGACCTTCGATAAACTTTTGTAAGCCGGCTTTTTTACAAGCTTCCTTTATTCTTTCATCGCTTATATCTTCATTATAAAGGGCAATATTATTTTTGATTGTGTCGTCAAAGATAAATGGAGACTGATGCACTACTGACACAAGCTTAAAATAAGAATCATCGGGAATCTTGCGGATATCCGTTCCGTCTATTTTTATAAGTCCCTCATAGCCCGTAAATTTTTTGTATAAAAGGCTTAAAAGGGTGGATTTTCCCGAACCGCTTTCCCCTACAATTAAAACCTTTTCGCCTTTTTTTACGCTAAGATTTACATTTTTTAAGGCAGGAAAAGCACCCTGATTTTCTTCTTCATTATCTTCATCTTCGCCATCTTGGGGATAGCTAAAACTCATATTTTCAAAACTTATCGAATCTTCAAAAGAAGTTTTTGCTTCCAAGTCTTTTAAGGAACTGTCCTTTTCTTGCAAGTTTAAAATTTCATCCAAATCTTTTATTACCGCCTTTGCAGCCAAAATAGATGTTATATATTGAGTCAGGTTACTCAAAGGATAAACGATGAAGATTACAAGCTGGCTTGCAGCTATTATTACCGAGATTTTAAAAAAGCCTAAAAGAACCAAAACTGCACCTAAAAAGAAAACGCCTATGTAGGTTATGCTCGAAAAGAAATCACCGAGACTCCCCATAAAGCCGCTCATATACCTGTCCTTAAAAGAAGCTTTTTTATAACCGGTGTTCGCATTGCGGTGAAGAATCTCGATTTTTTCCTGAAGGTTATAGGACTTAATCAGATCAAAGGCGGAAAATATTTCTTTTAGGCTGATAGTGTAATTTTCGCTTTTTTCAATATAGTCCTTCTCGGCCTTGGCTACAGGCTTCACCGTAAATTTGGGAACAATGAGCTGGATAAGACCGGTAAAAAGAACAAAGAGAGAAAGTCTCCAATCCATAATCGAAAGCCAAATAACCGAAACTATCAGCTGTAAAACTGAAGGATAAATTCGGAAGATTGTCCAAAAATAAGACTCTTCCAGTTTTTCAACATTCTTTGTAAGATAGGCAACATAGCTTCCCGAATTGCGCGAGGCATATTCGCTAGTACTCATGGCCAGTATTTTTTTTATCAAGGCTTCCCTCAACGAAAAAAGAGCCTGTGCACTTGCTTTTTCGCGCACCCTCTTAGTCACAATATCTACCAAAAAGGAGATGACAAGATAGGCTATGGTACCGATGAGGTACAAGTGCAGCTTTTCGATAGTTCCGTTTGTTGCATAGTCTATTGCCAGCATCATTACATACGAAACTCCTACTTCCAACGCAGTGGAAAGGGGCTGCAAGGCAAGGTATAAAACCATATACCCTGTCTTTAAAAATTTGAACATAATGTTATCCTTTTAATAATCTTTAAATATTTTTTCAAGTCTTTCTTTGCCGATGGTTTTCATAAAGCCGGCCAGACGAGGGCCCTGATCTTTCGAAACAAGGGCTTGATAAACGGCAACAAACATTTGCTTGGGTTCCAAGCCGCATTCTTTTGCCGCATCGTAAAGGGCTGTCGAAAAAGTTTTTTCATCCATCTCGTCCATTTTTGGTAAAAGGGAATCCCTTATCGTTTTAATCGCCTTTGTTTCCGGCTCGGAGAGCTCAGCCTTTGAGCCGTCAGCTCTTAAAGCAAACTTAAACTCTTCGGGAGCACCCCCGTCCGTGATCCAGTTCCAAGCACATTCGGCACGGGTTCTCAGCCTATCAACTTGGGCAGGCTTTACATCGGGAAGCCCCTTTATTACGGCTTCAATATCGCCCGAATTTATCTGTAAAAGATTGCATAAATGCCTAAAAGGAATTTGATAGGAAATACACTCAGGCATTCCGTCTATTTGAGAAAGCTCATAGATTCTATATTCTTTTTCGAAGGTCTCATCGTTTTTAGCCTTTTCGGCCTTCCATGCAATGCGCTCTGTTTTGTCATAGTCCTCGTAAATCTTAATTACATCAAGATCAAAGCTGATAACGAATTCGGTGTTGGGCCTTGTACCCGCAAAAAGATAGCGGGCAACTTCGGGCTGATAAACTTCAAGTACTTCTGCAAGGCTTACAACCTTTCCCTTAGAAGAGGCCATCTTTCCGGGCACTCCCTTTAAACCGATAAAATCATATCGGAAACTTACGGGAGCAGGCCAGTTATAAATGCGGTCGGAAACCAAGCTTGCCGTATCGAAGGAGCCTCCTTGTGAGTGATGATCCTTTCCGGCCGGCTCAAAAACGGTTTTTTCAAAAGCCCAGCGCATGGGCCAGTCAACCCTCCAGCCCAGCTTTACAGACTTTGCCTTACGCAGATCCAAAGCTTCGCAATGTCCGCATTCGCAAGAGTATTTAAGCGTCCAGTCTCCGTCCCATGATTCTATCTTTGTAGTGTCCTTATTACAGGCTGTACAAAAAACTGAAACCGGCCAGTACTCTTCGGTAATTTTATGAGACTCATCTCGGTAAGTATTTAAAATGTCTTTAAGCTCTTCTCTGTTATCCAAGGCTTTTTTCATTCCTTCAGCATACATTCCCTTTTGATAGCGTTCGGCCTGATAAAGATATTCGGGGTGAATGCCGACGCGGGGTAATACGGCTTCTACATCATGCTCGTGGTGACGGGCATAGTTTTCATCTCTCTCAAATGTATCGGGAACCATCGTAATCGGATAGCGGAGATATTTTTCTAAAACTTCAGGCTTGGGCATATTTGCAGGAACCTTGCGGAATACGTCATAATCATCCCAAGAATAAATAAAGCGCACATTTTTTCCGCGGGAGCGCAAGGCCCTCACAACCAAATCGACGGAAATAATTTCGCGGAAATTTCCTACGTGAACGGTTCCCGAAGGCGTAATACCGGACGCGCAGGTGTAAACATCGAGGTCTCCCCTCTCTCTTATGATTTTTTCGGCAGTCTGATCTGCCCAATGTAATAATTTCTTTTCGTTTGACATAATTTCTTCCTTAAAAACATTTAAATATAGACAAAAGCAGGATATTTTATACAAAAAAAGAGAAGGTGTCAATCCTTGTACAAAAGCCCAAACTCTGGTATAATCCGCCTATGATAGATAAACCGATAACCGATCCCGTCTTAATCGAAAAATTTAAAACCATGCACGAAGACGGAATGACGGTCTTTATGCTCGGCGAAGGCCAAATCCGCGGAGCTTTTTTTCACGGAACCCGCTTTGTAAATAAGATGAGGGTGCAGCACAATTTAGGTATTTTAGAAAGCCTGGCCCTAGGCCACGCCTCCCTTTGCGGGGCTCTCTTAATTCCGACAATGAAAGGAAGGGACCGAATCATATTTAGATGCGACACTCAAGGCCCCCTTGTAGGCTTTAGTGTCGAAGCCTTTAGCGAAGGCTTTGTAAGGGGTTATCTTTTGGAAGACCCCATAAGGCCGGACAGGCCCTTAGAAACATGGGACCTAAAACCTCTTTTCGGAGAAGGAAAAATCTCGGTTATCCGCTTCCCTGAAGGTGCCAGGGAACCCCTAACCGGAATCGTCGAAATAAAACACAAAAACATAGCCCTTGATCTATCCGAATATTTTTTACAATCAGAGCAGACGGTAACGGGTTTTAATACAGGCATCCAATTCGACAAGGAAGGAAGAATCATCGGGGCGGGCGGAATGTATATTCAACTAATGCCGGGAGCCGAAGAAGGCTTGATAGAAAAGGCGGAAAGAGCCTTTGCAGCCTGCCCCTCGATAGGCCAATGGTTTGCGGAAGGCGGAGACAGGGAAGATGTCATCTTCGGCCTTTTCCGTGACTGTAATCCCCAAGTTTTAATCGAAAGAAAGATAGACTTTTATTGTCCCTGCTCGGAGGAAAATTTCCGCAATAAACTTTTTACCCTACCTGAAAAAGAAATTGCAGACATGTACGAAAACGGCCCTGAGCAAATAGAGCTTTATTGCCATAACTGCGGTTCAATCTATAAATATCCCAAAAGTATCTTAAAGGAAAAAATCAATGTACATTAAAAAACCTATGGAAATAGAAAATAAAAGCATGGATATAATTGAAGAAAGCATGAAGGATGTTGCTTTTACGGAAGAAGAAAAAATTATAGCCAAGAGGATGATTCACACTACGGGCGATGTCGAGTATAGAAAGATAATCGTATTTCAAAATAACTTTATAGAATCGGCTAAAAGGGCTCTTCAAAAAGGCATAACCATTTTTACCGATACCAAGATGGTGCTGACAGGCATCAACAAGCCCGCCCTCTCAAAAACCGAAAATAAACTTTTATGCCTCATCGATGATGAGAGGGTTTTTAAGATGTCCAAGGAAGACGGAATCACGCGCTCTTCGGCAGCCGTAGACCTTGCAGTCCAAGAAGGAGCCAAAGCCTTTGTAATCGGGAATGCCCCGACGGCTCTTTTTAGGCTCTTGGAGCTCTGCGAAGAAAAAAAAGTTTCCCCCGAATTTATAATCGGCGTTCCCGTCGGCTTTGTAGGAGCCGCCGAATCAAAAGAAGCCCTGCGTTCAAAACCCTTTCCCCAAATCTCTACCGTAGGCACCAAGGGCGGAAGCAATGTCGCCGCCTCCATTATAAACGCCCTGCTTTATATGATGGTAGAAAGGGAGTAAGATTCAGAAAGTTTAAATTGATACAACTCTTAAAACTCTTTGATTTCCTGAATAGCAAGACCTGTAATTTTATGAATATCATCTATGGAGTAATTCATAGTCTTCATCAATTTTGCCATATCCAGTTTTGCCTGATACTCACCATCAGCAAATCCCTCTGCACGACCTTCCCTTCTGGCATCACCTCTTTCAGCTTCTAAGAGCATCTGATATTTCTCCCTAGATAATTCTCTAGCTATACGTCTTTCTTCTTCAGTTACCCTAAGAATTGTTTCTTCTGCCATCCTGATACCCTCCTCTAATTCACATAATTTTTTCAAGACACCGCTCTTTTTGTCTTGTTCATAAGTAGTCAAAAACCTTATCCAAAAATCTTTTAAGGTGTAATCTTCTAGGCTCTTTTTTATAGTATAACCTATTAACTCATTTAATTCAATGTAAATATATTGAATAACGGAATTTTCAGACATTTTTACAAGCTTTGCATTTTTAGGAACATTACAACCGAAAACCGAAATACTTACGGCATAAAAAGGATCATCTTTTTTTGATTCCAATTTCAAAAAACGGGAGGCCAAACGCAAAAGATACATTTGACTGCGTCTAGGATAGTTTTCTTTCCAAAACTGCTGCATCTCAAGGTCTATAATAAGGCCTGTGTCCGTTTTAATTAAAAAATCAAGATGATAAGTCTCTCCATTAGGAGTCTCACGGATAAGCTCTGTATTTAAAATATCCGCTTTTTTGATTTTACCGTAAGAATCTTCCAAAAAAGCATTTAAAAAGCTTATAAGAGCCTTGTTACCCTTTTTTCCTTTAGAAAACATCAACTTGAATACCCAATCCATCTTGGGATTTAAAAATTCTTCTTTCATAATAAATTTTTCTCCTTATCATAATTATTGTATTATTTATTTGTGTTTTATTGTAAAATTTATAAAAATATTTTATAAAAACTATTACAACCATGATTGCGAAAAGAGAGTAAGATTCAGAAAGTTATCAAGGGCTTGACAGCATAGTATAGCTCCATAGGCACTTGCAAAGTTTTTAAGAATGGCGGATTTTTTCTTAAAAGCTTTAAACAAAATATCCAAGTAACCTTAAGGAGATTTTAATGAAAAATAAAATATTTTTAGCTATCCTTCTTTTAGCGGTAGAAGGTGAATTATATAAGTTGTAGAAAGCGAAATACACAATATCAGGCAACAAGATAACATTTGACGATAATGAAGATGAAACTACAACCTTCAAAATAGAAGGAAATACGCTGACTATTGGTAAAGACGGTGATGATTTTTATTTAGTGGGAACAAAATCTTCAGATTATACTGCTGACCAAATAGCGAACGCTGAATAACTATAGTAACCTTAATCAAAATTAAAACAAGCCTTACCCCATCGGAAGACTTCGCCCCTCCGATGGGGATTTTTATTTTTTTCTACCTCACCCTTCCCTTTTCAATGTAAACAATTTTATCGGCAGCGTTCACGGTGGATTTGCGGTGGCTTACAATTAAAACGCCTTTGTCTTTTTTTTCTTGGTATATCGAATTTAAAATGAGGGCTTCGTTTAAGCTGTCCAAGTTTCCGGTCGGCTCGTCGAGTAACAAAAGCGGGGCCTTGTGCAAAAAGGCTCGGGCAAGACCGAGACGCTGCTTTTCGCCGCTCGAAAGATTTCCTCCAAGCTCTGTCATCTTCGTATCATAGCCTTCAGGTAAGCTCATAATAAAATCGTGGATTGCGGCTTTTTTGGCGGCTTCGATAACATCCTCTTTTGAAGCATTCCTGTTTGCAAGGAGAATATTTTCATAAATAGATTTTTTGAAAATATAGGTCTGCTGGGTAATGTAAGAAACGGCCTCCCGTAAACTTGCCGTGTTTATCTTTTTAATATCGATACCGCTCATCTTTACCTCACCCGACAGGGGATCGAAAAAGCGCATGATTAGGCGGAGCAAGGTACTCTTACCGCTTCCGCTTTTGCCGCAAAGGCCGACTATCTCGTCTTTTTTAACGGAGATACTTACATCCTGTAAAACTTCCATATCGTCATATCTAAAGTTGATGTTATCGGCATCGACTTTTTCAAAGCTTAGGTTTTCGCCGTCTGTAACTTCATCGAGTTCGGGCTTCTCTTCAAGCAGGGAAAAAACCCTCTCTGCTGAAGCAAAGGTTTGCTGCAAGTTTACTGCCAAACCTGAAACCGCTATTATCGGGCCGTAGCCTGAAAGAAGCATCAGGTTGGAAATTAAAAAAGCGGCAAAGTCAATTTTTCCGCTTACCAAGAGGAAGGTAGAAATGCCCAGCATTAAAAAATTGCAAAGAGTAAGAGCCGCTTCCGTAATTGCAAAGGTCTTCCCCTCAAAGTTTTTTAAGAGCTTAAAGGTTCCGCTTATGGCCTCGCCTCTCTTTTCAATATTATCTTTTCTTTCTTTTATCTTGTCAAAAAAGATAATCTCTTTTATTCCGAGGAGGGAATCCAAAAAGAAAGAATTAAGGGAGCTCATTTTTTTTCGGTATTCTACACCGGCCCCGTCATCCATCTTAGCGAAGAGGAGAGGAAGGAAGAAGCCGATGACTATATAGATGAGGGCAACCGTAAGGCTCAAGACAATGTGTATTTTAGCAAAGATAATTAAGGCAAAAATAAAGTAGAGTACGGCAGAAGCTGCCGGGGCTATAGTGTGGGCATAAAAAACTTCAAGTAATTCTATGTCGGCAGTTATAATAGACAGAAGGCTGCCTGAATCCTTTTTTTGTAATTTAACAAAGGCCAGTCTTCTCATAGCCGTAAAAATTTTATCCCGTATCAAGGCCAAGAGGGTGAAGGCTATGTAATGCCCCGAAAGCTGTTCGCCGTATCTAAAGATACCTCGGCTTACGGCACAGATGATAAGGCCTATGATTACAAAATCCAAGGAAACAGAAACATTAAAAATCTTTAAGTCTACAAGAGAAACAATGCCGACTCCGCCCAAAACAGGGATGGCCGCTGCAATGATAAAGCCCAAAACCCTTAAGATGACAGTTATAGTCATAACTCCGCTAAGAGGTTTTACAAATACTATCAATTTTTTTATAAGTTCGCTTTTTTTCATTTTACATCCATCCGTATTTTTTCAAGATCTTTTTGCTGCAAATACATCCTTGCATAGATACCGTTTTTTTCAATGAGGCTTGAATGAGTTCCTTCTTCTTTTATTTCACCCTTTTCAAATACATAGATGTGATCTGCATT
The DNA here is from genome assembly GCF_000008185.1 of Treponema denticola ATCC 35405. NCBI lineage: Bacteria > Pseudomonadati > Spirochaetota > Spirochaetia > Treponematales > Treponemataceae > Treponema > Treponema denticola. The sequence goes on from NC_002967.9 coordinate 2,585,618, forward strand.
TTCAATATTCGCAAGCCTGTGTGAAATAAAGATAATTATTTTGGTTTTGCTTAATTCATAAAGAGTGCTTAAAATAAGCTCTTCGCTTTCGACATCGATATTGCTTACAGCCTCATCAAAAATATAAATGTCCGCATCATGGAGGAGAGCCCGCGCAAGAGCAAAACGCTGAACCTGTCCGCCCGATAAATTCTTTCCGCCCGATTCAATATAAAAATCCAAACCCGAATTACCGTCTCCCGAAGAGTTTCTGTTTAAAATAAACTCGTCTAAGAGAACTTCTTTTAATACGCTCATCAATTCTTCATCGCTTGCAGAAGGCTTCGCTATTAAAAGGTTTTCCCTCACCGAAGCTCCGAACAAAAAGCTTTCGGTAGAGACAAGATTCATATACCTAGCTCTAAATTCGTCGGGAAGTTTTTTTGCTTCTATGCCCGATAAGAGGATTTCGCCGGAATAGTTTTTTTGTAAGCCCATAAGTAAGGCGGCCGCAGTGGATTTGCCCGAACCGCTTTCTCCTGCGATGCCGTAAAAGCCCGGTTTTAAAAATTCAAGAGAGATATTTTTTAGAGCCTGCTTTGATTCGTTATAATTAAAGTTTAAATTTTTTACTTCGAGCGAAGGCAAATTGCCCTGTAGAGAATCCGGCTGACTGCCGAACTGAGCTCTTTTAATTTTTTTTGCAGTTTCTTCAAGTTCGGCTTCGCTTAAAATTGAAGCCGAATCGCTTTTTACATCCATCAATTCAAAGAGGCGGTTCGCTGCGGTTATGCCGTTCATCGCTATATGAAAGAACGAGCCCAGTGCACGCAGAGGTAAAAAGAATTCGGCACAAAGCAAAATAAAAAGAAGATCTCCTTCTATCGAAAGATTTCCGACTCTTAACTGATAAAGGCTGACGATTGTTCCGAGGGCAGTCCCGCCGTATGCAACGGTATCCATCACAAAGATAGAATTAAGCTGCATGGTTAAAACCCTCATCGTTATCCGCCTAAAATTTTCCGCCTCGGCATTTAGTTCCCTATGCTGAGCCTCATCGTCGGAATAGGCTTTCAAGGGGATAAGGCCGCGGAGGTTATCCAAAAAGGAATCTCCGAGCCCCGTATAAACATCAAGGTATCTTTTTAAAATACGCTTTGCAACCGTTTGAATGGCTGCAATCGAAAGGGGAATTAAGGGCACGCAGACAAAAAGCACAAGGGCGGCAAAAAAGTTTATCGGTGCAAGAATTATAAAAAGAGTTACCGGAGCTGCCATACTGAAAAAAAACTGAGGCAGATAAGCCCCAAAATAAGAATCAAGCTGCTCGATTCCGTCAGTACCTATTTGAGTAACCTCGGCCATGCTTATATATTGAGAATAATTAAGCTTTAACGAAATAAATTTATCGTAGAGCATCGAGCGCAATGTTCTTTTAACCTCGGTTCCTGCCCTATACGAAAAGTAAGAGCGTTTACGGACGGCAATAACTCTTATTATCAAGGCAGCCGAAGCTGCGAATAACAACACAAAAACCATTTTTTTATCAAGCGAAGAATTATATAGGCCGAAAATAAAGCGCACAGTTACAAAGGTAATAGCCGTATTGCACAATAGAGAAATCCATGAAGAAAGAGCCGAAAGCAATATCCATTTTTTACTTTTCGGCACCGACCCTGTCAGGCGTTTATGAATCATAACTAACCTCTAACTTGTATTTTATAGGAAACAAATAAAAATAGCAATAGGCTAACTTTTAAGCTGTTATAATTAGAAATTACAAAATATTTTTTAAATTTTACTCATAAATCTTATTTTTTCATATAAATATAATAGGAGGTATGAGAGGAACAAATGAAAAATGATACAAATTTCAAAATAACCCTACGAAATGATTATGCTTTTAAGCGTATTTTTGGAACTGAGGAAAATACAGACATCCTACAAGATTTGCTGGAATGTATACTCGACATTCTACCTGAAAATATCGCAGGATTAGAACTTTTGGATAAAGAATTTCATAAAGAAATTTTGACCGAAAAGCTAGGTATCTTGGATATAAAGTTAAGACTAAAAGACAAAACAATTATAAATATTGAAATACAGAATAGGTGGAGAGGAGATTTTCCTGAAAGAAGCGTATATTATTGGTCAAAAATGTATAACGAAAGTATAAAACAAGGTCAAGACTATACAAATCTTCCGAAATGTATTACAATAAATTTGATAGGAAAAGGCTTTAATAAAAATAAGCGTTTGCACAATAAATATTTCGTTATGGAAAAGGATACAAAAGAGCCTTTATTTTCAAAACTTGAGATTCATATTATAAATCTTGAAACAGCAAAGCTTTTAGAAGAATCAAATTATACGGACATTAAAACAAAACGCTTATTAAGCTGGCTGAAATTTATTGAAACAGATGATAGGGAGGTAAGAAAGATGTTGGCACAAAATTCCAAAACAATGAAAAAAGCAAATGCAGCTATTGAAGTAATGGAAATGAGTCCTCGAGACAAATGGCTCTACGAATCCCGCATGAAATATCAACACGATATGGCATCAGAAAAACACGAGGGCTATACAGAAGGCGTATATCAAACAAAACTCGAAACAGCAAAGAACTTACTTGATCTAGGCGTGGCACACGAAGTCATTATGCAAGCCACAGGCTTAAAACAAGACGAAATAAACAATCTTTAATAAATACAAGTCCGTCTTGCAATCTTTAAAAAAAAGAAGTAAAATGCATTTCCTATGGTAAAAATAAATTCTCTCAAGTTTAAATATCCGAATTCAAAAAAAGAAGTTTTAAAAAATATAAATTTGGAAGTAAACCAAGGCGATTATATTTCGATTGTGGGAGAAAACGGCTGCGGAAAAAGCACCCTCCTAAAGCTGATTTTAAAATTGCTGAAAATACAAAAAGGTGAAATTATTATCAATGCAAAAAAAATCGGCTATCTTCCGCAAAAAAAAGAAAACCTAAACGATTTCCCGATTACGCTTTTTGAACTTTTAAATTCCTATAGAAAAATATTAAAGATAAGGGAAAGCGATTGTGCTCTAAAAGCCCTGGAAAGAGTGAATTTAACCGAATACAAAAACAGCCTTGTTGGAGAACTTTCCGGAGGCCAGCTTCAAAAACTCTACATAGCCCGTGCCCTTATCGGGGATCCCGACCTTTTAATCTTAGATGAACTTTCTACCGGAATAGATGTTCAGGGGCAAAAAGAAATCTATTCTTTTGTAAAAGATTTAAACGTTAAAAAGGGACTGACCGTAATTTCGGTTGACCATAATTTAGATGCCGCTATTTTTAATTCTACAAAAATATTTCACATAAAAAACGGAGAAGGTCATTTGTGTAATCCTCAACAATATACTTCGGAATTTTTTAATCCGAACTTTGTTCAATTTAAACCAAAGGGGGAAAAATAAAATGCTTCAATACGGTTTTATGCAAAATGCCTTTATCGTTTCTTTTTTTATAGGAATCCTTTGTCCTTCAATCGGCTTATTTTTAGTACTCAGAAGATACTCCCTCATAGGGGACACCCTTTCCCACAGCTCCCTTGCAGGCGTTACCCTCGCCCTCGCTTCAGGAATAAACCCCATCCTTGGAGCCTTTATTTTTACGACAGCAGCAGGAGCCCTGATAGAAGCCCTGCGGAATGCTTTTAAAGAATACCAAGATTTAATCCTTTCGATAGTTTTGTCCTTGAGTGTCGGAATCGCCATTACCCTCATAAGCTCAGGAACCGTTAGAGCAAATGCCGAAACCTATTTATTCGGAAGCGTCTTAACCGTTTCTTCTTCGGATTTAATTACCGTGATTGCTTTAAGCATCTTGTCATTGGTTACTCTCGGCCTCATGTATCACAAGATGGTCTACATAGCCCTCGATGAAGATATTGCAAAAATAATAGGAGTTAAGGTTAGGCTTATCAATTACTTGTTTTCAGGCCTAACAGCGGCAACGATAGCCGTTTCATTAAAAATAGTGGGAATGTTGGTTTTAAGCTCGATGATAGCTCTACCGGTCGCAACAGCCCTTCAATTAAAAATAAGCTTTAAAAAGACATTAATTTTTTCTATTTTTATAAGCGTAGCAGACATAATGCTCGGCTTGGTCTTATCCTATCACCTAAATGTCGCTCCCGGCGGCTTTACAGCCCTCGTGTCGGTCATCGTCTTAATATTGACAATAGGGATAAATTCCTTTTTAAAACATAATAAACTATCTGCATAATAAAAGTAGAAAATAAATAACAGGCAAGCAACAAGTTGCGGAAAAAGGTAATTTAGTATATAATTTATAGTTATGGAGGTAGATTATGTCTGATGCACTTACACAAGTTGAAAATCAAGTTCTTTCTTTTTCTTTAGCAGAACAGATTCGTCTTCTTACCTTTATTGCAAATAATGTTAATAAACAAACTTCTATCTTGGCAGAAGGAGAAGCCTTAAAAAAAATTAGAGAATCAAGTCTGGAAACCGTTTGGGAGAGTATAAAGAATGACTCGTGGTGATGTTTATATGCTTGATTTCGGCATTCCGGCCGGGAGTGAACCAGGGATGAGGCGACCGGTAATAATAATACAGTCCGATAAAAAGAATTTGAATAGTTTAAATACAAAAATAGTTGTTCCTCTTACATCTAATACTGTCAATGCCGAATTAAAAGGTAATGTTTTCATTCCCAAAAATGAATCACAACTTCCAAAAAATTCTGTTGCACTTGTTCATCAAATTATAGTGGTAGATAAATCCCGACTTGAAGAAAAAGTTGGAAAAGTATCCAAGCATATACTTTTACAGATTGAACAAGAAATCGATTATGTGCTAAAAGAATAGATCCATAAAAACAGCTTACCAACCTTATTTAAAATTTTCTATACGGGGAACGCACGGGTCTAGAGGCATCTCGGATAGTCCAGTCCTCAAGGGCTTCTCCGGAAAGGCGCGGCATAAAGCGTTTTTCTTTTACGGTCTTCATCGAAGATCCAGCTCCTACAGATTCATTCCACCAATCATATAAGTGAACATTGGTCTTTACTCCCAAAAAATCGTAAGTTTTTTCAAGGGAAACAAAGCCGATTGGATCATATTCATAAAACTTTAATTTTGCTTCCGCCGTATTCGAGTGTATTTCATAAGGAAGCCATTTTTGTGGAATATAATTGTTTCCAATTATTTTTTTGTATTCGCTCGGCATTCCATAGGTGTAAAGAAGCTTAGTATGGGTATCAAGTGCACACATTAAATTATTGAGAGCATTTTCAAAAATACCGCCTTTAGCCGCATAAGCGGTAAATTTAAAGAAAATAAAACGTTCAAGGATTTTAGCTTCTGAAGGCTCATCATAAATAGGCAAATCAAAGGGGTGAACTCCTTCTACCTTGAAATAAACCACATCGTTTATCTTATTTGTTATGCCTAAAAACACGGAAGACCCCGGCACCTCGGTTTCTCTGTATTGATAAGTTTTTCCTTCTTTCCCCCAGCCTTCATGAGGAGCACACGGCTCCCATTTAAAATCGGAGGTAAAAAGGATTTCAACTGCCGGTGCCGATCCCTTTGAGGGCGAAGTAATTTTTGCCATGTGAATAAGGCAATCACCCAGCCTTGCTTTTTCGTAAATGCAGTCGGGATTTTCGGGATTAGCTTTTATACTATGGTCCTCTAAGTCCCCGGCTATTAGAAAATTCACAAAACAAAAGAGAAACAAAAACAAACCTAAAAGCTTTAAACTTAATTTTTTCATAAGATTCCTAAACTTGAAAAAAGCCGGAGGCTCACGGGGAGACTTCGGCTTTTAAAATTTATTTCCAACTGATTGTATAAATTACTTTTATTTTTCCCTTTGAGCGTGTCTCATCGTGGTTGTCCACCTCATATGTAATAACGAAATCTTTTTCTTCACCGTCGGCAAGGGTAAAGTTCTCATCGTAGGTGATGGTTACTCTTTTATAGGAAATTCTTCGGTTGGGATTCGGCTTTGTACCTGCAAATTCGGCTGGCAACGGAATATCGTCTGAGCGTTTTATATTAACATTGGCCTTATCTACCGTCCACATTCCCGTAGTTTCATTGTATACCAAAGGAAAAATACTGTTGTCGTCGATGGCTTGAAGAGGATATACATTCCCACCTCCCCATGTCGTCCATTCCGCCCACCAATAATCGTGTCGATTTGCTTTAATCAGGTAATTGGAGAAAGATATCTTTAAGTCAGAAAACGAAGAAAACTCGGTTGTCAACCAAGCGGCATTTGCGGATTTATCGGTTCCTACGTTGATAAAATCTCCCGACTTAACCTTTATCCATTTCCCACTATTGTTTTCAATGGAAAACATATAATCCCACGATTCTGTAACATTGCTTCCACCGGTTACCTGAACCGTATTCTTATGAGAAAGATGAACCCCATCAATATATTTATGATTGAAGTGATCACCGTCTGCCGTAGACCAAGACTGTAAACTTTCATTGTGAATTTTGGGGGTTATTTTAAGGAACATTGTAATAAAAGATACGGAAACATTTAGGTTTGCAGATTCTACAGTCATAACCGCAAACGTTTTATCTTGATCCTTAAATGCATCTTCCGGTACGCCAAACCATTTTTTAACCTTATACCTAGAATTGGGCTCCGGTGTTGCAATAAATTTGACTTGTTCGCCCTTTTTTATATACGCTCCGGATTTGATGGGCTTACCGTTGTGCAGAGCAGCAAGAGTGCCTCCTTCTTCTCCCAAAACAGAAAATTCAACCTTGTAAGACTCTTCGATCTCGATTGCAGCATAAGTACTTTTTTTGCTTGCAGACTGTTCACCTTGAACCGTATTGTTCGTATTCGTAACCAGACAATAATAGTATGTTATGCCGGCAGCGGAGGTATCGGGTGTAAAGGTGTACTCGGCTTTATCGGCATCCGTTACAGCCGTTCCTTCCGCCTCAGATGAGACGGCCTTAAACCATTGGTACGATAAGGTTCCGTCATCTTTGGATTTGGCTTTTACTCTTAGGGTAAGCTGTTCCGTACTGTTAAGACGAAGAGTTTTGCTTTTAGGCTGTTCAGTTATTTCAGGGTTTAAAGCATCGGACTGAATTTGCCCGTCAGTTATGTGGCATTTTGCCCGTTCGCTTTCAGTTTGTTCCGATTTATTGTTGTCCGTATTCGTATTTTTGACGATACAGTAAAAATAGCATTTGGTTTCGGTTGAGGTATCGGTTATTTTGTATGATGATTCCGTTGCATCCGGAATTGCGGTTCCCGCTTCAGTTTTGCTTTCGGCCTTATACCATTGATACGAAAGCGTTTCGCCGTCTGGTACAGGTTCCGTTTTTACCTCAAAAACGAGTTCGGGGCTATTCAGTTTTGCATAACCGTCTTTGGGCTGTTCCAAAATAACCGGTTTAACGGCCGTATATTTCGGATTTTTATCTTTAGCTATTGTCTTTTTTGTTATTTTGAGCTTTTCTCTATATGGAGAAAAACCCACCTTGTTGGCTTTTCTTCCGGCAGGCTGTGTATAAGCAGGATTCTGTTTTGGGTGGTAGTCGGCATTATTTATGTTATCCTTTATCCATTGGTACAGAACAACGGAACCGTCTTCTTTTACAAAGCCTACCGGGTCTGTCATATAAAAGGGTTCGGAAAATTGAGTATGTTGTCCTTCTGTAGGAGCCGCATAATCCGTCCAATCCTCAGGAACGGCATTCCCGAAAACACTCTTTATTTTAGTCGGTTCGCTGTAATAAAATAAAAATTTGGAATACCGGTCTACACAGAACATGGAGCTGCCGTGCTTCCCGCCGACTGCGCCTCCGAGAGAATGTGCCGTAAATTTAAAAAAATAAAAGCGTTCATCTTTTGGATCGGGAGCCGGCGTATACCCTATTGCGGCCCATCGGTCGGTTCTGTTTTTATAACGGTATACTTTTACATCTGAAATCGCTTTAACACCAGAGCCTATTCCGGACGGAACGTTGTCGACCATTTCAGGACTGCCGGTCCAGCTTCCTTCTCTGAATTTATATGAAGCAATAATACCTTCCATACTGGGCATATTGAGAATCCATTCGTCGAATTTGGCCGAATTAAAATTACCGTCATCACTGCTATCGGGCTCACCTTCCTTATAATAGTCCCACGGATCGGCTTCAATATGTTCCGTTTTGATTTTTACAATAAACTTTTTATTTCCCTGAGGATCTTTGGGGTTATAATCAGCTCCGCTGCCGCCCATAGAACTGTCTTGTTCTAAAAAGAGGTATTTTTGTATTTCAAGATTTGAACCGTCTATGGTCTTCAGCGTGATGGGCACGGTAACAGGTTCCCCTTCTTTTAAATTGGCCTGTCCGCCTTGTCCTTTTATCGTTATCGAAACTTCAACGGCAGCACCGGTATTGTCCTTTACGGCGGCGCTTACATCATCAGGATAAAGTATCGCATCTTTTGCATTTACTTTTCCAACAAAGTCTTCTCCATTGGCTTCGGGGTACAGCGTTACACCGCATACCGTTATCGATTGTACGGTCAACTTTTTTTTATCTCCGGCATCTTTAACGGAACGTTTATACCATGAAGCACCCAAGGCCGGTTGACATGAAAAACATACGTAAGCCGCCGTAAAAATAAGCAAACTTAAAACAAATAATTTTTCCTTTTTCATAAACTACTCCTTAAATTCTAAATAAGAGTCCTAAACTTATACCAAAATCAAGACTATTCATAAAAAAAGATTTTATGGAATCCCGTTCAAAATTGACATCTATGCCTTTTAGTTTGCCGTTCTCAATGGCTGCTTTTGCAATTTTTTTCGGTAAAGAAACATATCCGGGTTTATAAATGGTATAAGAGGCGTAGGAACCCATGGTAACATTCATTTTTTCAATAAGCGGTATATTGTAGTCAATTACAGCTTTCAGGGTAAGTCCCAGAGGATTCATTTTGCGTGTCATAGATCCCGGTATGTATAGCGTTCCCGTTTCAGGAAAAAAGTCGGGGCCGGTACCGCCATTATTCAGCATTTCCGCTTCTTCATCTGTCAAATTGGTATACAGCTCATAGGTAGGCTGCGGGTCAGCCAGCATCTTACCGCCAAGGCCCAATCCGACAGCAAGCCTGTTTTTAAAAAGCAGGGCCTTAACTGTTGTCCCAAAAGTTACAACAGGCGTCATATATACGCGGCAATAAACTTCTATATTCTTACCTAAACTTGCATTATACTGCCCCGAAATCTGACCTGAAAAACCCTGTCCTACACCCAGGTTAAAGGCGAGTCCGAGTCCTCCAAAGATATTATTATTTGTATAATTAAAGTATCTTTTCGAATCAAAAATATAGGTAAGTTCGGCTTCTCCGTTCATAATAAAACCGGCCATACCGCGCATAAAAGCGGCGCCCAGATATTCTTTATCGGCCTCATTTATATGGGGGTCAGTGTAGGAGCCGGAAAAATTAGATCTAAGTCCCAGAGTAAAGCCTTCATCAAAAGCAAAGGCCGAAAAACTTACAAACACAAACATAACCAGAAAAAAAAGTTTCTTAATCGGTTTCATAAACACCTCTCGGGTAGAGAGTACGAATTTTTTATAAAAATGTCAATAAGAGGATAAATTATTATAGATTTTCACTGATGGACTTTTTTGCATTTTTTGGCTAGAATATGAACTTATGGAAGAACTTTTCTATCTTGCAAAAATAGGCGAAATTAACCTAAAAAAAGGTAATTTAAAAGACTTTGAAATGCGGCTTTCGCAGAATTTACGCAGCTATTTACCGGAGGCTAAACCCAATATACGCGTGAGAGCCGGAAGAATGTATGTAAGCATCAAGCCCGAATTTAAAGAAAAAACCGAAGAAGCCCTAAATAAACTCATAGGCATTACAGGCTGGGCACAGGCCCTTCCTGCCGAAAAAACTATTGAAGCCATTACCGAAACAGCCAGAGCTGAGGCTATAAGGGCCCGGGATGCGGGGGCTAAGACCTTTAAAATAGAATCCCGCCGAGGAGAAAAAAACTTCCCTCTAACCTCCTACGAAATTTCACGGGAAGTCGGAGGGGTAATTCATACTGAAGGGATTTTAAAAGTAGATGTTCATAATCCCGACATCGTAATTTCTATCGAAGTAAGAGAAAAAGCTTTTATCTACGGCCTTGAACACAAGGGACGGCGGGGTCTTCCCTGCGGCTGTTCGGGAAGGGGACTTTTGCTCCTATCGGGAGGAATAGACTCCCCCGTTGCAGGCTTTAAAATGCTCACCCGCGGAATGAAGCTGGACTATATCTATTTTCACTCCCATCCTTATACCTCGCCCGAAGCCCAGGCTAAGGTTGAAAAACTGGCCGACATTTTAGCGGGCTACGGCCTCGGCGGATATCTCAATATAATTCCCTTTACAAAGGTGCAGCACCAAATCAGAGAAAAAAGCCCCGAGGCCTATCTAACTTTAATGATGAGAATCTGCATGATGAAAATAGCAAATATGACGGCAAGGGGTATAAATTCCAAATGCCTTATCACGGGAGAAAGCCTTGCTCAGGTTGCAAGCCAAACGGTAGAAAACTTGACTGTAACAAACTCTTATGCGGAATTTCCTGTTTTTAGGCCCCTCATCGGCCTCGATAAGGAAGAAATTACTATAGAAGCCAAGGAAATAGGCACCTATGAAACCTCAATCTTGCCGTACGAAGATTGCTGTGTAATGTTTTCACCCAAGCACCCTATTTTACACTCAAACCTCAAAGATGCGGCCGAAATTTTCGAAAGAATGGAAATAGACAGCCTTTTAGAAGAGGCATACTCACAAAGAGAAGTAAAAAAGATGAGTTTTTAAAGATGATAAAAAACCTTATTGACCTCCGAATCGAGAGGATTCATTGCATAAGTTCTCCTGCCGAAATGGTAGAAAAAATACCCGCCTCGGATTCTCTTTATTCTTTTATAGCCGAAGCCCGAAAAACTATCAGCAATATAATAAACGGAAAGGATGAGCGTTTTTTACTCATAGTCGGCCCCTGCTCGATTCATGACACGGAGGCAGCCGAGGATTATGCTATGCGCCTATTAGAGCTAAAAAAGAAATGCTCCGATTCTTTCTATATTATAATGCGTACCTACTTTGAAAAACCCAGAACCGTTTTAGGCTGGAGAGGCCTTATCGTAGAACCTGAACTTGACGGCTTTATCAATATTGAAGGCGGCATTCAAAAGACAAGAAAATTTCTTATTAAACTTGCCGAAATAGGCATTCCTGCAGCCTCCGAAATGGTAGACCCTATGATTCCCCAATACATTGCCGACCTTGTAAGCTGGGCTTCGATAGGAGCACGCTCAGCCGAAAGTCAAATCCACAGAGAACTGGCCTCAGGACTTTCAATGCCGGTCGGCTTTAAAAATACCACCTACGGAGACATAACGGCCGCTATAAACGGAGTTATTGTTTCCCGCCTGCCCCATGCCTTTGTAGGCATTGCCCGAAACGGACTTTCGGCAATAGTGCACACAACCGGAAATCCCGACACTCACTTGGTTTTAAGGGGAGGGGTTTCAAAGCCCAATTATAATAGAGAAGAAATTGAAAAAGCAGCCTCTCTTATGAAGGAAAAAATGCTGAAACCGAGCATAGTAATAGACTGCTCCCACGGAAATTCGGGAAAGGACCCGAAAAAACAGATAAACATCTTTGAAGAAAGCTTAAAACTCCGCTTCGATAAGAATGAACCTCTTGACTATATAAGGGGCTGTATGATTGAAAGCTTTATCCAAGAGGGAAGCACCTCGATCGAAAAAGCAAAGGAACGCAGCGAATACGGTAAATCCATAACCGACCCCTGCCTAGGCTGGGAAGAAACTCAAACAGAAATACTAAAAATCTATGAAAAATACAAAAGGAGAAAGCAAAAATGAATATTGAAATATACACGGATGGAGCCTGCTCCAAAAATCCCGGCCCCGGAGGATGGGCCTACATAATGGTAAACAAAGATTCAAAAGAAGAAATATGCAGAGAAAACGGGGGCGAAAAATCTACTACCAATAACCGCATGGAACTCATGGCTGTTATAAGGGCCTTAAAAAAGATAAAAGAGGGAGCAGCATCCTTGGCAGACAAGTCCGGCAAAGCCTTGGACTATAAAAGCATTTCGGTACACACCGATTCTCAATATGTGCAGCAGGGCATAAGCTCGTGGATCTTTAACTGGAAAAAAAATAATTGGAAGACGGCCTCCAAACAGCCCGTAAAAAACCAAGACCTTTGGCAAGAGCTGGATTCCCTTTCAGCCTCGATTAAGCCTGAATGGATTTGGGTAAAAGGCCACGCAGGAAATCCCTTAAACGAAGCCTGCGATCGCCTTGCAGTTGAAGCCTGCCAAAAAATGATGTAATTCTCGCTCGTAAGCTAGATCCCGGCCTCGTCCAAAAGTTTCTTTAAAGCTATAAGCTCATCCCTTGTAAGGGTAATTCCTTTTCCCATTTTTTGGTGATCGGGAGACCAAGGCCTTATATCGAATTTAGGATCTCGGCCGTTCCATGAGACCTCGTTGAGTTCGGTGTTCCAACCGCCCTTTCCCGCGGAGATAACTCCGTAGCTTTTTGTAATTTCAAATTTGAATTCGTCCTGATTATTCATCAGCAGTTCTCCTTTTATTTAAATATGAAGTAATATAATCGGTAAATGAAGCAAGCGACAAGATGACCGCCGCAAAATAAAGAAGCCAGTTAAAATAAAGAATGTATCGGCTAATGGCCGGCGGTAAAAATGTGTAAATCTTTTCAAGTTTTAAAAACATCGAAACGCTTGCCGCTATAATGTAAAGAACGGTCTTCGTTTTTCCGCCCATCTTGGCTCCTATCGTTATGCCTTCGCCGCGGGCCTTCATCCTCAAAAACATAATACCGAACTCGCGGTAAACTATAATCAAAAAGAAGGGAGCAAACAAAAAGCCGTCCATCAAAAAACAAAATAACACCGTTACATTTGCAACTACATCCGCAAAGGGATCAAATATTTTTCCGAAATCATCCACCTGATTATGCAGCCTTGCATAATAGCCGTCCAAAAAATCGGTAAATTCCATAAAGATAAAAATCGGAATTATAATAAGAATGGTAATTTTAGGGCTTATAAAAGGAATCCAATCCGGCAGAAAATACAAAACATAGATGATGGGCGCCAGCACCAGCCGCGATGATGTAAAAATATTAGATAGCTTCATGCCTTATATGATGTAGCTTTAATCCGTTTTTGTCAATAGGCAAAAGTAAGCTTGAACTTTGCACTTTAATCTATGAGTTGTTTTTTTTCTCAAAAAGGGTTAGAATAGAATTTATGGAATGGAAAAATTTAGATAAGTGTACATCTTTTACACAATTACAAAAAGCTCATAAAGAACAAGCTGAAAATTTAAAACTCGCAGATATTTTCGATACTGAAAATTCGGTTAAAAGAGTAAAAAATTATTCGGTTAAAATGGGCGGAAACCTCAAATACAATTATGCGGCCAAGCCTGTAAACGATGAAATTCTTAAGGCTTTGCAGTCCCTCGCCGATGAGCAAAAGCTGATCGAAAAATATGAGCTCTTATTAAACGGGGATTTTATAAATACCGGCGAAAACCGTATGGTACTCCATCAGCTCACCCGCGGCCAATTAAAAAATGATGTAGTTTATAAGGGCGTAAACATGAGGAGCTTTTACCTCAACGAGCTAAAAAAAATAAAAGAATTTTCCGAGGCTGTTCATTCCGGCAAGATTAAAACCTCTCAAGGAAAAGTCTTTACCGATGTGGTTCAGATCGGCATAGGCGGCTCGGACTTAGGCCCCAGAGCCATGTACATAGCCTTAAAAAATCGGGCAAAGAAAAAGATGAGGGCTCATTTTATTTCCAATGTAGACCCCGACGATGCAGCCGAAGTTTTAAACTCCATAAATCTTGCAAGCACCCTTTTTATCCTCGTTTCAAAAAGCGGCACAACTCAAGAAACTCTGGCAAACGAAAGATTTGTAAAATCAGTTCTCGAAAAAAACGGTCTTGACTGCAAAAAACAAATGCTTGCCGTTACAAGCGAAACAAGCCCCCTAGCAAATAACCCCGACTATCTTACTTCCTTTTATATGGACGATTTTATAGGCGGAAGATATTCTTCAACTTCGGTTTGCGGAGCGGCAGTGCTCGCTCTTGCCTTCGGTATGGAAACGGTGGAGGCCTTTTTAAAAGGAGCTGCAGAAGGAGATAAGCTTTCACTAAACAAAAACATAAAAGAAAATGCAAGCCTCTTGGATGCCCTCCTCGGTGTTTATGAAAGAAACATTTTAGGCTGCTCGGCGACAGCCATTCTTCCATACAGTCAGGCCCTTTCCCGCTTCCCTGCCCACCTCCAGCAGCTGGACATGGAATCGAACGGAAAAACGGTAAACCGTTTCGGCGAAAAAGTTTCCTATAAAACGGGCCCTGTAATTTTCGGAGAGCCGGGCACAAACGGACAACATTCTTTTTATCAGCTCCTTCATCAGGGAAGCGATATAATCCCCTTGCAGTTTATAGGCTTTAAAAAAAGCCAAATCGGTCTTGATATCGAAAGCGAGGGCTCAACCAATATGCAAAAACTGAATGCAAATTTGGCAGCCCAAATTATGGCCTTTGCAGCAGGAAAAACCGATGAAAACAAAAACAAGGACTTTGCAGGCAACCGCCCCGCAAGTTTAATCTATGGGGAAGAGCTAAACCCCGAAAACCTCGGTGCCCTCCTTGCCCATTACGAAAACAAGGTGATGTTCCAAGGTTTTATCTGGAACTTAAACAGCTTTGACCAAGAGGGCGTTCAGCTCGGAAAAACCCTTGCAAAGAAGGTGCTTTCAAACGACATGCCTCCTGCTCTCAAAGCCTTTTCGGAATTCCTTTTATGAAAATTATAAATGCTGAATTTATAAAGGGAGCCGTTAAGGCGGAACAGTTTCCGGAAATCGGTGTTTCGGAATTCGCTTTTTTCGGGCGCTCCAATGCGGGAAAGTCGAGCCTTATAAATATGCTTGTCAACAGAAAAAATTTGGTCAAGACAGGCTCCCGCCCCGGAATGACGCGGGAAGTAAATTTCTTCTTGGTAAACCGGCCGGCCTCTTTAAATTTTAACCCCAAGACAAAAAAGTTTTCAGGGCCGGCTCCAAAAGATATGTTTGTGCTCACAGACCTTCCGGGCTACGGCTATGCAAAACTTTCAGGCGGCATGACCTTGCAAATCGACAAGATGCTCTATGAATATTGTACAAACCGCCCCCTCTTAAAGATCATCTTTTTTTTAATGGACATGAGGAGAGAACCTACAGAAACCGAAAAAGAAAGTATCGGCTTTTTTCACGGCTTAAATATTGAGGTTGTAATAGTCGGAACCAAGGCCGATAAGATAGGCAAAAATGATCAGATAAAGGCAAAAAATGATTGGGCAGACTTCTTTAACTTTGACGAAGAGCTCATTATAATAAGCTCTGCTGCAAAAAAAACCGGACGGGATAATATTTTATCGTTAATCGCAAAAAGGATTTAACTTATGAAAATTACACATTATAGAGAAAAAGATTTTAAAACTTCAAACTGGAGCGGAGGCACCACAACGGAGCTTTTTATTTATCCGCGTGAAGCCGATTACAAAAAAAGGGATTTTTTATTCCGATTAAGCTCCGCTACCGTCGATTTGGATAGATCAGACTTTACCCCTCTTCCGGGATTTTTCCGTTTTATTTCTCCCTTAAATGGGGACTTAAAAATAAGCCATGACGAAAAAAACTTTACCAAACTTAAGCCCTACGAAGTCTATGCCTTTGACGGCGGAGCAAAAACGGTCAGCATGGGAAGGGTAAGGGATTTTAACCTCATGGTAAAAGACGGTGTAGAAACGGAAGTAAAAAATTTTGCCCTAAACAAAAATTCGGTTTTAAAGTTTTCGGTATCGAAGGGAGAAATCGGCTGGATTTTTTTGTACAATACCAAAGCCTTGCTTAGTGCCGAAACAGTCAACGAAAAAAAAGATTTTAATCTTGATAAATTGGACTTGATTATTTTTGAGGCAGGTGATGACACAAACGGCGATACAAAAGAAGAAGTTTTAATTTCGGCCGATGGAGCCTTGAGCCTTTTTTACGGAAAGGTACCGACAGCTTTCTAACCGGCAATCAAGACTAAAAATCACAAACTTGGAATTATAATGAAAAAAAAACTTTATGAAATCTTATATGAAGATAAGGATATTCTCATTGTAAATAAAAATGCCGGCCTCCTCGTAGGAGCCGACCGCTGGGACAGCGAAGCTCCCCGCCTTGATAAGATACTTGAAGAACTTTACAAGGATAAGGGCGAGAGGAAAATTTATCCTGTCCACAGGCTCGATAAGGAAACTTCAGGCCTCATCATCTATGCCCTAAATGCGGAAGCCCATAAAACTTTAAACGATGATTTTCAAAACCGCAAAATCGAAAAAATCTATCATGCGGTATCAGCCGGTATTCCTCAAGAAGAAAATTTTAAGGCTGAGGAAAAACTTAGAATAGATGGGGACAAGCTGCACCGCACCGTCATAGACGAAAAAAAAGGAAAAGAGTCTTTAACCGAATTCAGCCTTCTTAAAAGATTCAGCCGCTTTTGCCTTTTGGAAGCCCGTCCCATAACGGGCAGAACCCATCAAATAAGGGCTCACCTAAAACACCTTGGGCTTCCTATCCTATGCGATAATCTTTACGGAAACGGAGAGCCCGTCTACATATCGGCCTTAAAAAAAAATTGGAGAGGCGACAAATATGAGGAGCGTCCTATAATCTCTCGTCTTGCCCTCCACGCTCATTCCTTAAAATTCTTTCATCCTATAAGCAAGGAAAAAATCGAAATAAGTGCGGATTACCCTAAGGATATGGCAGGCCTCATAAACCAGCTTTCTAAAATATAAAAAACGTTTTGCAAAAGAATTTTTTTATCCGTATTAGAACATTCCGATAAATTCTTCCGGCAACAGGACTTTTATTTTTGCATTTTTGTAGTCTTCAATATTTCTGGTTATTATATATTCGCATTGGTTCTCTACAGCCGAAGAGTGTTGTAATGCATCTTCAAAATCAGAAAATTTTGATCTTAGTGAGTCTAATACATTCCGGTGATTGATTACTATTACGGTTATATACTTAACTATATTTAGTATAAATTTTCTCGCCTTATTATCACCGCCGGATTTTCTCAATATATAATAAATATTGGCAACACAATTCGATGAAATATTTCCTATGATAATATTATTTTCTGCCATTGCTAATATGATTTTACTGGCAGTAAAAAACGGTTCCCGAGCTAATGCAACATCAAGGATAATATCTGTATCAATAAAGACCCTTTTTATCATAAATATTTATCCTGCAATGCTTCACTGAGCATATCTTTATAAGATTTTCCATTATCATGAAACATTCCCGAAATGCTATCGGTTATCGGTGATTTCATTTTAGAAAAAGAAGTACCTATGTCATGATTGGTTACGATATTTTTCAGATACTCTTCTACAATTCGAGAAACACTCCTATTCTTTTTTTGAGCATATTCCTTTGCCTGTTCTATTACAGACTGCTCTATAGTCAATGTAAGCTTTGCCAACATATATCACCTCACACGTATAATTATAGCATATAAATACGTGTAAGTCCATAAGTATATATTTTATATATTAACAACAGACGATGTTAAACCTATCTATGTTAGACCGGTATTTCTAACAGTTGCCAGAATCTTTCTAAAATTTAGTTTGTTCGAGGAGTTCAAAGGCAGCGGAGCGGGCTTCCTGCAAGATTTTAAAATCGCGGGCAGGATCGGCAATTGTAAAGCCTAGGTGATAGCCCGACTGCTCAACCCCTCCTATATCTCCCGGGCCGCGGAGCCTTAAATCTTCTTCGGCAATTATAAAGCCGTCATTTGTTTCCTTCATTACGGTTAGCCGAGCCCTTCCGTCCTCGGTAATTTTTTTTCCGTAAATTAAAAAACAATAGGCTTGCAGGTCTCCACGCCCGACCCTTCCGCGAAGCTGATGAAGGGCTGAAAGACCGAACCTGTCGGCATGTTCTATTACCATACAGGTTGCATTGGGAACGTCCACACCGACTTCTACCACAGAGGTCGCAACGAGTATATTAAGTTTCCCAGACCTAAATTCTTCCATAATTCTTTTTTGTTCTTCTTCCGCAACCTTGGAGTGAATCAAAGCCAAACTATGATTGGGAAAGCCCGTCTTTAATTCCTCAAACATCCTTTCGGCCGATTTTAAGGAAAGGTCTTCATTTTCTTCTATTAAAGGGTATACAAAATAAGCCTGTCTGCCCTGTAGAATCTCTTGTCCTATAAAGTTATAAACCCTTTCGGCCTTATCCTCCCCCGCAACATAGGTAATAATCGGCTTTCTTCCGGGCGGCATGGTTTTAATGGTCGAAATATCCAAATCTCCGAAGATAGAAAGAGCTAGGGTGCGGGGAATGGGGGTCGCACTCATCATAAGAAGATGGGGACTCCGCTTTTCTTCATTGCTCTCAGCTCCCTTTTGTATTATGGCCGAGCGCTGGAGAACGCCGAAACGATGCTGCTCATCGATTACGGCAAGCCTCAAATTTTTATACTGCACCCCTTGAGAAAAAAGAGAATGGGTGCCGATTATCAAATCGATATTTCCCTTTTGCAATTCCTGTAAAAGCCTGCTCCTTCCTTTGGCCTTGGTATTTCCGGTTAAAAAGGCAAGGCGGATACCGAGGGGCTCCAAGAGACGGGCAGCATTTTCGGCATGTTGGCGGGCTAAAAGCTCCGTAGGAGCTAAAAATGCCGTTTGCCCCCCCTGTTCTATTACCTTTAAGCAGGCTAAAAAGGCAACAAGGGTCTTCCCCGAACCGACATCTCCCTGCATAAGGCGGGCCATGGGATTAGGGCCGTCCAAGTCTTCGTTTATTTCGGCACAAACCGAAAGCTGGTCTTGAGTAAGCTTAAAGTTGAGCCTTTCCAAAAGAGAACTTTGAAGAGGCCTTAAAACAGGTTCTTTTTTGACGGTTTTATCTATATTTCTTTCATCTTCAAGATTGGGAAGCCTTCCTCGCCTTTCAATAGAGCGCATCCCTATGGCATATTGAAACAAAAAAAACTCTTCAAAGATGAGGGCATAGCGGCCTTTTTCTACCTCAGCCATAGATTTTGGAGTATGGAGCATAAAAAGCACTTCCTGCTTAGGCGGAAGGCCGTATTTTTGTAAAATAGACTCGGGAAGCTCGGAATCTATGCCGTGGGCATACATTTTTAGGGCGGAAGCAATTATTTTCCGCAGTTTTGCCTGTCCAAGCCCTGAAGTCAGGGGATAAACGGGAAGAATCTTTGACTGCATGTTTTCGGGTTTTTCAAGATCGAATGCGGAGGACTGAATCTCCCCGTATTTGCGGTAAAAAGAGCCATATACAAAGGCGCGAGCCCCGACAGGGAAGCTTTTTTCTAAAAAAGGGCGGTTAAAGCATATAAGGGAGGCCGTCATTCCGTTTTTGTCGGCAACTATCAGCTTTAAGGTTTTCATCTTTCCGAAGCCGAACCATTCATGGCCTGCAACTGTAATTTCTACGTGAATTTTTTGAAACTTGTTCCAATCCAAAAGAACGTTTATCTTCGAGCGGTCTTCCCAATCCCGCGGGAAAAGCCTTAAAAGGTCTCCGGCATTTTCTACGCCAAGCCTTTTTAGCTGTGAGACTGCGGCAGCACCTACTCCGGCAATATTTGTAAGAGGACCCTGTATTTCGGAAATCAGCATAGGTTTATTGTAACACAAGTTTTTAAATTTGACAAAGGGGCTCCAAACATGTAAGTTTTCGAAAATCAAAAATCCAAAGATTTAAAAGACTAGACTTTTTTGATAAAATATGATAAAATTATTTGGTTGCTGTGATTACATTTTTACTAAATCACAGACCTGGTTTAGTCTATGGAGATCATCAATAGTCGATACAAGATTATTAAAAAAATAAGCAACTCAATGCCTTATGTGCAGGAATTTCTGGCCGCAGACTTATGGTCGGAAAGCAAAAAAATCAACTTAAAAATTGTATCATCCCTAGAGCTAAAAAAAGAAGTACTTGATTTTTTTAAAGACAATTTTATTACCATAAGCACTATCGATAATTATTTTCATCTTAAAAATTACGGATTTTCCAGTTTATACTTGTCCTACCCTTCCTTGCCCCATTCAAATCCCGATGAAATTTTATATATTTTCACTACTGAGCATCTTGAAAATGCAGTACCGGTTTTTGAATTTATACAAAAATGTTCAATGGAGGATATTCTCAAAATCGTCGTATCGGTATGCCAGAGTCTTGTTCATGCGAGTAACATTGGATTTGAGTATGAGATGTTCGCTCACGATAATGTAATGATAGTCAAAGAAAAAGACGATTTTACAGTCAGAATAAAGGATATCGTGTCGGCGAAACTTGAAAACAGCACATCAATACGGTTTAACGAGACCAAAGATTACACGGAAACCAATGAAAATATAGATACCGTTATTTCTTTTATAGTTACACTTCTTGCAGGACAAGAACTTAAAACAAGCGTTTCATCTACGCTTACCAAATTAAAAACGGTTTATAAAAATAAAAAGTTTAATAAAAAAAATGAAGATATTTTTACAGCACTATATGAAATAGCAAAAAAATACATTCATCATAAAGATAAAAATCAGAAAATTAGAATACACACCATAATTCAAGATATAAATAGAAAACTTAATAGAAACTACCTTGCAGATATTATTCTGCCCCTTAACAGTATAACTTTCCGTCCTAAAATAGTAGGAAAACAAAAAGAAATAAATATGGTATCGCAGGCCAGAGTTGAGATACAGTCAAGAAAGGCAAAGAAACAGGTATTTCTTATCAAGGGTACTCAGGGGACAGGTAAAACAAGGTTTTTAAAAGAAGCCGAATACCGTTTAGCCTTAGAAAGGACAAATATATATGCTAATTATAATTTAAGGAATTCCAGTCCGGATCAATTTTGGGATGACTTTTTAGGAAAAATATTCTTAAATTCATATTCGGCCCAAGATATGGATGAAAGAGAAAATCTAATAAAAAATACAAAACTAATACGGGATCGTAAACTTGCCATTAATACGGAAAAAGAATATGATTACATGAAGTTTAAACTTTTTAATGAAGGGAAAAACTTATTTTTTAAAACAATCGGACAACTGCCTGTATTCCTAATTATAGATGATGTAGAATTCGCAAACGATTTTATGCTGGATACGATTCTATATTTAGCCACTGAAATTACGGAGCTTGAAAGATTTGGAGTTATTTTGTCTTATGATGAAGCTGTCACCCCTGTTTCACCTAAATTCGAATCTTTTTTAAACATCTTGAACAATTATGAAAAATGTCAAACTTTTGAACTAAATTATTTTTCAAAAGAAGAAACCATAGAGATGTTAAAAAATATCATGCTATTAAAATATCTTCCTTTAAGTTTTGGTCCTGTCCTATATAAGCATACATCAGGTTGTCCATCTTTTATTATTGAAATGATAAAAGAATTTGTCAATGCCGGAACAATATACAGGGACAAGCTGACAGGCTTATGGCTCATTAAGGAGGAAATATACAATGAAAAACTTCAAAATAGAATACCAAAATCGATTGAAGAAGTTTTAACCAATCAATTAAATGTTCTTTCCCCAAGCGAGAAAAAAGTATTTCTTGAAGTATCCTTATTTCAAAACAAGTTCAAAATAGAATATTTATATAAGATTCTATCTATGTCGCCAAAACAAATAGATAAAAATATAAATAAACTTATAAATAAAGGTTTGATCACCGTTATAAAGACAGGAGACAAACTGGAATACACTATTACCAATAAAATTATGCATAATATTTTGTATCAAATGGTGCCGCCTAAGAATAAAATGTTACAGCATAAAAAAATAAGTCAAATTCTTCAAAAGGAACCCGATACTGATGTAAATGAGCTTATTTGGTATCTAAAAGAATCGGGGAATAAAAAGGCTGCATTAAACTACTGTCTGGATATAGTGAATAAAAATATGAAGGAAAAAAATCCGGACGCTGCAATAAAAATTTACGAAAAGATTACTTCAATGATATCCGGTCAAAGCACAAAGGCTAAATTTCAGATCCTCTTAAAAATATTCGAACTATATAATCAGATGAATATTACAAATAAGGAAGCGGAAATTATATTAAGCCTTGAAGAAATGTTGCCTAAAATAAAAGATGCAAATCTTTTGTCGTGCTATTACAATTTAATGGCTAGGTATGAGTACGAAACTTCAAATGAAGAAAAAGTTAATTTTTATGTAAACAAACTGGCGGAATTACATACAAAAATATCTAAAGATATAGTAAATCTAAGATTACAACATGCAAAGTGTTTATACTACCATTTAAAACGGCAATATCGTGATTTTAAAGAATCTACTCATAAAATATTTAATCTAACAAAAAACCGGTCTGAATATATTAGCTATAGAACTGAAGCTTATATATTCTTAGGATATCTTTATGATAAAAAAAATAAGAAGAAAGCATCTTTTAAATGCTTTCAAAAAGCAAAAGAGCTTTCATCTTTATCTAATAATATAAAAACAGAACTTATTTCAATGTATAATATCTCGATAATGCATTGGAAGAGATATTCAAATATTGAAAAGACTCTCACATATACAAAGAATGTTATAAGTTTGGCCAAAAAATTAGGATTTTTGACTATTGAAACTGTTTCCATAATTAATTATGCACGAATGTTAAGTGAAATTCAAAGCAACCATGAAGCGTATGAATATGCAAAAGAGGCAGAGAACAAAATACTTGCCAATAACATGGTAATGCTAAAGATTCCATGCATTACAACACTTATGGAGATAACCCAAAACTTAAGTAGATATAAAGAATTTTGCGAGTATAGAAAAGAATATATAAAAACAGTACGAGAAAACAAAAAAAAGTCTGCGAACCAGCATAATTGTGTATTTTATGTTATCATGGCAAGAATGTACCAAGAATTCGGATATACCAATAAGGCAATTGTCTGTTTACAAAGAAGCATAAAGCTAAAAAAACATCTGCCGGATCATCAACTATTTATAGTATATTTTATGCTGGAAACATTACGAATCATTCAAAGAAAAAAATCCGATATAAATAATTTAATAAAAATCTTTAACTTATATATAAATATAAAAAATTATAGCACAAAAAATATAAGACAGCTTACCAAAAACTTCTTTGATACACTCATTACTGCGACTATAAAACGACCTGATATTGATTTTACTCCATTAATACTACAGATAGTAAAATTCAATATGCCCGATCTATATGATTTTCAGCAGTCAGGAATGAACTATTTAAATATATATTTAAACAAAACAGAGACAGAACATATCTTACAAGAAAATCTTCAACTCATTAAACCTAAGAAGTTGATAAATATTGCATTATTCCTTAATATGACATTAGGTGATTACTATTATGCTGCCGGAATCCAAAACCTGGCCATTATATACTATCTGGAAGCTCAAAACAAAATATTAGAAATACTAAAAAATACCCCTGAAAAATGCAAGGCAAGATTATTTAATAATTGGCAATTTAATAGGGCATTCGATATAGTTTCAGACTTTATAAAAGGGAAGCCTCTGCAAAAGGAAAAAAGATATAACCAAAAGACAACCAATTCAGAACTAAAAGAAATCTTAAAATCTAAACATATAAATATCATAAAAAAAGATAAAAACTTAAAAAACAAATTAGTACAAACCTTTCTAAAAAATGAAGGTTATGAACACATCTCACCGGTTGAAATCGTTAATAATTTTACCGATAACTATACACAAAATATATCGGAAATAATGAAATTCTTAGCTTTAAATATAATCGCCACATCCTATGATTTTTTAGAAATAAGTACATCGGGCAAACCGTCTTTTATCTTACACAACGAAGATCAAAACAAAGATTTACAAAACATATTTGATTTTATAATAAAATTCGGATATCAAAACACAGCTAAAATAGAAACCATATTACAGAAGCCATGCATGGTGATTCCGGTTAATAAAAAGAATTTCGGATCAAATCATTATAAACTTTTAGGGTTTATGGTTTTTATATCGGAAAATGTAATAAATGATTTTTCACAGGAAGGAAGATATTTTTGTAAAAAGCACTCCAACCTTTTAACATTGCTTGTCGAAAGTAAACGATTTCAACAATCAGCATCATATGATACTTTAACCGGGGCCTATACAAGAAAATATTTTGAAGTTTTTTTCAAAAATATTATCAAAAACTTATATAACTCAAATTCCAAATTCTCCCTTATTTTATATGACTTGGATAAATTCAAAAATATAAATGATACCTATGGACATCTTGTAGGCGATATTGTTCTTAAAAGAGTAACTCAGACTATTTTAGACTCCTTAAGCCAAGGGCAGATATTGGGAAGATATGGTGGTGAAGAATTCACTGTCATTCTACCCGATACGGACTCACAAAAAGCCTTAAAAACAGCCGAATATTTTAGAAAAAAAATAGAAAACTTGGTTTTTACGGAATTCGATACAGCCATAACAATAAGCCTTGGGATTGCAACCTTTCCCGAACACGGAAAAACGACTTCAGAGCTGCTTTCAAATGCGGATCAAGCCTTATACCACTCCAAAAATACAGGAAGAAATAAAAGTACCGTATGGGCACCGTCTATAATTAATAAAAAGGAAACAAGCCAAGCCGCTGTTATTATAGCTGATGAATCTTCTTTTAATGAGAATATATCCGCAACAATAGAATTATGCGATATATTAAAAACAAATATTAAAAAAACAGAGCTATCAAAAACTTTAATATCAAAAATAATAAAATTCTTTGAAGCCGAGAGCGGAGCCATTATTCTTAAATCCAAGAATAAAAAAAATAACGAATTAAATTTTAAAATTAATGCAAAAATAGGGTTTGAATCTTATCCGATCAATTACCAGTTGGTCCACACGGTTACTGAGGACGGCACGGGTATTTACCAAGTGGATTGGGATTCAATAGCAAAAAGAAACAGCATAACCAATATGCCGGAATGGAATTCCGTAATGATCGCTCCTATAATCAAGAATGAGGCTATCATAGGAGTATTTTATTTGGCGGCTCCCGAAAAGCATGTCAAATTTAACCTAAATAAATTTATTTTTTTTACATTTTTAACTGATATAATATCTGCAAATATATAAGGGAGGATCAGATGAAAATATTAAATAACAGATATAGAATTATTAAAGAGCTCCCGATAGAATTAAAAACTAATACAGGTTTTGTTGTCCATGATTTAGGCTCCGATAACAGAGAACAACTTGAATTAAGACTGATATATGCTTCAGATTTAGATGAAGATTTTATGCAATTTATCAGAGAAAAATTTCTTCTTATCAAACAATTAAAAGAAAGCGTTCATATAAAAAATTATGATTTTACACGGTTAATAAGTATACACAATAAAATAATAGATGAGGATATATACTTATACACAATAGAGCATATAGAAAAAAAAATCCCCATATTGGATTTTCTACCCGATGCCACAACAAAAGACATTTTTGAATTATTTGCAGCAATACTTAAAGAGTTAAACTATTTACTAACATACGGAATAGTATATAATAACTTTGATCTAACCAATATATATGTGATAAAAAATAACGGCCGAATTTTTATAAAAGCAAAAGATCTTGTTACAGAAAAAAATCAATATTCAGACCAAATAGGTCTTTTATCAAATGAAGAAATTTACACATTTAATTATAATCATGATATTTTAAAAACAATCATTTTATCCCTATTCTTAAAAAAGAATATAATAAAAAATCATGAAAAATATTTTCAAGAACTACAACAGATTGAAACCAACCGGTTAAATGACGAAAACGAAAAACACCTTTACAAATGTTTTTTTAAAATATATAATAAAATCAATACACGAAAACTCAAAAAAAACCCTACCCCTTTTATGAAATAATATCGGATATTAATTACAGTATAAATACCGATTACAATATCTCAACCCCGATTAATATTATAAAAAATCAACAATTTCCTATAAATCGTAAAAAAGAAAAAAATGAAATTTTCTCAGTATTTAAACAAGCAAAGACGTCTAAAGCTGAAAATAAAAATATATTAATAACAGGTCCTTTCGGTATAGGAAAAACATATTTCTTATCCGAAATATATTTTTTACTATTACTTGAAAAAATGGATGTTTATTATATTCCTAACCTGAATAATATAGACGACATTACCTTTATTCTGTATCTCATTAAAAGTTTATTTTTAAAAAATTCTTTAATTCAAAAAGATCATGAAAAAAAACTTACTAGCATTATTGATGCTTTAAAATCTGAAATAGAAATTAATGAAGATATACAGCGAATAAAAGCACTTAAATACAAGCTTATAAACTTAATAACAGGTTTAATACTAGAAAATGCATTATCACAACCCATAGTTTTTATAATCGATGATATACATTTGATAAGTGAATTCATAACAAAAGCAATATTGTACTTAACAATAGAAAATTCCGATAAAAAAAATATAATACTGATACAATCTGCCAATGAAAGTCTTATTAATAATAATCAAAATGCAAAAACACTTATTAAAACCTTGTCAAATCAAACTTCTATAAAAAAAATAAACCTCCAAAGCTTATCTGAAGCAGAAACTGAAGCTTTAATACGAAATACGATAAATATAAGAAACATCCCGGAGATATTATTAAAAAAAATATACTCAAATACCAGCGGCAAT
This sequence comes from Treponema denticola ATCC 35405, assembly GCF_000008185.1. Taxonomy (NCBI): domain Bacteria; kingdom Pseudomonadati; phylum Spirochaetota; class Spirochaetia; order Treponematales; family Treponemataceae; genus Treponema; species Treponema denticola. Next base: position 2,612,487 of record NC_002967.9, read on the forward strand.
CCCTTATTTATTAATGAAGCACTAAAAGAACTTACTATTTCGGGAGAGCTAAAAAAAGACAAGTCAATGGAGTTATGTAAGCTCTCCGATAGGTTATCTAACCCTTCTATTCCGATACCGATATCTACCAATATACAACAGTCTGTACGAAAGCAGATAAAAAATCTGAATAAAGATGAATTACATTTTTTAAAAGACCTATGTATCTTCCAAACAAGTTTTAAAGCTGAATCTTTACCGAAAATGCTGAATGTAACAGACTCTGACGTTAAAAAATATATACCAAAACTCTTAGAACAAAATATCATAAAAAAAACAACAAAGCAGCATGCAAATGAGTACTCGATTATAAATAAAATCTTACAAAAAACATTGTATGATGAGCTTGATTATGCTTATAGGCTGGAAGTACATAAAAAAATTATACAAAGAATAAAAACAAAAAAAACAATAAATATTAATGAGTTTATCTGGCATGCAGAAAAATCGGAATTATTTGAAGAAGCGGTTAATTATTGTATAAAATATAAAGACAAGATAAAAAAACAATGCACTCATATAGCTTATATAGAGATATTTGAAAAAGTCTATTTGTTTGTCCCAAATACCGACAAAAACAGTAAACTTGATATACTCCTCATTCTTGCAGAATCATATTTAGAAAATGAAGATATGATAGGATGCAGAAAGAAAATAGAGATAGCCGAAAAAATAATTAGCAACTTCGATTCAAACAAAATAGCAGCAGCACAAGTTCTTATAATAAAAGCAATTCAAGAAATTCAATCTAATGAAAAATCTGAACAAATAGCGAAATCATTAGCTACAGCCAAAAAGTTTACAGCCGAAACAAATGATACTTATACTCAATTATTACTTGATAAAGCGAAAATAGCATTTTTACAGTATAATAAAAAATATGCTGAAGCCGCCGATGAAGCAAAAAAAATTATATTAAAGTGCGGTAATTCAAAGGAATTTACATCGCTCAAAACAAAAGCACTATTAAATCTGGGTACAAATCTTCTATATTCAGGCAACTATAAAGAGGCAGAAAGGACTTACTTGGAAACTCTTAGAAATGCAAAAAAAATAGGCAATACAAATATTGAAGATACTGCATGCAATAATCTGGCAGTCATCCAAGAACGAGCATACAAAAACTTTGATGCATCAGTAGTATATTATGAAAGAATTTTAAAAAACAATAATGTATCGGGTAACACTGTTGCAGAAATTCTAGCATTACTTAATTTAAGCGTCGCCTATTTACATTTATTTAATTATGAAAAGGCCTACGAGGCCTGCAATCAGTCTATAAAAAAAATGATGCAAAATTTTGATACAGATAGAATATTTTTTGCTCACACTATTATTTATGAAATTTATCTGTCACTATGTATGTATGACAAAGTGGATGAATCCGAATTGGAAATATCGAAGATACTTAAAAATAAAAGCATATACAAAGATCCGCTCGATATAAGTATTTTTAAACAAACAAAGAGAAACTTTTACTATGCCATGGGACATTTTGAAACTGATATCGAAATTTTTGAGAAAAATGTCGAATATCAAAAAGATGTTAAAGATCTTTTAGAGGTTTTTTCATCATTGTGCATTACTTTAAATGAAATTGCAGAAGGCAAAATAAATTCAATTGAAAAACTCGAAGAAGAACTCTTGGTAATAACCTCAACTCAAGTATTTTTAGAAAGAATATATCTTTTGTTTTATGAGTTAGTCTATCTTATAAGAAAAATTATCATATTCCGTTCTGATATTGATTTTAAAAAAATAGTTAAAATTATACTTGGAATAAATTGCCACAGTAATCAACCTTTAATAAAGGCTCCTCTTTTATTTTTAGAAGCCTATATATATCCTGAAAATTCGGAAAAAAAACTGACAGAAGCCTTGTATCTTCTTGAAAATAAATACATGACGGATTTAAGTATAGATATAAATATTAAGCTTGGGATGATCCATTTGAAAAAAAATAATATTAACATGGCAATGATTAACTTTGTTGAAGCTCAGAAATTAATTAATATTTTTATAAAAAAAATACCGTTAAAATTCAAAGCAAGTTATTTTAATTCTCACCACTACGGATTACCTTCATTGATAATAGACGATTATATCAACAGAAAAATAAAACCTGAATATACAAAATTTAACGAACTATTATCCTATAAACAGATAGCAAAACTTTTATCCAAAAATGCTGTCGAAAAATTAAAAAATAATCCGGCTTTTATTTTTAATATTATATCGCAAACAAAACAATCCGGTATATTTAAAAATAAGTCTATTGATGACATAATAGAAAAATTTTCAGATGATTTTTTACAAAATATAAACAACCTTCTAAATTTTACGGCTTTAAATTTACTTGCAAATGCGGCTGATGTATTTATTACGACAACCAATGATAAAATTGAATCCTTATTTAATTTCGGTCAAAATAGAACTATAGAAAAAATTGCAAGATTAATAGAATCATCTACATATAATACGGTAAATATTAAAACAGAAAGCGAAATTTCGTCACACCTTGTTATTCCGATAAATTCTTATAATCATCAAACAGGAAATACTGTAACAGGTTATTTGGTTTTTGTATCAAATAAAGAAATAAATAACTTCGGCAATTTTGGAATACGTTTCTGCCTAAACATTGAAAATATATTTTCATTTTTAATAGAAAGTTATAAGGTACAACAGGAAGCAGCTACAGATAAACTGACATCGGCACTCACAAAAAAATACACTGAAAATGCATTAACCGATATTTTAAGGGCTTCCAAAATAAGTAACAGCTCGTTCAGTATCCTAATGTATGATCTGGATAAATTTAAAAAAGTAAACGACACCTTCGGGCACCAGATGGGTGATACGGTTTTAAAAGCGACAGCTAAAACTGCATTGGGTGTATTAAAAAAAGGACAAATACTCGGACGAGTCGGCGGAGAAGAATTTGTTATTCTACTCCCGAATACGGAAAAAAAACAAGCTTTAATAATAGCAGAAAAAATCAGAAAACAAGTAGAAGCGTTGCATTTTGATAATCCGGCTATTAGGATAACTATCAGCATGGGTATAGCTGTATTTCCCACACATGGTACAGCAGAAAAAGATCTATTGTCAAAAGTAGACCAAGCCTTATATGCTGCAAAAAATTGGGGAAGGAATCAAACAGTCGTATGGGAAGAAGATCTTGAATCTATCAAAAAAAAGGCAGATAGGTTAGCCGGAATATTAACAGGCAATACCATAAACGATACAAAAAATATTCTAAGCTTTATCGATACGGCTTCACTCATACGGCATTCCATATCAAAAACACAAAGGCTCGAAATTTGTCTTGAAAAAATAATAGACAGTACAGGCGCCGATTCAGGAATCTTTATATGCCCTGTCAAGGAAAAGAGGCCTAAAAGAATCTTTAAATATAAACCTGTTTCAAAGCTGGAATTTCCCGTAAATAGAGACTTTATAATCGAAGTTATGTCCGAAAAAAAAGAGCTATGCAAAATAGACTGGGAAAACATTTCGGGAAGAAGCGCTATAACGGGAATCCCCAACTGGAATTCTACCATTCTTGTACCTGTAATCCTAAAGGATGAAATAAAGGCTATAATCTATCTTGTAGTTGAAATCAGAAAAAGAAAGTTCGGAACGGAAGAGGTAAACTTAGCAAGTCTATTTGCCGGCTTAATTGCTCCATTCTTTTAAGTCGGGCAGGGGGGATTTGAACCCCCGACTTCTTGGTCCCGAACCAAGCGCGCTACCCCTGCGCTACTGCCCGTAAATAGGTAGCCATAAAAACAAAAAGCTCACCACTAAAGGCGGTGAGCTTTTTCGGGAGCGACGGGGCTCGAACCCGCGATCTCCGGCGTGACAGGCCAGCGCGATAAACCAGCTTCGCTACGCCCCCATAAGGTTTAGCCATTCTATCAAAAATAAAAAAAAATGTCAATAGTTTTTACGAAAAATATTGCAAAAATATCGTTTTTAGAGTATAGTTTTATTTGTAAATATAATTTAACATATGAGGAAAAATATGAATAATGTAAAATCTTTTTCGGCACATACCGACTGTACAACAGTGCTGGTAGGCAAAAAAGCCAGCATCGACGGCTCAATTCTCATTGCAAGAAATGAGGATTTTCACTTGGCAATAAGCCCCAAAATATTTGTTTTAGAAAAGGCGGTAAACGAAGCAAACCGCATTTATAAATCTAAAAACACAGGCGTGGAAATTCCCCTCCCTGCAAAAGCATACCGCTACACCTCCGTTCCGCAAGCTTATCCGAATGATAAGGAAAACCAAGGCGTTTACGGCGAAGCGGGAATCAACGAAAAAAACGTAGCCTTGAGCTCTACCGAAAGCGTCTACGGAAACGCTAAGGTACTTGCATATGACCCGTTGGTAAAAAACGGAATTGCAGAAGATGCAATCAACGACATCGTTCTCCCATTTATAAACTCTGCAAGGGAAGGCGTAAGCTATTTGGGAAAACTCATCGAAAAATACGGTTCTGCAGAGGGTAACGGTATTTTGTTTGCCGACCTCGATGAGATTTGGTATATGGAAATTCCCTGCGGACATCATTGGGTTGCCGTAAGAATTCCCGATGACTGCTATGCCGTAGCTCCAAATCAGGTTTCAATCGAAAAAATCGATTTTAAAAAGCCCGATTATTATATGTGGTCAAAGGGTATCAAGGAATTTGTAAATGAGCATAAGCTGAATCCTGACAGGGATGGTTTTAACTTTAGACATATCTTTGGAACATCAAGCGAAAAAGACAGGGTTTACAACACTCCCAGAGCTTGGTTTGCTCAAAAATATCTTAATCCCGAAATAGAGCAATCTCCGGTATCCAACGATATTCCTTTTATCCAAAAAGCAAACCGTCTTATCTCGGTTGAAGATGTCGAATACATACTAAGCTCTCACTATAATGAAACGGAATTTGATCCTATCGGCATAGGCAATAGTGAGTTTAATAAAACACGCTTTAGAGGTATTTCTCTTTCACGTACAGCCGAATCCCATATTTTACAATTAAGACCTAAATCTCCAAAAAGGCTTGAAGGAATACAGTGGCTGGCACTCGGGACAACAGCATTTGTTCCGTATATTCCGTTTTTTACAAATATTTTGGATACTCCGACGGCCTATAAAAGAATGACCCGTATGGTTTCTACCGATAATGCTTACTGGTTATTTAAGCTAATCGGCCATTTTGTTGAAGCCCATTACTCCGCATTTAAGGATGATAATAATGCCTATCTTATCGAAATGCAAAGTTACGGAAGAGCCAGAGTAAAAGAGATTACCGACGCAGCGGCTAAAATACCTGCAAAATCTTTAAGCGAATTTTTAACTGAAGAAAACCGCAAAACAGCAGAGCATGTATTAAAAAGAACAAAAGAATATCTTTCCGATTTGATGTTGGAATCGTTTAAGTATTCAAAACTTTCATTTACAATGGATAAAAACCTTTAAAGGATGTCAAACCGTAAAATTAAAGCCCCAAGAATTTTCTTGGGGCTTTTGTTCTTTTGACTTATTCTCTAATTAGAACATTTAACTTGGATATTGAAGAACCTGTTTGAGATTCTACCTCTCTGGTTTTTACAATAGCCTGATCCAAGGTATTAATACTGTTCAGCATCTCTGAAATTTCAGAATTAACTTGCTCCGTCGCATCTAGAAGATTCTTAAAACTGTTTGAAATATCCGAACGCGTTCGGCTGATATTATCCTTCTCTTTTTGCACATTAGTAAACTCTTCTAAAAGAGTGTTCATAATCGAATCCATTTTCTCCGTTTGAGAGCTTACATCGGAAATGAAGCTTGAAATATTAGCCAGAATATTTTGAAAATCAAAAACTTTTTGATTTATATCGTCAAAGCTTTTTTGAAGTACTCCGGAAGCCTCTGCCGACTGCCGAATGGTATTATTTATTCGGCTTAATATCTTGCCGGTAGAATCCGCCTCCGATGCGGAGCCTTCTGCAAGTTTTCTTATCTCATCGGCAACAACGGCAAACCCCTTACCCGCATCACCCGCATGAGCCGCTTCTATAGCTGCATTCATTGCCAAAAGGTTGGTTTGTTCTGCCAAGGCTGTAATAAGCTGATTAGCTTCAAGAAGTACCTCGGAGCTTTGGTAGATATTTCCTATAATTGCAGTAACTTTTGCCAAATTATCCTTGCCTGTTTTGCTGGCATCTGAAAGCAAAGCAAAACCTTCATTTATTGTCTTAAATTTATCGGATAAATCATTCGTTAAATTATTAAGCCCTTTTATTTGTAAAACAGTATTTTCTACAGCCCTTGATTGATTTTCAATTCCTTGCGAAATATTCTCCAAAAATAAATTAAGGCTGTCTGTAGCGGTTTGAGTTCCTCTTAATTCTCCATCTTGTACCGTAATTTCTTGTCTTACAGACTCGGCATATCCGGAAAGTTTTTTCATTGCATCTTCAGCTATGTCCATATTTTCCGCTAGAGTAACTTCATGTTGTTTTAGTTCACCGCTTGTATTTTTTATTTCATCAAATAACAAACCTTTTTGCTTATTCGAGGCAATGAGCATAGAGCTGAGTTCTTCAGCTTTTTTAGTTTCAAGATAATTTCTCCAAGCAAGACAAAAAGCTTGGGCGAACAAGAATCCCGAAAATCCGAAAGGCAAAAGGTTTCCTACATTAGAAAGCATCATACTGTAAAGAACATCGTTTATCGATGAAATGACTAAAAACAGAACACCGACAAAAATCGGAATACTCCCTACCCTCTTCCTGATTAAAAGTTTTATCACAAAATAAAAAGCATAAAAAACCTCTGCAAGAATGACTATTTGGTGATATGTAATCAATTTTCCGTAAATGTATGCAGGTGTAACTAAGATAAACAGAAAATAGGCAAGAGCTTCTATCGATATGATTTTATAGATAATACCGTTCGTATCATCTTTATAAAGAGATCTAAAATATGTGAATATAAAAAATCCTACAGATGCAAAAGTAAGATAATCCAACTTTGTGATGAGCTCCCACGAGGCTGAAGGGAAGATATACTTGAATGCATATCCTAGCACAAGATTTCTAAGTACAACAACTAAAGTAAAAAATATAAAAAACAAAAGACTTTTATTTTTAGGATGAAAGATAAAAAGAGCCAAGTGATAAAAGATTATTGCAATACAGAAACCAAAAACAAAGATGTCTACAAAACGTTTATCTAAAATCGATTTCTCCATAGCTTCTTTAGTGCCTATACTGATCGGATGATAAATTCCTCCGCGTGAATGGGCAAAGTTTGAAACTTGAATTGCAATATAAATTTCGGTACGGCCATGAGGAATATCATAGATAATATCATCCATACCGGTTTTTGAATTTTCTTTTGAAGAAGCAGGATTACCTGCCCTCATAACTTCCTCTCCGTCAACAAAAAAGGCCCAGGCCGAAACGGGGGACGCAGTTTTTAAGGTAAGCTTAGGAGCTTTTTGCGGCAATAAAATTTTAAATGTATAGGTTCCGCTTCCTAAATTTGAAAGCTTTGTTCCGTCTGAAAGAACAGCTTTGTTCCAGTCCATAGGACATTGAATAAATACTTCGGCTTTTTCAATATCCTCTTTTGAAAAAACGAACTTATTATTGTAAAAGCCCGTTTCACCGTTTAATGTTAAAATCGGTGAAGACCTAAAATCGGCATTTCGTAGGTCTAAAATACCTCGTTTTATTTCTTCAGAAAAACATGATAAGCCTATCGATAAAAAAAGGCATAAAGCCGCAAAAAATTTTATCGGCTTTTTTTCTTTGTTTTTTAAATCTCTAAGAGTTTTGTTCCTGTATTGCAGCAGGATTTTGCACATTTTGAACTTCATTTTCTTCTCCCTCTTCACTTTCTGATATCAAATTCTTACATTCAACTATTTTTCCCATAAACACATCAGTTATGGTACGGATTTTTTCCGGTTCCTTAACCGTCTCCTCAACTTTATTTTCCGGTTGAGGCGGAATATATTCTTTTAAAATTAATTTAATTTTTTTTCCTGTAATTTCAGAAATAGAGTCGATAACCGTATCCTTTTGTTTTTGAATCAGCGTATAGTCAAACGAGCTGCGGGCAAAAAGTGTAAGGCTGTCTTCTTTTAAAATCCAATCCTTACTTTGACCTACAGCAGAAGACAATATCCCGCTCTTTTCTAAAAGAGCTTCAATTAAAGGTTCTTTTAACTCCTCTACATTATTAAAAGCGTTCTCTACACTGCGGACAGTCTGAAGTACGGTTTCTTGTGCCTCATCTTTTTTTTCAAAAGAAACATTATCTGAAGGCACATTATTTGAAACCGGCTGTTTCTCTTCATTTTTTTTTTCGGTAAACACGTCCAATTTATTGTCCCGTCTTAAAACGGCCTTAAATTGTTCGGTCAAACTGCCCGCATTGTCAAAAGGGCGCGGAGACTCCTTAGGCCGACTTTCCTCGCGATGCGGAAGAGGTCTTCCTGTTTCAACATCCGTCCTTCGGCTTGAAATAAGGCTCTTAGCTGCGTCAAAGGCGGTTTTTAAATCGGCAGGTGAGACATAATCGCCAAGCCAAGAAAGACGCGAAACGGCAAGCTCTAACTCATATCTTTGATCAATAGAAAACCTTAGGTCCTTAAAAAGTTGGAGCATTATACTTAGGGCTCTTTCTATTTGCACAGCCTCCCAGCCTTGCAGGATATCCTGCGGAAAGCGGTCGGCTCTTTGCCCGATAAGAGCTTCCTTTGTAATACCGTGCTTTACAAGTAAAAGGCTTCTAAAATAATCCGCACAATCCGAAACTACCTGCTCGACCGAGATTCCTCCCTGCAAAATTCCGTCCAAGATAGACAGGGCTTCTTGACCGTTTTTTGCAACACAGGCCGACACAAGCTTATTGATTGAATCGACGCCTGTAAGGCCGAGCTTTTCGTGTATCTTCTCAAAGGTTATATGCCCGTCCGAAAAGGCTGCAACTTGGTCAAAAAGAGTGTAAGCATCCCTTACGCTTCCGGTTGCCTCGCGGGCAATCCAATAAAGGGCCTCATCATCGGCACTTATCCCCAGCTCTGCAGCGGCATCTGCCAAGGCCTGCTTTAGTATCTCTATCGATACGAGCTTAAAATTAAACTGCTGACAGCGGCTTTTAATTGTTGCCGGAACCTTATGAATTTCGGTGGTCGCAAAAATAAACACGACATAAGGAGGAGGCTCCTCTATCGTCTTTAATAGGGCATTAAAGGCACTTGTCGAAAGCATGTGAACTTCGTCAATTATATAAATTTTATACCTGTTCGAATTCGGAGGAAATAAAATCTCATCTTTTATCTGTCTTACATCATTTACACTCGTATTTGAAGCACCGTCAATTTCGATTACATCCAAACACGAACCGGCAGTAATTTCCTCACAAGAGGTACAATGGCCGCAAGGCGTAGGCCTAGGTCCCTCGGCACAGTTGAGCACCTTGGCCAAAATCCTGGCCGAACTTGTCTTTCCGCATCCCCTCGGACCCGAAAAAAGATAGGCATGGGCTATCTTACCTGCCTCAATCGATTTTTGCAATGTTGCGGCAACGAATTCCTGACCCAGCAAATCTTCAAAACGCTGAGGCCGCCTCCGTGTCGCTGTTACTTGATATTCCATAGCTGACAGTATAGCATAAATTAGTCCAAAATTAAACTAGGCAACACATTCAATTTTCTATTAGAACTTACTTGAAAAAAAATATATTTTCTTTTAGTATTTTTGATATTCTTTTACAAAAAAACATACAACAATAGTAGAGGTGATAGTTATGAAAAAATTAAGGAAAATTTTGACTTTATCTATTTTTATATGTTTTTGTTTCATTTTGTGCGCCTGCACGGGATGTACAAATGTATTCCGCTTACAAAACATCGGAAAAGATGAGATTTCGATTGTAAGCTATAATGCACAGACCTTTTTTGATGCCGTAGAGGACGGCCGGGAATTCAAAGAATTCAAGGGTTCAAAGACAAAATGGTCTAAGGAAAAGTATGCTGAAAGGCTTTTCCGGCTAAAAGAGGCTGTTAATCTTTCATGTCTTGCCCTTGGTTTAGGGGAAAAGGCCATACCGGATATCCTTGTTTTACAGGAAATAGAAAGCCGTGCCGTTATAGATGATTTTTGTAAAATTCTCCCGATGAATAACTCATACAAATACGCAGTCTTTATTCCTCCCCAAAACGGAGGGGCATTCAGCACTGCCCTGCTTTCAAAATTTCCTATAACCGAAACAAAGGTTTTTAATGTATATTCAGGCAAAAGGTCATTGCGGCCCCTGATTGAAACCAGAATTCGGATAGGCAATTCTACGGGGGATAACGAACTGGTGCTCTTAAATGTTCATTGGAAGTCCAAGGTAGGAAACTCCGATACAGACTCCATTCGGAGGCAGCAGGAAGAACAGGCCTATAAAAGACTAAAAGAATTAAAAGCATCAGAGCCTCAAACGCCCTTTATCATATGCGGCGACTTTAATCAGACTCTGGAGGAATTTTCTCTTTTATCCGAATTTGACAACTGCTGGAATATTGAAGCCTATCGGGCAGCAGCCCAAGAAGGAAGTCAACCCGCAGGAAGCTATTTTTACAAGGAAAGCTGGGAAGGAATCGATCATTTTTTCTATTCGGATAATTTAAGCGATGGGAAAAACTTCGATCTAAGCTTTTTTTGCGTAATTAACTTAAAACCGCTGACCGATACTTCCGGAAAACCCGATAAGTATTCCGTCTATTCAGGAAAGGGCTATTCGGATCATTTACCGATAGGCATAATTCTCAAAAGGCAATAATGTTTTTTAAGCGGTTCTATTTGTACCGATAAAAAAACCGTTCATATAAATGAACGGTTAAACAAATACCGGCGAAGGGACTTGAACCCTTACGGAGTCGCCCCCAATAGATTTTGAGTCTATCGTGTATACCATTTCACCACGCCGGCTCATTGAAGGCTTATTCTATCATAAAAATAAAACTTTGTAAAGCCCTCGCATTGACTCAAGTTAAATCTAACCGAAAAAAAAGCTGTTCATCACGTAAAAATCTAACCTAAAATAGAAGCCCTAAGGAAGGGCAAAATGGGGTTAGATATGAAAATGAAAAAGAAGCTGACCGAGGAAACGGCTAAACGGTACTGCACTGCAGGAAAGAAACAAAAGACGAAAATCCTCGATGAGTTTGTTGCAACTATCAAGTACAACCGAAAATATGCAATTCATATTCTGAAAAATAGTGCATACGTAAAAGTAACACACTTTAACAACGCTGCCAAAAAAAGTGTGCAGATCATTAAAGAGACACGAAAAAAGCGAAACTATGAAAAATACTACGGTCAAGACGTCCAAGAGCAAGTCATCCGGCTGTGGATTTTTTCGATGTACTTGTGTTCAAAACGGCTCGTGCCGTTTATACGTGATAATATCGATTACTTTGCTCAAAAGTTCGGCTATTCTGAACAACTTAAAGCAAAACTCGCTCGCATATCAAGTGCAACGGTCGGTAGGATTCTCAAGCCTGAAATTCCAAAACATTCTATCCGAGGTATTTCAACAACACGGCCTGCAAAGAATCTTAATAAGCTCATTCCAATCCGCACCTTTTTCGACTGGGATGAACGCAAACCGGGCTTTTTTGAGGTTGACACTGTCGCAAACTGTGGTATAAGTACTAAAGGACAGTATATTTGCACACTTACCCTCACTGATGTTCATTCAGGATGGACGGAAAATAGAGCCCTTTTAAACAAAGCTCACCGATGGGTAAAAGAAGCGATAGAGGATGTGAAAATAAACTTACCGTTTCAGATGAAAGGTATTGATAGCGACAACGGAAGCGAGTTTAAGAATATACAGCTTTTACAATGGTGCAACACCAATAATGTGATCTTCACTCGAAGCCGATCATGTAAAAAAAATGATAATTGTTTTGTTGAACAAAAAAATGACAGTGTGGTAAGACGCATTGTTGGCTACTATCGATTTGAGGGAGAGGAGACACGAAGCGTTATGGCTGACCTTTATGAGCAATATAACATGCTTGTAAACTTCTTTTTTCCTTCAATGAAGATTATTTCAAAGCATAGGGTAGACGCAAAGGTCATAAAGAAATATGATGAAGCTAAGACACCGTATCGTAGGCTTATGGAAAGCTCTGATATAAGCGATGCTGAAAAAAATGAGCTGCAATGTAGGAAAGATAGCTTGGATTTACAACAGCTGATTGATAAAACGCAAGAGCTACAAAGCAAACTTATTTCAATGGCACAGAGGTGGTCTACATAGCTACGGTTAGATTTTTACTTGAGTAACGCATATCATTTGGGTTAGATTTTTACGTGAGGAAATACGGCCCTTTTTTTAAGGCTTTTTTAAAGTGAATATTTGGTTTATAAACTATAAAAGGCTGTTTATAAAAAAAAGCCCGCTTACGCGGGCAAGTCCGATTCCGTACGAAGGAGGATTACGGAATCAAACTACACATATCCAACAAAACTGATAATCATAAGTTACATACTATTGTTAAATGTGCATTATTATTTATAAAAAGCTCTATAAGCTTTATAGGCCATATAAAGGTCGGCCTTACTCAAAATTTCAAATGGAGCATGCATCGAAAGAACGGGAACACCGCAGTCTACAACTTCGGCACCGTATTTTGCGATAATATAGGCAATTGTTCCGCCTCCGCCGGCATCTATTTTTCCGAGCTCAGCCGTCTGCCAGACAACCTTGTTATCATCAAAGATTTTTCTTATTCTTTGTAAGAATTCTGCATTGGCATCATTTGAGCCGCCCTTGCCGCCCGAACCCGTATACTTATTGATGCAGATACCGTTGCCTATATAGGCAGAATTCATCTTTTCAAAAACGGAGGGGAAGGCAGGGTCGAAACCTGCAGAAACATCGGCCGAAAGCATATATGAATTGGCAAAGGCCCTTCTAACATCAATATCCCTATAGTTTTTGTTTAAGGCAGCTATTTCTGCAACCATATTTTCAAAATAGAGAGCCTGCATACCGGTATTTCCTACGGAACCGATTTCTTCCTTATCGGCAAAAAGAGCAACAGCAGTCCTTTTTGGAGATTCTACTTCCAAAATAGCTTTTAAGCTTGTATAAGCACAAACCCTGTCATCATGGCCGTGACCGGCAATGAGGGAACTGTCAAAACCCACATTTCGGGCCTTTCCTGCCGGAACAACTTCCAGCTCAGCAACCCTAAAATCTTCCTCAATAATACCGTATTTTTCGTTAAGGATTTTTAAGATATTGTCCTTTACCGGATTTTTTGACTCTTCTTTTTTATCGTCTTTTTTTTCTTTCGAAGAAGGTTTTTGATTTCCTACAAGAATATTAAGCTGCTCGCCGGTTATACCCTCAGACATTGTTTCCTGAAGCTGCTTTTTTGAAAGGTGTATCAAAAGGTCATTTATAAAAAGAACAGGGTCCTTTTCGTCTTCGCCTATGCAAATATCAACTTTTTTCCCTTCTTTTGTAAAGATAACCCCATGAATAGCCAGAGGAATCGTAGTCCACTGATACTTTTTTACACCGCCGTAATAATGAGTCTTTAAAAAAGCCATATTTGACTCTTCAAAAAGAGGCATTTGCTTTAAGTCGAGACGGGGGCTGTCTATGTGAGCTCCGATAATATTCATACCCTGAGTAATATCATCACCCAAAACCATCAAAACAACGGATTTTTCTTTATTGTTTAGATAAACCTTTGTTCCTTTTTTTGCCGAACCGCTTTTTACGACTTCTTCAAGAGACTTAAAGCCATGCTTTTTAGCCTGTTTTATAATCTCTACAGTACATTCTCTTTCGGTTTTTCCATTGTCTAAAAAATCCAAATAACTATCTGAAAGCTTCCCTAACTCGGAAAGTTCAGCCTTAGTCAAATTTTCCCAAGCAGATTTCTGCTTATAAGATAAATCCATAACGCACCTCTTTGATTTTTACCGTCATTTACGGTTTTTATACCGTTTTAGTATATACCTTTTTTGAATTTTAGAAAAGCAGGCAAATTTTTATGCACATTTTTATGATAAAAAAATAATAAATCTTGACATATTATATGAATTTATGTAGATTTGTACAAATCAAGGAGTATGATGATGAAAAAAACATGTATATTTTTAAGCTTTTTACTTATGGTGATTTTTTCGGTTTCATGTAATGCAAAATCTACAGAAAATATTATCAGAATGGACGGTTCCCGGCTGGAAGCAATTTTGAACGATGAAACGGAACGGGGAAAGTATCTTGTAATCGATGTCCGTGAAGACTATGAATATAAGGCAGGCCATGTGCCTTACTCAATAAATATAAGCGTACAAGAAATAGAAAGCCGAATTTCGGAAATTTCCGATTGGAAAGAAAAGAATGTAATTGTTATATGCCGCAGCGGCAGAAGAAGCAGAGCCGCAGCCGAAATTTTAGTAAAGCACGGATTTAAAAAAATATTTGATGCCGACGGCGTAAGCAAATACAACTATAAATTGGAAAAATAACCCCCTGTAGGAATCTGTCGATTTTATAAAAAACTCATTAAAAGGGCTTGCCTAAAAAGCGATTATATGGCAATATAGCCCTTTAGGAGATATATCGTGTCAAACAAAATTAGAATTGAAGATGAAGAACAATTAATTTCTTCCTTAAAAGATCTTATCGAGGCGATCAAAACACAGGAAAGTCCTGAAGAATTAAACTTATATCGCCGAATCTTTAAAAAAGCAGTCCCGCTCACGATGCGGTCTTATGTTGCCGCCTACCTTATTAAGCAAGCGGGAATCGGAGGCAGCCGCATTTATAAAAAAGACAATAGAAACGGCTTAGGAAAAGGTACCTTTAAACAAAACTCTGCAAGACCGTCAAGGCCTAAAGTCATATTGGCAGAAGAAGAGTCAACAAGTCTTTTTATCGGTGTAGGCCGAAAAAGAGGAATTTTCCCAAAAGATATTATAACATTGTTGATTCAGGGAGCCGGTATTTCACGTGAACATATCGGCGACATAAGAATTTTGGATAATTACTGCTTTGTACAAGTTATGCAGAATGAAGCTGAAACTATTATCGAAAAACTCAACAACAGCTATTACCGAGGCAAGAATTTAACGGTCAGTCATTCAAGGAGACCGGAGGATGACAATTTTGAAGATTCCGAAACCTTTGAACATATAGAAAATTACGCAGAAGAAGAAAATAACCATAGTCAAACTGAAAACGAAGTATAAGTCTTTCAGACAGACTTCAGAAAAGCCCCTCTTAAAAAGAGGGGCTTTTTTTTAACAGACTTGTAAGAAAAAAATAAATTTGCTAAAATGCGGTATGAAAGATTGCGTTTACTCGGCATATTCAAAAGAAGATGCTAAGCATTTTATTAAAGAAGTCGGGAGTTTGTGGAATGTATCTTTAACCTTTGACAGCAGCAAAATAGTAGATATTTTAAAAGAGAAACATTTTGATTTTGTAATTATCGATGCAGAATCAGGCGGCCTTTTTCTACCCGATACCCTTGAATTAATCAAAAACGAATTTCCACATATTCATATATTTATTATAATACATTGTAAACAAAATGATTTACAATACAATCTATTAAATTCCCATGTATCGGAAGTTTTTGAAATTCCAAAAGATTTTAAGGGGATATACGACAAAATAGAAAATTTCTTTCCGGAAGAACTGTGCAAAGAAAAAACACCGGCCTACACAAAAGAAGACGAAAATATACAAATAATAAAAAAAGAAATAATCGGCATCAGTAAGGAAATCTGCGAGCTTAGGGAATTTATCTACAGAGCAGCCAACTCAAACCTGCCGGTGCTCCTATCCGGAGAAACAGGAGTAGGAAAAGGGGTGACAGCAAATTTAATACATAGGCTATCTCAGGTCAAAAACAAAAAATTCCTGCCGATAAACGTCAGCTGCATACCGGAATCATTGGCAGAATCTTTTTTGTTCGGCACTGAAGAAGGAAGCTTTACCGGCGCAGTTAAAAAAGAAGGAGCTTTTTTTGAAGCCTCCGGCGGCACAATCTTTTTAGACGAAATGGAAACCCTTTCACCGGATATCCAGGCAAAACTTCTGCATGTCTTGGAATCAGGTCTTATAAGACCCGTCGGCTCGACAAAATCAAAGCAGGTTGAATTCCGTTTAATAGCAGCGGCAAACGAAGATTTACAAAAAATGATTGACGAAAAAAAATTCCGCCAAGACCTCTACTATAGACTTCATGTTCTGCACCATGAAATACCGCCTCTGCGGAACAGAAAAGAAGACATAAAATACATCGCTCAAGCCTATCTTACCAAGGCAGAAAAAACTATAAGCGACAGGGCACAAGCAAAACTTAATTTTCACAACTGGCCCGGAAACATAAGAGAATTATACAACTGTCTGGACAGGGCCTGTAATCTTGCCGGAGACGGAGAAAAAATAGAAAACCGCCATATAAAATTCTAGTCGTTTTCAGCCGGCTTTTGGGTTTGGTGAATTCCCTTTCCTTTTAGACAAACCGTACCGTCTTTTATAATTATTTGCCCCAATACATTTACCGGTCTATCCGGATCTATTTTTGACACAAAATCACAAAAAACAGGAACAACACCTTCAAGGATTTGCTTTGTATCGTAACCGACCAAAAGGTTAAAGGCTGTACTATATGTACCGGTTTGTATATTGGCAGGCATTCCCTTCCATACTACCCAGCAATCAAGATAAAGAAGGGGCTCCTGTTTTACCTGAGCATAAGAATAAATATCCTGTATATTATCAAAGCCGGGCTCTTCAAAATAATCCATCAAAAGCCTGGATTTTTGTTTTATCGAAAAAGAAGCATTAGATGAAAGAAGCCTGTTTATCTCAACTTGAGCAGCATTATCTCTATGAGCATTAAAATAGGTTTGAGCATCCGAATACGCTTTTAATATTTGGCTTTGAGTCAATACATAAATATATGAGCCTTCCATGTCGACAGCATACTTTCTTTCATTACTGTCCAATTTAAATTCTTCTAAATTAGCCCTTCCGCTGTCTGAAAAATTCCTTGTTTTAGTTATGTACGGCACAATAAAAACAAAAGAAATTATCGAAATACCTAAAACAAGAGCAACGGCAATACTTCTTCCTTTTTTTTCTTCATGCCCCGGTCTGGGGAAAAGAGTTTTTATTTTACCTGACTGAACAAAATTGCCTAATTTTTCGGGCGAATTATTTTTGCGAATAATGTCCAAACCTTTTTTTGCAAGTTTACAATTAGGGTTGTGTTCAAGAGCTTGTAAATAGTATTCTACGGCCTCTGTTGTAAGAGAGCGTCTCAAGGCCATAGCAGCATAGGTTGACAGCAAGTCGGAATCCGTCGGTTTTATTTGTCTGGCTCTTAAAAAATAATCCATAGCACCCTGGATATCACCTACATGAAAAGACGCCAAACCTAAATAAAAATGAAAGGCAAAAGAGTCCCTGTATTCAACAACATGAGGCTCCAATAAAGAGATAACATCATTGTATTTCTTTTTAGATAATAATTTTTTACCTTGATCTACAACGGAAATAGCCATTTTTTATTCCTGTATATTTTGTATTGCATTATCTGTCTGTTTTATTAAATCTTCAATATATTCATCGGAAGCCATATCGGGATTTGATTCAACTTCAAGAATTTTATCCAATAAGGCTTGTATATATTGGTAATCTTTTTCATTTTTAGGGGGTTCGGCTTTATCCTGAGGAACAGGGCTATTAGTCTTATCGGACACATCCTCTTTTACAGAAGTGTTTTTCTTTCGTAAAAAGTCATAACAACCTATAAACATTGTTACCTTTAAGCTGTCACTGTTCTCCAATACCTCGTTAGGCCAAACAAAAAGCAAGGCTGAATCATTATGCGAATATTGGGTACTAAATAATCTTCCCTGAACTGCTTTAGGCAGCCACTTAATACTTTGAAGTCTTTCCCAGTTGGCAACATAAATTTGAGCCGGTATTTTGGCTTCGGAATGATTGAGTAAAAATAAACAGGCTAAATCGGAATTTGCAGAAATAATGGCAGAATCTTTTTCAAATTTAGGTTCTAAAACCGTTTCTCTAAAAATTCCCGTTCTTAAATCGGTATAAAGGGGAATTTTTCGGTCTTCTCCGAGCTTAGTGTCAAAAAGAGCCTTTAATGCAAATTCTGCCGTACTACCGCTTGTATTTTCAACTATAGTTTCAATCTTTAAAAGAGGGCCGCCGGTACCGTAAGTTTGTTCTGTAAACGATAATTTTTGAGTAACATAAAAAGAATCATCAAAATCATATACGATTTTTATTGAATCTCCGTCAGCTTCAATGGTAACGGGCTTTCCTACTCTCTTTTTTAATTCATAGACCTTATTATCCTTATAAACATAGAATTTATTGGTACGGCCTAGGGACCTATCATCATAAAGAGGAGTATATTTTCCCTTTCCTCTGATAGAAAGATTATAAAGACAAAAATTTCCCGTCTTTCTAAAAACCACCAACTTAAGATTATCTTTTAAAAGTTCGTAATCAGGCAGTGATTTAGCATGTAAAAAAAATGTTGTCAAACCTAATAATAAAATCGTAAAATATCTTTTTACTTTCATTGACCGTTTCCCTCCAGAAGTTGGTTATACATACTCTGCAAAATTTTAGCTTTTTTTATTAAAGCCTCAATTGCAGCTCGTTTGGCTTTTGGATCGGAGTAATCTGCAGCAGGAGTTTCCCCATCCGCAGCCATCTCTGAAGTGTATTTAGCATCCATTTTTGCTAAGGTTGCCAAAAGCTCTTGATTTTTTAACTCAAGCATTACAAGTTGGTCATGCAGTTCTTCATTATGCTTCCTTTCCATTTTTAGCTGCTCTGAAAGCTCGGCAATTCTCATATCTCCGCCGGCATCGGAAGACTGCCTCTGATATGCAGCAATCGTTTGCTCATAAATTTTTTTATTTTTTTCCGATTCTTCGGAAAGCTTTAAAAGTTCCTCATGACTTATTTTTAAAAGTTTTAAAAGCTCATCCTGTGTAGAAGCTTGATCTATAAGGGCTATCTTATATCGGGAAGGTTCAACCTTGGCTGAAGATGGATAATCTATTATAACGCGCGAAAAAATAGTTCTTGCATCTTTTAGGCGTCCTACCATGTAGAGATTTTCTCCTATCCAGTAATAAGCCGAGGCGGTTTGTCTGTGGTTCGGATATTTTCTTAAAAAGCCGTATAAAATATTTATGGACTGATCATGCTTTGCAGACAGGCAGCATATTCTTCCCTGTTGATAAATCACCTCTGCGGCTTTAGAACTGTTTGGGAATCGTTTTAAAAAAGTCTCAATATCGTTTAGGGCAACCGTATAATTACGGGCAGAGGCATTTGCCATTATGAGCCAATATAGCGGCTCATCCAAAGAATTTTTTGAAACTTCCATTGCCTTTTGAAAAGAAAAGAGAGCAGACGACCAGTCAGACCGGGCATAGGCATCTAAGCCGGATGACATATAATCGGCGTAATTTTGTGTAAAGGCATTTACAGTAAAAAGTAAAAAAAATAAAATTAAAATTTTTTTCATATTCTTAAATCTCCCGAAAAGAAAGCTGAACCGGACACAATTACGTCGGCACCGGCATCAATAACCGACCCCACATTTTTTGAATCGATCCCGCCATCGACAGAAATTAAATAATTATAGTTTTTTTCTTCGCGTAATGACCTTAGCCGCTTAACTTTTTCTAAACAATAAGGTATAAGCTTTTGTCCTCCGAATCCGGGATTAACACTCATAACCAAGATAAGATCGGCCAGGGGAGCTATTTCTTCAAGTATTCCGACGGGCGTGCTCGGTACGATGCTTACTCCGGCCTTCATCCCGTGAGAACGGATATCGGCAATAAGTCTGTCTGCATGAATAGATGCTTCAGCATGAAAGGTAAAATAATCCGCACCTGCATCTGCAAAGGCCGAGACTAAATTTTCGGGATTATTAACCATTAGATGCACATCAAAAACAAGCTTGGAACAGGGGCGTATAGATTTTACTACCGGAGCTCCAAAGGTTAAATTAGGCACAAACTGCCCGTCCATAACATCTATGTGAACCCAATCGCCGCCGTGCTTCTCTATAAAGGCCAATTCTTCACCTAATTTTGAAAAATCCGCACTTAAAAGCGAAGGACTTAATTTAAAACACCTATCCATATATACCATATTAGCAAACAAATGAATATATGTAAATAGGTAAATAGTAAAAATCAGTAAGTACTATCGTCCATATTCATAAAGTCCTCTCTGACCTTTTGAAGACGGAGAAGCTCCCTTTTTATAGTCCTCTCATAGTTTAAGTCTCCGGAAGCAATGCGGGCTCTTTCATTTTCCCAAAAAGGAAGGCTGTCTAAAAATAAGAATTGGAATTCTCTCATATTGGCTTTTTCCGCCCATAGCTTCGCTTCATGCCAATAAACAAGGGCTGTTTCATAGAATTCTTCGGCCTTAGACAGGCTTTCTATATTTTGTTCTTTCCAAGGATAATTGTAAAAGTATGCAGCCTGTTTATCGTATTTACTTCCCAATCTTAAATGCTGCTCGACCATTTTAAGGTTGAGGTGCATCATAAACATGTACCGATATTTTTCCCATTCTTTTTTGGTAGTAATCTTTCCTAGAGCATGGAGGGGATTACAAAAATCGGCGTTTATAGCCCTTTCAAGCCAATAAATATTTTCGACGATATCATCGGGATCTTGCTCGTAATGAATATGGTAGAGCTTATAATATTGCTCTTTATATTCTACAAAATAAGGAAAAACCTGACCGGAGAAAATAAAAAAACATAAAATTACAAAAAAGAAGAATCGCCTTTTCATCGATTATATTTTCGGCAAATCTTTTAGGATACTCCATAATTTCTCGTGAATTTCTTCAATTTGTTCAACAGCGTTAATTATGACTATGTTCATATTGGGTTCTTTTAGCCTGTACTCATCTATAATTTTCTTATACTCGTCCTGAACCTTGTATTGAAAAGTTTTTTCTTCGTATATTTCGAGAACATTACTGCGCCCCATTACCCGATTCATGGAAATATCTACGGGCAGATCAAAAAAGAATAGAAATTCAGGCAGGGGAAAACCATCGTTTTGAAGTTTTGCAAGATCGGCAGCTCCTGCAGCAGTTTGATAGGCAAGGCTCGAAAAAACATACCTATCCGAAAAAACGGCCCTTCCATCATTTACCTGTTTAAGAATACCTTGTAAGCCGTAAATATGCTCGCAGCGGTCAGCTGCAAATAAACGGGTCATCGTTTCAGGGGCAAGCTTAAACGAACCTTGAAGAGCCGAACGGATTAAAGTTCCTATGGGGCCCGATGTGGGCTCTTGTGTAAACGAAACAAGGGAGCTCTTATCTTCAGACTCAAACCTTTCCTTTAAAAGCCTTATCTGGCTCGTAGTCCCTGAGCCGTCTATACCTTCAAATACAACAAAGTTGGGTAATATCATGAGGCCTATCATAACATTTTTTTTTTTGATATAATAGTAGGCTGGTGGAAAATATAAAAAAAAGGCGCATAATAGAAATTATCGTTTTTCTCGCAATAGTTGTAAGCTCATTGATAGTTTTTTATCCGGCAGCCAAAGCACTGGAAAAGCAGCTGGTATATGTAAGGGACAAACTTATCAAAACTGTGGAAGACGAATTTGAAATAAAAATCACCTATGAATCCATATCACCTTCCTTTTTTGATAGAATAAAAATACGGGATGTTACTATTTACAACGCTGCAACAAACGAAAAAATAGCTCATTTTTCGTTACTTTATATAGACTACAGACTTATCTCTCTAATAAAAAAAGATTTTACATCCGTAATTGCCTCCTTAGGCGTTTATGACGGAATTATAGACTTTAACATTGAAAAAAATAAAAATATTTTAGCGAAATTAAACATTGAAGAAAATGCCGTAGATAAAACGGTAAAAGATCGAAAGAAAGATGAGAGTACCGAATCTTCGTTAGATATATCGACAATTATTGAAGCGGGTTCACAAAAAATTAAAAATACAAAACCCATAAAACTCGAGTTAAAAAATATTGCTTTAAACTACAGCAATAAAAATTCAAATATAGATTTTTATACCTCAAGCGGAAAACTTACGTTGGATTCCGGTAAAATTGACGTTTATATAAATTCAAATCTTAGATATAGTAATTTTATGCAAACAAATTTTCCGGACTTAAGCACACTCATAAATATAAACGGTTCGTTTTATCCCGGCAATATGTCGGCCTCGTCGATACTAAACTTTTCGGATATAAGACTGGGAAATATTTATATCGATAAATTTTCTCTATTTGCATCATACCTAGACAAGACGGCATCCATTACAACCATGCAAGATATTCAGCCTATTGACGTAAAAGGTTCTTGGAATCTGGCTGAAAATGCAGGCAGCATAAATCTTGAGTGTAATGACCTAAAACCTTTGTCAGTTGTCTCCTCTTCCGAAAGAATGGATATTCTTAAAGAATTAAAGGATACCGCTTTTACAGGACAGTTTAATTTAACCTTTGCCAGGCCTGAAAAACTCCTGTGGGATACGGCTTTTTCGATTAAACTGCCGAAATTTCAAATAGCCGGCAACAAAATCGAAAAATCCATACTCAGCTTTAAAGCCGATGGAAACAACGACCTTATAAACCTTAAAAACTTAAAATTAACTAACTCCGATATAAATTTATCTGCCCAAGGCTCTTACAAAATAAAAGAAATTTTACCTAATTTTTATTTAAATATTTCAAAATTTAAATTACCATCGGGCGAAAATATGGCTATGAACCTAAACGTCTCTTCAAATAAAAATAAAATATTTTTAAAAATTCCCCGTGCCGATATCGGAAAGGCCTCGTTAGAAAACATACAGGGCTTATTTGAGAAAAAAACGGGCAAAACGGATATATATCTTTCCGGAAAAGATCCTAGCGGAGGTTTCAGCATTGACGGAACATGGACTCATCCTTCAAAAAACGGATCATCCGGCAAAAATAAAGGTTATTTAGAGCTTCATGGAACTATAGACAGCATAAGTATTGAAAACATTTACAATGGAGCGGTTTCTGTTACTGAATTAACAGTACCTATGCAAAAATTATTGGAGACTTCAATCTCACCCGTTCAAATGACAAGCGAATTTTATATATCAAGCGACTTTGAACACTTTTCGTATAATATAATACAGGCTGTTCTTGCATCAAAATCTAAAAACGGATTTTACAGCTTGTTTTCTCTGCAAGGGAATGAATCTTCTCTTAACATAAGCGACATCGATGTTCTTTTTAATAATATGAATCTACGAGGAAACATAAATTCAGCCTTTGAAAAAGACAGTATGATTTTTGATTCACTTTTAACCTTAAACGATATAAGCTATAAGGTTTCAGGCCTCTTGACTGATGAAATGATAAGCATTTACGGAGATTATGATATAAACGTAAATATTCTAAAGAATGTCGAAAAAAAATTAAAAGGAACTATACAGGTAAAAGAACTTCCCGTGCCGTTTATCGATTCTCTTTTTTCTGCCGATACTTCTTTTGAATATGACAATAATAAAGATTGGGAGCTTACCTGCAATTATGCAAAATTGGAATATCTTGGAACCGATATTACAAAAACCGATGAAGGCCTTGAATTTTATGCGGAAGGCTATGCAAAACCTACAGAAGTTTTTTTTCATAACGTAAAAGCAGGAATAAAAAATAAGCAGCTTGAAGGCACTGCAGCTATTAATTTAATTCCCTCTTCAGATAAAAATATTAGTCAATATGCAACTAATCTTTCTCTCTTAGATAAAAATAAAACTGAGAGCTTTATTTTCAATTCACTATTTACGCTTTCGGATAAAATTTACTTTGACGGAACATGTAATATAAAGGATATATCTCTTAACCGTTTTTTTAAAAAACAAAAACCTGAAAATAAAATAGGCGCAGAATTTATATTTTTGGGGAATAAGGATTCTCTTTCGGTAAAAGCCGACGTAAAAAATATATCGTTTAATCTAAACGGTCAAAATCTTGAGGGAAAGGCATCTGCCTTTATCGATAACGATAAGATGAATCTTTACGAATCATCCTTTAAATGGGGAATCCATAAGATTGATAATATTGAAGCTTTTATAAATCCTTCAGAGCAAAAAGGTGCTCTTACATTTTTATATGAAGCAGAAACAAAAAAGCAAGACAATCAAGAAAATCCGGATACAAAAGCTTCTTTTTCTTTTAATTTTACCTCTACGGCAGATAAAAAAAATACGGAAAGCCAAAACATAATCGAAAACACTATCGGTTTGACTTCTCATTTTAATATTGACATGAAAATATCCGATTGGATCCTCGCCGGTCAAAAAGGAGAAGGAAGCATCAAGGCTTCATTGGTAAAAGAACCAAATATTATAGCCCTGTATGCCGGTAACAATGACGAAATATACGGTTTTAAAACAGATGACGGGCTCGTGTCCCTCCATATAGACGAATCTTTGCCGTTCCATTTAAACATTGATGGTAACCTGTCACAGGATAATATAAATCTTTCCGTATCAAATATAGGTATCGATCTTGCAAAGGTAATAAACCTTATACCCAATAATAATATTATCAAATTTTCAGGCGGCAATGTTCAAGGCGATCTCCAAATAAGCGGCACTCAAAAAGATCCTCTGTTTTACGGAACCCTTAAAGGAGAAGAGCTTTTCTGCACATCGCCGGGCTATTCTCCCGATACCTATGGCCCTGTCGACATTCCCATACAATTTGACGGAACCCTTATATCCGTACCATATACTATTCTACATGGAAAAATCGGAAGCCTATGGGGTGAGGCTTCATCGGAATTTATAGGATGGATTCCATATTATACCACTGTAAACTGCGGAGTTCTTGAAAATACACAGGCCTTGATAAAAACAAAAAATATAGCCTTTCATGCGGACGGAAGAGCTGAAGGCAAAATAAAACTTGAAATAAACCCTGAACTTATTACCCTTGAAGGCGATGCATATTTCGATAAGGGCTATTTTTCGGTTCCGTTTGCAGATCTGCAAAAACAAAGCGAACGAACATCAGCCGGCAGCATCCACCCCGCTTTTTACATGAATTTAAATTTAAATTTGGGGAAAAAATCCGAATTTAGGTATCCATCAACGGAATTACCTGTTTTAAGAGCCCTAGCTTATACCGAAAATGAGCCTTTTAACCTAAACCTCGATACAAGTACGGGAAAATTTGAAATGTCGGGATCTGCAAAAATTCGTACAGGCGAAATATTCTATATAAAAAGAAACTTCTATATAAAAGAAGGAGAATTAAAAATTCTTAACTCGCCTTTTCAGCAAATTGAACCCATAATATCGGTAAGAGCAGAAATAAAGGATAAAATGGCCGACGGCCAGCCCCTTACAATAAATTTGACGGCAAAAGATCAGCATCTTGACCTTGAACGGTTTAGACCGGTAATCACAACCTCCCCCCCAATGGCTATGTCGGATTCCGATACAATGAACTTGATGGGGCAGGTTGCCTTAGGAGATTTGAAAAACGGCAACATTTTAAAAGAAACGCTCCGCAATACCTCGGATATTTTAACAAATATAGGTATCATGAAGAAAGTTGAACAAGAAGTCAGAGACTTTCTACATGTAGATGTATTTTCCTTAAGAAGTCTACTTATACAAAATGTTATTTTGGAAAATTTATTTAGATCTTCAAAGGATAAGCCATTGACAATCGGTAACTATTTTGATAATACAAGTGTTTACATTGGTAAGTATTTCGGTTCTGCCATATACGCAGATGCAATGCTGCATCTTAGCTATTACGATCCGCTTTCTGCAAAAACAGATGTTGTTAGAAAATCGGTTTATGAGAATTTACTGTTTCAACCGGAAATAGGTTTTGAAATGAATACTCCGTTTTTCCAGCTTAGATGGCACATAGCTCCGAGCAACCTCGATTCTCTGTTTGTATCAGATACAGGATTGACACTATCATGGAAATTTTCTTATTGATTAAGGGGATAAAAATGTTGAAGAAAAAAATTATAGGTTTTATGCTAATCTTATTTGCTTTAAATTGCTTTGCTCAAGAGCCTGAAGGATGGTATAATGGAAAACCTGTTTTAGAGATTCAGTTCAAAGGTTTACAAAATATCGCCAGCTCAGAATTAGATGAAATCTTCAAATCATACAAAAAAAAGCCTTTTTCCGATGAGCTATATTGGGAAATATTACAAAAAATCTATGCATTGGATTATTTTACAGATATCGTTCCTAAGGCAATACCGGCAGACGAAAAATATCAATACGTATTGTTGGAATTTATAGTCAAAGAAAAACCTGCCGTAAATAATATTGTATTTACAGGCAATAACAATATCCGAAAAGCAGATTTACTTTCAGCAATCAAGGTAAAAAAAGGCGACATTTTTAATGAAGTTAATATAAAGAATGCCGAAAGAGCCTTAAAAGACTTTTATATCGAAAAAGGATTTACAAAGGCGGAAATATCAAGTAAAACTTCTGAAGATAAAGAAAAAAACAGTGTAAATGTCGAATTCTTTATAAAAGAAGGCAAAACATCCGTTATAACTAAGATACTATTTGAAGGAAACTCAAAATTCCCCGAAAAGGCTTTAAAAAAGGTGCTTGTATCTAAAGAAGCATGGTTACTGCAAAAAGGTTTTTTTAGAGAAGATGCCCTGCAAGCCGATAAAAATGCAATTAAGCTATTGTATGGAGAGCACGGATATATAGATGCCCATGTTGAAACCATAAAAAAAGATATAGATACCGAATCCGATCCGCAAAAAGATCAAATTACCCTTACCTATGTAATCATGGAAGGAGAACAGTTTACCTATGCAGGAGTAGACTTTGAAGGAAACTATATTTTTTCAACCAAGGAATTAAGCGAAAAATTCAAGCTTAAAAAGGGTGATGTATTTAATTTAAGGAAATTTGAAACAGGGTTTGGAGATGTAGCCAACCTATATTTTGAAAACGGTTATACCGGAAATTATATCGATAAAAAAGAAAACCGTAATACTTCAACTAAAGAAGTTTCCTATACGATTATAATCGTGGAACGCGAACGAAGCCATGTAGAAAATATAATAATAAAAGGGAATACAAAAACCAAAGACAATGTTATTTTAAGAGAAATCCTATTAAAGGAAGGGGATGTATTCTCTAAAACAAAACTGATAAATAGTTTTAGAAACTTAGCGAACCTAAGATATTTTTCGGCCGTTTTACCCGATGTTTTACAGGGTTCGGAACCTGATCTTGTGGATATTGTCATCAATGTTGAGGAACAATCGACGGCAGGGATTCAATTCGGTGTTACTTTTTCAGGTTCGCCGGATCCTGATACCTTTCCTATGTCTGTATTTGCACAGTGGGAAGAAAAAAATTTATTTGGAACAGGAAGAGAACTATCGGCTAGTGTCAATGCCGCAAGCGATACACAGAGCTTAATCTTAGGGCTCACTGAAAACTGGTTTTTAGGTAAGCCTCTTTCGGTAGGTTTTAATTTTTCGGTATCTCATAAAAATCTATATACTTATCAGGATATACTTTATCCTTTTAACAATGTTCCTGACCCTCATACAACTATGGAAGAATTTAATAAAAACCCATCTTTATCCGATGCATTTAAAATGAAATATGAACGTCTCGAATTCGGTTTAGGTATGAACTCGGGATACAGGTGGTTTCCTAAATTTGCAATTATCACTCTAAGAGGAGAACTAAATTTCGGTCTTGTAAAGAATTTTTATGACAGTATGCTGTATAGACCTGCCGAAGAAAAAATCAGAAAGCAACAAGCAAAATGGGGCTTAAGCAACTCCTTAAAGATAAAGCTGTCTGTAGATGACAGAGACCTTACATATGATCCTTCTAAGGGATGGTTTTTAAGTCAGGAAATAGGTTTTTATGGTCTTTTTCCAAAAATTGAAGATGAGTACTTTTTTCAGTCGGATACAAAGGGTGAGTTTTATATTACACTCTTAGACTACCCCGTAAGCGACATCTGGAATCTAAAATTTGTTCTAGGTTTTTACTCGGGATTTTCCTTCCAAATTCCTCTTGCTAAACAGCCGATCAGTTTTGACAGGAAGCTTTATATTGACGGGGCCTTTAAAGGACGAGGCTGGATTGGAATGGGCACGCAAGGTGCAGGAACGGTTATGCAAAATAACTGGATAGAATTTAGATGGCCCTTAGCTCACGGAATTTTATCTTTCGACTTTTTCTTTGATGCTATAGCTGTCAAACAGGACTTGCAGGATTTAAAATCCTTAAGCATAAACGATTATTATTTCAGTTTCGGCCCGGGATTGCGCTTTTCAATACCCCAATTTCCTCTGCGTCTGATGCTTGCAAATACCTTTAAATCTGTAAACGGAAAACCGGTATGGGGCAACGGAAAAGGTGCCGACTGGAGATTTGTTCTTTCATTCAATATACCCAATTTATAGGAGGTTAGTATGAATAAAAAAGGAACCCTGATTATTATTGTTATGTTATTGATGTCTCTTGGAATCTATGCACAGCAGATTACCCGCTTTGCAGTTATAGATACGGGACTTATCTTTGACACCTTTAGGCGTGATGCAAAGGCGGCGAGGGACTATCAGGAAAAGAAGGAAAAGTTTGAAAATCAAAAGAAGATCCTTGAATCCGAGATTATACAGCTTAGGCAAAAAAAAGTTAGTGCCGAAGCCGACGGACAGGAAGCTGAAGTAAAGAAATATGAAGAAAAAATAAAAAGCAAGATAACCTTATTGATGGAATATGTAAAGGCTTCCAATGACGAACTTAATATGCTCAGAAAAAATCTTATCAATGATGATGTTTTTTACAGCAACCTATACGAATCCGTCCGCCGCGTTGCAGAATCTGAAGGCTACACAATGGTTTTAAGCTATGAGCATAACGCAGGTATCATATGGTACAGCCCTACTGTAGATATTACGGACAAGGTTATTCAAGAATTAAGAAAACGAAGTGAATAAGCCTCAAACGCCCATGATGAGGCAATACCTCAGCATTAAGGCAAAATATAAAGACGAGATACTTTTTTTTAGGCTCGGCGATTTTTATGAGATGTTTTTTGATGAGGCCGTCGAAGTAAGCCGAATCTTAAACCTGACCCTCACAAAAAGAAACGATGTACCTATGTGCGGTATTCCATATCATGCCGCAAAAATATACATAGCTCGCCTCCTGCGTGCAGGAAAAAAAATTGCTATATGCGAGCAAGTTACGGAACCCGTAGCAGGAGGCCTGACCGAGCGCAAGGTAGTCGAAGTTATTACTCCCGGTACCGTTGCCGAAGACGATTTTTTAGAGCAGGGAAGCAATAACTACCTTGCCGCTGTCTATTGCTCAAATAAAAAAACGGAAGGCAACAGCGGATTCGACTACTATGCAGGCCTTGCCTATATCGATGTTACCACGGGCAATTTTTTTGCTACATCCTTTCCCAAAACAGACTTTAAAGAGCAGTTTTTAAAAGAAATAGGAAGAATTAATCCGAAAGAAATTTTAATTCAGCAGTCGATTCAAAACGAATTTCCGGCCTTAAAGCAAATCCTTTCGGAATTTCCTTCGATGATGCAAAACTTTTACCCCGATTGGAGCTTTAACCCGGATCAAGCCGAAAAAAGACTTTGCTCAACCTTCGGGACGGAAAACTTAAAGGGCTTTTTACTCAATACCGATTCGCCCGAAGTTCCGCCCGCCGGCCTCTTGCTTCAATACTTGGAAGAGATTTCGGGGAGGGATATTTCCCACATTTCCGGCATTAAAATCTATGCCGAAAGCGACTTCGTTTCCTTGGACGATTCCACAAGGAAAAATTTGGAGCTTTTGACAAACTTGAGGGATAACAGCCCCTCGTACAGCCTTTTTGAATCCGTAAATTATACAAAAACGGCCATGGGCACCCGCCTTTTGAGGAGGAGGATAAGCTATCCGCTCCGCTCAAAGAATGAAATAGATAAAAGGCTTGATAAGGTAAACAGTCTTTTTAAGGACGGAAAAGCATCGGCCATTATACGGGAGACTCTTTCTTCCATACTCGATATTGAACGGCTTTCAGGCCGCATTGCAATGCAAAAAACTCACGGCAAGGATCTTCTTGCCCTCAAACAAAGTCTTAACTCAGTAATAAGGATGGGCAGCCTCATAGAAGAAAAGAAGCTCAATTTTTTACAGCTTAACGATGAAGAAAAAAAATTGCTGACCGAAATCCGAGATCTTTTGGAAAATTCGATAGATGATGACTGCACCATAGCCTTAAATGACGGAAAACTTATAAAAAAAGGCTTTTCAAAAAAGGTAGACACGATAAAAAACATAAAAGAAAATGCCCACGAGATTCTTGAAAAGTATTTGGACGATGAACGGAAAAAAACGGGCATCAATAACCTAAAGATAAAATATAACAGAATGATGGGCTATTTTTTGGAAGTGTCTTTAGGAAATATCTCGGCTGTTCCCGATTATTTTATCCGCCAACGCTCCCTGTCAAATGCAGACCGTTTTACCACCGAATCCTTAAAACAAATTGAAGATAATATAAATAACTCGGAAGAAAGGCTGATTGAAGCCGAAAAAGAAGTTTTTGATGAGGTTTGTACCGAAATAGGCTCTCATCACTGCTTTTTACAAAAACTTGCAGAAGAAGTTGCTGAGCTGGATGTAAACCAATCCTTTGCACAGGCCGCAGTTTTACACGCTTGGACAAGGCCCGAACTTTGCAGCGATTCCGGCATCTTAAATATAACCGGTGGCAGGCATCCCGTAGTCGAAAATCATCTCAGAGCCGGAGACTTTGTACCCAATTCCATTAAGCTATTATCCGGCGAAAATTCCAATCCTGAAGATGAAACTATCCCGTCTTTTGCCGTCATTACGGGACCCAATATGGCGGGAAAAAGCACCTTTTTGCGGCAGACAGCCTTAATCTGCCTATTGGCACAGATAGGCTCCTTTGTTCCGGCCGAAAAGGCCGTTTTGAGCCCGGTGGATAAGATTTTTTGCAGGGTGGGAGCTACGGATAATCTTGCCCGAGGAGAATCAACCTTTTTGGTCGAGATGATAGAAACGGCCTACATCCTTAATTCGGCGACTCGAAACAGCCTTGTTATTATGGACGAGGTCGGCCGTGGAACTTCTATGGAGGACGGTCTTGCAATTGCACAGGCCGTAAGCGAACATCTTCTTAATACCATAAAGGCAAAAACTCTCTTTGCAACCCACTACCATGAACTTACCCGCTTGGAGCACGAAAAAATCATAAACCTAAAATTGGACGTACTTGAAGCGGAAGGAAAGATAGTCTTTTTAAAAAAGGTCGTCCACGGAGCTGCAGGAAACTCTTACGGCATCCATGTTGCAGGCCTTGCCGGTATCCCGCAAAGTGTTCTAACAAGGGCCGAAAACCTTTTATACATGCGAAGCCAATTTCAAAAAGAACGGACTATCCAAGAAGCAAGACCTTCTGCGCAAGGCTCCGAAGAAAAAACTCCTTCAAGTCCGGCTGAGAAAGGTCTATCCCTCTTTCCTGAAGAAGAGCTTATCTTAAACGAAATTCTTTCAACCGATCCCGACGAAACCGCCCCAATAAAAGCCCTCCAGCTCATCGCCTCATGGAAAAACAGGCTCTCAGGGAAATAAGAAAAATATAACTGTAGTAATATCAAAAACGCCCTTTCAGAACGAAATTTAAGCAGGGATCGTTTTGATTTTTAATATCTTCAATCGTATCCATAATAAAAACATCAGGCGATATGCCCTTATTGTTAATTTCTATATTATTGTACATAGTTTTGTGTAATGATAGTACAATTGAAAAATTATTTGTAAGCTTAAATATTCCGATGTTTCCTGTAGCTCCTTTAGTATTTGTTCCGATTAGCCTTATGTTTAATTCTTTACAAAAACATGCAAAATTATCGCAAGCGGAACCGCTTTTGTAAGATGTAAAAACGGTTATATCTTTATTCTCGATTTTATATTTATTTGCAGCAGAAATAAGTTTTTTTTCTAATTCTTCCACTTCATTACTTTGCATAAGAAGTCTGTTTATTTCTTGTAATACTTCATCTTCTTCTGACGGCATTAACAATTGATGAGTCTTCATTAACCTGCCGTCGTTAATAAAAGAATTTAGTTTTGTAAGCGTATCATTGTTTAGCGTTTTTAAATTTTTATCTTTTATTGCAGTTAAAGTAATCAGAAAAGGCGTTAATCTGCGTTGAAAATCTTTAATATTGATGGAAAATATTTCAGTATCTGTTTTTCCTGTAAGTATTTTTAAAATTGCAAATCCTATACTTGAATTACCGCCGGTATTTTTTCGAATATCTAAAATAAGACGATCGGAATTTTCTAACAAAGGAATAATTTTTTCGATAAATTCGTCTATAATATGATAATCAAAAAAATTATGTATTTGTATCAAAGCATATTTTTCTTTAATACTATAAATCGAAAAATTACGGCTTGAATATATCCTATTCAGTTTATCATAATAATCAGGGATTTTATTGAATTTTATATTGCCGATTTTTTCACTCGGAATTGAATATTTCAATTCCAAATTAACTTCATTTTTATCAACCTTAAATGTAAATTTTATTTTTTTATTTTGTGAAGAATATAAAAGACGTTTTATCATTGAATTTTCAAAGGCATGAGGCGTTTTTACAGGAATATATTTTGCAATATTATTTAATAAATATTTTTTTACATCTTCATCATTAATTTTTATAAGCTCTGAACCTAGAGGTATTTTTATATTGTTCTCTTTATATAAAAGATAGTATTTGCCGTCAGCATAGTCCAATCCGACAGGTAAAAAATAAAAGGGCGACTTTGAGCCTTGTTCATAAAAAACGGCAGCATGTCCGTCATTTATTACAGCTAATAACTCTTCAAAGTATGTGTAAATTTTATATTTATCGCTTTCATACATAATTTTATTTGAAAGCTCAAAATATTTTTCATTAAGATTATTTAAAATAGCATCATTTAAAAAAGGAGAATATTCTTTGATATATGAATATAATTCGGCTAAACTTATAATATGTTTTTTATTTTGGTCCGGTTTTAAGCCTTCAAGAGCTGCATCAGTATCGGAACAGCCCAAATACATTACAGTAAAACAAAGTATAAATATGATTCTTTTATAGTACCTCTTCATAGTTGTTATTTTAACATGAGCCAGGGAGCTTGTAAACAGGCACAAGAATTGCGACGGCCGCGGCCTGTGCTTGGAGATCCCTTTAAAATTAAACGGTTCCTACTTGCCCTTTAAGCTTAAAAACCATATAATTTTTGTATGAAACTTTTTGTTGTACGCCACGGTGAAACCGACTGGAATTCTAAGATGTTGGCTTGCGGTGTTTCCGAAGCCTTGCTTACCGAAAAAGGAAAAAACCAAGCAAAAGAACTGGCTGAACGCCTTGCTGCCGAACAGGATAAAAATAAGATCAGAGTTATCTATGTGTCTCCGCTTAAAAGAGCCGTAGCAACGGCAGCTTATATCGAAAAAGCTTTGGGTATAAAAGCGGTAATAGATGACCGCTTAAAAGAAATAAATTTCGGAACTTTTGAAGGAAAGGATTGGAGAAGGCCTGAATTTTTAAAAATAACCGACAATCCTTTTTTTAGATTTTCGCAAGGAGAGTCCTTAGTACAAACTGCACACCGTGCCTATGGTATAATTGAAGAGGTCAAAATAAAACACAAAAATGAAAATGTACTTTTTGTTTGTCACGGAATGATAAGCACTATGATTTGCACATATTTTAGATCTTATTCACAAGAAGAATTGGAAAAGATAGAAATCAAAAACTGCCAGCTTCTTCAGTTTGAATTATAGGGATAAATTTTAAGCTCTTTAAAATTTAATACTATTGTGATATAATTCTATTCAATATAATATTTATTAAAAAGGAGATGATGAGTATGATTACAAACAAAGAAATCGGAAAAGCGATGACAATAAAACTTGATGCAACACTTCCTCCCGACCCTGTTTTTGAAAAGGGAATCAGACGGGCTCCAAGCCGAGGCTTTAACTTGACAAAGTCTCAAACGGAAACGGCCTTAAAAAACGCCCTCCGCTATGTACCGGAAGAACTTCACGAAAAGCTGGCTCCTGAGTTTTTGGACGAACTTTTTACCTACGGCCGAATCTATGCTTACCGCTACAGGCCCCACGGAAATATTTACGGAAAACCCATAGATGAGTACAAGGGCAAATGTCTTGCAGCAAAGGCTATGCAGGTTATGATAGACAACAACCTTGACTTCGATGTCGCCCTCTACCCCTATGAGCTTGTAACCTACGGTGAAACGGGCTCGGTCTGCCATGACTGGCTCCAGTACCGCCTCATCAAAAAATATTTGGAAGAATTAACCGAAGATCAAACTCTCGTTATGGAATCGGGGCACCCCTTAGGTCTCTTCCCTTCAAAACCTGAAGCTCCGAGGGTCATAATTACAAACGGCCTTATGATAGGCATGTTCGATAATTATAAGGACTGGGAAGTCGCAGAAGAAATGGGCGTTGCCAACTACGGCCAGATGACGGCAGGCGGCTGGATGTATATCGGCCCTCAGGGTATCGTTCACGGAACATTTAATACAATCCTCACAGCAGGCCGCAAGGAACTGGGAGTAGCAAGCGACGGCGACTTAAAGGGAAAACTTTTTATTTCTTCCGGCTTGGGCGGAATGTCCGGAGCCCAACCCAAGGCCTGCGAAATTGCAAATGCCGTCGGTGTTTTTGCCGAAGTCGATAAATCGAGAATCAATACCCGTCTTGAACAAGGCTGGGTTCACGAAATGTCCGATAACTTGGATGAAATCTTTAAAAAGGTTGACGAGTACCTAAAAAAGAAGGAGCCTATCTCAATCGCCTATCACGGCAACATTGTAGACCTTCTTCAATATTGTGTAGACAAAAACGTTCACATCGACCTCCTTTCGGATCAAACATCATGCCACGCACCCTATGAGGGCGGCTATTGCCCCGAAAAGATGACCTTTGAAGAAAGAACTAAGCTCCTCTATGAAAACCGTGAAGAATTCTGCAAGAGAGTAGATTCTACATTAAAGCACCACTTTGAGCTTATCAAAATTCTTTCTTCGAGAGGAACATACTTTTTCGACTACGGAAACTCCTTCCTCAAAGCCGTATTTGATGCGGGCGCAAAGGATGTTTCCAAAAACGGAATCGATGAAAAAGACGGCTTTATCTTCCCCTCTTATGTAGAAGACCTTATGGGTCCCGAACTCTTTGACTACGGTTACGGCCCCTTCCGCTGGGTATGCTTATCAGGAAAACCTGAAGACTTGGACAAGACGGATGCTGCCGCAATGAGCTGTATCAATCCCGACCGCCGAGGACAGGACAGGGATAACTACTACTGGGTACGCGATGCCAAAAAGAATAAACTGGTTGTAGGAACTCAGGCTCGAATTCTTTATCAGGATGCTGAAGGAAGACGCGACATTGCCTTAAAGTTTAACGAAATGGTTCGCAAGGGCGAAATCGGCCCCGTTATGATGGGACGCGACCACCACGACGTAAGCGGCACCGATTCACCTTTCCGCGAAACGTCCAATATCAAAGACGGAAGTAACGTAATGGCAGACATGGCAGTACAGTGCTATGCCGGAAACGCAGCCCGAGGAATGAGCCTTGTAGCCCTCCACAACGGCGGCGGTGTAGGTATCGGAAAATCCATCAACGGAGGTTTCGGCCTCGTGCTTGACGGAAGCGAGCGTGTTGACGAAATCATCAAATCGGCCATTATGTGGGACGTAATGGGAGGCGTAGCCCGCCGAAACTGGGCCCGCAACGAAAACTCCATTACCACCAGTATCGAATACAACAAAAACTATTCAAATGGACACATCACTATTCCATATGTTGCTAAAGACGAGTTTGTAAAAAAACTGGTCGAGCAAAAATATAAAAAATAAAACGGCTGATACCAAAAGACTCCGGGCAGTTAAAGCTGCCTGGAGCCTTTAGCCGGAATCTTAAAACGCCCTCTACTTGACTTTATAGCTTTTTTTTGCTTTACTATATGCCTCATGAAAAAAAATATAACTACTATTTTATTTGTTTTGATAAGTTCTTTTTGTTTTTCTCAAAATATTACTACTGCAGGGGACTTTTTTTCTTCAGTATCGGATAGATACGCTCAAATACAAGACTATATTGTCGACATGAATATAACCGTCGGATCGTCAACACAGCAGGCTACAGCCATGTTTAAGAGACCGGACAAACTTCGCTTAGACTTTAAATCACCTGCAGAACAATGTATTGTTTTTAATGGAAATACTCTTTCAATTTACCTGCCTCAATACAGAACCATTTTGACTCAGGATGTTGAACAGAGCAATGCCGGAGGTTCTTCGCTGGCGACTCCTCAGGGCCTTTCCCTTATTAAAAGAGGTTACACAATTCAATACGATGCAACATCGGCTCCGCAGCCCTTGGAAGAGGGCTCCTCTGAAAATGTCATAATCTTGTTGATGAATAGAAAATCTGCAACCGAAACCTTTAAAACCCTGCGGGTCATGATTTATCCTGACGGTAAACTAATACGCCGAATTGAGGCAATTCCTGTTTCGGGCGGTAAAATTACATTCGATTTTTATAATTACAGGATAAATGCAGGAGTAGGCAGCAAAAACTTTGTTTTTGATGCTCCTTCTACGGCAAAGTCCTTTAATGATTTTCTTTTTGTCGATTAATTTGGTATGGGAGATAAATAATGAACGAAATCGGAAAATTACTCACCGAAACAAGAATAGAAAAAGATCTTGAGCTTGATCAGGTTGCAAGAGAAACAAATATAGCCAAAAGGTATTTGGAAGCATTGGAAAGCGATGATTACAGCGTTTTCCCTGCAGAACCGTATATCGTGGGTTTTTTGAGAAATTATTGCGAATATTTAGACCTTGACCCCGAAGAAATAACCAATCTTTATAAACAGATTAAAATACAAGAAACTTCCCTACCGCCGGATGCTCTATTGGAAAAAAGAGGATTTGCTTTGTCTAAACCCCTTATCATAGGCTTTGGTGTATTGGCGGCTATTGCCGTAATAATTACAGTAGTATTTTTTGCATTTAAAAGCTGGATACCGGCCATACAGCAAAAACGCAGTCAGGCAAATGTAGGAACCGAAGTTCGGGAAAAAAGGGAAGCAAAAACGCACGAAATAAGTCAGAAAAAATATGAACAAAGAATATTTGAAGGCGATGTCTTAAAATTAACTATAGAAGATAAAGAATACAAGATTGAAGTAGAAAAAGTAAGTCCTAAATTAAATTTAAAGACAGAAACAGGAAATCAAATAATAAGCTTAGGACAAACCGTTAAAATAGATCTCAACAACGATTTAATACCTGATGTTGAAATTACCCTAGAAGACATAGATAAAAATAACCCGGAGTCCGGAGCTCTGGTATCTATCTTGACCGGAAATAGTATTTCAGAGGGAAAACCTTCTACAGAAACAGACTTAGTCGTTTCCGAAGACGATTCTCAGGCCGCTGCAACTTACAAGGTGTTGTTTGAAAGCGGTTCAGCCTACCCCGTAACCTTAAATGCCACATTTAGGGGCTACTGCTTATTCAGATATGAGGCAGACAGGACTAACCGTGAAGAAAGGTACTATCAAAAGGCCGAACAGCTTACCGTTCAAGCCAATAACGGTTTAAGAATTTGGGCATCCAACGGAAATGCCGTAAAACTTCAAGTAGTTGCTGGGGGCAAAACCGTTGATTTGGAAGTCAGCCGGCCGGGAGAAGTTATCGTAAAAGACCTCAAATGGATACGGGATGATGAAACCAAACGCTTTAAATTCATAGTTGTAGATGTCGATTAATTAAAGATGCTTCAAAAGAAATTTTTTATGGATTTGCACGGTTGTGCAAAAAATCAGGTTGATGCCGAACTTATAATCGGGATAATGGAAAATTTATCATGGAAAAACACCTCCGATCCCGATGAGGCGGATCTTATTATAGTCAATTCATGCGGCTTTATTAATTCTGCAAAAGAAGAATCGATAAATGCCGTTTTACAGGCTAAAGCGGCCCACCCTAAGGCTAAGGTTCTATTAGCCGGATGTTTGGCCGAACGTTATGCCGATATCCTCAAAAACGATTTACCTGAAGCAGACGGTATTTTTGGAAACGGAAACCTTTCCCTACTGCCTCAATTAATAGACTCCATGTTTCCTAAGAAAACTTCGGATGAAAAATTCATTGAGAAGACCCTTGTTCCTCCGCAAATAGGCATCTGCGGAGGAGAAAGGCCTAAAATACTTAACTTTCCGCGGTCTACCTATATCAAAATAACCGAAGGCTGTGATAACTTTTGCAGTTTTTGTGCCATACCCATTATCAGGGGGCGCTTAAGAAGCCGCCCTATTAAAGACATCTGCGATGAGATAAAAACCTTTTTAAAAAAAAGCTTTTATGAGTTCAACCTGATAGGTCAAGACTTAGCTGCCTATCAAACAGGAAAAGATGATTTAAGTGAAGATGAACTGCATAGAGAAAACTGCTCGGGTTTAGCCCTTCTTTTAAAGAGCATTTCGAAAATAAAGGGTAATTTTAAAATCAGATTACTTTACATTCATCCCGATCACTTTCCCCTTGATATTCTTCCTATAATGACGGCAGATAAAAGATTCCTGCCCTATTTCGATATTCCATTTCAATCGGGTGCACAAAAAATAATAAGGGCTATGAACCGAAATGGAGCTGCCGAGGTTTACCTAGATATCATAAAGAATATACGGGAGGCTTTTGAAAAAACAAACAGTCCTTACGGAGAGCCGCAAATACGGACAACCTTTTTGGTAGGCTTTCCGGGCGAAACTGACGAAGATTTCAATGAGACCATCAAGTTTTTAAAGGAATTAAGGCCTCTTTGGTCGGGCGGCTTTACATATTCAAGAGAGGAGGATACTCCTTCATATTCCTTTAAGGGAAAAGTTCCCAAAAAAACGGCGGAAGCCCGTCTTGCCGAAATACAAAATGCTCAAACCTCCATAACGGAAAAAAAACTGGATTCCTTTATAGGAAAAGAAATAGAGGTCTTAGTAGAAGAACTTATACAGGCAGAAGATAAAACATTTTTAGCTCTCGGACGGGCTTGGTTTCAAGCTCCGGAAGTTGACGGAGCTGTTGTTTTAAACTTTAATTTAAACAAAAAAGACATTGATGGAAACCCGATAGCTCCCGGTTCCATTGTAAAAGCAAGGATTGCAGCCCGAAACGGTTTTGATTTAGAAGCCGTAGCCGTTTAAAACTTGTCGATAAAAACCTCCATAATGTATAAAGACTTGTAAAAATACGCCGATACTGTAATGAGGTATAATTAATTCCGCCTTAGAATTTAGCATATTGTAGAGGGTTTACTAATCCTTTATAAATATGATAAAATAGGTATTGGAGATTTAAGTTGCGCACAAGTTTAAAAGTTTTTATAAGTTTAGTTATCTCTCTAGCCGTATTTTCGGGTCTTTTATATTTAACGGCCTCAGATTATGAATCTTTTACGGAAACGAAAATATATAAACCTTCCATATTACGGCATATCAATGAAAACCTAAAAGAGATTGAAAAAACTTTTATAGCTTGGAATGAAGAAAACACCGAGTTATTTAAAAATTTCCTTCGTGAAGAAGCATTAATGTCAGCAGTAAAGCAGGATCAAGACCAATCCGACATAGAAGCACGAAATAATATCATTTCAAAAATAATATCGACAGTCCCCGGATTTGCAGGATTGCGGATAATCGATTCACAATATCAAAAAATTCACTTTAGTACCTTTCCGGAAGACATTCTAAGCAAGACAAACTCAATGCTTTCATATAAAAGGTACAACGATGCAGGCAATTTAATTCCATACCAACATATAGCATCTGCAGACAAGTCGGAAGTAAAAATCACGGCTTCAACAGCTTTTGATGTGATTCTATATTGTTTGCCTTTTTATGATACCTATGATGTATATAGGGGAACGGCTGTTTTTTATATCTCAGGGAACAGCTTTTTATATCATTTGGTTTCAGAAAACATCCTTTCAATCAGCGACGGTTTAGCCCTCCTCGCCGACGAATCCCATACCATAATCGGGCTTTTGACGGGTAACCATAATGTTGTTTCTCCGGAATTAAAGGAAGCCGTTCTCAATGACTGGGAAAGGTTACCTCAAAATGTACGCATAATAGGCCTTGAAGGCGAGGATCGCTGGGTTCTTATTACAAAAAAATCCGATTTTGGTTATGTAGGCCGGATAACCGAAAAAGATGTTTTTATGTTCCCCATGACCGTTAAGTATTTTTTGGTATTTACGGTTTTTGTGACAATATTTTTAATGTCCTTTTTATTATTAAATATAAAAAGAAACCGCTTATTTATTGCTCAAAATAAAATTCAGGCGCTGCATTGGTCAATTCTAAAAAACTATTTAAAAACATCTCAAAACGAAAATTGGGCAGAGCTGCAAAAAGAACTTGAGTATCATCGGCATGAAGTAAATGCAGAAATAAAAAAAGGATTAGGGAAAAAAATTCTTGAAACTAAGGGAAAAGAAATAGATGATCTCTTACAAAATAGTTGGCAGGAAATATTTGATATTATAAACAAAACCTCAAGAAACAAATCTCTTACCCAAGATCTAAAAAA
This sequence comes from Treponema denticola ATCC 35405, assembly GCF_000008185.1. Classification (NCBI taxonomy): domain Bacteria; kingdom Pseudomonadati; phylum Spirochaetota; class Spirochaetia; order Treponematales; family Treponemataceae; genus Treponema; species Treponema denticola. The sequence goes on from NC_002967.9 coordinate 2,653,352, forward strand.
TATAAAAGCTGAAGAGCTTATAAATCTTTTGATGGAGGCGGTCAAAGCTCAAAAGGATGTTTCCGATAAGCCAAAACCGGCCGCTGAGGTCAAGGAAGTCGATAAAGTTGTCAAAGAACCCGATGAAGCAGAAGAAGCTGAGACTGTAGAAGAACTCGATGAAATAGAAGAAGCTGATGCCGTCGAAGAACTCGGCGAAATAGAAGAAGCTGATGCCGTCGAAGAACTCGGCGAAATAGAAGAAGCTGAAGCCGTAGAAGATCTCGATGAAGTCGAAGACGCTGAGCCTGTCGAAGAGCTCGATGAAGCAGAAGAAGCTGAAACCGTAGAAGAGCTCGATGAAGTAGACGAAGCTGAGCCTGTCGAAGAGCTCGATGAAGTAGAAGACGCTGAAGCCGTAGAAGAACTCAGCGAAGTAGACGAAGCTGAGCCTGTCGAAGAGCTCGGCGAAATAGAGGAAGCTGAAACCGTCGAAGAACTCAGCAAAGTAGACGAAGCTGAGCCTGTCGAAGAGCTCGATGAAGTAGAAGACGCTGAAGCTGTAGAAGATCTCGATGAAATAGAAGACGCCGATGCCCTCGAAGAGCTTAGCGAAGTAGACGATGCTGAGACTGTAGAAGAACTCAGCGAAATAGAAGATATAGATGACCCAATGCTCCGTTTAAATGATTTAGGATATACTATCTCAGGTTTGGATTTTTCCGAACTTGATGTTCCTATTTCGGAATTGGAAAAGGCAGAAGCTAAAAAGGTTGAATACATTACCGAAGATTATAGCCCTATACGTTCAATGTGGGGAAAGTATGACGAAAGCCCAATCTTGGGTACTCTGGATGTAGTAGGAGAAAGTGAGCCTGTGCCTTTGCTTGATATAAACGAAGAGCAAACAATAGTAAACGAGGACGGAGTATTTATTATCCGTAAAACGGAACCGATAAAACCTGAAAATAAAGATTTTAAGGCTCTTGTTGACTCAGTACTTAGATAGCACCAAAATGCAAACAGTTTTAAACAATTTTAAACAACTTCTTTTTATTTTATTTTTTATAGGCAATTTAAGCATTGTCCCATGCGAAAACAGAGACAAACTTGCTGCCTTCAATGTTAATCTTGATAATCCATGGCTTAGTTTAAAAGCCATTCAAACGGCCTATCCTGACCTTGTAAAGAATATTTCCTTTGATTCGGAATTAAACGATTGGTTTATAACGATAAGAAATCAAAATTTGTATTGGGCAGATGGAAGACTTTTACCAAAAAAAGATATTCAAAATCGGCAAAAATGGGCTCCCATAATTTCTTACTTTTATTCCGATGAGGTACAAAACCCTAAAGACTTTTCTGAAGAACTTATATCGGCATTAAAACCGGAGAGTCTAATAAAGAATAGAAAAGCTGCCCCTCCCCCAAATTACACTTTTTTTATGCTTTTATTCAACGGAAAAAACCGCAACGAGATTATAAAACAAATACGCCGCTCCCGTTTCTTGGGGTATGATGTATGGGTCCATCAGCGAGTTGTAGAGCCTTTAAGGCGTGTTCAAACAAAAATATACGAAGCCCAAAAAACAAACACAGAAGTTAAAAAATTTTTAAAAGAACTAAACCAGTGTTGGAGTTTTAATTGGAGGGTTATAGCAGATTCCGGTAAACTGAGCAACCACAGCTGGGGATCGGCTATCGATCTTTTACCGGCAAACTACAAGACTAAAAAAATCTATTGGTTTTGGGAAGCTGCCCGTAATGATTATTGGATGAAAATAATGCCTTACAGAAGATGGATACCTCCTAAGGCCGTAATAGAAGCCTTTGAAAGCGAAGGTTTTATCTGGGGCGGAAAGTGGACGCTCTGGGATAATATGCACTTTGAATACCGTCCCGAACTCCTATATATTAGAAATTTTGTTCTAAAGGCGGAATTTAATGAATTTATAGCGCAGGATACACAAGGTCTATATCAAACACCTCAAATTGAACCGGAGAAACAAATATCTCAACGACTTGCCGATATTTTTAAAATGGCAGAATTGATAAAATTTACTTCATCCTTTTCTCATAATATACTATCTTTTTACGGTATCAGCGCAACGGAGGAGGATAAATTTGAAAAAGAAGAAAATATAGAAGAGCCGCAGGAACCCAAATATTTGGAGGAAATGATTGATTAAAATTGCTTTAGGGATATCTATAATTCTAATATTCTTTTTACTCGGTTTGGTCATCGGAAAATACAAGGAAAGGAGTTTAAATCTAAAAAGGGTAAATGAAGCAAGAAAAGATGCCGTAAAACGATCCAGGGCCGTATTAAACGGGCAACTTTCAGAGCAGCTTGCTCCCTTTTTCCCCGATTTTCCTGCAAATCCCACAGAAATACGCTTTATAGGTCAGCCTGTAGACTACATTGCCTTTAACGGTGCTTCCCAAGGAACTATTACCGATATAAGCTTTATAGAAATAAAAACAGGCTCAGCAGCTTTGAGTCCTGTTGAACGAGCTTTAAAAGATGCTATCGAAAAAAAGAAAATAAAATATATAGAATATAGAGCAGATCTTAATAAAAAATAGATATTTTAGATTAAACCGCATAAAAATGCAATAAAATGAATAAAAATACATATTTTTCTTAAAAACACTTGACAATTTTTATTTAATTTGATAAATTATGACTACACACAGAAAAGATACACATACTACTTCAAAAGAACCCCCGTATCCTCCTTTCGGGGGTTCTTTTCTTTTTTTGAGCGAAATTTAATCTACTTTTTTATAAAAAAATTCTGATCGATAATTTCAACAGAAATCTCATCATTCCCAAAAACGGAAATGGAATTATCTTTATAAAATAAAATGCAGGCGGGCATTTTAGGCTTACCTATAAGGGGAAAATCCACCGTTATCAATTTTTGTAAAAGAGCCCTTGTTTTTTCTTCTCCCAAAACATAGCTTGATGTAGAAAGAGCATCGGCAAGGGTAGAGCTTTCACTTACAATGGAAGAAGCATTTAAGCTGTTTTGTACAGGATAACCAGTCTTTGAATCGAAGATATGATGATAAATTATCCCGTCTTTTTCTATAAATCTTTCATAGTTGCCTGATGTTACAAGTGAAGCATCTTGAAGATTCATACTTACAACAGGGTTTTGTTTTCCTATTATCGGATTCCGTAAAGCAGTCTTCCAAGTTTTTCCCGACGGATTTTTACCGGAAACCAGGATATTTCCGCCAAGGTCTATTAGAAAATCTTTTATACCATGCTCTAAAAGTATTTTTGCAATTTTATCGGCGGCATAGCCTTTTGCAATCCCGCCAAGGTCCAACCTCATACCTTCTTTTTGTAAAAAGGCCTTATTTCCCTCACTTAGGATTATGTTTTTATAGTCTAAAAGCGGCAGAACCTCTTTAATGTCCTCAGGTGAAGGAACGGACTCATTTTCAAAGCCTATATTCCAAAGTTTTACCAAGGGGCCGATAGCCGGATTAAAGGCGCCATCGGTAAGCTCTGCCATCATAAGGGAAATTTGCAAAAGCTCGTATAATTCATGGGAAACCTCTAAAGGAGAAAGCCCAGCCTCTTTGTTTAAGCGCTCAAGTTCCGACTCGTTTGCAGTAGTCAGACCTTTTAGATTATTATTTTCTGCGGAAATCTTATCGGTGTTTGCATTAAAAATTGAATCAAGTTTTATCAGCTCGGCATATACCTTTTCCAAAACTTCTTCCGCTTTTTTTTGAGGCTCGGAGGTAAGGATGCGGACTCTGCAAACAGTTCCAATAGACAACCATGTTTTAGAATATTCTTTTATTGCCGGCCGGCACGAAAAAGCTAAAAGGATGTAAAAGGCTAAAAATAAGAGAAAGATAGATTTTTTAAACATAATGGCTCCGGTTTAGCTGTCTTTAAGTTTTTTTTGTTTGATACCCTGTAAAATTAAATTTACACCAAGCCCTATTCCGCAGCAAACGATAAAGGAATCGGCAGCGTTAAAGGTCGGCCAGCGCTCCATTCCCAAAATGCCGAAAAATTTTACATCGATAAAATCCACAACACCTTCAGATCTAAAAAAACGGTCTATAAGGTTTCCAAAGCCTCCGCCCAGTATTCCGCATATAAACCATCTTTGAGCCCTTGTCAATTCAGCAGACTTTAGATATGCTCCGGTAAGAGCTATCAAGAGTAAAAACGGTAAAAAAACCAACAATATCTTTCTTGCAATTTCTCCAAAACCGGCTCCAAGACTAAAGGCCGCGCCGGTATTGTATACAAACCTCAAATTTACAAGGTCTCCTATCACCGGAATTACCTCATTCACGGACATATATTGTACAACCAAAATTTTAGTAACTTGGTCTACAACAATAACTATTGCAGTAAGCAAAAAAGGAAGATAATAATCTTTTTTATTGTTCACAAGGATCCTGCCTTATAATACATATAGATTTTGCTCTTTTGAGCGGCGAGTATTAACATAACGGGTTAAGTCGGTCATGTTTTGTACTATAATTCTATCGTCATAGACGGAAATTCTGCCCTGATCTATAAATTTCCGCATATTGTCTTCGGTTTCTTCTTTTGAAAGACCGGCCCAGCGGGCAACCTCTTCAATTGTCGTATCAAAGGAGCGCATCTCAGTACTGCGGTCAAGATTGGGCTGGGTTTCATCCAGCATTAAGAAAACATCTGCAATTCTTGCAGGCCTGTCTTCGATGGTTAAAATCATAAACCTGCGTCTTTGGGCATAGATTCGCCTTACAAAGGTCTTTAAAAGCCTCATAGCAATGGCCGGATTTCCCTTCATCAAAATTTCAAAGTTTTCTTTATTGAATTCGAGGGCCATCACATCGTCATAGGCTATAGCCGAAGCTGAACGGGGAGAGTTATCCAAAATGGCCATCTCACCGAAGATTTCACCGGGCTGTAAAATGTCAAGATTTTTTTCAAATCCGTTGATAATTTTTATAAGCTGAACACGGCCAGACTGTATCAAATAGAATGATGAACCGGGTTCAAATTCTGCAAATATAAGAGAGCCTTTAGGAAAGCTTTTTGCAAATCTTGAAAATGAAGAAAAAAGATCCGACATAGTTTATGCTCCTTGCAGCCGGCTGCTGCATTCCTTTTGAAGTTCCCGAATTTTTCCGATTATATCGGCGCCTGACAAGATGGCAGCCTTATCAAAAAAGGCAATCGCCTTATCGGGTCTTTCCATATCCATATAACACATACCCAAATACATAAGGGCATCTCCTATCTTTGAAGACTTGGGATGCTGGGAAATAAAGCCCGTTAAAAGCTGTAAACAGCGTACATATTCTTTTTGAGAGTGCAAACTCTTTCCCGCCCCGATATAGGCATTATCGGTAATCTCATCTCCCGCCCCTGCTTCGATTACGGCATGATATTGATCATAGGCAGCTTCAAATTCTCCCTTTTCAAAAAGATCTTCAGCCTTATTATACGCAAGATGAACAGTGCCGTCAGTAACCGCAGCCGGTTTTTCGTGATGAGCAAGAACGGCATCATTATTGTGTCCTTCTGCATTTCCAAAAGAACGGCCTGCAACTTCCGCCGTACTTCTAACAATCTGATCTACTTGTGAAATATACTTTCCGTTAGGATAAATAGCCTTATACCTTGTCCCAACCTGTCCTGCCGCCTTATAATGTTGGGAAGAATAAAAGGCATTCATAACATTAAAAAGCCCTTCTTCAGGGTTTTTTTCTTCTTCGCTGTCTAAAAGAGAGGCTAACTGCTTATGAATAGTCCTAAGCTGGCGGGAAAAAACCTTTATCATCTGTAAGATAATGCGGGTATTCGTCTGTGCAAAGGCTTCAAATTCTTTGCTTGTAAAAGAATAAACTATGGAGTCGGTTAGAACCATGGCGCTTTCTTCTCTTGGATAATTGCCCAATGCGGACTTTACTCCAAAAAATTCTCCGGTCTTTATATAGTCGGTAACCTGTTCTCCGGTTTCAATGTCTATAGATGTAAGAGCTATGCTGCCCGTGTTCAAAAGAAAGACACGTTCATCAAAGTCTCCCGAGAAATAAACTACTGAATTTGCCTTGTAATTAATAGCCTTAGGCATTACGGCCTCCCAATACAAAACTTGCGTTCTATTATTCTAGCATATTTTTTAAGAAAAACCTAGCCCTTCTTTGTTTTTTTTGATATAATCTTTTTCTATGGTGGACTTACACACTCATTCAACGGCATCGGACGGCACCTTTACCCCTGCGGAACTTGCCGCAGCCGTTAAAAAGGCGGGTATTTCAGCCTTTGCCTTAACCGATCACGATATTTTAAGCGGACTCGATGAAGCTGCTGCAGAAGCTAAAAGGCAGGGTATTATTTTTATACGCGGGGTTGAGATAAGCGTTAAATGGAGCCCCGGAGAGCTCCATTTATTGGGCCTTGATTTGCGTAAAGATTCCCGTGAGCTTAACTCGCTCTTACAGGACCTGCAGGATGAAAGGATAAACAGAAATCAAAGAATGGCCGAAAAATTAAAAAAAGCCGGCTTTGATATTTCATACGAAAAGGTGAGAGATTTTGCGGGCGGCGATAAGGGCTTGGGACGGCCTCATTTTGCAGCCTACATGGCAGCTCATAAAATGGTCAAAAAAAATCAGGATGCCTTCGATAAGTATTTTGCAAAGGGAAGGCCTTTTTTTGAAGAAAAAGAAAATGCAGAACTTGCAGCGGCAATTTCTGCCGTAAAATCAGCAGGAGGAATTCCCGTTTTGGCTCATCCCATGTCCCTGTATTTGTCTTGGTCTTCCCTTCCCGATGTTATAGCCGATTTTAAAAGGCAGGGCCTTGTCGGGCTTGAAGCTTGGAATTCTTCGACAAAATACAATGATTGTAAAAGGCTTGAAAAACTGGCTGCATCCCTCGATATGCCTGTAACTGCCGGAAGCGATTTTCACGGCTCAATCCGAAAGGACAGAAAACTCGGAACAACTTCAAAAAACTGTATAAAGATTGAAGACAGGTTTTACGAAAATTTACGAGCCCTCCATCCCGACCTTCCGCCTCTGCAAGATAGTCAGGCTCATTAGAAGATAAAAATTATGCAAAAAGAGATCGTAAAAACAAAAAAAATGGTTTTCGGTGCTTCATGTATAGCTTCCTTAAAAGACGGCAAAACCGTTTTTGTTCCCTATTCTCTTCCCGATGAGGTTTTGGAAATTTCCATCGTAAAAGAACATAAAAATTATACCGAGGGAAAAATCGAAAAAATTTTAGAAGTCTCGCCCCACAGGGTAGAACCTAGGTGTCCACACTTTTATGTTTGCGGAGGCTGCAACCTCCAAACAGCTGATGACGAATACCAGCATTTTTTAAGAAAAAGCATGGCCCTTGAAGCCCTCGATAGAGCCTTGAGTTTAAATAAGGAAAAAGCTGTTTTTGAAAAGCAAGCTCTTGAAAAGAGCTTTTTTGAAAAAAGTATTTTTGTAAGCGGCCCGGACTGGGATTATAGAGCCCGCTTTCAGTTTTACATTGACAAGGACGGTTCTCTTTCTTTAAAAGAAAATAAAAGTTCCGGTTCGGTAAAGATAAAGGATTGCCCTATTGCAGTACCCGCAATAAGAAATCTTTTAAAATCGAATTTAAAAGAATATACTCCGAATTCGAGAATCCACATTTTTTCGGACGGAGAAAAAATTTTTACCCAAGATAATGCAAAAGACTGCGAGGTAAGGCTTGCAGGAAAAAGGATTAAATTTAATCCCTTGGGCTTTTTTCAATCTAATTTGGAAATGACCGAAAAACTGATAAACACGATTTTTGAGTACGCAGAAATTTCAAGTTCTGTTTTGGACTTTTATTCCGGTGTGGGAACATTTTCTCTCTTTGCTTATGATCAGGCAAAAGAGATTCATCTTGTAGAACATAATAAACACGCTCTCGCTTATGCCCAAGAAAATTTTTTGATAAACAGCTCATCAAGCGGAATTGTCAGAGAAAAAAAAGAAAACGGATTTCCTAAAATTTTTTATCATGCCTTGGACGGAAAAAATTGGGCAAAAACAAAAGAATCAAAGCTGAAATTCGATACGGTATTTGTAGACCCTCCGAGGATCGGCATAGACAAGGAAGCCCTGTCTTGGCTTTGCTCAAGCGGTACCCGTCAGATTTTTTATATCTCCTGCGACCCCGTAACCTTCGCCCGCGACACGGCAAGTCTCCTTGTATCCGGCTACAAGTTAGAAAAGCATTTTCTATTCGATTTTTATCCTCAAACCCATCACATCGAAACACTGGGGATTTTTAGGAAAAATTAATTCTCAAGCGTTCCCTTAATATAAATAGTCAGAGGTATTTTATATGAAAAATGCAGTTGTATATATACACGGAAAAGGCGGTTCGGCCGACGAAGCGCTTTACTATAAAAAGTTTTTTAATGACGATTATGAGGTTTTAGGCTTTGATTATAAATCGGAATTACCTTGGCAGGCATGTGAAGAATTTCAAAACTATTTTGATTCCCTTATTCCAAATTATAATGAAATCTTATTAATTGCAAACAGTATAGGGGCTTACTTTTCTATGTTGGCCTTATCGGAAAAACCGATCAAAAAAGCACTGTTTGTTTCTCCCATTGTCGATATGGAAAATATCATTTTACACATGATGAAACGGGCAAAGATATCCGAAGAAGAACTTAGACTAAAAAAAGTCATCAACATTCAGTTCGGCGAACCCTCATCGTGGAAATATCTTTATACACCTGTTACGCCTCGATGAGTTCACGGATTGAATGCTGCCCATTTTCCATCTGGGTTTTAGACTGCTCCAAAACTTTTATATTGTTTTACGAATAAAAAACAATGCTTCTATGAAAACAATAACACTGTTTCCGTTTTGCTTCAGCAACAACATTATTCACAGGGGCAGCCCAAAATAGCCGTCTCCCGCTATACGGTTATACGCCTCGTGCAGCAGGCGCGGATAAGTTCGCTGTCGTGGGTTACAACAAGAATTGTTGTGCCCATCGATCGAAGTTTTTCCAGCAACGCGGCGGTTTCTTTCATGTGCGCATAATCAAGGCCGCTGGTCGGTTCGTCAAGAAGCAGTAACTCCCGCCCGGATGCAAGGGCGCAGGCAATGGCGAGCCGCTGTTTTTGTCCGCCGGAAAGGCTCTGCGGATGACGATCGGCAAAGTCCGCCAAATCAAGATTTCTTATGATTTCCATTGCCGTTTCTTTCTCGTTTGCTGTTCCTTTTTTCAGGCTGATAAGCACCTCATCCAGTACACTTTCTGTAAAAAGCTGATTGCCGGTATCTTGCATAACCATAAAACAAAGCTTCTTTCGAGATTTGCTGTCGTAAAGTTTTCCCTCATACTCCAAGGTACCTTTACACCGTTTTTCCAGTCCGCATAAACAATTGAGAAAGCTGGTCTTGCCTGCGCCGTTTGCTCCCACGATTGCCGTAATTTGCCCTGCAGCGATTTGCAGCATTGGAATATCCACAATGTTCTTTTTTTCGCCGTGATAGGCAAAGTGGAAATTTCGCAGTGTGATTGGTCTGTCTCCCTCTCGGAAAGAATCCATTTGCATTTCCGCAGGAGATTCCATCACGGTTGTACGAAGCCCCATTTGTGTAAGCTGATTTTGTGTGAGCTCCTCTTTCCCGTTTCCGGTAAATTCTTCGACAATCTCTCCGTCACGCAGAACTACAGCGCGATCAATGATGTCCCACAGGTATGCAATGCGATGCTCCGCCGCGATAATGGTTTTTCCCTCTGCCTTCCAGCGCAGGATAAGCTCTCGAAGCATCAGCGTTGCAGTATAGTCAAGATTTGCAGACGGCTCATCGAGCAGTATGATTTTCGGTTCGGATACATTTACGGAAGCGCAGGCTATTTTTTGTTTTTCGCCGTCAGACAGGCGGAAGATATTGCGATCCATCAAAGAAGCCATACGGAAATGAGCAACGGTACGGTCGATTCTGGTATAGATTTCCTGTTCAGGCAGCCCTCTGTTTTCACATCCGAATGCAAGTTCCCCCGTGGTATCGACATTGTAAAACTGGGTTCTGGGATTTTGGAAAACGGTGCCTATGATGAGTGCGGTATCATAGAGCTCACGCTCCTTAACACTGCCGCCGTCAATGAGGATATCCCCACTGAGCGCTCCGGGATAGAAGTGCGGAATCAGACCGTTTATAAGCCGCAATATCGTTGTCTTTCCGCACCCTGACGGGCCCGTCAAAAGGACGCATTCTCCCGTTTTTACCGTCAGATCGATACTTTTCAAACTACTCGCATACTTGCACTCAACATTTTCGGAGCCGTAACGAAAACTGACATTTTTAAGTTCTACCATAACGCTACTCTGCAAAGCTCCAAAATCCACATGACAACAACGGCGAGGCAGATAATCAGCAATATCAAATCCTGCACTCGAAATCCGATACGGCAGATGTTAGTACGCTTTATCGGAGAGCCCAATCCGCGTGTCAACGCAGCGGCAGACAGGTCTTCTCCGATACGGACGGTTGAAGTTATCATAGGAACCAGTTGGTACTCCACAACCTCTCCGGGTCTTACACCGCCTAACCGGATTCCTCGCATACCCATCGCTCGTCTGATGGATTTCCATTCCGCTCCAATGGTCGGAAACATCCTGAACATCACCGACATGGGAATGGTGATTGCTTGAGGAATATGAAGCCGCTCCATAGCGGAGATAAATTCACTAACGGATGTTGTTCCAATCAAATATCCGCCCATAACTACCGTAACTGCAAAGCGCGTTAAAATTCCTCCGCACATTAAAGCAATGAAATTCAGCAGTCCCGGCAAATGCGGCATAGCGATCAGCAGCCCATAACCGACCGCAAGCATAATAACCCCGCGTCCAAACCGTTTCCACTGCCGCTCTATGAGCAGCAATAAAAACGGAAGAACCGACAAGATTATCTTAATCGATTTCATTTGAGAGCCGCCAAGTCCGCCCATAACAAATACCGCTAAAACAAGCACGAGCGCAAGCTTTGTGCGAGGATCAAGAAAGCCGCGCCTTTTTTCTTGCGATAGTGCGGATGAGTATGCTATCACACAAGACCCGCTTTCTCAAAATGCTTTTTCAAAAGAGCCTTGCCAAGAAGACCTCCGAGAATTCCGCAGACTAAACAAACAGCCAGTAGTACCGGTGCCATCCAGAGGGGCATAAGTTTTGAAACCGCATCAATATATGCCTGACCATAATCCGCTCTCTGTGCAAAGTATCCCTCGTAGTCCGTAAACAGCGGTAAGTAATTTCCGAAAATCCACACACTGAACAGTCCATAAGAGAGAACCGCTTTTTTGGCGTTCTTGTATTCTCCGCTCTTAAAACACAGTTCCGCAAGTCCTCCTGCGATTGCGCAGATAAGGAGCGGCCACGGTCCCATACCGGTAAGCAGCATTAAGATTCCCATAATCATAGCCATGATAAAAATCATTCCGGGCTTTTTCACCTTCGTTAAAAAAAGCATAAAAGGAATACCGCCTATAATCGGTACAAATACCGACAGAAGCGGTAAGAATATCGGTATCATGCCCAACATTGCAACCGCAAATAAAATGACAAAGTAAATTGCGCTGTAGATTCCGATGTTAATCAAATCCCGACCTTTCAGTTTGCTTTCGCTTTTCATTTAAAATTCCTCCATATAATTATTTATGTACCTTCCAGCTTGCAGCTTCGCGCCTCTCGCCGATAAAGTTTCGGTATATGCCGTCCTGATCCATCAGTTGGGTATGGGTGCCCTGCTGTACAATCTTGCCGCGGTCTACGACGATGATCTGATCGGCTCCCTCAACGGTTTTCAGCCGATGGGCTATCATGATGACGGTCTTTTCGGCGGTGAGCGCCTGGATGGCGTGCACCAGTTCGTTTTCGTTTTCGGGATCGACGTTGGCGGTTGCCTCATCCAAAAAGATGACCGGTGCGTTTTTCATCATAGCGCGGGCAATGGAGATGCGCTGCTTTTCGCCGCCGGAAAGACTTGCGCCGCCTTCGCCGACTACCGTATCGTATCCTTGGGGAAGGCTTGAGATAAAGTCATGGCAGCAGGCCTTTTTTGCCGCAGCGATCACATCCTCCATCGCAGCATCGGGCTGACCAAAGCGGATATTGTTGGCGATGGTGTCGTGGAATAAATAAACCGACTGGAACACAAAACTGAAATTCGCCATCAAGGAATCCATATCGTAATCCTTCACATTCCGGCCGCCCAGCATAACGGTTCCCCCGTCTACATCCCAGAACCGTGCAAGCAGATTTACCAAGGTGGTTTTTCCTCCGCCCGAAGGGCCGACAATTGCCGTCGTGGTTTTTTCCGGAATTTTCAATGAAATGCCGTCGATGATCTTTCGCTTCTCATAAGAAAACGCGATATCCTGCGCAACAATATCACGCACTGCCGGTTCAATCGTTTCTCCGGATATATCCATCTGCGGCGTGTTCAGAATTTCCTGCGCCCGGTCAACGCTCATATCAACCACGCGCAGTAGTGACGAATATTGTCCTGCCGTTTCCAGACTCGTGTAGATGATAAATGCGGAGATTACCATGACAACGGCAGTCAAGGCGTCCATGCTTCCGGCACAATAAAATACGCATGAAAAAGCTACCATTGCCACACCGGTAAGCTTGGCGATAAAACTCTGCAATGCTATGCGGGGAACCAGTGTCATTTCCATGTCGATATTGATCTTACAGTTTTCCGAGATGGACTCATTCAATTCCCTGCTCTTAACTCCCGTCAACCGGTAAGCCTTAACCTCGGTCATACCCTGCAAGTATTCCAGAACTTTTTCTACGAGCCTTTCATCTGCGCGTATCTTTTTTCCCGATACCTTTTCGGAAGCAATCCGGAGACGGCTGTTTGCAAAAAGAAACAGCGAAAAACCGCAAAGCAGCACACAGGCGATTCTCCAGTCGAAGAAAAACAACATGATGACAATAAGCGAGGTTGTAAGCAAGCCGTCGCAGACAAGCATTACCACACGGGTTGCAATATTTTCAAGGCTTTCCATTATGTTAGTTGTGATAGACGTAATCTGCCCGAGGCTGTTGGCATTAAAGTATCCCATCGGAAGATACCGCATGTGCTCCGCAATCTCTACCCGTTTTTTCGCACAGGTGTCATAGCCCCCTTCGGTCTGCAACATAACGGCTTTTGATTTTAATAATCCCGATCCGGCAATGCTGATCAGCATAATCCCTAACGAGAGCAGGATATCCTTTGTTTCTACCGTTCCGTTCATCAGCGCTCGAATCATCACCGCAATCGCCGGAATCTTTAGCGCCTCAAATAGAGCCTGAATAACATTGAGCCGAATGGAAGTGATGAATTTCCGGCGGTTTTCTTCACCGCAAAACGCAAAAAACTTTCTAATAACTTTAAGCATGATCTTTCACCTCCATATGTGCATTCCACATCGTTTCATATAAGCCGTGATGAGAAAGAAGCTCATCATGGGTTCCGCTGTCTGCAACGGTGCCGTCTTTAATGACATAAATACAATCCGCAGAGGAGACCGTCGAAAGCCGGTGCGCAATCACGATGAGCGTCTTCCCCTCCGTCAGCTTAGAGATAGAGCGCTGAATAACCGCTTCGTTTTCAGGATCGGTGTAGGCGGTTGCCTCATCCAAAATGATAATAGGTGCCGCTTTCAGCATTGCTCTTGCAATGGAGATACGCTGCCGCTCACCGCCGGAAAGATGCCCGCCGGAAGTGCCTACCACGGTATCGTAACCGTGCTCCAGTTCCAAAATGAATTCATGGCAACCGCTTTGTCTTGCCGCTTCCTCCACTTCCGCATCCGTTGCATCCGCTCGCCCAATGCGGATATTTTCTCTGACCGTCATATTGAATAGATAATTATCCTGCGAGACAAAGGCGATCTTATCCGAATAGGCCTCTTGCGGAATTTCACGAATGTCCGTATCCTCCAGCAAAATTTTCCCGCTGCTCACATCCCAGAGCGAAGCGATAAGGCGCGCAATGGTACTCTTTCCGCTGCCGGAAGGACCGACCAGCGCAATAAAGCTGCCCTCCGGGATTTCCATAGAAATGCCATGAAGCACTTCCTTTTCCTTATACGAAAAACGAACATCCTGCAGCTTCAATGTGTTTTCTTTTGGAATAGCTCCGTCTAACGGGCGCTCCATTTCGGGAGCATACAGAATACTTTGAACTTCACCGAAGATGGTTCCCATGGTTCGAAAGTCGTCCGAATAACTCATCAAGGTTATAAGCGGTGTGATGATGCCGACGGACAGAATAATAATTGTTACGAGATTCTGCGGAGAAAGATATCCTCCCTTTACCAAAAGACCGCCGATGGGGAGCACGGAAACCATTGTAGCGGGCATGATTACCGTGGCGAATGTAAAGGTGAGAATACAGGAGCGCATCCAATCGATATAGCTGTGAGCGGCTTCATAGGCGTCATGCACGAAGCGGTCGTAGGAACTTTTTGTATTCCCGAAAACCTTGATGACTTGAATACCGCCGATATATTCAACCGCCGTATCATTGAGCGCCTTTGTGGCTGTAACCGTGCGTTGATAGAATTGAGGACTGCCCTTCATCATAAGACCGTAACAGAAAAAGCCCACCGGTATCGTTGCAAGAGAAGCCAGCCCCATACGCCAGTCAATGGTAAAAATATAGATCAAAATGATGACGGGGATCAGTAAATTTGCGGTGAACTCCGGAACGATATGCGCCAGTGTTGTTTCAATGCTGTCGATACGTTCGATGAGTATATTTTTGAGCGCTCCGGAACTTTGCTCCAACACCGCACCCAGAGGCATTCTTGTCAGTTTTTCCGTGCATCGTTTTCGGATTTCCCCGAGCACTGCAAACGTTGCTCTATGACTTGTCGATGTGCTAAGCGCATGAAACAGTACACGGCAAAACCAAAACGCTGCAATAATCAGACAACGTATCATATAATACGAAAGGTCTTTGTTTCCGCTCATCAAACCGTGTACGATGCCGGCAACAACAAAATACGGTGCGATGGAAAAGGCCACACCGATGACTGCGAGGATAACACTCAGAACATATTGCCCCTTGTGTTCCCCTGTTTGTCCCAACGCCCACGCGATAGGCGAAGGACTTTTTTCTTTTTCCTTCATAAGCAAACTTCCTTTTGTTAGCTAACAAATAATAGTTAGCGTTAGCTAACATTTATGTAAAGTCATCGCCCATTCTTATAAACAAAGACAGGCGATGAGCCTTTTAACGCTATTCAATTATACAAGTTATTAAAACCCGAACAACTGCTTCCAACCCGGAACAAAGAATGCCTCCACCGCTTTCAGACAATGTAATGCTTCTTCCAAACTGTAATTATGTATAACCGGCTCAAAAAGAGCGGTCGTATATGCCGAAAGCAGAAGATGCAGCTCCTTTGAATCGATGTCTTTCACGGCGTATCCTTGAGCTTTCAACATCGGCAGATATTTTAAAAGCTGCGTTTGCTGCCCCTCTGTAAGATCGTGAAGGAAATGCTCGTACTTACTCCCCCGCGATTTTGCCAGTAATAGATGATATTCCTCCATATTCGGATAGATTATCTCGCGCATCATATCGATTTCAGAATCCCGCCACTGTATATGCTTTTCCTTCTGTACTGCCTCTGCGTAACGTGCAACATGTGCATCCAGCCAAGCATTTATGCGGTCCACTGCAGGAGCGACAATTTGATCAAAGAGATCTTCTTTATCTACACAATGCCGATATATTCCCGCAGCCGTCATACCGCAGCGTTTGCTGATACTTCGCATGGAGGACTTATCAAAGCCCTTCTCCATAAATTCGGCTTTTGCTGCGGCTATAATTTTTATATGATTGGCGGTTTTGTCCCTCGGCATAAGTCTCCTCTTTTTGTATACAGCGTTAGCTAACACATGTAAATATACAACTAATCCGTTTTGTTGTCAAGACGGTGAGGGAAAAGTCGCAAACAAACCCGGCATTACAAAACCCAATAGCACGCGTACAAATTCACAAAAAACCGGTTCTCAAAACTACTTGACAATCTAGTGTATAATGTACTAACATGCAGCAAGAAGTTAGCTATTATTAACTTATTTAATATTCGGAGGCTTTATGCTAAACAAAACGATACGTGCACTGGGACTGTGCGCTTTATGTGTAGTGCTGACGGTTTCGTGCAGCAAGGAGAAAACTGCGGATATGCAGAGTCCTGCCGCCAAAAAAGATGCAGATATTGTGCTGAGAGAAGCAGGCGGAGATTTCGGCTATCCGAACCCGTTTAGGCATCAAAACCGCGGGCCGGGCTTTTTCAAAATGGAATTGATTTACGATTCGCTTTTGGAAAAGGATGAAAAAGGCCTTATCCCGTGGCTTGCAAAGGAATGGTCTGTGAGCGAAGACGGACAAACCTATACGTTCACGATTGTCGATAATGCAACGTGGCATGACGGAAAACCGCTGACGTCGGAGGACGTTGCGTTCACGGTTAAGTATTTTGAAGCACACCCGCCGATGCGCGGAGGCTTGATTCTGCACGGTAAGTATCTGATGGATTCCGTTACAGTCAACGGCAATACGGTTACGATTCACATTCCGGAATATACGCCGACCGCGTTGGAAAAAATCGGCAGTATGCGCATCATTCCCAAGCATGTCTGGGAAAATATCGAGGATCCTGCAAAATTTTCCGGTGAAGGCGATGTGGTCGGATCCGGTCCGTATAAATTGGTTTCCTATCAGAGCGAACAGGGTGCCTATAAAATGGTGCGGTTTGACGAATTTTGGGGATTAAAACCCGCCGTTGCCGCAATCGAATGGATTCCCGTTAGCGACAACATCTTGGCATTTAATAACGAAGAAATCGATATTACCAACCTGCCTGCAGACCTTGTAAAAAATTACGAAAACAACAGCGAATTCAAAGTGGTTAAGAATTTCGGCTTACACGATTTCCGTTTCTATTTCAATTTTGATAAGATTCCTGCGTTCCGTGACAAAGAGGTTCGTCAGGCAATCGCGTATGCCATAGACCGTAATGAACTAATCGAAAAGCTTGAACGCGGTTCGGGACTGGAAGGCAGTCAAGGCTATCTGCACCCTGCGCACCCGATGTACAACCCCAATCTTCCTAAGTATGAGTTCAACCCTGAAAAGGCAAAGGAGCTGATGAAGGGTAAAAAGATTTCAGCACAGTTAACCGTGGGCAGTTCGCCCAAAGAGGTAAAGATGGCGGAGTTGATTAAAATCAGATTGGCGGATATCGGGATTACGCTGGATGTTGTCAGTGTCGACTCTAAAGCGCGGGACGGCATGATCCGGGATAAGACCTATCAGACTGCGATTGTGGAATCGGGCGGTATGGGCGGTGATGCGGATATGCTGCGGGAAATTTATTCCTCCAAAACGAAGAAGCCGCACCTTGCAGGATATGCAAACGCACAGTTGGATGATCTTTTATACCGGCAATCTATAGAACGGAATGCGGAAACACGGAAGCAGCTGATATATTCCATTCAGGAAATTTTAGCGGATGAAATTCCCATGTTGCTGCTCTACGGAAAAATCGATAATACGGTGTACCGTCCGGCAAAATACGACCGATGGACGGTGAGGTACGATCACGCTAAATTGGATCATCCCAAGCTTTCGTATATCATTCGTCCATGAGGATAAAATATGCCGTTTTATTCTTTGCGTTAATTACGGCTCATTTTTTTCTTCCCCGCTTGATGCGTGCGGACCCCTTTGTGTTTATCTCTTCAGACGGAACGGAGGTTGCAAGCTACAGCGAGGAAGAAATCACTAAATACAAAGCGTATTACGGTTTGGATAAACCGTTGTGGAAGCAATATCTGCATTACTTGGCAGGTATTGCTTCCGGCAATTTAGGCTATAGCATTTATTTTAAGGATACCGTAGTCCGTCTTGTCTTTAAGCGGTTGATATGGACGGCGGGAATTGTATGTGTTTCGCTGCTGTTCAGTTTAGTTCTGGGCCTGTGTTTGGGAAGCCTCAGTGCATGGTTTATAGGTAAACGACTTGACGGTTTTTTGTATCACGCAATGACAGGGCTTTCGGAGATTCCTTCTTTCTTAACGGCGAACGCTATTTTGATGCTTTTTATTATTCGCTGGAGGGTTTTGCCTACATCGGGCGGTATAACGCCGTTTTTACCGCTTAGCTTTACGCTGCCTGTTATTGCCGATATTATAAAACACGCAGTACTCCCTGCGCTGACCTTATCGTTACTTAAAACGCCGGATTTTTATTTTGTAACACGGAGCGCAATGCTGCGGCAGCTGCAAAAAAAATATGTAGAAACCGCGCAGGCAAAATCCTTAGGGGCGTTCACCATTGCGGTAAAACACTGCCTGCCGAATGCGTCAAATCCGATTATTACCCGTTTTTTACTCAGCCTGCAAACGCTGTTTAACGGAGCGCTCATTGTGGAAAATATTTTTAAATATCCGGGCATCGGCAGGCTGATTAGAGATGCCGTCTTTTATCGGGATTATCTTTTGCTGCAAGGTATTTTTTTTATTGTTACCGTGTTTATCTTGTGCATCAGCGCATTGGGAGAAGCGATATACCGGCGAACGGGAAGGAGCGCAGAGTGAAAAATCCTCGAAATACGCTGCCGTATGTACCGTGCTTATTTCTGTTGGCAGTTGTGTGCGCAGCCTGCTTACCGTATTTTCCGTTTTTAAAATCGGGCACCGTACCGAGCGGGCAAGCGCTCTGTCCGCCGTCGTCGGAACACTGGTTCGGCACTGACGACTTAGGCATCGACCTTTTTGCCTCGGTTTGCTATGGGGCAAAAAGCAGCCTGCTTTTATCGGTTGGAAGCGCATTAGTTGCGGCAATCGGCGGCAGTATTATCGGAATGCTTGCAGGTTATGCAGGCGGGGCCGTCGATGCGCTGATCATCAGCATTATCGATTTTTTTATCGGCATTCCCGATCTGCTGCTCATGGTAGTGCTAGGTGTTTTTTTAGGACCGGGATTGGTGAATATTATCTTTGCTATTTCTCTTGTGTCATGGGTAATGCCTGCCAAGATTGTCAGAAGCGAAGTACTGAAAATGAAAACAGAGCCGTATATCCGGCTTTCAAAAGTATACGGTGCGCATTTTTGGCATATCTTTGCGTGGCATTTTTGGAAGCCACTTTTTTCTATTATGCTGGTGAGTGTGATTAAGATTATGAATAAAGCGATTTTGGCGGAAGCCTCTTTAGCGTATTTGGGACTCGGCGATCCGCTATCGAAAAGCTGGGGTATGACTATTACCCGCGCAATGGATTTTCCGAATATTTATCTTACTGATTTTTGGAAGTGGTGGCTCGTGTTTCCGACCGCCGTTATGGTTTGTACCGTGCTTTCCGTTGCTGCAATCGGCAGACGGATGGAGCTGAGCATTGGAGGGCGTACCCGCTCATGATGCCGGAAGAAATACTAAGGGTAGAAAACCTCACGGTAACATACTGCAGCAGTACCGGAGACACAGACAGAGCGGAAGCCGGAATAAGGAATGTCGGTTTTTCGCTCAAGCGGGGCGAACTCTGCGGCATTATCGGGGAATCCGGCGGCGGGAAAAGCACGCTGCTTTCGGCAATTATGGGATTGCTGCAAGAAAAATCCGGCGGCGGGGCTTTCAATGCCGGTAGTGCGGCAGAGGTAACCGGCAAGATTATCTACAACGGCCGTGAGATACAGAACGCCGGAAAAACCGAATGGAAAAATATCCGTTTTAAAGAGATCGGACTGGTATTTCAAAATCAGGACGAACGACTCAACCCTGCACTGACAGTCGGCGAACAAATTACCGAAGTCCTGCGCAAAGAAATAACCGATACCAAGCTATCGGAACAAAAACTCGCAGCGGTACTCCGTTCCGTCGGACTGGAACCGAGTGTAAAAAACCGATATCCGCATGAACTTTCGGGCGGTATGCGGCAGCGGGTATTTATCGCAATGGCAATTTGCCTGCATCCGCCGCTTTTGTTAATCGACGAGCCGACAACCGCGCTGGATCCTGCATCAAAGCAGCAGATATTGCAGCTTTTACGAAACATTCACAGCGAATACGGCACGACAATGCTGATTGTCTCCCATGATCTTGAAGTGATCGAAAGGCTCACCGATAATCTGATGGTACTGCTGCACGGGTATGTCATCGAAAAAGGTAAAACGCAAAACATCTTGGAAGAGGCAAAACACCCGTACACATCTGCGCTGCTGCAATCAAGTACCTATCTTAATCCATGGAAGGATTTGTGGGGTATTAAAGAAGCAGAGGAACGCCGGAGCTGCCCGTTTTACGAGCGGTGTACACAAAAAAGCAGCGAGTGTTTATCCTATACGCCGTATTTGCCGCCGGATTGCAGTGAAGGATGCGCCTGTGCAAAAAACGGCATACAAACCGTTTTAAGCGTCCGGAATCTTTCAAAGACATTTGATACGGGAAAAGAAAAAACAGAGGCCGTCAAAGACTGCTCGCTGCGGGTACGGCACGGAGAAATCGTTGCCCTGCTGGGGAAGTCCGGCTCGGGAAAAACTACCGTACTGCATATTATCGCAGGGCTTTTGAACAAAGATACGGGTTCCATCGTGTTTGAGAATACCGAAATAGAAAAGAACGATTTACTCACACGGGAACACGCTCTGCAAATTGTAGAGCAGGATGCGTTTTCGTCAATGAACACTTCGCTCACCGTACGGGAAATTATCGCCGAACCGTCCGTCATCCGGTATCACAAAAGCGCCGCTGCCTTTACGAAAACCGTGATGAAATATGCAAAGCTGTGCGGTCTCCCTGCCGATGAGGCAATGCTGAACAAAAGGGCACGGGAACTATCCGGCGGGCAGCGACAAAAAACGGCGATTGCACGGGCGCTGTCGATGCAGCCGGTTTTGCTGCTTGCGGATGAAATAAACGCCATGCTTGACGATTCTTCCAAGGTGAATATCATGCGGCTTTTAAAACAGCTGCAATACGAACTCGGTTTTTCGATGCTGTTGGTGACACACGACATCGACCTTGTAAAAAAAGTTGCCGACTATGTGTATCGCATGGAAGCAGGCTGCATCGTAGAAGAAGGCAGCATAAGAAAAGTGTTCGGTAAAAGTTGATAGGGAGTTATGCAGTGAATATTAATCAAAAATCGAAGTTCAAACATTTAACCGCATTTATCTTGGTTATTCTTGCGGAAGACCCGCGTAACCGGCGGGATATAGACACGGAACAGCTGCAGGATTTTCCCGGTTTTACGATCGGCATGTTTACGGTGTATTGCTGCCTCAGAAGTTTGAAAAGAGAAGGCTCGGTAACGATATGGAAAGAAGATATAGAAATCCGCAAACATAATTTTAAAGTATTTTTACAAAAATTTAATGAAAGGAAGATATAATTATGGAACTAACAATGTATGATTTTGAACGGTACATTCAAAAAGACCGGGACGATGCTCATGCCGAGCGCATGTGGGATAATAAAAGTGAAAGCTTTTATAAACGTACCGAAAAAAAACAAAAACAATTTGCCAATGATTTTGTATTTCATCTTATAAAAGACCGGCAGCTGCTCAAAGAGGATTCCAAAGTTTTGGATATCGGCTGCGGGACGGGGCGGCATTTATCGGAGTTTGCCGCATATACTCCGTATCTTACCGGTATCGATATTTCTTCAAAAATGCTTGCATATGCGCAAGAAAAACTACGGCATATCCCGCAAGCAAAACTGATCCATGGAAACTGGATGGACACATTCACAACCGAAAATCAATTCGATTTTGTGTTTGCCTGTATGACACCTGCAATTGCTTCCATCGATAATATAAAACGGATGTGTATGATTTCAAAAAAATACTGCATACTGGAACGGACTGTCTATGAAAAGGATTCCATAGAAGAAGAGATAGAGCAGCTCCTCGGACGGAAGCTCTTTAGATTACCGCATAATGATAAAAACTATGTTTACGGTGTGTGGAATATACTCTGGCTTATGGGCTACTGCCCCGAAGTTCTGGTTGATAAGCAAGTCCGGACCACGAGCCACTCTATCGAAGACTATATGCATGGTACTGAATATAACGATGAAGAAAAAACAGCCGTTATACAGCTTTTAAACACAAAAGCACAAGACGGTATAATAACCGCGGAAGAGTCTGTGGTAAAAGCGATCATCCTGTGGGATACGGAAACAAAACTTAAGGGTTAGCGATGGGAGCAAATTAAATCTATGGATATTCATTTTAACAAACTGACCGAAAAATACAAAAAAGAAACAATCGATATTTTCAATTATTATATCGAACACACAACCGCCGCATACCGATCCGAAAAGGTTGACTACGATTTTTTTAGTGCGCTTGTTGATGAAAATGTTGTCAGTGCATACGCGGTAATGAATAATTCAAACGATGTTATCGGATTTTGCATGCTGGAAAAATATAAAAACATCCGAACATTTAATGAGCTTGGTGATTGCATGTATTTCATCAAATCGGAAATGACCGGAAAAGGTGTAGGAAGGAATATGCTATCACTCATTGAAAATGATGCAAAACAAAACGGAATAAAAAAGCTTGTCGTTGATATATCCGATGAAAATGAAAAAAGTATTGCATTTCATAAGAAGCATGGATTTGTTGAATACGGAAGATTGAAGAACTGTTGGCGGAAATTCGGCAGGAACATCGGAATAGTATATATGTATAAAGACATAGGTACGGCAAAATGAAAAATCGAAAAGGTAAAAAAACAACATGCCGGCTCGTTAAATTTTTATACAAAAAAAGATTTAACGTACTGGAAAAAATGCGGTGATTGTGCTACAGTGCGGTTCGGAGGAAAAATATGGATAACGAAACAAAGCAGGAATTCGGCGAGATTGCGCAAAACATTGCGCCCTACGGAATCATAATGGCGGTTTTCACTTTGTGCTATTCCGTTTGGTTTTGTTTTGCGTGGGGCACGGTCGGCCTGATTTTATTCGCGCTGACCGTCATATACGGTGCATATATCGCTTTTGCGAGCATAAAAAATATTAAACACGCTAAGCGCTTTAAGGTGGTACCGTCCGAAGCGGGAAAAAAGATTGTCAAAAAAATGAGTATCGTAAGCGCGATTACCTATTCGGCGGTTACGGTTTTTGCCGCGACACTTTCGGCTGTTCATCTTGTAAAATTGATTTTCCCTGCCGTAACCCTTATTATCGGCTTGCACTTTATTCCGCTCGGAAAAATCATGAACAGAAAAATCGATTATTTTATCGCGCCTGTTCCGATTGTCTTTTCGCTGGCGGCCTCGTATTTAGCGTTTACGACAACAATGACATGGCTTGAAGTGTACGCCGTGGCAGGAATCGGAGGCGCATTTGCAACGATGATTTACGGAGCATATATGCTGTATGCGTACAAAAAAGTTGTGCGCGAATATCGCATAGAATATCCGTAAAAATACTTGCGCCCGTATTTTCAGGTTTCTTTATACATAGTAAACTCGCAAAAAGGAATCGTTTATGAGAATTTAGACGTATATGGACAATTCCATAGTAACATCGGCTTCCCACCTGTTGGCCTTCCGTTCAAAAATCGTGATGTTATCAACCGGAAAGTCTTCCGCAATATTCAGTTCATTCATAACCTGAAGGGCTTTTGCCGTTACCCCCGGTGGAATATCCCGATTTGAAACGGTGGCATGAGGCTGAAAAGGTCTCCTGTCTTTTTTGGTACAGCCCGGACAGGCGTTCAAAATTGCTTTTACGGTTTCATCACGGAGCCTTGTCCAATTTTCATCTGCAACTACTTTTGCAAAAAGAGTTCTATCTCCAAACGCATCAAAATTATCTATATGAGCCGTAAAACCTAAGCCCTTAGGCAAGACTTCTTTTTCAATCGCTCTTATTAAATCATCGGTTGAATAGTCTTTATGCAATCTGAACGGAGGTATGAGAGTAACATGGATTGGGGTACCATGCCCTGACTTACATCCATAAGCTCTGTTCATATATCGCCGGCAATCTTCAAGACTGAGGCTTATATCCTCCGGCAACAAGACACCTATAAAATGTGTCTGCTGCGGAATGTTGTTTTGTTTCATGTTTGTAATTATAGCATAGAATCACATATCGTTCTATATATTTTTTCTTTAATCTCCTCATTTTGAATCACCCACTCCTACGATACTAGACAATTTATAAAAAACAACTAAAATAATAAATATGAAAGATGAATGTATAGTATGTAAGGCACCGCTGGAGTATCTCGAATATGATGAGATGATGGAGTGCGTACTTTGCCGCAAAAAAGAATTAAGTAAAACCAGATGTGAAAAAGGTCATTATGTATGTAATGAATGTCATACAAAAGGAATGGATTCAATTATAGGCATTTGTTTAAGTGAAAAAAGTAAGAATCCTATTGAAATTATTGAAAAGCTGATGGCTGCACCATTTTGTCATATGCACGGACCTGAACATCATGTGATGGTAGGTTCTGCACTATTGACAGCCTATAAAAATGCAGGCGGAGATATTGATTTGGAACAAGATCTAATTGAGATGCAAAAACGGGGGAAAAGTGTGCCGGGCGGAGTTTGCGGATTTTGGGGAGCCTGCGGCGCAGGAATAAGTACAGGCATGTTTGTTTCCATTATTTCTAAATCTACACCGCTTGAAAATGAGCCGTGGGGACTTTCAAATAAAATGACTTCCAAATCGCTTGAAGCAATAGGAAATATTGGAGGACCAAGATGTTGCAAAAGAGATTCCTATATATCGCTGCTTACGGCTATAGATTTTATTAAAGAAATTTTTAATATAAATATGGAAAAATCTGAAATACATTGTACTCACTACACAAAGAACAATCAATGTATAGGTGCTAGATGTCCATTCAGAAACTAGATGGGATTTAAGACTCTTGCCTATTTATCGGCATTGTTGTATAGTAATGATATGAAAAACTCAACTACACCTAAACGTTCCGAGATCGCCAAAAGCGACAAATGGAATATCGAATTACTTTTTAAGAATGAAGAAGAATGGGAAGCAGCTCTTGCTTCTATTCCGGAAGGCGGAAAAGAAATCTTAAAATATAAAGAAGCTTTTTCCAAGCCTGAAACAATCGATGCGGCAACCCTGCTTGCCTGCCTAAAGGCTTCAACTGGGGTTGATAGAATTGCGGAAAAGGTCGGAAACTATGCCTTTTTGCAAAAATCTTCAAACGAGGGAGATCCCGAAAACATTAAACGGATAAGTAAATACATGATGACCGTTACAGAGCTTTCGGCTGCCACCAGCTGGCTCATGCCCGCCATCATGGAAATCCCTGAAGAAAAAATCCGCTCATGGATTGATCCTTCAAGCCCCACAGGAAAGGACTTTGCCGATTTTAAGGTTTCCTTGGAAAAGACCTTGTACCTAAAACCCCATACCCTTTCCGACAAAGAAGAAAAGATTTTAAGCCTTTTAAGCGAGCCCCATGGTACACCTAGCCAAGCCTTTTCGGTTCTAACCAACGTAGACTTTGATTTCGGTACAATCACCACAAAAGAAGGAGATATAAAACTAACTCAATCTTCTTATTCAAAGTTTATGCAAAATCCCGACAGAGCTTTGAGGGAAAAGGCCTATAAACAGCTTTACGGCGTATACGGTGCACATAAAAACACAATTGCAAGTCTGTACACGGGACAGGTTCAGCAAAATGTCGCCCTTGCAAAAATACGGGGCTATGCTTCTGCCAGAGAAAAATCCCTCTATGTAGACAAGGTGCCTACAGCCGTTTATGACAACCTCGTAGATACCATTCACAAGAATTTAAAACCCTTGCATAAATTCTACAGCATGTTAAAAAAACATTTAGGCCTAAAAGAACTCCGCCACTATGATGTTTACATGCCCTTAGTCAGCGAAGTAAAAAAAATTACCCCATATAACGAAGCCGTTGACATCATCACCGAGGCCCTAAAACCTCTCGGAGAAGAATATGTTAAAACAATCCGAAACGGTCTTTTAAACGGCTGGGTAGATAAGTACGAAAATGAAGGCAAACGCTCAGGAGCCTTTTCTGCAGGCGGATATGACAGCGATCCCTACATTCTTATGAACTACAAAGAAGATGTTATCCGTGATGTATTCACCCTTGTACACGAGGGCGGACACTCCATGCATTCGTGGTATTCGGTAAGAAACAATCCCTACCCCTGCTACCACTACACAATCTTTGAAGCCGAAGTTGCCTCTACCTTTAACGAGGAGCTTTTATTCAGGCACATGCTTAAAACAAGTACCGACCCGAAAATGAGAGCCTATCTTTTGAGCGTTAGAGCTTCTGATATTCTTGCAACCCTCTACAGACAAACCATGTTTGCAGAGTACGAAAAAATTACTCACGCCCTCGTCGAAAGCGGCACACCTCTTACGGTCGAAAATTTAAGAAGCGAATACAGAAAACTTTTGGAGCTCTATTTCGGTCCCGAAATGGTGTTTGAAGATGTAAGCGATTTGGAAGGAATGAGGATTCCGCACTTTTACAGAGCCTTCTATGTTTACAAATATTCAACAGGTATTTCAGCCTCGATGGCTCTTGCCGAAAGAGTCTGCTCAGGCGGCGACAAAGAAAGAGAAGACTACTTTAAGTTCTTAAAATCGGGAGGCTCACGCTATCCCATTGAATCCTTAAAACTTGCAGGTGTCGATATGGCAAGCCCGGCTCCGGTGCAGGCAGCATGCGATAACTTTGCAAAGATTGTAGACGAACTCGAAAAAGCTCTTGAAGAATTAAAAAAATAAAACCCAAGGGGGCTTTTAACAAAGATGATTAAGGAAAATGAAGATAAACTGCTTAATTCCGATTTGTTTAAAGCCTTTTTAAAAAAAGACCTTAACCGCTGTGATTTTATATCGCAGTGGTTAAGTGCTCACAATGTTCCGCACAGCATAGTAAACCTTGCACAAAAAAAACACATCATCGTAAAATACCCTGCCCAATTTTACGATAAGAACTTTAAAATGAAAACCCTTACGGCCCACTATGACAGGACTCCCGATACCCAGGGAGCTAACGACAATTCAGCCTCTTGTTTTATCCTCATGAACTTTGCAAAAAAACTATGCTCCTACACAAGCCCCCACAACATAAAAATCATCTTTACGGACGGAGAAGAAGCAGGAGCTGAGGGCCTTAAAGAACAAGGAGCATACACTCTCGGAACAGGATTAAAAAAGCTTAAAATGGATGGGGACGATATATTTGTATTCGACATGTGCGGAAGGGGCGATACCCTAATCCTTTCACGTTCCGGAATTTTCGGACGGGATAAAGCAAAGACAAAGAGGCTCGACGAGCTGCATAAGAGGGCCGGACTTCTAGCTCAAAGGGCTTGTCCCAATCAATGGCTTTCAATGTTGACGGCTTATAGCGACAATGCAGGCTTTATTGCCGCAGGCCTTTTTGCTCAAGTTATAACCCTTCTTCCAAGAAAAGAAGCCGAGACTCTTTTACACTGCCTCCCGAAAGAAAAACTCACCGGCCAAAACAAAACAGCTATGAGCGAGCTCACGGACATGGTAATAAAAAATCAAAAACCGCCTCAAGGCTCCCCCTTCGAAAAAATAATTCCATTTACATGGCAGCTAATGCATACCGCTGATGACAAGATTGAAACTCTTAATAGCGAAGCCTTTACCCTCACCGAAAAATATCTTACAGCCTTGGCGGAGAATTACCGCTAAAATTTAAAACCCCTTAACTATATCTTAAAAATCTTCTATAATATATGGGTATGAGTTATGAACCTCCATTTAAAATTACGTCAAAAGCTATAAATTTGATTTCTCAAATATCCGAAAAAATCGGAGAAATAAGTGCCCTCGAAAATACCGAGCGGACAGTCCAATTAAGGAAAAAAAACCGAATTAAAACAATCCACTCTTCATTGTCCATTGAAAATAATTCTTTGACTATCGAACAAATTACTGCAATCATCGAAGGGAAAAGGGTACTTGGACCGCCGAACGAAATACAGGAAGTAAAAAATGCCGTTCAAGCCTATGAATTACTTTTAAACCTGAACCCTTATAAACAAAACGATTTACTCAAAGCTCATCAACTTATGATGAATGATCTCGTAAAACACAGCGGTAAATACAGAAAAGGAGGAGTCGGTATTTTTGACGGAAAAGGAGTAGTACATGTAGCCCCGCCTGCCGATAGAGTCCCCTTTTTAATGAATGACTTATTTGACTGGCTTAAAAGCACTGATGTTCATCCCCTAATTAAAAGCTGCGTTTTCCATTATGAGTTTGAGTTTATTCATCCGTTTGAAGACGGAAACGGCAGGATGGGGCGCTTATGGCAAACCGTAATCTTAACGGAATGGAAACCGATTTTTGCATGGCTGCCTATTGAAACTTTAATAAAAGAAAATCAAAAACTATATTACAAGGCTTTGGGAATTAGTGACAATAATGCAGACAGCACGGAATTTATTGAATTTATGTTATCGATTATTTTAAAAACGATAAAAGAAATAATTACAACCGAATTAAAGATTACTCAAAAGATTACTCAAAAGATTACTGTAAATCAACAAAAAATTATAGCTTCAATAAAGAATAATCCATACATAACTCAAGAAGAACTTGCCGAAATTGTAGGAATAGCACGCCTTAATATAATTAAAAATATGAAAAAGTTGCAAGAACAAAATATAATCAAACGCATCGGTGCCGACAAAAGCGGCTATTGGCAAATCATAGATGAAAAATAGCTAAAAATTTGAGCCATGCAGGCTTCGAACCTGCGACCCACAGATTAAGAGTCTGTTGCTCTACCAGCTGAGCTAATGGCCCGTAAAACGAGTCTTGATTATATAAAAATCTAAAAAAAAAGTCAATGCTATACCGAAGAAAAATCGTTTTTTTTCATATAGACTAAGCCTCAAAATAGTGATATTATCAAAGGATATGTACGACATAATCATCATTGGGGCAGGAGTTGTAGGCGCCTGCATTGCACGGGAACTTTCCAAGTACGAATTAAAAATTGCTGTCCTCGAAAAAGAATTGGAATTCGGCTGCGGTACAAGCAAGGCCAATAGCGGAATTATTCACGGAGGCTATGACGCAAAGGAAGGCTCCTTAAAGGCAAAGCTAAATGTAAGAGGTAATTTTTTAGTGCGCAGCTTAAAAGAAAAATTGGATCTGCGCTTTAAACAATTAGGCTCTCTTGTAATCGCCTTTAACGAAGAAGAGAAACAAGAACTTTCCACCCTCTACGAAAGGGGTTTAAAAAACGGAGTTGAAGGCTTGGAAATCTGGGACAGGGAAAGGCTTTTAAAGGAAGAACCCAATCTTTCAAAAGAAGCTGTAGGTGCACTCTACTGCGGAACAGCAGGGGTAATCTGTCCCTTCGATATGACGGCAGCCTTTATGGAAAATGCCGTAATAAACGGAATTGACTTTCTTCCCGAAAACGAGGTTATCGCAATTGAAAAAGAAAACGAAGCCTATACAATCAAAACCAAATCAAGCAAAACGGAGCAAAGAGTTTTTAAAACCAAGCTGGTGATAAATGCTGCGGGACTTTACTCCGATAAAATTGCAAAGATGGCAGGAGATGAAGATTTTAAAATTCTTCCCCGCCGCGGGGAATACCGCCTCTTCGATAAAAGCTATACCAATCTTGTAAATCACATCTGTTTTCAGGCCCCATCAAAGATGGGAAAGGGCATCTTAGTTCTTCCCTCCTATCACGGGAATTTTTTGGCCGGTCCTTCAGCAGAAAATATAGACGATGCCGAAGACACCTCCGTTTCAGACCAAGGTTTAGCTCAGGTAGAAGAGAAGGCTCTAAAA
Organism: Treponema denticola ATCC 35405; assembly: GCF_000008185.1. NCBI lineage: Bacteria > Pseudomonadati > Spirochaetota > Spirochaetia > Treponematales > Treponemataceae > Treponema > Treponema denticola. The sequence goes on from NC_002967.9 coordinate 2,683,216, forward strand.
ACCGTACCCTCCCTCAATTTTAAAAACACCATCCGTATTTTTGCAGGGGTTAGGGCAAGGCCCGATACGGGAGACTTTATGATATATGCTTCAAAAAATTCCAAGGGAATTATACACGCAGGCGGAATCGAATCGCCTGGGTTGAGCTCAGCTCCGGCCATCGGAGAATATGTTGCAGAGCTCGTAAAAAAAGAAGCCGATGACTTAAAAATCCCCTTCAATAAAAAGAAAAATTTTAACGAAAATCGAAGAGCAATCGGACATTTTGCCGGCCTTAGTGCAGAAGAACAGGATTCTCTTATAAAAGAAAATCCGCTCTACGGCCATGTTATCTGCCGCTGCGAAACAGTAACCGAAGCCGAAATCGTCGAGGCCATTCACCGCCCTGCGGGAGCCCGCACGGTTGACGGCATAAAAAGGCGGGTACGCCCCGGTTCGGGAAGATGTCAGGGAGGCTTTTGCGAGCCCCATGTGCTCCAAATCCTTTCAAGAGAATTAAAAATCCCGATCGAAAAAATTCAAAAGGACAGAAGAAATTCTCCGATTGTTTACGGAAAACTAAAGGGCGGTGCGGAATGATAAACATAAACGATAAAAAAGATTGCAGCAATTGCAATGACGAATACGAGGTCGCCGTTATAGGCGGAGGCCCTGCAGGTTTGGCGGCAGCCCTCGAAGCCAAAAAAAACGGAGCATCTTCCGTTCTTATAGTAGAAAGGGATTTTGAACTCGGCGGCATCTTAAATCAATGTATTCATGCAGGCTTCGGCCTTCACGAATTTAAAGAAGAATTAACCGGCCCCGAATATGCAGAACGCTTTATAAACATGGTAAAAAAAGAGGACATAGATATCCTCCTCAATACAATGGTAATAGACTTAACAAAGGAAAGAGAAATTACCCTCATCGGCGCACAAGGATTAAAAAAAATAAAAGCAGGAGCCGTAGTGCTTGCTATGGGCTGCCGAGAACGCACGGCAGGAGCTATCGCACTAAAAGGTTACCGCCCATCGGGAGTTTTTAATGCAGGCATGGCCCAACGCCTTATGAACATCGAAGGCTTTTCTGTAGGAAAAGAAGTAGTAATCTACGGCTCAGGAGACATCGGTTTAATCATGGCCCGCCGCATGACCTTGGAAGGAGCCAAAGTAAAGGCGGTTGTCGAAATCATGCCCTACTCAAGCGGCCTAAACCGTAACATAGCCCAATGCCTTGAAGACTACGGTATTCCTCTTTTTTTAAGCCACAGCATATCCTGCGTCCACGGAAAGGACAGGGTTACGGGAGTTACAATAGCCCAAATAGATTCTTCCTTTAAGGAAATCCCCGAAACCGAAAAAGAATTTTCCTGCGATACGGTGCTTCTTTCCGTGGGCCTAATCCCCGAAAACGAGCTTACCCAAAAGGCAGGCATTGCTATCAATCCGATAACGAACGGAGCCTTTGTCGATAACGGAATGGAAACCGAAACAAGCGGAATCTTTGCCTGCGGAAATGTTCTACATGTTCATGACATTGTAGACTTTGTTACAAAAGAAAGCAGAACTGCCGGAAAAAACGCAGCCCTCTTTACCCAAAAAAATAAAAAGGGAGAAAGCACGGAAAATAAATTCGGCACAAACTCTTCCGGTTCCACTTTTATTAAAACAACAGCTAAAAAGGGAATCCGCTACATTGTTCCGAATAAAATAAATACGGGGAACATCGACGGAGCTTCTCTCTTTATGAGAGTCGACTCGGTTTATAAAAATGCCCGCCTGATAATCAAATCGGGAGAGCAAATTCTTGCACAAAAGAAAACAAGTCAGATGGTTCCGTCCGAGATGATAAACATTCCCCTAAACTTTATTACCTTAAGGGGCTTAACCCAAGACATAACTGCGGAGGTAATTTTAGATGAGTAGAGAATTGATAAAAGAAAAATTTACATGCGTGTCCTGTCCTCGGGGCTGTAAACTTTCGGTATTTAAAGAAGAGTCGGGAGAAATTACAGTTACAGGAAATTTATGCAAGGGCGGCGAACTTTACGCGATGCAGGAAATTAAGGACCCTAGAAGAAACATAAGCTCGACCGTAATAATCGAGGGCGGAGTTATTCCCTCCCTTCCCGTAAAAACCTCAAGCCCAATTCCTAAGGCCTTAATCTTCGATGTAATGAAAGAAATAAACACCGTCAAAACTCAAGCTCCTAAAAAGATGGGCGATGTGATAATTGAAAATGTGCTGAACACAGGAATAGATATAGTCGCAAGCCGCTCAGTAAGGGTTAAAAATGGAAAAGCCGATTAAAATACACGAGGGAACCTTTTATTACTCAAAGCATAAGGTTTTTCAAAACCTCAATATTGAAATTCCTGTACAAAAAATTACCTGTATTTTAGGCGAATCGGGGGCGGGAAAAAGCACCCTCTTAAAAATTATTTCAGGGAATCTTGAATTAAAATCGGGAAGAATAGAAAACCGGCCGGATCGCGGAAGCTATGCAATGGCCTATCAAGACATGCGCCTTATTCCTCATCTAACTGCCGTAGAAAATATAGAATATGTTTTGGATTCAAAACCTTCTTCAAAAACAGAAAATAAAAAAAAGGCTCTTTTTTATTTAGAAGCTTTAGGCCTTTCCGGCTTTAAAAACTTTTTACCGACCGAACTTTCAGGAGGAATGCAAAGGAGAGCCGGACTTGCCAGAGCGCTAAGCTATCCCGCTCCGCTTCTTCTTCTCGATGAAGCATTCGATTCCCTCGACGAAAAAAATAAGTACAAGGTTGCCGATCTTTTTTTATCGATTGTCAAAAAAGAAAAGCGCACCGCAGTCTGCGTAACCCACGATGCACCCTTTGCAAAAAAAATCGCCGATAAGATAATTGAGTTATAGTTTATCTAAAAAACATTTCAATAAATTCGTCTTTTTCGATTGCACCGAAATAGGCTTTTAAATCGATTTCTGCAAGTTTTGTGCTTACGGCATTTTTTTCGTATTCGCAGCCTTCCAAGAGTTTTTCAATTTCGGCAACATCCTCTGTACCGAAAAAGTCTCCGTGAATTTTTAAGCCGGAAATCTTTGCATTTTTAACGTTAAAAAACACCTCAATGCTTCCTATGGGGAACCTTTCATAGTGAGAGTATTCGGCCTTGGGAGAAGCTCCATAGTTCCATTCTTTAAGGGAAAACCTTTCGGCATATATTTTTTTTACACCCTCAAGCTCCGAGGCGGAAAGTTTGTATTCTACAGGTTCTTGGCCTTCAAGCTCAAAGATAGCTTTTAATAATTCGGCCTTAAAATCCAAAACCGAAATATCCCGCTTTAAGTGGGGCTTTATATTTGTAACCCTGGCTCGAACGCTTTTTACGCCCTTTGATTCAAGCTTTTCTTTACGCACATTAAGAGCTTTTGAAAGTTCTTCCAAGCGGACATCAAAAAGAATACAGCCGTTACTCAAAACCCTGCCCTGCCAAACAGACTGTGAAGCACCGATACATTTTTGTCCGTCGATAGTAACATCGTTTCTGCCGGAAAGCTCCGCCTTAACGCCGATTTTTTCCAAGGCATTTATAATCGGAATATAATAGCGTTTAAAATCAATCGTTTGATTTTCCTTTGTTTTTGCAACAAAAGAAAAATTTAAATTGCCGAGGTCATGATATACGGCCCCGCCTCCGGTTATGCGGCGGACAACCTTAAGATTATGTCCTCTCACATAGTCATCGTTTACTTCCTGATAAGCATTTTGATTTTTACCTATAATTACGGCAGGCCCATTCTGCCATAAAAAAAAGTATTCATCGTTTTCAAGCGGCAGATGCCTAAAACAATATTCCTCAAAAGCCAAATTATATTCAGGATCATTTGAATAAGTTTCTAAGTATTTCATAAAAGCATTATACAATAAAATAAATTTTTATTCAATATAAGCACCCGATCCGATTATCTTACCTCTATTCAAAAATACCTCTCCTTATCCCTGCCTATTCCGTTGATTCATAATCATAAAACTTTTAAACCTGAATTTGTTAAAATTCCTTTTACCTATAAAATAAGAAATTAAAATAATAACTAAAGAAATAATATAAACTGCAAGAATAAACAAGGGATACGATACTCTTTCAAAAAAAGATTTTATCAATTCCAAATTAGGCAAATCTGAAATCATCATCATAGATAATGAAGGAAATAAGCCGTATCCTACAGTCATAATAATAATAAATCTGAGAAGTCCGCCTTTAATGGACAAGGCTGATAAGATCATACTAAAAGCAATTATAAACGGAAACAAAACGGATCCTATAAAAATCATAAATTTAAGATCCCATATCGGGGTAAAAATATTTATTAAAAATAAAATAAGACCTAAAAACATAAGTGCAAAAAAGGAAGTAAAAATCGAATAAATAAGTTTAACCTTAAAAAATTCTTTTCCCCTCACCGGCGTTAAGATAAAAACTAAAATTTGATCATATAGACTAAGCTGATTTATAATAAGACCATAACAAAAAAATATTAAACCTTGAAAAAACAAGATCTTCATTGCTAACGGTATTGGAATCAGTATACCGATAATCATTTCAATAAAACCTATTAAACAAAAAATTCCGCTTAACACAAAATTTACACTATGCATAGAATTAAATATTATAGCCTTTGTTTTTTTCATTTTAGATTTTTCTCCTCGTATAAAAATACATAATATCTTCAAGACTTGCATCTTCGCAAACCATTCCGGTAAATTTTTGATTTCCCTTATCCGAAACCAAAACCTCATAAGCATAGTCGGTTTTTCTATAACCGATATAATCATTACTATACAATGACTTAAAAGCTTTTTCATCTATTTTTAAAAGCCCGTAATTTTTATTTATATTTTCTAAAGAAGAATCAAAAATTTTTTTACCCTCGCTTATAAAAATAATCTCATCGCAAATTTTTTCAAGTTCATTTGTTTGATGGCTCGAAATTAAAATCGAATGATTTTCATCGAGCATAAAGTTTCTTAAAAGATCTAAAAATTCTTTTTTAGAAACGGGATCTAAAAAATTAAGAGGCTCATCTAAAATCAAAAGCTCTGCCCCGTGGGAGAGGGCTATAGCAATTTGAAGTTTTTGCATAGTTCCCGAAGACAAGGCAGTCAAAAATCTTGAAGGATGAATTTTAAAATCGTTTAGATATTTTTCATAAAGCTCCTGATTCCAATTTTTATAAATTCCCGCTAAAAATTTTCCTGCCTTTTTAGCCGTATATAATGGAGAAAAGAAATTATCGTTTATAACAAAACCTATCTTTTCCTTTATTTCTATATTCTCTCTTTTAAGCTCTTCACCAAAGAGGAAAACTTTTCCGCTTTCAGGCAAGTACATATCAAGAAGCAGGCGGATAAGGGTTGTTTTCCCTGCACCGTTTTCTCCTATCAAACCCGTAACGCAGCCCCTCGGAACCGAAAAAGAAATATCGTTTAACGAAAAAGCCTTTTTACCGCGTCCTATCGAAAATTTAAGTTTTTCGATTTTTAATACATCATCGGATATCATAAACACCCCCTATAAGCCTAATAAATACGCCTAAGGATTTCATATAAATCCTCAGCATTTAGATTAATTTTTTTTGCTTGACCGCAAACTTCTTTTAATTTTTCTTCAATACTTTTTTTTATTGATTTTTCAATCTTTTTAAAATTTACATCGGCAACAAAATACCCCTTCGCAGAAACCGAATACAAAAAGCCCTCGCGGGCCAAGTCTTCATAAGACCGCTTTGTAGTGATGACGCTCACACGCAAAGAGGCTGCCAATGCCCTCATCGAAGGCATCGGCTCCTCTTTTTTTAAAGAGCCTGATAAAATTTGATTTTTTATCTGTTCTGAAAGCTGCTCATAAAGAGGAACCCCTGAAGAATTATTTAAAAAAATATTCACTCTTACTCCGCCTCCTGTTATTCTGTATATATTAAATATATACAGAATAACAATCTTTGTCAAGAGGGAAATTGAAAAAAGATACATTTTAATATAAAAATTTAAAGTTACTTAAAGACAAAAATCTTGACATTTTTAATAATGTTTGTCATAATCTACCTTAAAGTATGATAGAACTTAAAAATATTGACAAAACATATAAAACACAGGAAAGAAGATTCGGCCTTTTAGGTATCGTAAAAGATATGTTTAAACCCGATTATTCTGAAGTTAAGGCTTTAACGGATATTTCTTTTAAAATTGAGAATAATGAAAATGTTGCGATAGTCGGCAAAAACGGTTCGGGAAAATCTACCTTAATAAAAATTATTTCGGGTATTTTGCGGCCTACGAGCGGAGAAATCTTATTCAATCACAAAAACATCTATGAAAATCAAAAAGAATACAAACGGAATATCGGTGTCATCTTCGGTCAAAGAAGCCAGCTCTATCAAAATATGATTTTTAGAGAGTCCTTAGAGCTTTTTAGGCTTATCTATAAAATTGAAAAAAATGAAGCAAATAAAAGACTTAACACTCTTATTGATTTATTCAAACTTGAAAATCTTTTAAAAAAGCCGATTAGAGAAATGTCTTTAGGACAAAAAATGAAGTGCGAAATCGCCTTGGTTTTGTTTCATAATCCTAAAATCCTTCTTTTAGATGAGCCGACAATAGGCCTGGATCTTGAAGTAAAAGAACAGTTTTATAATCTGATAAAAACTTATAAACAATCTAATGATATTATTTTAATTTTAATTTCTCATAATTCCGATGATATAATCAATTTATCCGAAAGATTATTGGTTTTAAACAACGGAAAATTACAAGAAGATATAAGAACTCATGAATTTATAGAAAATTATGATAAGTCTAAAATTGTTACACTTTTGTATAAAAAGCATATTAATTTAACCGAAAAACTACAAAGCAATTTTAACATTATAGATAAAGATCTTCAAAAGAACAGTATTTCGTTTGAAGTTGACAAAAAGATTACAATGGAAGAAATTTTTAATTCTTTAGATGATAAAGAAAATATTTATGATATCAAAATTGAAAATGAAGATTTCTCTAAAATTTTATTAAATTATTACAAGGATAAAAAATCGGAATGAAATATTTACTGGGAATTATTTCTTTAAATATTAAACAGCACTTGTATTTTAAAATATCGGCCGTTTTTTCTATATTCTCCTTGTTGTTTTTATTTTTAATAAAATCTTCGGTTTGGTCTCAAATAGGAAATACGGATTATATTTCTTATTTTGCAATTATAACTATAGTCGGTTCTTTTATCAGCGTAAATACGGATAGATATTTTCAAACGATTTATCAAACCGGTTCTATTTCCTTTCTTTTATTAAGACCGATTAATTTCGGCATTAATATCTTTTTACAAGATTCTGCGGCAGCTCTTACAAGATTTATATTAAAATCCCTGCCCTTGCTTATAGTTTTAATTTTATTTTTTGATGTGAACATCTATCACGGCATCATAAACTTATGTTTATTTATTTTTTCGGTTTTTTGTGCATATTTATTTAATTGGTTTACGGCTTATATTATCGGTTTATGCGTATTTTTTTATGGTAATAATGAAGGCTTTATTCAAATTAAAAATATTTTATTTTTATTTTTTTCAGGTTCTTTGATTCCTGTTGATTTTTTCCCTGAAGTTTTACAAAAAATATTAAATTATTTACCGTTTAGAATACTGTATCAGATTCCTATTGAAGTTTTAAACAACAGCAATTTAAAATCGTTTAGTTTAATATCAAGGCAATTATATTGGATATTTTTTCTTTTGGTGTTTACCTATATTTTTCATAGAAGGGCAATAAAAAAAATAGAGATAATGGGCGGATAAATGAATTATTGTTATAAACTTTTGGTTTTAAAAATAAAAGAACAGCTTTCTTTTAAAAATGATTCTATTTTATGGTTAATTGTTAGAGTCTTAAATTCCATAATGGGAATATTGGTTCTTGTTTTTATTTTTAACAAAACTCTTGAAATAAAAGGCTTTAATAGAGAAGAGTGTTTGCTGATTTATTCTCTATATACAATGTCAGTCGGTGTTTTTTATTGTTTCTTTGCTTGGACACTTTGGTATTCAAATACTTATATACTGCAAGGTAAATTAAGTTTGGTATTAAAACTTCCGGTTAATCCTTTTTTGTATATTACATTTGATAATTTTGCTCTATCCGAAGTTTTTGGAATTATTACCGGTTTATTAATCTTTATATATTCGGCTTATACCCTAAATTTAGGTATAGTAACTATCTTATCTTTATTCTTATTTTTAAGTGCAGGAACACTCGGCATTATCGGCATATTTTTGATAGTTTCATCTTTTTCTATAAAATATCCTAAAATAGAAGAAGCTTTTTCACCCTTAATGGATATGCTTGATTTTGCTCAATATCCCATATCTATTTATAGTGCGGTTATCAGGTTTATTTTAACCTATGTATTTCCCGTTTCGATGATAGCATTTTATCCTGCAGCTTTTAGTTTAAACAAATATTCATTTAGTATTAAGTTTATTCTTTTGCCGATATATTCCATAATTATATTTATAATCGGATATCTATTATTTATAAAAAGTATAAAAAAATATGAAGGAACAGGGTTTTAGGAGAAACACAATGAAGACATTTATGGTTATTTGGTTCGGACAATTTATTTCGATGTTAGGTTCGGCTCTTTCTGCTTTCGGACTCGGAATATGGATTTTTCAAAAAACGGGGAGTGCAGCATCTTTTGCAATGAGTGCAGTATGTACGGTCCTACCGGCTTTATTGTTTGCCCCTTTTGCAGGCTCAATTGCTGATAGAAAAAAACGTAAGGCTATTATTCTTCTTACCGACAGTATCGATGCCTTTTTAAAAATTTTAATAGTCACTCTTCTCATCTTTAACAAACTTGAACTCTGGATGGTCTACCCGTTGGTATTTATTTCAGGAACATTGGGCACATTTCAAAATCCGGCCTTTGGTGCATCTATCCCCATGCTTGTACCTACCGATAAGCTTACACGAGCTAACGGACTTTTACAATTTTCATCTGCAATACAAAATTTATTAGCTCCGGTTATAGCAGGTTTTTTATATCCGCTGATAGAATTAAAAGGATTATTTATCATCGACTTTGTTTCATTCTTTTTTGCTTTAGCTTCCATTGCTTTTATAAAAATACCTCAGCCATTAATTGAAAAAACAAAGGACTCTTTAGTTTTAGCGGCTCTTAAAGATCTGAAATACGCATGGAAATATCTTATACAAAAAGAAGGCTTAATGCAGCTGATAGTTTTTTTTGCTTTTTTAAATTTTATTGCAAACCTTTCAATGATTTTGTTAGGTCCGCTTATGATGAGTGTCTACAACTCTCAAGTTTACGGTAATGTACAAGCCGGTATAGGACTAGCCATGCTTTTAGGAGGACTTTGTTCAAGTCTCATTCCCGATACTAAAAATAAAATAAAACGAATTCTTTTAATATTAGCCTTGTGCAGCATAGGGCCTATAATTTCAGGAGCAACGCTTAATTGGATTATCATTACAGCCGGCTTTTTTATCTTTATGTTTCCTGTTCCATATGTAAACACCCTCCTCATGTCTATTTTTCAAATCAAGATAGAAAGAAATGTTTTAGGACGAGTCGGAGCCCTTATGACTGCAATCTTAACGGCAATTACACCGATTGCCTATCTATGCGCAGGCCCTCTTGCGGATTATGTTTTTGAACCTCTTATGAATGAAAAGGGCAGAGGTATAGGCCTCATCTTTATTATATCTGGAATCTTGCTGATCATAAGCTGCTTTCTCATGCGCTTAAACAAAACCGTAACAAGCATCGAAAAAAGACTTCCCGATTATGTAGACAATCAATAAGAATTCGAACACTCCCTCAATCGTAAAAACTTATATTGAAAATCAAGACCGGTTAAAGAGTTAAAATTTTCATCGGTCTTGATTTTTGAGTCCATTCTCATTATACTTGTTAGATAGTTGATTGAAAACAGCTAAAGGAAACAAAATGAAAAAGGCCATCGTAATTGCAAGTTTCGGTACAAGCTATGCCGAAACAAGAGAAAAAACTATTGATACTATCGAAAAAGAAGCAGCCGGCAGGTTTAAAGATTATGAAATTTTTAAAGCCTATACTTCAAACATGGTTAGAGCCATTCTTAAAAAAAGAGACTCCATCAATGTTGCATCTCCCAAGGAGATTATCCAAGAACTACAAGAAAAAGGCTTTTCTGAAATTTACATACAGCCCACGCACATAATTCCCGGAGAAGAATATGAAAAGCTGCAATTTGAAAATACGATTTTGGGTCAACCGCTCTTACATGAAAATGCAGACTTGGATGAAATTATAAAAGCTCTCGAATTAAAAAAGCCCGAAGATGATACGGCAATAGTTTTTATGGGACACGGTTCTTCACATGAGGCAGATAAATTCTACGAGATCATGCAAAATAAACTAAATTCTCAAGGCCTTGAAAATGTCTTAATAGGAACAGTTGAAGGCTCCGTAGAACTAAAGGATATCTTACCAATTCTTGCCGAACGCAAAATAAAAAAAATTGAGCTTTATCCTTTTATGATGGTTGCAGGCGACCATGCCCACAACGATATGGCCGGAAATGAAGAAGACAGTTGGTACACCATTTTAAAAAATGAGGGCTACGAGGTTAATGCCAATCTAAAAGGCTTGGGCGAATATCCTATGATCCGCGAAATACTTTATAAGTCTTTAGAAAATACAATCAATTGCCGTAGAGGTTAAAATGAAAAATATTTTCGCAGTAGGAACAGGTCCGGGCTCTCCGGAGTATCTTACACTACAGGCAGTAAAAACTCTTGAAAATGCAGACCTTATTTTTGCTCCCAACAATAAGGGAAAAAATATGGCCCTAGATACGGTAAAAGATTTTATAAAGAACAAAGAAGTTTTGTTTCTTGATTTTCCTATGGGCTTTGTATCTGAAGAAGACTATAAAATTCAAGCCGAAAAAATACTTAAAAAAACAAAAGAAAATTCGAATACCGTTATTTTAACTATAGGCGATCCTATGATATACAGCACATTTATTTACATGATGCCCTATTTTAAAATACCCGAAATCAATTTGCAAATTATTTCAGGAATTCCTTCTGCAGTGGCTGCTGCAGGAAGAGCACAAATTCCTCTTGCCGAAAAAGCTGAGGTGCTTACAATCACAGATCATTTAAATGAAGAAATTTTAAATTCATCTTCATCTATAGCTCTTTTAAAAACATCTAAACAAAAAAAATTTATACTAAAAGAATTTGAAAAAAACGGGTTTGACTATGTTTATATAAAAAGAGCAACAATGGAACATGAATCAATCCTCTCCAAAGATAAAAAAGAAAAAATTTTAGAAGACGAAGATTATATATCCTTAATCATCGCCCGAAAACAAAAAGGAAATTAGAAGATGAAAGGCATAATGATTTCTGCACCGAACAGCAATTCGGGGAAAACGGTAATTACAGCAGCTCTCCTTTATTCTTTAAAAAAAGAAGGCTTTGATATTTCCGCTTTTAAAACAGGCCCCGATCAGGTTGACCGAAAAATACTGGAAATCATTTCAGGCAAAAGAGCCGGAAACCTCGACCCTTTTATGATGGGGCAAAAGGGAATAGAGTTTTCTCTCAATATTTCAAACTCGGAATACGCCCTTATTGAGGGAGTGATGGGCTGCTTCGACGGAATGGGAACTACCTCGGAAAATTCTTCCTTTGATACGGCAGAAAAAATCGGAAGCGATATTGTTTTGGTTTACGCACCTCAGGGTGAAATGTTTACGCTTATTCCAAAACTTAAAGGAATGATCGAATTTTCAAAAAACAGAATAAGGGGAATTATACTTAATAAACTCAACCCCAAACTTTTTCCTCTTTATAAAAAGATGATTGAGGATAATCTTAAACTGCAAGTCTTAGGCTTTTTTCCTAAAGTTTCCGAATTCGAAATTGAAGAATCAGGCCTCGGCCTCGACATAGATGAACGGTTAAAGGAAAAAAAATTTTTAGATGTTCTATATAAAATCGTAAAAGAAAATATAGACATTCAAAAACTTTTAAATTTATTTCAGCCTCTTAAAACAGACACCAAGATCGAAATAAAAAAAACGAATACACGCACTGCAATCGCAATGGATGAGGCCTTTAATTTATATTATTCCGAAAATATCTTTTTACTTGAAAACAGCACTGAGGTAAATTATTTTTCTCCCTTTAAAGATACGGAGCTGCCTGACTGTAACTTTCTATATCTCGGAAGCGGCCAAATAAATAAATACAAGGATGCTCTTTCTCAAAATATTAAAATAAAAACGGCAATCAAAAAATTTGCTGAAGCCGGTGGAAAAATCCTAGCTGAAGGGGAAGGTCTATCCTATCTTTTTGAAGATCTTGACGGTTTTAAAATGTGCGGAATTTTTCAGGGTTCCGTTGAGAGCACAAGCACCCTGCAAAATTTCGGATATAAACAGCTTGAATTTATGCAGGACTGTATTTTAGGAAAAAAAGGGACACTCTTAAATGCAGCCGAATACCATAAATCAAAAGCAACAACTAAGCTTTCGCCCATTTTCACAGTTAAAAAACCCTACGCAAACATAAGTTTTAAAGATGCTTATGTATATAAAAACTGTTTAGGCCTTTTTCAAAATATCCATTTTATATATAATATTGAAAATCTTTATAACTTGATACAAAGTTAGATAGTAAATTTTATTTTTCTAAAAAAAATATAGGCTTTTTCTTTATAATACAATATAATATAAGGTATGACAGAAAAAAATAAATATAAAGAACTGTCAAAGGAACAGATTCTAATCAAAATACTTGAAACGGAATCTTTGATACACAGTGTTCAAGACGTTGATGTTCTTTTAGAGCAAATACTTACCGAAGCCCGGAGTGTTGTAAATGCCGACGCCGGTTCAATATATATAGCTGAAGGGGACAGGCTTGCCATAAGGTACGCCCAGAACGACACCCTTCAAAAAAAACGTCCGGCAGGAACAAAACTTCCTTATATCTTTTTTGATTTTCCTATAGATAATTATACAATAGCCGGATATGCCGCAAATACAAAAAAACTTATAAATATTCCGGATGTTTACAATATCGATGCCGATAAGCCTTTTAAGTTCGGTAAAGCTACGGATGAAAAAACAGGCTATAAGACCGTTTCCAATTTAACCATTCCCATTCTTTCTATGTCGGGAATGCTCTTGGGAGTCCTTCAAGTCTTAAATGCTCTTGATAAATACGGCAAACCGAAAACCTTTTCCCATGATGATGAAATTTATCTAAGTCATTTTGCTTCAAATGCGGGAATTGCTCTTGAACATGCTTTTGTAACAAGGGCGATGGTTATGCGTATGATCAAAACGGCTGAACTACGCGATCCGAGAGAAACAGGAATGCATGTAAACAGGGTTGCAAATTATTCCGTTGAAATTTATGATAGGTGGGCATTTAATAACGGCATTCCTATGGCCGAACAAACAAAATACCGTGACTCTCTAAAAATTGCATCGATGCTTCATGATATTGGAAAAGTTGCAATTTCGGATCTGATTTTAAAAAAGGCCGGAAAATTAACCGACGAAGAATTCTCGGTTATGAAAACCCATACATGGCTGGGAGCCCGTTTGTTTAGTGGAAATGATTCCCCTCTTGATAAACTCTCAATGGAAATAGCTTTGCGGCATCACGAAAACTGGGACGGGACAGGCTACCCGGGACATATTGATATAGAAACGGGAGAAGCCCTAAAAACGGATAAAAAAACAGGATGTCCGCAAGGACTTAAAGGAGAAGAAATTCCTCTCGGCGCAAGAATTGTTGCAATAGCCGACGTCTACGACGCCCTTTCTTCAAAGCGTTCCTATAAAGACTCATGGACCGAAGAAGACATACTTAAAGAATTAAAAAAAATGAGCGGAAAGAAATTTGATCCGGAAATAGCAAAAGCCTTTTTTGAAGTGCTTGACAGAATCCAAGCAATTAAGGCCCATCTTGCAGATGAGTAGTTTTTTAAGTCTTAAAATAAAATATATAGATAATCAATAGAGCCAAAGAACCTATAACAAGACTGTAAATCCACCAAGGAAGCGGATCATCATATCTATTGGATTTATATTTTGCGCGGTATTCTTTTAGTTTATTCCTATGATATTTTTTTGTGTTCTTGTTAGAGTCGGAGCTTACGGCAAAACCGCAAGAGGGACATCCGTTTATAAATTCATCCGTATGCCCCATATAATTACAAGAAGGGCATCTTACCGAGGCAAAAAAACGTCCGCAGTGTGGACATACCTTTGTGTTCCGCTTTACCTCTTGCCCGCAGTTTTCACAAAAAAACTTAGGCGAATGCCCTTTTTGTACCTTGTCCATAAAATCCTAGTGCTTACATGTTGAGCATGAAGATGAAGAACAACCTGAACAGCCGCCTGATGCAGCTTTTGGAGCGGAAGAAGAATCGTTTACATAAAAACCCGATCCTCTAAAATTAATTCCCAAGCCGCCGGAAATAACTCTTCTTACAGGCTTACCGCACTCAGGGCAAACGGATACGGGTTCATCGCTCATTCTCTGAAAAACCTCAAAATCATGACCGCAAGAATCGCAGACATACTCATACGTTGGCATCTTTAAACTCCTAATTAGTAATTATATAAAGACTTTATTATTTCAATAATTCTAGATTCGGTAACGGATCTGTTTTCTATAATCAGCTTATTTTCTTCAAGTCTTACATCAGCCTTAAGCTGCTTTTTAAAAAACAATTTCAATAAAGAAGCAGTCATTACATTTTTTGTTTCGATACTCAAATCGTATAGATATTCATTTTCAACTTCCGGATTCTTCTTTAAGTACATTTCTATTACACCGACAGGAAGCCCAAGCTGAACTCCTATTATCTGTCCTAAAAAAAAGTCTCCGTTTGTTACAAATATCCCTATATCCTGCGAACCTGAATTAACAAGAGTACCAAAGCGTTCAGAAAACATGGCTTCTTCAGGCTTACTCAATTTGCCTAAAAAAACTTCCATATTTTGTCTATTATCAGGGCCCATAACAAGACAGGCTATTTGAGGAGACGGAATTGAAATATCAACATAGGACGACTTATAATACTTATACTTCTCCTTTGTTTTTTTAGGCTCCCATCCGTTCTTCTTCTTAAAAATACTGTCAGTCATTCCGTAAGGATATTTACCGGTAGAACAAATCCTGATTTCCGTAAGCCTGTCTTTTACAAATACCCCCGAATATACGGCTGTAGTCCGGCTCAAGGCCTGCTTCATGGACTCTCCGCCGACGGAAGTCAAAATAGGCTCCGCTATTTTTTTATTTTTCTCGATAGGCATATAAATATACATATCGGCATCATCGCCTATCATACCGAAGGGCCTTACAACCCCCGGAAGAGGCGGTGCAGTTTTACATGAAGCAAAAACCAAAACAAAACTGAGTGCAGCAAGGGTATTTCTAATTATTCTTTTCAATTCCAATCTCCCATTCATAATCGCCGGCTTCTACAAGGCTTGTTTTAATGGAACCGAGCTTTGTCAATTCTCCTGTTTTAAGCCAAGAAGATTGCACAGTCAAGGTTTCATCACAAACATAGTCCTTAAAAAGCTCAAAAGCTTTTTCCAACTCTTTATTATCGGCATTTTTTTGAGAGGCTGAAAGATAAAGTTTAATTCTATCGGTAACATCAAGGCCGCATTCCTTACGCAAGGTCTGAATACCTCTTACCAAGTCCCTGATATAACCTTCCATTAAAAGTTCTTCAGTCAGCTCGGTATTAAGACCTACGGTTAGGGTTCCTTCATTTACTATTTTTAAGGAGGCCTTTTCGATTCTATTTATCACAATTTTATCGGCGGTTATTTCTACCGATTTTCCTTCGATGTCGATACTTAAAGTAGCTCCCTCCATTATGTTTTGAATTTCACTTGAATTCATCTGTTCAATTATGGCAGCAGCCTTTTTCATAAGGGGGCCTAATTCTTTTCCGAGAACTTTAAAATTAGCCTTGGCCGAATATTCTACAAGCTCATCTTCTTTTTCGTGGAAGATAACCTCTTTAACATTGAGCTCCTCGATTATGCTTTCTTCCATTTCCAAAAGAACTCTTTTTTCTTCGGGATTGAGAGTTACTATTTCGACTGCCTTTAGGGGTTGCCTTATCTTTAAGTTAAACTGATAACGCAGGGCTCTTCCCATTGAAACGGCCTTTTGAACCGTCTTCATTTTAAATTCCAGCTCACTGTTTCTTATCTTTTCGTTGTAGTCGGGATAGTCTGCAAGATGGATAGAAAGAGCATCGCTTTCAGTACGTAAATTCTGCCAAATGCTTTCCGTAATAAACGGCACTACCGGAGCTGCAACAAGAGAAAATTTCTTTAAGGCACGGTAGAGGGTCTCGTAGGCTTGAGACTTGTCCCCGTCATTTTCGCTTTTCCAAAAGCGGCGGCGGGAACGGCGGATATACCAGTTATTTAAAAGGTCAATATATTCAACCATCGGCGGGATAGCCTGTGATAGATCATATTTGTCGAGTGCTTCCGTTACATCGGCAACAAGCTTTTCGGTTACCGATAAAATCCACAAGTCTAAGGGATTATTTAATTTAGCTAAAAATTCTTCTACACCCTCATCCTTTCCGTCAACCTTTGCATTATGAGGAGGCTTTACTCCGTCGATATTGGCATAGGTTATATAGAAACTGTAGCTGTTCCAAAAAGGAATTAAGATTCCTTTAAGAACATCACGCACACCTTCATCCGAATATTTTAAGTCGTCAGCCTTTACAACATTTGAGTTCATCAAAAAGAGGCGGAGGGCATCAGCACCGAATTGTTTTATAACCTCGTTGGGATCGGTGTAGTTGCGTAAGGACTTTGACATCTTCTTACCGTCCTCTGCAAGCACAAGGCCGTTTACAATACAATTTTTAAAGGCCGGCTCATCAAAAAGAGCTGCCGCTAAAATCGTTAGGGTGTAAAACCATCCGCGGGTCTGATCCAAGCCTTCTGAAATAAAATCGGCCGGAAAGTTTTTTTCAAAGTGTTCTTTGTTTTCAAAAGGATAGTGCTGCTGAGCATAGGGCATCGAACCCGACTCAAACCAGCAGTCCAAAACT
This sequence comes from Treponema denticola ATCC 35405, assembly GCF_000008185.1. Classification (NCBI taxonomy): domain Bacteria; kingdom Pseudomonadati; phylum Spirochaetota; class Spirochaetia; order Treponematales; family Treponemataceae; genus Treponema; species Treponema denticola. The sequence continues at coordinate 2,700,366 of NC_002967.9, forward strand.
TCAGACACACGTTTCATCGTTCCGCCGCATTTTTTACAGGGAATACTTATCTTATCGACAAAGTGCTTGTGCATATCTTCAGGGAATACGCCTGAAAGCTCTTTTAATTCCTCCCTACTTCCCACACAAATTGTTTCGCCGCAATCGGGGCATTTCCAAATAGGAATGGGGTTTCCCCAATATCGGTTTCGGCTGATAGCCCAGTCTCGGGCACCCTCAAGCCACTTTCCGAAGCGGCCTGTTTTTATATGGTCGGGCTGCCAATTTATTTTTGAGTTAGCATTAAGAAGCTTATCCTTTATCTTTGTAACCGAAACAAACCAGCTTGCAACGGCCCTGTATATCAATGGGCTTGAGCATCTCCAGCAATGCGGATAGGAGTGTAAAATCTGAGCCTTCTTAAAGAGCTTACCTTCGGTTTTTAACCTTTCCATAATTTGCTTGTCTGCATCTTTTACAAAAAGGCCTTGGTAGTCGGAAACTTCGTGAGTGAATTTACATTCGGCATCGACAGGACAAACGGTCGGAACTCCCGTATCTTTAAATATCCTGTTATCGTCTTCACCGAAGCCGGGAGCCGTGTGAACAATTCCCGTTCCGTCCTCGGTTGTAACAAAGTCGCCTATCAAAACCCTAAAGGCACCCTGCCCCGCTTCAGCATTTTTTCCGTTTTCATCGGCAGCGAGGTTTTTAAAATAAGGAAAGAGGGGCTCATACCGTAAGCCTTCAAGTTCTGCACCCTTCTTTGTCCAAATCAGCTTATACTCTTTTGCTTCTTCTTTTCCGCTCTTTGCAAAATAGGCTTCAAGCCGAGGCACGGCCATTATATAGTGAGCTCCATCATATTCTATTAAGGCATAGTCGATATCCGCACCCACAGCAAGACCGAGGTTACTCGGCAGGGTCCAAGGAGTGGTTGTCCATGCCAAAAGATAGGTATCGGAAGGAAGAGCGTTTTTTCCCTCAAAGGCCTTGCCTGCAGGAGAAGTCTTTACAGGCGAAAGAGTCTTAAAGCGTACGGTTATTGCAGGGTCGTGGACATCCTTATAGCCGCCTAAGTTAAGCTCATGGTTTGAAAGAACGGTAGAACACCTCGGACAATAAGGAAGAATATAGTAGCCCTCATATAAGAGGCCTTTTTCCCAAAGACTTTTCATTACCCACCAAATGGATTCCATAAAGGCCGGTTCCATGGTCTTATAATCGTTTTCAAAGTCAACCCAGCGGCCTAAGCGTGTAATCGTTTGTTTCCATTCCTTTACATAACGCAAAACGCTTGCACGGCAGGCTTCGTTAAATTTATCTATACCGTATTTTTCTATATCGGTTTTTGAATTAAGCCCAAGTTCTTTTTCGATTAGATTTTCAACGGGAAGACCGTGGCAGTCCCACCCGAAGCGGCGTTCAACCCTAAAGCCCTTCATTGTTTTATATCGCGGAATAATATCCTTAATTGTTCCGGGAACAAAGTGGCCGAAGTGAGGCAGCCCTGTGGCAAATGGCGGGCCGTCAAAAAAAATATAATTATCCCGTCCGTCACGTGATGAAACGGACTTTTTAAATACATCGTTTTTTTCCCAAAATTTTAAGACATCTTCTTCTTGTTTTGCAAAATCAACCTTAGGATCTACAGGTTTATACATTAAAAACTCCAAAATAAAAAATTATAGTTAAGAATTATACTATTTTTTTTTAAATTGTACAACGCCTCCGACAACCTAAAAAATTCAAAGTCCTTGATTTTTTTTCAAAAAAATTATAGTATTAAGAAATTTATTTTTGAGGTGATCTATGGCTTTTTTTTATGATGAACCTTCGCATACATTCAGCGAATATTTATTGGTCCCGCGTCTTTCGGGAGTCGAGCACATTCCTCAGGCGGTTTCTCTTAAAACGCCTTTAACAAAATATAAAAAAGGTGAAGAGCCTAAAATCAGTTTAAATATTCCTCTTGTTTCTTCGATTATGCAGTCTGTTTCCGATCATAATATGGCTGTTGCGCTTGCACGGGAAGGCGGCCTTTCCTTTATCTTCGGCTCGCAATCAATTGAAAGTGAAGCCAAGATGGTCACAAAAGTAAAAAACTATAGAGCAGGTTTTGTCGAAAGCGATTCAAACCTCACACCTGAGCATCATTTAAGCGATGTTTTAGACTTAAAGGACAGGACAGATCACACTACCGTTGCCGTAACCCATGACGGGACAGGACACGGAAAACTCTTAGGTGTAGTTACAGGCAGGGATTACCGCATAGGCCATACCGATTTAAATACAAAGGTAAAAGAATTTATGACGCCTATCGAACGCCTCCATGTTGCCGAAGAAGGAATCAGCTTAAAAAAGGCCCAAGACATTATCTGGGAATTTAAGCTTAATTCGCTTCCGATTCTTGATAAAAAAGGCTGTCTTGTTGCCTTTGTTTTTAGGAAAGATTATGAAAGTAATACGGAAAACCCGCTCGAACTTCTTGATGAAAAAAAACGCTACATGGTAGGAGCCGGTATAAATACAAGAGACTATGAAGAACGCGTTCCCGCCCTTGTGGAAGCAGGTGCCGATGTACTTTGTATAGACTCATCGGACGGCTTTAGCGATTGGCAAAAGCAAACGATTCAATTTGTAAAAGAAAAATACGGGGATTCAATTCCCATAGGGGCCGGCAATGTTGTAGATGCTGACGGCTTTAATTTTTTAGCGGATGCGGGAGCCGATTTTATAAAGGTCGGAATAGGAGGCGGTTCAATCTGTATTACCCGTGAAACAAAGGGAATAGGAAGAGGTCAGGCCACTGCCCTAATAGAGGTTGCCAAGGCCCGGGATGAATATTTTAAAAAGAAGGGCGTTTATATTCCTATCTGCTCCGACGGCGGAATCGTTTTTGATTACCACATAACCCTAGCCCTCGCTATGGGAAGCGACTTCTGTATGCTCGGCCGCTACTTTGCCCGCTTTGACGAAAGCCCTACCAACAAGGTATTGATTAACGGAAACTATATGAAAGAATACTGGGGCGAAGGTTCTGCGAGGGCCAGAAACTGGCAGCGATACGATTCGGGCGGAGAGAAAAAGCTTTCTTTTGAAGAGGGTGTAGACTCCTATGTTCCCTATGCAGGAAAACTCCACGACAATGTTGCGGTAACTTTAAACAAGATACGCTCAACAATGTGTAATTGCGGGGTTTTAAGCATTCCGGAATTCCAGCGTGACGCAAAAATAACTTTAGTCTCTTCGGCAAGTATCATTGAAGGCGGCCCTCACGATGTCGTCTTAAAAGACATGAGCCATTCTTCAAGCTCAAATTATTAAGTAGAAAGCCGCTCCAATTATTAAGTAAAGAGCCGCTCAAATTACTAATTAAAGAGCGGCTCATATTTTTCCAATGTCATGTTAAATTTCGTATAACAAAAAGCCTGTTTCGCCCATAGGTATTTCTTTTATAAGTTTACCCTGATGCCAAACAAAGGCGCCTCCTCCTATAGCCTTAGCATTTTCATTTACAAGGGAGTTTATAAATAAAACCGGTTTATCGAGGATTGCAGTTCTTTCGGCGTAGGCAGCGGCTTCACCGTTTTTCCATTCTTCCTTTGTATAACCGCAAAATACCGGCCATAAAAAGGCATCGGGATTGAGGCTTATAATAGGCTCTAAAAGATTATCTTCCCATAAGTCCCCGCAGATAAAAACGGCAAGGCGCTTACCCCCAAAATCAAACTCAAAAAATTCTTTTCCTTCACGATAGTCGGCACAGGTACCTTCAATTCGCCAGCCTTGGGAAACTCTTTTATAAAGGCAAAGCATTTCTCCGTTTTTTCCTACTATCATGTAGGAGCTGAAAATAGCACCATGGTCGTTTTCGATAAAGCCGAAACCTATGGCTGTTTTTTCTTTTTGGGCAATTGAACGAATCTTTGCAATGGGTTCCGAGTTTATTTGAAGATCCGTCAAAATATCTTTTTTATATTCAAAACAAAGAGAATAAAAGCCCTGTAAAAAACTTTCTCCAAATAGAAGAAGATCGGGCTTTTCAGACCTTGTCTTTTCTATAAAGCCTTCAATCTGCGATATATTAAAATCAATATCATTGTTTTTATTTTCCGATGCACAAAGACCGATTTTCATACTTTCCTCCCATACACTAACGATAAACAGTGAGGCTGAATTCCTGCCGAACTGTTTATCCATCCTCCATCATTTCAGTCAATAAAAAAGGGGCATCCGATATAAAGCAAAAGCCTTTCGGAGCCCCTTATCTCAATTTAAAAAACAATCCTTAGCAATAAACGCTCTTTAAATAGTCCAAATCCAATTCGGGATAAAGAACAAATTTATGTAAAAGAGCATCTACTTCTTTTTGTATCTCTGCTTTTACGGCAGGGTCTACAACTACATTAGCCTTGCTGGGAGCTCCGCTCTTTGTTACACCCGGCTTTGAAGCTTTTAATACCCTGTCTATAATTGAAGCAATCTGCTTCATTTCGGGTTTTCCCATTCCAAGACTTGTTACGGCAGGAGTTCCTACGCGTAGACCGCTTGTCCACCAGGGGCCGTTCGGATCAAAGGGCAAGCTGTTTCTGTTAAGGGTTACACCGCACTCGGACATTGCAGTTTCTGCTTGGCGGCCGTTTAAGCCGTATTTTGTTACATTAATCAGCATTAAGTGATTGTCTGTTCCGTTTGTCTGGAGCTTCATACCGAGCTTCATACATTCTTCAGCGAGGGCGACAGCATTGTCTCTTACCTTGTGGGCATAGTCTTGATATTCCTTGCTGCTTGCTTCGCGGAAGGCAACGGCCTTTGCAGCCATAACATGAGGAAGAGGTCCGCCGATTACAAGGGGGCATCCCTTATCAACGAATTCGGCAAATTCTTTTTTACAAAGAATCATAGCACCGCGGGGGCCTCGAAGAGTTTTGTGGGTTGTAGTTGTTACCACATCAGCCCAAAGAACAGGGTTATATTCACCTTCAAAAACCTTTCCTGCAACAAGACCGGCAAAGTGGGCCATATCAACCATTAAAACGGCTCCGCATTTATCCGCAATTTCTCTAAATTTCTTAAAGTTAATCTTTCGGGGATAGGCACTGTATCCGGCCAAAAGAATCAAGGGCTTTTCTTCCATTGCTCTTTTTTCGATTTCGGCATAATCAAGCTCACCGGTTTCTTTATTTACCGTATATGAGCATGTTCTAAACATTTTTGAAGAAACGTTTTGAACATAGCCGTGGGTAAGGTGTCCGCCCGAATAGTAATCCAAGCCCATAAGTTTTTGATTTCCAAGAGCATGGCGTAATTCTTCCCACTCCTCATGGCTCAAACCTTCAAGGCTCATCTTTTTAACCTTTCCGTCTACAACCGTCTCAAATTTCTTTAAGAAGGGCTCCTCAACCTTGGCATTTAAGATAGCCCAATAAGCTACGATATTTGCATCAGCTCCGGAGTGAGGCTGAACATAGGCATGTTCGGCTCCAAATATTTTACATGCTTCTTCGCAAGCAGCCATTTCAACGGCATCGACGTTTTCGCATCCTCCGTAATATCTATGCTCAGGAAAACCTTCTGCATACTTATCGGTAAGCAGGTTCCCCATAGCAGCTTGAACTGCCAATGAAGAATAGTTTTCGCTGGCGATAAGTTTTAAGTGACTTCGCTGATTTTCTATTTCTTTTACAATGCTTGATGCAACTTCAGGGTACACGGAGGCAACCTGATCCAAATTGGCCAAATATGCAACCATAGCTAACTTTGCATTTGAGCCTTCTCTCTCAAGGTATTTCTTTAAACCTTCTTTCATTTTATATCTCCTATCAAAACTGTGTTTGTATACTATAACTTCGATATTATAACAATTTATAAAATTATATTCTAGTCTTTTTTAGTATTGATATCTAAGTTTCTATGTCTCTTTTGCGGTATTTTTTATAATGCTCATAGAAAATAAATATCTTTTCAAACAAAAATACAAAAATAATAAAGCCGCAGGAATATTCTCCTATTAAAAATAATTGTTTAAAGTTATAAAAGAAAGGAACAAAAAATTGCAGCATCTTGAGGCTGTAAAGAATCATAGTCGCCGCTATCGTTATTTTACCGCCCCTTGTAGATTTTATTTCGACCGGAAATTTTAATAACATAAAAAAAAGCATTCCCAAAGCTTGAAACATTAATCTTACAAAAATCAAATAGAAAAACCAATTAGGCAATAGCCCCAGTTGATAGTATACAATTGAAACAAGAGCAAGCAGGGAATAATCACTCATGGAATCCAGCATACGCCCGATCCTTGTTTCTTGATTAAATTTACGGGCTATAAAGCCGTCAAAAAAGTCCGTCAAAAAAACCAAGATTAAAACAACAGCCAAGATTATTTTTATCTGTTCTATCGAATTCTGCTTTAAAAGAAAGGCTATTAAAGGGACAGAGCTTATTCGCAGCAGGGTAATCCCATTTGCAAGATTAACTTTCTCAAGTATAAGATTAGTCCCAACATTTATAAAATCTCCTTTGTATAGAATCAAAAAAAACAAAAGTAACGAATGCCAGAGAGTTATATGTATTAAAAATGCACTAAAAATCTCAGTATCCGTATTAAATATTTTATAAATTGCAAAAACAGCTGAACACTGGAACAGCCAAAAAAGTAAAACCAATCTGCCGATTTTTTTTTCCATAATTAAAGAAACAACTCCGCATTCTATTTTTTATTTATAATTTTTTCTTTTTCATAATGAATCAACGTAAAAAATAATAATCCTACAAGTATGAGCCCTATCAAAACAACCAGAGCACGAACTCCTTGCAAGATTATAGCCATTCCGGCAAAAAGGTTTATTATGAGCTGCAATATCATAAAAACACTCAAAGCCCCTCTAGGGCTAAAACCTATAAGCATAAGTTTATGATGAAGATGAAATTTATCTCCCTCACCTATAGGACGTTTTTCCCTTACTCTGCGCCATATCGCCGCAACCGTATCGAATATGGGCAGCATTAATATCACGGATGCAAATTGTATACCTGCAGCCTCATATCCTTCGGGCGACGGAATAAGAGGTAAAATTGCCAACACAAAGCCCAAAATTTGTGAGCCGCAGTCTCCCATAAAAATCTTTGCACTGGGCCGTGATAAATTAAAAAATAAAAAGCCTACGACTGAGAATGCAAGTATAAGCACACGGAATATGATTATGGAACTTATCCCAATCGAATAATAAATTGCAGCATATGTTAAGAGAACGGAAACGCCTAAGCATCCTGCTTGCCCGTCAATTCCGTCAACAAGATTTATTGCATTGGTTATTCCTATTATCCACAAAAAAGTTATTACATATGTTTCCGGCCCCATATACCAGAAAAAACCGATGGGCCCAAAACTTATTTTTTTAAATGTATATCCTCCGTATAAGACTATTATAGCGGCACAAGATTGAACCAATAGCTTAAAAATAGCTCTCCAATTTTTTATATCATCCCATAATCCCATTATAAAAATAAGCAAGCCGCCCAAGGCGATATAAAAGAAATTTGAGTGCAATAGTCTAAACTCAGGAAAGCGGAAATGTAAGATGAGGCTTGAAATTATATAAGCAAAGCCGAAACCTACTCCTCCTATCCTCGGAATATTACCGGAATGTATCTTTCGCCCGCCTGTTTTGTCATATAGATTATGTTTCTTTGAAAATAGAATGGCTAGATATACAAAAAAAGCAGATAGCGCACAAGGTATAGCTATTATATACAAAATAAACTGAATTGCTGTCAAATTTCATACACTCCTTAAAATCACACGGCGACATTATACATCAATAAAGTCAAATTATCAAGCCTTTACACAAACAGCTGAGAATCTTATTTGGTTAGAAAAAAATAATTATTCTATATTAATTTTTTCAACATATTCTAAAAAAGCAGACCGCAGATCAGAATACTCTTTTTCACTTTGGCCGATTTTTTTCTTTAAGTTCTCCAAAGAATTTTCTATCTCCAGAAGCTTATCTAAAAACATTTTTCCCTGTTGGGTCTCAGATCCGACAGCTTGAATATTTTTGCGGATCCTATCCTGTTCCGCATTAAGATTTTTTTGCTCATTTTGTAAATTAGCCAAGGCAATTTGAGCCTTATCAACTTTTACCTTTTCATTTAAAACATCCTTAAAGGCTTTTTTTATCTTTTCAGGCATCTTAGCGTTGGAATAAATAGCTATCATGGAATTATTATCCATCATATTAACCTGTACAATTTCTTCAAAAAATCTTTCTTCAACTACATCAAGCTTTTCTTGAGAGTTAGCCTTAACCTTTATATTAAACCTGTACTTGTTCGATGTTTTTTCCAACAATTTTTTTTCATCGGTAAGACTAAAGCCTGAGCTTATAAAATGTTCAACTATAATGGAGCGTTCTTTTGATGCAGAATTCTTGATAGTATAGACAGAGTTTTTAGATGACTTATATCTTTTTGTTAAAACTCCTTTTACTATTTTAAGGCTATGAATATGCTTGTCAAAGTCCTCGGTTTTTGTACCCTTCACATCTATATCATCACCGAAGGCTATGAGCCGTTTTTCATTTTCCGGTAAAAACTCCAAAATAGCGTCGCCCGAGTACTCGCCATTTTCAAAAACCGTAATGGGTCCCGCAGGAAACTTTAGACCGGAATTATTTTCGATACTGATACATAACTTAGGATGGACATCGGAACCATAGGGTATACTCGAAAAAACCGAGTATTTTTGTGCAGGAAGCGATGCAAGGCTAAGCGGAATCATTGTACTCTTTTGTCTCGGTAAATTAACAGGCTTTACAGGGCTGAAGGCAAACATTTCCCCCGCACTACTCTTCGCAATGGTCTGATTTTCAAAATAAGAAGATTCCTTGGCTTCGTCCATAGAAGGAGCCGTCATCTTTGCATAAGCCTTTCTTTCCATCATCGGTGCAGCCATAGCTTCTTCATAAGCCACATCATCATAAGCGGAATCAAAGGTTTCAATATCGGCCGTCTGACCTGCAAGAATCGGAATAGTTTCTCGGTCGGTATAATAGGGTTCATATAGATTTTGTCTAAAGCCTATGGGACGGCCGCTTGTCAGGGTAAGTTTTACATCCTTCCAATCAAGATCCGTAGAGTTATCGATTATAGCCCAAGCCTGAAAAGCTGCACTTGTATTGCCCATGTCAAGCCTATACGAAGGCTTCCAAATAGGAGCTTCCATAACATAAGACAGCCCTATATTACGTTCTCCGGCAGCTTCTATATCAATCGAAATAAGCTTTCTTTCTTTTGCAGAGGCCTCTAAAATAAGACTTAAGGCCTTTTGTAAGTCCTCATTCCTTTGGGGATCCGTAAATTTAAAAGATTGTACATCTTTTAAGGATATTATCTTAACGCCGTCTGCCGCAGCAATCGACAAAATCATATCCGGTTTAGAATCTTCAATTTTATCCACACTTAAAATTTTACCTGTAATCTTACTCGGCGTGTAAACTTCGATCTCGGCACCCTTCTGCGAGTTAAGAATCTTAAAAATAGAGTTATTTTCAGATAAATCTATCTTTAAACTTTGCATAGTTTTTTTAAGGGTATCTTCCGATTGATAATTTATCGACAAATTCTTTGCAGCAGGATCTTTTACAAAAATAGATTTTAGAACATCACTTATCTGGGAAGGTAAAAACAACATCTCTATTTTTCCGTTGCCCCTTACCCTGCCCTCATGCTCATAATGCGCAACACCTGAAGAATATAGAGTTACCCTTTTTAATGGAAGGTCATCCTCACTAAAATCCTTTGCCTGATCAGAAAAGACTGTAGTCATACACATTAACGAAATTAACATAGAAAATAATTTTTTCATACCTCCTCCAAGGAAAGGATATTTTCTTATTATATCACAAACAAGAGCTGTTGACTAGGGTATTTTTATAGTATTATTACAAATTCAATTCACCTTCCATTGACATATCTTAAAATAAAACGCATAATAGGAGAATGGTATCGACTATTATTATTTCCTTTTTTATTATTATTATTGCTGTTGTTATCCTTGTACTTGTAGCTACACGAAGCAAATCACCCTCTTCGGGAGGAAGAAAGAAAGTTAAAGGCAGAGCCGTTTTAATGAAAGAAGCCTCACGCCGCTTAGCTCAAAACCCTCATGATATTGAAGGTTTATTTATAATGGGAGATATTTATTATCAAGACCAAGACTGGGAAAAGGCGTATACGGCATATTCGGCCTTACTGGATAGAATGAAGCCGCTCGAAATGAATAAGCAGCTGGATGTCGCTATCAGGTACGGTATCTGTGCCCTAAAAACAAACAGGCTCCCCGAGGCAAAAAAAGGCTTTCTTCTTGCAGAAACAATCAATCCTAAAAATCTTGATGTAAGCTATAACTTAGGCTATATCTATTACCTCGAAAAAGACTATGAAAAAGCCGTTAAGTTTTTCAAAAGAACCTTGATACTTGAACCAAACAGCTTTTTGGCAACAAAGTATCTTGGATATACTTTACAGCATTTGCATAAATACACCGAAGCCCTCCCGGCTCTAAAAAAAGCCCTGGATTTTAAACCCGATGATAAGGAAGTTTTGTTTGCAATGGGCGAATGTTTTTATGAAACGGAAGCGACCGACCGATGCTTAAAAATATTAAACCATCTCAGAGTAGATCCCGTTTTCGGACCTCAAGCTTCATTATACACAGGTATGATAAGAGCGAAGGCCGATCAGTTGGAAAGAGCTATCGAAGACTTCCAAATAGGTTTAAAGCATACGGGAATACCGATGGATATTTCTAACGAGCTAAAATACAGATTAGCTCAAGCCTATATAAAGACTCAAGAAATAGGTCAAGCCCTTCATCTTTTAAAAGAAATACAATCCATAAGCCCCGGATACAAGGATGCTGCAACCTTAATAATGAGATATCAGGAATTAAATAAAAACAAGAACTTACAGATATACCTAATGTCGGGACAAAGCGAATTCGTAGCTCTGTGCCGCAAAATTGTCGCCCGTTTCTATCCGAAAGCTAAGGTAAAAATAGTGGATATTTCCGTATTGGCTGCCTATACCGATATAGTTGCCGAAATAGATACATCCCGTTTTTCGGATACGGTTATTTTTAGATTTTTTAGGTCGCAAGGAACGGTAGGGGAGCTGCTTCTTAGAGAGCTGCATGCACGGCTAAAAGAAGTCAAGGGCGGAACAGGAATATGTATGAGTGCCGGAACCTTTACTGAAGAAGCTGTTAGGTTTTCTGAAGGAAGGCCATTGGACCTATACGACAAAACAAGACTCTCAAACGTTTTAAACTCCTTAAAATAAAACTTTATTTACCCAATAAAAAAGGCAGCCCATTTAAAGGACTGCCTTTTTGTGTAAAACAATTAAAATCTATAACCTGATAGAAAGGCCTAACTTTAAGTTTACACTGTTAGCAATAACCTCTTTTATGTTGTTCTTAGTGTTGGAAACCGTATATTCTTGATTTCCAACTTTAAATGTTTTTTTAACTTTTAAAGGAGCAAAATAAACCGTATCTGCAATACCGCCATAAATACCTATCATATCTGTAAAGTAAAAACTGGCTAAAACATTTACACCTACACCGAACATGACATCCAATTTGTCGTAACTAATATCCTGACTAGCTATAGAAACAGTCTGAGTAGCCTTCATAGCATTTAACCCTAGTCCGCCGCCCAAAAAGAGGTTAAAAGGCGTTTTTTTAAACAAGGTTATGCCGACTCCAAGCTGAGAGTCAAGAATAAAAGCATTCTTCACTACAAACTTATCTTTTTCAGCTGTTGCTCCCTTCATAAGATCGGTATGGTTTTTTCCGGGGAAGGCAATTTGAGCCATTAAATAAATAAAACCCGCTCTAAGATCAACAGCAACTCCTGCGGCATTATTCTTTTCATCTTTAGCATTTTTTAATGCATTTTGTACATCATTACTAAATGTAGAAAAATTACCCTCATTTTTTGTGTGAACAAAATAATTCGTAAAGGCAGGGCCGAACGAAATCGCAAAATCTGCAAATGCAAAAACGGCAGATGCAGCCAGAATAATCAAAACTAAAACTATCTTCTTGTGCTTCATAATAAACCTCCTATAAAACACATTTTTCTGTTTATAAAACAGAACCATATTCAAAACTCCGGATAACCGGAATTTGTTACAATTTTATTAAAGCTTAAAAGCTACTCCAAGCCTTACAGAAAAATTATTTGCCCAAGTTGACTTTATTAATTTTTTAATATCGCCTGAATTTGTGTTTGTTTCTGAATTTATAGAATACGTAAAGGGTATTCCATTCTTAAGCTTGCCGCTATAATAGCGCTGATTTGCAAGAGGTAAAAAATATATCGTATCCTTTAGGTCTAAGCAGATTCCAATCTTAGGCATAAAAAAGTATTTTATACCTATGTCCGCACCAAGACCTATCATACCCACACTTCGTATTTCCTTTAGTGAAGTAACATCAGAAAGACTGCTAATAAAATTACCGGGTAAATCACGTGTAGTTCGGATATAGTTTATACCTAATCCGCCTCCGACAAAGATATTGAGTGGAGAACTTTTCATTAGAGTAATACCTACACCTATCTGGCTGTCAAAAATAATAGAGCCGTTTATTTTATCACTAATTCCCTTCTCCTTTAGTTTTTGGGCAAGGGGATCAAAACCGGAAGATATTTCTTTAAGAGGAAAGCCTACATTTATATTTGCATAAATATAGCTCATCTTAAAAGAAAGACCAACCATAAATGCGTTATAGGAATCTTTTGCTTTTATACTACCTAACTTTAAGTTACCAGGTCCTATAAGAGCCTTCAGTTCAGCACTTAAGTTATCAGCAAGTTTACCTGTATCATAGTTGTTCACTATGGTATAATTCATATAACCGATACCGACATCACCGGAAATATTCATAAAATCAAAGGCTGACAAGGAAAGCATACAGCTAAAAATTGCAATACCCAAAATATTTTTTTTCATAATTATCCTCCAAGATAAAATTTTATTTAAAAGCATAATCGTATATTTTATATAAGTATAGCCCACTATTAACATATTTTCAACCGGATGTAAGTATTTTTTTTATATCTATTGCCGTTTTTGCTTAAAAATAGTAGGATATATGCATGAGTATACCACAGTATCCCGAATTTGCACCCATTTCGTTGGACATGCAGTCCGAAATGGAATTTTACTTAAAAAGGCTTCCTGACGGAATCTCGGAGCTTACTTTTTTAAATTTATACCTTTTTAGACATAATTATAAATATCAGGTAACAAAAACCGAAAAATTATTGATAATAATAGGTGAATATAAGGGCGAAAGCTTTTTTATAACCCCATGCTGTACTGTAGATGTCGAAATAACAAAGGAATTATTGGCAAAATATAAAAAATGGATGATTCTTTCAAAATCTTTTTTGGATAATAACACAAATGTATTCAACCTGCCTTTTTTAAAAGAACTAAAAATTGAAGAGGACAGGGATAATTTTGATTATGTTTATTTAAGAAAGGATTTGGCCGAATTAAAGGGTAAGGATTTTCATAAAAAAAAGACCCATATAAACAAATTCGAAAAATCTTATGACAAAATAAAAATCGAACCTCTCACCCTTGAAAATGTAGAAGACGCCAAAAAGGTTCTTGAAGAATGGAATAGTACAAAACCGGACTCAAATCCTGAAAATTCCGACTATGAAGCAGCCTTGGAAGCCCTTTCAATTTTAAGCAGGACCTCAATGATGGGTATAATTCTCTATGTTTGGAATGAACCTGTGGCTTGGACTCTTGCAGAAATAACACAAAACAATAAAACTGCCGTTATTTTATTTGAAAAAGCCTTGGCATCTTATAAGGGAAGTTTTCAGTACATTAATTATGCCTTTGCAGGTTATCTGCCCGAATACATAGAATTTATCAACAGAGAGCAGGATTTAGGCGATGAGGGCTTAAGACAAGCAAAAATGACATATAAACCGATAAAATTCATAAAAAAGTATAGAATTTTATCTTAAATATGATACAATAGGAAAACATGGATTTAGTAAGCACACGAAACAATAATAAGATTGTATCCTTTTATGAGGCAGTAACAAACTGTATGCCGGCAGACGGGGGGCTTTATATACCCAAAGAAGCCTTGGACTTAAGTGATTGGACCTATCATCTTAACGAAACTTCAAGTTTTACATCTATTACGGGAGCCTTAACCTCTGCAATCCTGCGAGAGGAATTCAGCCCTGCCGTTTCGGAACGTATTGCCGTTTCAGCTTTTGGAAATTACAGTCCGAGGGTGCGCCAATTGGATGAAAGACTCTTTTTGCTGGACCTTTTTCACGGGCCGACCGGCTGCCACAGAGATTTCGGCTTTTTATGGTTTGCTTCAGTTCTTGAACATATTTTAACCATAACCGATAAAAAAGCCATAGTTTTAGGAACAGGAACCAAAAAAAACGGTCAAAGTATGGCGGCCGCTTTTTGGAACAAAAAAAGGGTAAAGACTCTTTTAATTCACCCCAAAGGTTATGCCTCCGGTATACCGGAAGAATATTTAGCAGAAAACGGCGGCTCTATTTACTCTGTAGAATGTGAGGGAGATGTAAAGGATGTCGAAAACTTAAAAAGGTCCGTATATCTTGACAGAAATCTTGTAGAAAAATACGGTCTGACTTTAGCAAATACTGTAAACATAGGCAGACTTTTACCCCAAATATTTTTCTATTTTTATGCTTTTACCCGCTTTAAAAAACACATTTTCGGCGAAATCTATTACGCCCTTCACTCCGGTAATTACGGAAACCTTGCAGCGGGGCTTTTTGCATGGAAGAGCGGTCTTTCCTTAAACGGGTTTATTACCGATTCTACGCCTGAACTATCGGTAAACAAGGACGGAGACTGCTTTTGCAAAACAATGGAAATTCCTTTGAGCCAAAGAAGTGCAGCAGATCCTGTAAGTCCCTCAAATATTGAGCGCTTGGAACAGATTTTTGAAATAAGCCCGGCAATTATGAAGGCCTTGATTTTTCCTAAGCAGGTAGATCCGAAGGATTATAAGGAGCTCATAAGAAAGGCCTATCAACGATATGGAATTATGATAGATACTTCGACGGCTGCAGCCTATGGAGCCGCCATCAAAAGTAAAATTTTAAAAAATAAGGGCCCGGAAACCCTTGTTCTTATTTCAAAAGATCATCCGGCCTTTGAAGCCGATATAATCGAGGAGGCCTGCGGCGAAAAACCTAATCAACCGGAATACATGAGCGGTTTAGACAAACCTATAAAAAATATAAAAAAGATACAGGCATCTAAAAAAGAAATTGAAAATATGCTAGAATATATGGAGAGGTAGTTTTTATGTCATATAAACTTGATGGAGCTAAATTTCCCACACTTGAAGAACTGGTAGAAGCCCTCTACCCTATTTATTCGGATAAAATGAGTGAGGAAGAATTTAAAAAATATGCAGAAGAAAACGCCGAAAAAGACTAGGCCTTTTCGCTTGAAAAATCAATAATATTTTTTAATTTATATTCGGCAGCCGAAAACATCTTGGTCATATCCGAATAGATACCTGCATAAAAGTTTAAAGATAAAATATTGCATTTGAATAGACTATCTTCAGGCCTTTCTTCCCATACAAGTTTAAACAAAATATTTACCAAAATCAGCCTTTCAGTAGATTCTTTATTAAACCAAATTTCCCCATTCCACTCGTTTAAACCTAAATAGTTTTTTATTACTTCATCATGTACACAAAAATCCATAAAATCCTTAACGCAATCCTTGCTTGAACCCGAATTTTCAAAAAAGTTTTTCTCAGTTTCAGGTAAGCAAAATAAGCGGCTTAACAAAAATAAGGTACTTTTTGAATTTACTTCGGGAAGCCCGAAAGAACAAAGCAGCTCGGCAAAAGCAAGATCAAAACGGCACAGTTTAATCTTTTCTTTAGGGAAAAATTTAAACAGGGCTGACAATAAAAGACTGGCCATATACAAAAGTACATTCTCTCTTGTGTCAAAAACCAAGGTCTTAAGAGCATTTATAAAGAGCCGTTCTTGGGTCTTAAGACTTTCATCCTTAATATTTTCATCGATCAAAGAAGGCTCATTTGAACAAAGATATAAAAAGCAATCAATAGAATTTTTAAAGCACAAAGTACGCATCTTGTTTTTTTCTTTAATGGTTTTTAAGCTTTCTTTTTCCTCATCGTAATGAAAGGTTTCAAAAAACACTTCTTCAAAGGTAGTAAAAAAATTCAATAATCTCGGGTAAAGTTTTTTTGATATATCTTCAATTTTTTCTGATACATCTTCAATTGCTTCTTTTTTATAGGTACCACAATAATCCGAAATTTGAGGGAATAAGTCTTTAGCGCATAAATCTTGAATAGTATTGTAAAGACCGCCATACTTACATTTATTTATTTCAAATTCAATATCTTTAAAACCCCGTCCGTCCGCTTTTTGATATAGCTCCCTATAATAGCCCTCATCATCCTTAATCTCATTGATATTTAAAAATACTTGGCATTGATAACCGTCCAAAGCTGCAAAAAAGCCTTTTTCGGCAAGCTCGGAATTTTTTCTTAAAAAGAATAAGGAAGAACGCTGCTCATAAAACACCGTAAAATAGTCCTCTCCCGAATTTAAATTAAGAGAGTCCATAAGATTTTCCTGCCTTAATTCTTTTTCATTTTGTGCATTTTTTACGGCAAAAGCCGCCGAAAGTTGTATCCAGCCCGATGCTCTTTCATAGGCATTATTATAAAAAATCAATGAGCGCTCTCCGTTAAAAAAATTCGACCAAACAAAAACATTTTCGTTTACGCTTCCTTCATTCCAAAAATCAAAGAGTCTAAATTTTTCAACGCCCGAAAAAATATATCGTTTTTTTAAAAGAGGAAAAATTCCCTTTTTATGTCTTTCAAGCAGGCCGGAGTTTACAGCCTCATCCTTATAAGATCTTCTATATTCCATGCCGTACTTTTCGGTAAAGCCTTCTAGCTGACCGTGTCCGAACATGGGAAGCCCCGGCATAGCCGACATCATCGTGCAAACACCGAAGTATTTATCTCCGTCCCCGAATTGGGCTATAGCAGTTTCTTCATCGGGGTTATTCATAAAATTGACATAACGCCTTAACACCTCAGGATCGAATTCGAGGGTATTTTTTATGGTTTCCCTGTATTTTGCGTTTTCTTCTTTTTTGAGCATATTCATAAAGGCGGAATTATATACGCGGTGCATTCCGAGGGTGCGGACAAAATAGCCTTCCATCATCCAAAAAGCTTCGGCAAGTAAGAGGGTGTCGGGGGCTTCTTTTGCACAGCGGTCTACAACCTCTCTCCAAAATTCTTTGGGGATTCTCCTTTCAAATTCTTCAATAGAGAGGGCATAGCGGGAGCGGCTTGCAATGTCTCCGCCTGAACCTGGAGCCGGATACCAGAGGCGGCGAATATGTTTTTTAGCGAGAACCATAGCGGCATCAAAGCGTATAATAGGAAAATTCCTTGCGACATGGAGAATTTTTTGAATAACCTTTTCGCGGGCTTCACTGTTTAAAAAATCTATTTGGGCCGTATCGTTCCACGGGAGGCCGGTGCCGTCATTTCCATGATAAATATAGCGTACATCCCCGGAATAGTTATCGACACGCTTAAAAACTACGGCACAGTCCGTCTTTGAATAGTAACCGTTTTCAAGATAAACGCTTGTTCTTTCATCCCGGGAAAGATTTTCACCATCATAACTATATGAAGGAAAGGGCTTATCCCTTGTCTGCAAAAATAGATTCGGCTCTTCCATAATCCATTTGGAATCAAGGCCCGTATGATTGGGAACCATGTCGGCGGCCATCCTGATTCCGAATTTCCAAGCTCTTTCTCGTAAATTAGTCAGAGCCGGCCAGCCGCCTAGTTCTTCTGCAATGTCATAGTCATAGATACTGTAGGCACTTGCGGCCGCATCAGGATTTCCGCAAATTTCTTTTATACGGCGGCTCGCCTCGGAACGCTGCCAAACACCGATTAACCAAAGCCCGGTAATTCCCGAATCTGCAAAAAATTTAAGCTCTTCATCGGGGATTTGATCGAGACGCGTAATCGGGGCGGAATATTTTTTACTTAACTGATCCAGCCAAACCAAGGTGCTTTTTGCTATTAAAACCAAGTTGGGCATCCAATTTTTATCGGGAGTAAAAGCCTCGTATTCTTTTAACAGATTTTCAAAGGTGTAGACCGGAACATCAAAGCTTCCTCCTTGAGGCGGAGCCCAGCCGGCCTTGTCTTCTTCCCTTATTAAGTCCTCGGCACCCAAAACCTTGAGTAAAATATTTTGTGTAAACCGGCTCCAGTTTTCTTTTACATAATTAAGCTGGCCTAAAATACTGTCGGGACAGCGGTTCATAGGTTCTTCCAAAAAAGAAAGAATATCAAGGCCGCTTTGTTCTTTTCCTAATCGGCGTCCTATGGGCCTATTTTTTTTTGACCATCTTTTTACCGTATCCCAAAAAATGCCGTAGGAATCTATTGTTTTTAAATTTGAATTATTAAATAAAACTTCAAACTGTGCATTTGCAGGATTTCTATTTGCAAGACAGAGTAAAATAAACTCTTCAAAGGCCAGCACTTTATTGGGTACATTTGATGAACCATCATTTGATTCAAACCACTCATCTAAGGAGAGCTTATCCGTGTAAACATCCTTTGGGGGGAAATCTTTACAAAACTCTTTTAATAAAAAATCAAGACTATGAAGACTTTTATTTTTAAATTCTTCTTCGATAAATTCATATCCTTTAACAAAAAAATCGGCATCAATATTTTGACGGTAAAGCCTTAAAACATAATGAAGAACTTCATCTAAAATTCCCATCGCATTTAATTCGCCTGCTTTTAAATGAGCTTGACCTTCTCCAAAAAGGCCTTCCTTTACAAGGGAATTAAAATTAAAAACAAAATTATGAACTTCGGAAATATTTTCAAATATTACATTTCCGCATGAAGAAAAAAGAACCGACCTTAAATTACACTTTTTGCGGACATCTCCGTTAATGTGAAATTCCATTTCTTGAAAAAAAGAGTCCGTACTCATAGCTGCTCCTTCATCGATTGTATTATAACACACCTTCAGTCTTTTTGTAAGGGAATGCAGTTTTTTTGTTTAACTGCAAAATACTTGAGCAACGTACACCCTTGTACACTTCTCAACAGCTCCCATTGTAAAATAAAATAAATTATGTTAAACTTTTGCCGATGGGGGATAAATAAGATGAAAAAAAAGGCTTTTATTTTTTTATGTTTAAGTCTGGTACTAAATCTTTTTCTTTCGTGCGGAGGGAAAAAGGCAGCTTATGAAACAGGTAAAAGCACCCGAGCTGAAAGTTACATGGCCGAATCCAAAAGTTCATCATCCGATTCTGCCTTTAAGGAAGACAAAAAAGAATCTGATGCAGTAAATACTGCAAGTTTAGATAACGACAATATCGAAAGAAAACTTATAAAAACAGGTTTTATAGAATTTGAAACCGAGGATATAAAAAAAACAAGGGAAACAATCGAAAACCTTGTAACAAAATATCAAGCCTATATAAGTCAAGAAGATGAACAGCATTTTCAGTCTAATATTAGGCAGACAATCAGTATTAGAATACCAAAAGAAAATTTTGATAATCTTTTAAATGAGCTTACTATAGGTATTAAAAAACTTGATAATAAAAACATTACGGTTGAAGATGTTACGGAAGAATTTGTAGACGGACTTGCCCGGTTAAAGGTAAAAAAAGAAACCGAACAAACTTATTTAAAAATTCTAAGCCAAGCAAAAACGGTAAAAGACATTTTAGAAGTGCAAAACCAAATTCAAGATTTACGCTCCGATATTGAAGCTATTGAAGGCCGTTTACGTTATTTACAAAAATCCGTAAATTACAGCACCTTAAATATTTCAATGTACCAAATTATCAATAGCAGTATAGCAAGACCTTCCTTCTTTACCAAGGCCCTCAATGCCGTAAAGGAAGGAATAGGTCTTTTTAGCGATATAATTATCGGCATCCTTTATCTTTGGATATTTATACTTATAATTATAGCTGTTGCGGTAATTATCATCAAAAAAAGACGCAATAAAATAAAGGAAAAATCTTTAGATAATTAAGTATTCATCGAAATAATCAGCTCTATTTCGCCGGTAGGAAGAGGGACTTTTTCGGCTATCAGCTCTATTGAAAGGCCTTTTTTAGCCATTTCAATTATCTGTTCCTTCATTGAAGCAGTTTGGTCGGGGACAATTCCCGATTTAGGGGCCAGAATTTGTTTTGTATATATCTTAATAGGTTCGTTATCGATAGGCGGATTTTCTTTTTTATTCACTTCTATTGAACGCTCCGTTTCTTTTACACTCTCGTTTGAAATTACGGGCTTTTTAGTTTTTACAAAAGCATCCGGATCAAGTCCTGAAAAAGCATTAGCTTTAGCCGCCTCGGCAAGGCTTTCGTAAACCCTCTCGGCAGCGCTCCGTTTTTCTTCTTCTTTTCCCGCAAGCAATATACGCTTATCCAGCTCAAGGACAAGGCTGTTCACTTCCTTAATCTTGTCTTCCATTATTGTAACGGACTGATCGGTTTGAAAAGCAATTTGAGCAACAAGTTTTTGAGTTTCATTTTTTATATTATTGATTGAAGCCCTATCCGAAAATTGATTTTTAAACTTAAAATAAAAAAAGAAGATTAAAAAAATATTTAATACCAATAAAACAATCGCAATAACTGTCATCATCCTGAAATATCCACTCTTTGTCCCAATGAAGGGTCTTTTATATATTCTTCGCTATCCGGTTCCTGCTCAATTTGAGCCGTGTTCTGCTTTTTTGGATGCTCCCCTCCCTTATTTTCCTCATCGGGAGACCTGCCGTCCTTATTGATTCTAAGATTATTATTACTGTCGGAATCTACAAGCTGAACGGTACTCAATCTTTTTTCTGCATCGATTTTATTTTGCTGCTGCTGGGCATCCTTTACCATAGAAGCAAGCTGCTGTTCGGCCCCCTGCTGTTTGCCTACCTTAGCCATTTGAGCATATAGAGTTTGCAGATCAATTGGTTGAATAGCCACTTGGAACCTTCTTAAAATCCTCTTCGTTCTCTTCTTGATACTTTCCGTAACGCACAATTCCCTTGTCAAGATAGAATGTAGTAGCCTTACAATCCATTCTTACATCCTCGGTGGTATCCCGTATAACTATGCGTACTCCCGGATATACATGTCCGGAAGCGGAAACCCTGCCTTGATTTTTCAACGTATTTAAATACTCTTTTATTTGGGTAATTTCTTTTTGTACTTCGTGAATATCGGTTTGAAGAGTATATTTATACTCGTTCATCTTGTTATAGTTTTCTTCTTTATCTTTTGGAAGCTCTCCCCGCTTGGATTTAAGCTCTTCAAGGCTCATTAGATTAAGCTTTAAATCTTCCAAGCTTTTTTGATCCATTTCCTGTTTTTGGAGCAAGAAGTTTAAGCGCTCCTTGCTTTTCGGGTCAAATCCTACACTTAACATAAGATCGTTTCCGCCTGAAACACTTCCTAAATTCCTTGCCGAGATAGATTCGGAGGCGCTTAAATTGCCGCTTATTATATCTGCCTTCTTTCCGCGGCATATAATTTTACGGTTAGCCATTACATTCGATTTTATAATACCGTCCGAAACAATAACCATGTCTCCGGCTTCAACAACATCGGTGTTTTGAATAAATTTAGACCAGATAGATTTGCCTGCTCTTATTACGCCGCCTTCTTTGCCCATGATACCCTGACTTACAACTATGTCGCCTTCGGTATCAAGCTCCGCCCTGCCGACCGAGCCCTTAACTTCTATATTTCCCGAAGCCTTTATAACAAAGCCGTCATCTACGTTTCCGTTTACAAAGACCGAACCCAAGAATGTAATATTTCCGGTTCTGATTGAAACATCGCCTTCAACTACATAGATTTCTTGTACGGTAATCTTATTTTTGACTAAAAGAACCTGTCCGTTTACTTCTGCAACTATAGTTAAACCATCCGCAGCAATCTTTGTATTTTTGCCCACGGGCATTGCAACATCTTTTCCGTTAAGGGCCTCAAGATATTTTCCTGTAACGGTTTTTCCCGCCTTTCCTCTTTGAGCCGGGACCTTTTGAGCTACAGGCTGTCCTTCAACAACGTTTTGAATAAGATTTAATTCCTTAAAATTGATTTGCCCGGAACGGGTTTCCTGCAAGCGGACCCGTGTATTATCTACCTCAAAATTATAAATAATCTTTGCATCGGCTCCGTTTTGAGGAGCTATGCCTTCCGCTACCAGATAATCTTCACGATAAACGGGAGAATCTTGGAATTGTTTGACCCTCTCTTCATTTATTCCGACTATTATCCTGTTATTCTTTAAGAATGCGATAATGGTATCTGCGGAAAGATCGACGCCTCCGGTTGTCGGGGGTGTAACATAAAGATAAGCCTTCATTTCGTCATCGCTTATGTTGACAACCATTGCAGCATCATTGCCCGGGATTCGTTTATAAGGAGCAACCCTGACATACTCTCCGGTTTTCTCCTCCAATATGGGATTAAGAATATCGTCCTCCGGAATGGGGAGAGCCCTGTCCCTAAACTTGTTTCTGGCAGCCTTTATATCGAAAGCATGGCCCGTACCTGAGGGAGCAGTTACCTTAAAGTAAATACCGTCGGCTGCACAGAAAACATATCCCATTCCGTCTTTATTAATAACAGTTCCATCTTCAATTATATCTTCGGTCTCAACCTTTTCGTCTTCGATATTTTGCGGCTTCTTTACTTTTACGGTTTCGTAGGCTCTTATCTTCCATTCTTTTGGAACTATAGCAAAAAAACCTGAAGCACCTTTTTGCAGAATCTCATAGTCTATCGATGAAACGGGCATACCTAATTGTATAGCTGCGTTTGCAAGGGCCTCATCAAGGGTTTCTCCGCTTATATCAACAAAAAAACGCCCGGAATCCAGTTCGTGCATTTCAGACATTTTTTCCTGTATTTGATTAAGCCTAACCATAATCCCCCCTATTTTATGCCCTTTGTAACATTAGAAAGCTTAGCTCTCAATTTTATATTTGCGCTTGTGTGTATCTGAGAAACTCTGGACTCGGTTACATGAAGGACTTCTCCTATTTCCCTAAGAGTCATATCCTCATAATAGTACATAATTAAAACTTTTTTCTCTCTATCAGGTAATTCTTTAATAGCTTCAACTATTACCCTCTTTATGTCTTCACGCTCTACAATCACATCAGGGTTCAAAGAAGAAGGAGCTTCAATTATGTCTCCTACCGAAAACTCTTCCGAATCATCATTAGAAAACCTTAAATCGGTCAAAGAAATAACGCTTGTTGCAGATATTTTAAGCAGTAGAGAGTTATACTCTTCAATATCCAAGCCCATTGCATAGGCTATCTCTTCGTTTGAGGCAGAGCGGCCTAGACGAGCTTCCAAGTCGGCAATTGTTTCTTCAATTTCGCGGCTTTTTTGACGTACCGAGCGGGGAACCCAGTCTATAGATCTCAGCTCATCAAAGATAGCTCCCCTTATTCTATTAACGGCGTAGGTATTAAATTTAACGTTTTTATCGAGATCATATTTTTCTATAGCATCCAAAAGGCCGAAAACGCCGTAACCGACTAAGTCGTCAAATTCTACATTTGTAGGCATTCCTATACCGACTTTTCCGGCGACGTATTTTACCAATGGAGCATACTTTAAAATAAAATATTCTCTGATTTTAGGATCTGAGGTTTTTTTGTATTTATCCCAAAGTTCTTCTTCAGGTATATTTTCATAATCCGTATTTGCCATTACCCACACCTTTTATTTTTTAATTTATGAATCCCTTTTAAGCACAGTACGAATAGCATTTACCATAGTATTCGTATCCATCCCTGAACCCGCTAAGTCCGTTGATACATCAAATGCGGAAGTTCCTCTTTGAGTAAAGTCCATCTGATCATCTTGCTCAGGTTCATCTTCAGGTATAAAATCCTGCAAGTCGGGAAGTTCTTCCAATTCTTTTACAGTATTTTTTTCTTGTTTTTTTTCGGTTCCACTTGAAACACCGTTTTTTGATGCAGAAGCTTGTGAGTCATCCTTTATATTCTCAAAATCTTCATCGATCAAGTCAGCGTCACTCAGCTCTGTGGCATCATCCGATATCGAATCCTCATCTACCGGTTCAGCCTCTATCATATCCGATTCCGGATCGTATTCTTCATCATCTATAAACGGCATTTCTACGGGTTCATCGATACTTATATTCAAATTTTTACCGGTTTCTGTTTTTGCCGATTTCTCAGCATTAACGGGCTGAAATAGATCCGGCACAAAATGATCCAAAAGAATCTGAGCCCCTAAAACAAAGCCTCCGCTTATCAAAGAGATGATAAGTGAACGCAAGAGTATCGTAGAAAAGCGTACCCCGCTTATCAGCCCTAATAGGAAAGACAGAGCCAAAGCAGCTATTGTACATATGAGGGGAATTCTAAATTTTGCCACGACTCCGGTAACCTCCTAATTTTAAATTAAAAAACTTAAATCTATTCCTACTTTCTTCCAAACAGTTTTTGTAAAAAGCCGGAAAGGCCTGAATATTCATTATAATCCGTTTTTTCAAGTTTTGCAACTATGTGACGCAAACAACTCGCTGCTTTACTTTTCGGAGCAGATATAAAAAAGGGCTTTTGCTTTAAGACAGCCTGTTCAACCGCAGGATCATTGTAAATAAAGCCTAAGTACTCGACTTTTAGGTTTAAAAACTGGGCTACTATCTGTATCATGCGTTCAGCTATTTTTTTCCCTTCAAGGGCGGAATTTACACGATTTACAACCATTTTTAGGTTTAAATCATAGTTTTCAACTTCGGTTGCGATTATTTTTATAATTCCGTAAGCATCGGTTATAGCCGTAGGTTCCGAGGTGGTAACAATAACAACCTCATCGGCGGCAGCAACAAAGCTGAGGACGTTTTTGGAAACACCTGCACTGGTGTCGATTATTATTATATCCGCCTCTGCAAGGGTGTATAATTCTTTAATAAAATCGGACCTTTCGGCTTCTTCCATATTTGCAATCTTTGAAAAACCTGAAGCTCCGGCAACAAATTTTATTCCGTACTCCGTATCGATTATGATATCCGACATTTTCTTTTGTTTTTTCATTACATGATAAAGATTGAATTTCGGAATTATGTTCATCATAACATTTACGTTTGCAAGGCCAAGATCCGCATCGATTACAATAACGTTTTTTCCCATCTTGGCATAAGCAATAGCCATATTTGTTGAAATATTTGTTTTTCCGACTCCGCCCTTTCCGCTGGTTACGGCAATAATCCTTGACTTCCTTTTAGGAGGAAGGTCTGAAAGCACAGCCTTATCACTGCTGTTTTTATTTTTCATTAATGTTTTTAAATCTTCTGCCTGATCCGTCATCTTAGCTCCATACTATAGAAATTTCGTCATTGAAATTTTCATTGATATAATCCAAAGAGAACCCTGTAAGTTTCCTTAACAAAACAAGCTTGGAAGCCCTAGCTATATCCTTGGGTACTGTTTGGCCTTCGGTTATATAGGCGACAGGAATCTTGTATTCATCCAATACACTGATAATACTGCCAACATGAGCCGTTTCATCAAGCTTTGTAATTATAAGGCTCGAAAAATTAAAAACGGAATATTGTTTTATTATTTCGATTATGTCGGCAGCCTTAGTTACGGCACTTACTACAAGATGGGTTTCAATCCGGCCCGGCTCTATCTCATCGAAATACTTTTGCATCTCAAGTATCTTTTCGGGATCGGTCGGACTTCGCCCTGTCGTATCTATACATATAATATCGGCAGAATCCTTATATAGATCGAGATATTTGTGTAAATCTAATGGATCGGTTGCTATGATAAGCGGAATGCCCATGTGCTCGCAGTATTTTTTTATTTGAAAGGCCGCACCTATTCTGTATTGATCGATAGTTATTACCCTCACATCAAGAGAGCGCTTTTCAAGCTTAGAAACAGCCAAAATATAATAGGCAGCAAGTTTTGCAAGAGTTGTAGTCTTTCCTATACCTGTGGGCCCGACCAAGGCAATAAGTTTTTGCTTTTTAGAAGGATCGTCATTGTTTGTTTCTTCAAGTTTTATCTGTATGGAAGAAGCTATCCAGTCAAGAACTTTTTTTTGGACAAGCTCAAAATCGTTTAATTCGGCTAAACTTAAATTTTTAGATATCTTTTCTTTTATGGAGCGGATATATTTAGCGGTAAAATCATTTTCTTCCAAAAGAGCCGCAATTTTCGAAATATTTTCATGCTCCTGGGAAGGAGAGTTCTTTAGCCTTATTTCTTCTACCAGCCTCTCAACGGTTTCTGCAAGGTTTTTAAACTCCTTAGATTCAATATCGGTTTTTATTGGAGAAGAGCTTTGATTTTCAAGCTTTTCGATATAGGGCATCATCTTCTCGGCCATTTCTTCCGATTGAGCCGCAGCCAGTTTCATTATTTTTAAACGCTCTTCTGCAAGATTTGCCGGAGAATAAGGTTTTATGGGAGCAACAGCTGACTTAGATTTAACTTCTTCTTCATTGTTTGAGAATTTGGGAACGAAGGCTTCATTTTGAATATTAAAACTCAACCTTATCGTTTCTTTATTAAAAAGACTAAGGAAGCCTTCATTTCTTTTTACCTCGCGGCGGGTAATCATTATATTCGGCCCATACTTTTCTTGAATTTTTTGAATACACTTTTCGTATGTTGAAGCTTCCTCGACAAATGTTTCCATAATAAACTTTATACCACCCGAAGCCATTATAAAACATTTTTATAAATTTTACAATACAGATACGGGATGTTTATTTTGACCTTTTAGAGCTTATTGCGTTAATAAATTTACAATTATCTTTATGAGAACGTACGGCAATTCTGATATGATTATCTCCGAGAGTTTTAAAACTGCTGCAGGTTCTGATTAAGATTCCCTTTTTTTCAAAAAACTTTAAAGCATCTTCATCTTTTGCATTTAAAACTTTAAGAAGAATAAAATTGCACTGACTTTTATAAGTTTGTAATTTTATCTCGCCGCTTGTTCCGTATTTTTCAATATTTTCGAGCAAAAAAACTCTTTCTTTTTGAATATAGGCCTTGCTTTTTGCTATAAAGTCCTCATCAAAAAAGATTGCAGGAGCGGCAGCTTCTGCAAAGGCGTTTATGTGCCAAGCCATCTCGATTTTAGAAAGAGCGGCTGCCGTATCGGTTGAGGTACAGGCATAGCCTAAGCGTATCCCCGGAAGACCAAAAAATTTGGTTGCAGCCCTTATTATACAGATATTTTTATAGCCGTCTTTTTTAAACAGAGCTATGCTGTCATAGTCAGGCGGGCAAAACTCGTAAAAAGCCTCATCTAAAAGCAAAAAAACCCCTGTTTTTTGTACAAGAGAATAAATTTGTAAAAGAGCAGTTTTTTCTATTCTTAAGCCTGTGGGATTATTCGGATTCCCCAAGATGAGAAGGTCGCCCGCCCTCAGTTTTTTTTCAAGGCCGGCAATATCGGGCAAAAAATCGGGAAGATAAGGAAGCTCTAAAACCGGTTTATTATGCACAAGAGCCCTTAATCCGTATTCCGAAAAACAGGGCGTGCATAAAACAACCCTCTTAAACATTGAACAAAAATTATCGATTATTTCTACAGCCCCATTCCCCAAAACAATATTTTCAGGTCTGCATTTTAAATATTGAGCCGTTACCTTTTTTAGCGAGCGGTAACGGATATCGGGATAAACCAAAAGGTTATTAAAAGAGGCACTTAAGGCCTTTTTTAAGCCCTTAGGTGCCATTAGAGGATTTATATTACTACTAAAATCAATTAAAACTTCGTCCTTCTTTTTATAGGACAAAACCCCGCCGTGTTCCAAACCATACCGCCTATTAAATTATCTTTAAGGATTATAACAGATTTTTAAGAGAATGGCAAATAACTTGAACTGCATTGATTACAAAAATCTTTTTCTAACTTACTATTTTTTTCAAATATTTTCTATAAATATAATGGGGAGGAGAAAAATAAAAAAATCAAGGAGAAAAAAATGGTAAAAAGGTTTGAAGATTTAACACTACAGGATGACTTTATGTTCTGTAAAGTTATGCAAAATCCTGACTTATGCAAAGGACTGATTGAAATGATACTATCAGCTACAATAGGTAAGATTGCTTATATTTCGGTACAGCACAATATTAACACATACGAACAAGCAAAATCCGTAAGGTTTGATGTTTTAGTGCAGACAGAAAACGGTAAATTCTACGACGTTGAAATGCAGGTAAGCAACGAGAAGAATATACCTAAAAGAATTAGGTTTTATCAAGCAGCCATTGATATTTCCTTCTTGGATAAGGGGAATTTCTATAACAATTTAAATGACAGCTTTATAATTTTTATTCGTGCGGAGGTTTTAATACCCCGACGCTCTGCGTCGTAACAAAGGGTATTAAAACCGACTGCAACCACCTTATGAGAACAACAACCCCGATGCTCTGCATCGGGGTTGTTGATTTGCACTTTTGATGCTATCGGTAAAAACAAACCTGTTTATACTTTTGAAAACATCTGTCTTGAAGATAAAAACACATCTTTACAAGATGGAACAAAAAAGGTTATAATAAATGCAGAGGCCTTTAAAGACACTGAAAACAAAGAATTAAAGGAATTTTTAGAATACCTTAAAACAGGTAAGGCAAAAAGTGAATTTACAAGGAGGATAGAAGAAATGATACAAACAGTAAAACAAAATGAACAAGCAAGGCAAGAATATAGATTAATGTCTACTTTTGAGATGGACGCTAGATATAAGGGATTTTCTGAAGGCTTAAAGCAAAAATCAATAGAAACCGCCAAACTTATGAAGCTAAAAAACTTTGATACAGCCTTAATTAAAGAAATAACCGGTCTTCCCGAGTCCGAAATTGAAAAGCTGTAACCTAGATAGACTCACAAATTTTACCTGCTAAATTGCAGTTCGTATAATTAAATTCAAACTGCCCCCTTGCGGATAAGTCAAAAATAAGTTATACTAAAGCACGGTTGGAAGCCTAAAAACGGCTCAGCCGTTTTTTTTTGGTCGGGGGAAAATTATGAAATCTAAGTTTATCTTTATAACAGGCGGAGTTGTTTCATCTTTAGGCAAGGGCCTAACGGCAGCTTCTATAGGAATGCTTTTAAAAAGCCGCGGATATTCCGTAGTCAATCAAAAATTCGATCCGTATTTAAACGTAGATCCGGGTACCATGAACCCCTACCAGCACGGTGAAGTCTTTGTTACGGAAGACGGGGGCGAAACAGATCTCGACCTGGGCCACTACGAAAGATTTACCGATGTTCCCCTGCATAAATTTAACAGTACCTCAGCCGGAAAAGTCTATCTAGCCATTTTAGACAGAGAAAGAGCCGGAGGCTATAACGGCGGCACCGTACAAGTTGTTCCTCATGTTACCGACGAAATCCAGTCCCGAATTCTAGGAACGGCTGAACAAACAGGAGCCGACTTTGTTATTTCCGAAATAGGCGGCACCGTGGGAGATATAGAAGCTCTACCCTTTATCGAAGCTATCCGCCAAATCCGCTACACTGTCGGAAAAGAAAACTGCATGTTTGTTCACTTAGGCCTTTTACCCTATCTAAAAGAATGCGGCGAAATCAAAACAAAGCCGATGCAGCACAGCGTAAAAGAGCTTTTAAGTTTCGGTATCCAGCCGGACATTCTAATTTGCCGAAGCGAAAAACGCCTTTCAAAATCGACTCGAGAAAAACTAAGCCTTTTTTCGAATATTCCTCAAGATGCAATAATCGAAAACTTAACTGCAAAATCTATTTACGAAGTTCCGCTGATGCTGGAAGAAGCAGGCCTTGGAAAAGTTTTATGTAAGCTTTTCAATATTGAAAATAAAGAGCCTAATCTGGAAGAATGGAAAAAAATGGTTCAAACCTACTACAATCCCGAAAAAGAAATAACCATTGCCCTTGTAGGAAAATATGTAGAGCTTCCCGATGCCTATCTCAGCGTTGCAGAGGCCTTAACGGCAGCCGGTATTTACCATAAAACCTCAATCAAACTTCTTTGGATTGACTCCAAAAAAATAGAAACTAAGGAAGATGCTGCTGCCTTTTTAAAGGATGCAGACGGAATCATAGTGCCGGGAGGTTTCGGCGACAGGGGCATCAACGGAATGCTTTTAACGGCCCAATTTGCCCGCGAAAATAAAATTCCGTATTTCGGAATCTGCTTAGGTATGCAGATTTCGGCCATCGAATATGCCTTAAACGCCCTGCACATCGAAGAAGCTAATTCTTCCGAATTCGATAAAAATGCTAAAAATCCCGTCATAGACCTAATGCCCGATCAAAAAGATGTAAAAATCGGCGGCACCCTCCGCCTAGGCCTATACAGATGTATGATAGCAGAAGGCTCTCTCGCAGAAAAGGCCTATAAATCCCACGAAATCCAAGAAAGGCACCGTCACAGATACGAGTTCAACAACCTTTACAGAGAAAAATTCGATAATTCGGATATGATTTTTTCGGGGCTAAATCCTGAACGCAACTTAGTGGAAATCGTTGAGCTAAAAAGCCATCCTTGGTTTGTCGCCGTACAATTCCATCCGGAATTTGCCTCAAGGCCCAACAAGCCCCATCCCCTGTTTAGGGATTTTATCAAGGCTGCAGTCGACAACAAAATCAACCGATAGCCTCAAAAAAAAGCCCCTTTTAAAAGGAGCCTTTCTAAAAGACTCCCTTCTAAAGAGGCTTTTAACTAAAGCCGATATTAAAGCTGGGAGGCTATACGCTTATGCAGAATATTATTCTCACAACAAAAAAAATATTTAGACTCGCATTTATTTTAATTTTAATCGCGGCAACCTTTATGTCGTGTAAAACCGCTCCTGCGAAAGAAGAAACTTTAATTGATCTTATAAAGGCAGGAAAATCGGAGGAATTACAGGAAAGACTTAACAGCTCTGCCATAAACATGAAGGATGAAGAGGGAAACAGTCTTTTACATATTGCCGCCGTTAAAAACGATCCTATAATTGTGCGCCTTTTAATAAACATGGATGCCGATATAGAAGCAAAAAATAACACCGGAGCAACACCTCTTGCAGCAGCTCTAAACAATTCGGCTTATGATGCCGTTAAGGTTCTGGTTGAATACAATGCAAATATATTTGCTAAAGATAATGAGGGCGAAAAGCCTTTCGATACAGCCTGTAAAAATAATGTTCCCAATTTAATTTTGACGGCTCAAACCATAAAACAAAAAGATGAAAATCAAGACACAGTCCTGCATCTTGCAGTAAAAGCGA
The DNA here is from genome assembly GCF_000008185.1 of Treponema denticola ATCC 35405. Classification (NCBI taxonomy): domain Bacteria; kingdom Pseudomonadati; phylum Spirochaetota; class Spirochaetia; order Treponematales; family Treponemataceae; genus Treponema; species Treponema denticola. The sequence goes on from NC_002967.9 coordinate 2,731,787, forward strand.
TGGATAAACAGCTTACCAAGCAAATTCTGGCTATTGCCCCCCCTGAAACCGTGTACAATAAAGAAAACTTAAGCCCGCTTGCCATAGCCTACAAACACAATAATGCTGAAGATTCAGCCGAAATTGCATCCATTCTTTTACTTGCAGGCATACAGCCAATGGGAAAGGATTTTGCTGAATTTGAAACGGCAAGCCTTGCCCGCAACTACTCAATGCGTTTTGCAGACGGAGAAACCCTCCTTCATATTTTTGCAAGAAAGGGCTATACCGGATTTTTAAAATTCTTAATTAAAAACAAGGTTCCGATAGATGTAAAGGATATCTCAAGCTCAACAGCGATGCAGGAAGCCGTTTATAACGGAAATACGGAAGCCGCTATATTGCTATTACAGGCCGGAGCCGATCCAAACAGCCGTAACTCATCCGGAAACACAGCCCTCCATTTGGTTATGCCGGAAGCCTCACGCTCAAAATTATTTAACGAGCTTATTACTGCAGGAGCCAATCCTAATCTTAAAGATAACTACGGAGAAACACCTCTTCATGTTGCTGCACGAATCGGAATGAATGACGACATCCTTGACCAGCTGTTAAAAGCCGGCGCCGACATAAATGAAAGAAATAAAAAGGGACAAACTCCTCTTATTTTGGCTATCGACAGAAATCAAACACAGCAAGTGGATTTTTTGATAAATCACGGAGCCGACATACATGCCGAGGATAAGTCGGGTGAATCAGCTTTTATTCATTCATTAAGTATGGGGCTGCCGATGGTCGAACATGTTGTTACCGAAAAAAACAGCACGGAAAGGGATTCCAACGGATCTACCCCTCTTCATTTGGCAGTCAGCCACAGGGCAAGCTCCGATATTATTTATTATCTGGTAGAAAAAAAGAGTTTAATAAATACGCGTAATAAATTGGGAAACACGCCCCTTCATATAGCTGCCGAAAAAAACTACCGCGAAGCAGGAGAAATATTGATAGCAAACAATGCAGATATATTCTATGCCAATCTAAACGGCGACAGTCCCTTAAAATTTGCCCTTACCTTACGCGAAGGCAGAGAAGATTGGATGATAAACTCCCACACAATAGGTGCCGGAGACGGAGCGGGGAACACTCCCCTTCATCTTGCTGCAGAATGGCAGATTTTACCGATGATACCTTATTTAATCGATAAGGGAGCGGATATAAATGCAAGAAATACAAATAATGAAACACCTCTTTTTAACGCAGTCAGAACCGACAGCCCTGAGGCCATAAAAGCCTTATTAGGTGAAGGCGTATCAAAAAAAGCCGATTTGGATGCAAGGGACTTTTTAGGAAATACGATTTTACATGCAGCTGTAAGATGGTCTGCATATAAAGCCGCCGATTTTATTTTAAGTAAGGACACGGAAGAATATGTAAGGCTTATAAATGCAAAAAATCTTGCAGGAAAGACGGTTTTACATGAAGCGGCTAAACAGGGCGAAATAAAATTCATCAATATATTTTTAAAAGCCAAGGTTGACGTAAATGCAGCCGATGAAACAGGCCGCTCCCCCTTATCCGAAGCCGTACTTGCAAATCAAACCCAAGCTATCGACCTCTTATTAAAAAATGGAGCCTCTCCCGTTCAGCAGGATATGTACGGAAGAACAGCCCTGCATGAAGCTGTAGAAATTTCGGAAGAAAGCATCATTCTTGTGCGTAATGCAGGAGGCAATCCTTTAACCAAAGACGCCTATGGAAAAACACCTTTCAGCCTCGCCTTAAATAAAAATATAAGAACTGTAGATCTGGTACTCGGAAATGACAGCCTTTTAGCTGACACTGATGGAGACACACCTCTCCACATAGCAGTAAAGGAAAGAGTAAGCCTTGATTATTTCCAAAGAATTATGAAAAAGAAATATCCCGTAAATAAGCGAAATAAAAACGGAGAAACAGCTCTTTTACTTGCAATTCAAAACAGTCAAAAAGAAATAACACGGGCGCTCTTGGCAGGAGGAGCGGATCCTTTTATAGTCAACAATAAGGGAGTTTCCGCTATAACGGAGATTTTTATGCATCATCCTGACTTCACTCCTATAGCAGCCGAGTTCTCATTAAAACAGACAGATACACTTGGAGAAGGAATGCTGCATTACGCCGCCAAATTTGCAGATGTACAAACCTTAAAGGACATCTTGGCTCTGCCCGGTATAAAGCTTGATGTAAAAAATACGGCAGGAGAAACACCTTATCAAGTTGCCCTAAGATGGAATAGAAGCGAAATAGCAGAACTTTTAAAAACCGAATAAAAACCTTTCTAAAATTTAAAAGAATCATAGAAAGTAATTAAACAAAAAGCCGCAATCTTAAAATAAGATCGCGGCTTTTTTTATAATCAAAACATTACTTATCGTATTTTATCGACGTCAAGATACTGTTCAATTTTTCAGTCGGGTTTTCATACTCTCTAAAGGTAAAGTAAACATGATATCCCTTATCCGACACAATGGTAACGGTTTTACTGATACAGTTATTTACAACATTCGACTTCTCATATGGGAAGTACTTAGGCTTAAGAATAGCCAGATGATAATCTTGCCCGTCATATCTAACTTGAGCCAAACGTGCAGGGAAAGGAACTAAGAATATTAGGAAGTTATCGGTTTTGCCTCCGCCCAAAGTCAAGCTCGTACCGGGTTTCATAACATGGATATTACGCCTTCCTATATTTCTATTTTGATTTAAAACATAAATTTCCGTCATGCCGGATTTATTACGCTTTATTTCTATTGTTTCAAAGAAGTTGGCGGGAGACATATACGTCCCTCTCGGCTCCTTTGCGGCAAAAGAAGCAGCTAAGACACGGCGGCGTAAAACTTCATCATCCTGTCGTTGTGAGGCAACCCGATCTAAATTATCTGCAGAATAAATAGAACCTCCGTCACCCGCAAAGTTTTTGGTTTCAGAATAGATTGACGTATTAGATGAAGCAGAATTAAAGCCATTTAAACGGCTTGCATGGTCATCTTCCTCCGAGAGTTTATGAGGATACCTCTTATCCTCTTCCTGATAATTGATCTGACTGCCTGCAGCCGCATAGCGGACTTGATTGGAAGACGGGCTTGAACCTCTTCTCCTCGTAAAGAAGACAATCAAGAATATAAGGAGAAGAAGCAAGATAAGGCCAAGAAGGATAAACCAAAGAGCATTAGAATTTTTAAGTCTTTGGAAGCTTGTCGGGAAAACGGCTAAGGAAGTCTCCATAACCTGAGGCAAAACCCTCTTTCCCTCTGCGAATTCAAGCCTCATAATAATATTATAATTACCTTCTTTATATTCATCAGGAAGAAGTGCCGAAACTCTAATCGGCACATCCTTTTCGCTTGCTTTTATCTTTGTATTTTGTGAATCAACAGGTATTTTGCTGATATTAACGCCGTTATCAATAACAATATGAGTTAAATAAAGCTCTACATCTTCATCGGAGTTATTTGTTACCTCAAAAGAAAAAGCAAGTTTATTACCATGAGCTTCAAGTCCTTCGTCAGGGAAATTGATTAGAGGCAGGTCTTCCGCATTGTCCGTAATTGTAAATTTTCCATTCTCATCCTTAGGAAGCTCACTGCCTGCGGCTCCCGAGGCCTCTTTAAAATCCTTTGAAACATCGGTCAGACTGCCCTGTCCTGTTCCGGTATTACCTGAACCGCCCTGATCGGTACCGGAAGTTCCTGAGGTTGAGCTTCCGCCGGCATAGCCGCCCCCGCTTGAAGTAGAGCCGGAAGTGCCTGAGGTTGTGCTTCCGCCGGTTGAGCTGCCTCCGCTCGAAGTAGAGCCGGAAGTTCCTGAAGTTGAACCTCCGCCGGCATAACCTCCCCCGCTTGAAGTAGAGCCGGAAGTGCCTGAAGTTGTGCTTCCGCCGGCATAGCCGCCCCCGCTCGAAGTAGAGCCGGAAGTGCCTGAAGTTGAACCTCCTCCGATTGAGCCGCCGGCCCCTTGAGAGCCCGAACTACCGCTGCCTGTTCCGGCATATCCGCCTCCGGGATTATAAAATTCTTTGCCGTCCAATCCTCGTATCACGGCATCGGCAGGATAAGGCAGTTTAACATAATAGACCTTCCAGCCTTTTTTTCTGATACTTCCTGCGAGAAGCCCTATTTCATTTTTTATCTGATCATCAGTATAATTTTTATAAGGACTTGATTCGGGCGGGTTGAAAATTCCATCCGAAATTATAATCAGTATTTTTTCTTTTGTATCGGGTAAATTCGAACCGTATTGGCGGGCATATTGAAGTCCAGTTAAAAAGTCCGAGCTTTTTCCCAACTGGTATAGAAGCAAAAACCTTGAAACAACCCTGGACATATCCTTTTCGCTGTTAATTTTTTGCGACATTTCATAACGTGCATCTGCATTAAAGGATAAAACATGAACCGTATCGCCCTTCCTTACAAATTTATCGTTAATTTCAGACAAAACACGATTATTAATGTCTTCATAGTATGGAAGGATAGTTCCTGACGTATCCATTAAGATGACAATTTCAGCATTTGTCTTAACATTGTTTTGAGCAAAAATAGGCGTAAATAGAACAAACAAAAACAAACACAAAGAAACTCTTTTAAACATTTTTTTTCCTCCTTTCGGGGTGCAGTTAGAAGACTTGCATATCTAAATCAAGACCTGCAAGTCTCAATCAAATTATTTCAAATCCGCGATAGAAATATCTATAATCTTATAGCTCCTTTTTTCGTCATTTACTTCAAATTCAACCTCTTCTCCTTTTTTATGGTTAAACAATCCGTTTCCTAAGGGAGACATATAAGAAATTATTCCGTTTGCGGGATCCGATTCCCACGGTCCTAAAATTGTATACTCTTCTTCTTGATTTGTCAAATTGTTTAGAATTTTTACCTTACTGCCGAAGTAAACCTTCTTTGCAGTAGCAGTTGTAGGATCAAAAATCTGAGCTCTATCAAGTTCATCCTGTAATCGGGTTAAGGCATTTCCTAAGCGGGTTTGTTCTTCTTTTGCAGCCTTATATTCGGCATTTTCCCGCAAGTCTCCGAGCGAAAGAGCAAAACCGATATCCTTTGCATTTTGCGGAATTTTAACATCCCTGATTTCGATAAGCTCTTTGTTTTTAAGATCGAGCATCTTTGCCGTAACGATCAAGCCGTGAACCGTAACAGTCTTTTCTTCAATATCAAAGAATTTAAAGTCCTTATGCTTTTCAACAATTTTAGCTCTAATATTCATCTTAATTACCGGATCAAGATCTTTTATATCATCGATAAGGGTATAAAGCCTGGTTATTGTATCTACATCGCTTTCCATTATAAAGTTTTGTAAAAGCTCATCCTTTCCGAATAGGATTGTATGTACTTGATGATTGATCTTTCGGTTTTCGGTTGTATTTCTTCTCGATGCAATTTCCCGGTATGTAATATCAAGAATATGAATAAGCACTATGAGCTGCTGCTCTACGCTGATACCGAGTTCCTTAAACCATTCTTCTTCCTGAATATTTTTAAAGAACCAAATAACGGCACTTCTGTATATGCGGTAGTTTTCAAAGCAATCCTTTACCAAATTCTTTACATCATCGGTAGAGCCGGCTTCTATCAGAGCATCCAAGATTTCGGAAGATAAAACCGTGGGGAATAGTCTGATATATTCTTTTTCCCAATTGGGAATAAGATTTTTTATGTACTTTAAGAATTTCTGTCGAAGGGTCTGCCCCTTTATCGAAACCTTATCCTTTATTTGAGAATATACCTCCATCGGATCTTCAATACGGCTGTAAAGCTCTGCAAAATTATATTGCTTTACGGCCGAGATCTGTTGCTTGTCTGCAATAAATTCTTTAACAAGAATATAGGCACAAATAACCAGCTCATTTACCTGACTGAAGGCTTTTAGGAAGCCTTCAAAATAATCAAGCATTTCGCGGAAGGTATCGGATTCGTCATCGCAAGCCTCCGAGGCATCATAGGCATTAAGAAGTTCAATTCTGGCAAAAAAGTTCTTTTGAGCCTTAAATTCGTTTGAAAGCTTTTCTTCGGCGGCAATGGGACGCTCTCTTACGCTGTAAAAGTCTATATTATCAGGATTGATACCGAACATTGGATTTTCTTTTAAGACCTTTCTAGCCTTCGTATTCCAGCTGGTCCATTCACCTGCCGTTAAAAGTGACGGAACAAGTTCCTGCTTAATCCTTTTCATGTCGCAGTTATTGTCAAAACTCTTTATTATAGTCTTCAATGCCCATTCGGGATCACTCTTTATTTTTTTTGTAAGAATTTCCTTGCTGACCGTAGATTTTAATACCCAGATATGTTCCCTATCCAAGGTTTGGAGGGCGGTAATACCCATTTTGAGACTCATACTGTGACCTCGTTTTTTTGCAAAGTCTATAACCAGGTCATCATCTTTAATTGAAGCAATGCGTCCTACACCCCATGTGCGGTGGAAGACAAAGGAACCCGTATCAAAGGAAATATGTTTTTCAAAGTCGGCAATAGCATCAAATACGGGGCGCCAAGGCTGACTCAAGTCCGAAACCTTAATACATTCTGCAAGCTGGCTGTGATCTTTGTACTTATTTTTAAAGCATTCGATAATTTCTTCCCTTGCCCAGTTATCTTTTTCATCATAAGAAAGAATAAGCTTTAAAATATCGATACAAATATTCCAGTTTTCATTTCCCCTGTAATATTGGTAAACATCCTGCATCAATATGGAATTGCGGCTGTTATCCATGACACCTGTAATCTTAGCCTGTATACGGAAGAAAAAGTCAATCTCATCAGGGATTAAGGTGACAAGTTTTGACCATATTTCTTTTACACCGTTTATTTGCTTGCGGTTTATAAAGCGGTACAAGGCTTTTTTATAATATTCTATAGATTTTTCCGTGTTTCCGTCTTTTTCATATTTTTCGGCTAAAAGTTTGGCAACCTCGGCTTCATCATAATCAACCTTAACCAGGCGTTCCCAAATATCATAAAGGTCTTCACTCCCTGCAGCCTTATAGCATTCAGCCAATGTACGGAGGGCAAATTTGGATTCTCCGTATTCGAGAACCTTTTTACAAAGATATTCAACTATTTGTGTTCTGTGGTTGTCGGTAAATATTCCGATTAGGCTTACAACATTTGAATCATCCAAAAGCTGATTTGAAAGAGAAATTATACTTGAAATATAAAGAGCTATTATACTGTTTTTTGTATGTGTTAAATGTTCATCACATATTTGTTTGATTTCATCCACAACATTTTCTTTTTTTGCTGTAGATACTAATTTATATAGATCTTCAAAATTCTTTGTTGTGTAGTTGCCTATAGCTGCTCTGGTCCATTTTTCTTCATTGAGCATCTCTATCAGTTGTTTCTGTATATCAGCCATAAATCCTCCGAAAATATGCTATCTCATATAGCAATTATATATATTTTGATCTAATACTTTTATCCGCAAAAGCAGGTCATCTATTTTTGACTTGCTTTCATTTACACTCACATAATGGTCGATCAGCCAAAAATAATGGTTTATTAAACGCGGAACAAGCTTATGTTTTTGTTCTTGAGAGGCATTTTGAACCTCTCCTTCCATCAAAAAGATATTTTGCTTTAATTGCCCTACTTCAAAGGCCCTGAGCTCACGCTTTACATTAAAAACGCCGTCGATAACACCGTAAATAGGCAACCAATCAGCAATATCTTCAACCCTGTAGCCAAGATTATAAACTCTATTAATAAGCCTGCAAATAATTTCAGACTCAAGAAATTGAAGCTCAATCCCTTCAGGGTCTATAAAAAAGGCTTCCCGAAAAAAAGCTTTTGCAAATTTTATTTCCCCATATAGGGCATAACAATCGGCCAAATCCGCTAAAACCGATCCCGAATTCTTGTCTATCTCGGCGGCATACCTTAAAAAATCAAGAGCTCTTTCATAGTTTCCGAGAACCTTATAACAAAGACCTATTTTACGGTAAGGCTCTGCATCAGGCAGCTCTGATTCTTCATTAAATAGATCTGCGTAAAATTCCAAAGCAATCGTAAAAACGGCACATTTTAAGGAGTATATGATAGATTCTTTTTCTTCCCCCTGACGGTGAATATAAGCTAAAAAAGGCTTCCACTGAGAGATCATCATCTCTGCCCTTTCTAATGGAGTCGAAGCTTTTTTTGCTTTTTCAAGCTTATCCTCCCAAAACCGCACGCCCTTTAGAGTATAGTCGATTTCTGCATTTTCCAAGTCATCCCTCAATAACCTTTCAAGCTCGGCATAGGAACCTCTTAGATCTCCCTGCTTGAGGATGTTTAATGCATTATTCAATTTACTCTGTACGGGTCTTTCACTCATAATATCCTCAATTTATTATTGTACATAAAAAAGCGATTTTAGTCAATTGAGCGTGAGAACTCATTTGTCTACTATGAAAAATTTTGAAGCCCTTTTAAAGCTTATGGACAAATCGTTTTAAACCTGTTAGAACGTGCAAAGGGGAAAAAAATATCGGGCTTTTACCCAAACTTGGCATCGGTATTGCGGCAGGTATTTTGCTCGGACTCTTTGTTCCGGCCTTAATACTCCCTCTCTTGACGCTGATACATAGATAATTTATACTCAATATATATGGAAAGACTGATATTTATATTTAATATTACGCAGATTGTCTTATTCGGCGTAGGCTTAATTTGTTTTGTAGTATTGTTTTTTGTTCCGGCCGGATACGGTAAGATGATAAATAAAAAATGGGGATTTTCTTTTAACAATAAAATTGCGTGGTTTTTAATGGAAGTTCCTACACTTATCACTATGATTGTCCTAATGTGTGTATGGGCTAAACCTGAAAATTTTGTGAGAATTATAATAGGCCTTTTTTTTGTGCTGCATTATGCTCAAAGAGTTTTTATATTTCCTTTTTTACTTAAGGGAAAAAGTAAGATGCCCATCCTCATCGTTTTGATGGGAATCACATTTAATACGATAAATGCCTTTTTAATAGGTGCATGGCTTTTTTACCTTTCCCCCAAGACCATGTACCCCATCTCGTGGCTTTATGACCCCCGATTTATAATCGGAGCTCTTGTTTTTTTGCTCGGAATGGCCATAAACATAGACTCGGACAAGTATATACGTTCCTTACGAAAGCCGGGAGACACGGCACACTATTTTCCGCATAAACGGATGTACAAATATGTATCCAGCGCCAATTATTTCGGTGAAATATTGGAATGGTTCGGCTTTGCCCTCCTATCATGGAGCTTTGTAGGCCTTTTGTTTGCATTTTGGACCTGTGCCAACCTTGTTCCGAGGGCCTATACTATAAATAAAAGATACAGGGAAGAATTTCCTGAAGAATTTGCAGCCTTAAAACCTAAGAGGGTATTTCCTTTTATATTTTAACGGAATGCGGGCGAAATTATGAAAAAAAAAGGCTTAGGTTTTCTTTTAATTATTTTTTCCTTTTTTTCTTTTAAAGCAACGGCGCAAACCCTTGACGCTCATTGGACATTGGTTTTTGCCGGCAAGAACATAACGGTTCCCGTTTTTTGGAACGGAAATATTTATACGGCAGGAGACGACAAGGCCTTAAACTGCATTACCTCTCAAGGGACCTTTTTATGGCGAAGAAATACGGGTGAATTCCCAAGCGAGTTTTTATCGGTTTCTCAAGCCGGAATAGTTTTTATGGTTACCGCAAAGGGAAATATCGAAGCCTTTTCTTCTCAAGGAATGCCCCTTTGGACTTATCCGTTAAAGAAAAAACCGATTTTTCCCGTACACACCGCACGGGACGGCCGCATTTTTATAATCCAAGATAATAACATAATTTGCCTCACCTCGGGAGGAAAACTAAAGTGGGAATTACCCCTTGTTTCCGCCCCCGTATTTCAACCTGCAGAAACGGGCTCCAAAGATATAGTTTTGATTTTAAAATCGGGAGATTTCTTGCGTGTTTCCATCTTCGGTTCGATTGTAGAACAGTACAGACTTAAAAAGACCGTTTCGGCTATAGGAGAGGCTCCTGAAGGATATATACTTGCATGTACGGACGGCTCAATTTCATACTATAAAACAGGAGGAGGTTCGGAAGCTCTTTGGCAAACTACCGAACCCGAAATCTGTAAAAATGTTTTTTATAAGGGCGGAAAAGTCCTTTATATGTTTGAAAGCGGTAAAGTTGTTTTTAAGGATCTAAAAACTAATGAACTTATGTGGGAAGAAAAAACTTCGGGTAATTTTTCGAGCGGAGTGCATTGCTATGCAATCGGCAACGAATTCAACATTACCGCAAAAGGATTCGGCTGTCTTATTACAGACGCAGGGCGCATCAAATGGGAAAAAAAGATACCTGAAACCAATTTCTTCCCTATAATAACCGAAAACGGACTTTTGGTCGGAATAACAAACGAGATTTTAAATGCTTACAGGGTGGAAACAAAGCTTTTGCGAAAAGGGACAAAACGAAATGCTCCTGAAAATTTTTATTCCATAATACAAAAAGATGACAAGGGCAAGGAGGACTTTCCGTTTTTTGTTGAATATGCTACTACGGCAGAACTTTTAGATGTTATACAAAAAGAAATAGAAAACGGAACCGTAGGCGAAAAGGAACCTCGCTACGCCTTCCAATTAAAAACTATCTTGGAAAATAAGCGCAAGGCCTCGTATTTTTCGCAAGACTTTAATTCCTTTGATAGATCAAGGGCTGCAGAGCTTTTGGGAAGACTCGGTTCCTATGAATATAGGGATATTTTATTGGAAGGGATCTACAAAATAGACGACCCTGACGTACTTGCCGGAATTTTAAGAGGTTTGGAACATCTTGCCTACGATCCCGATGACCGAACAATCGAAGGCATCCGCTTTGTAATGGGAAAGGCAAAATACGGAGATATTAACCTTATGGCCGCAGTCTGCGATTGTTTGACCGCCTTGATGCGATTCGGCTCAAATGAAACGGCTTCTGCTGCAATTTCAAATCTTTTTTACATTATTAAGGGCCCTTATTCCAATATTATTCAAAATTATGCAAGACAAAAAATCAAAAATATAGTAAAATAGGAAGAACGGAGGATTTACTTATGAGAAGGCTATTAGTTTTTTCGTTTTTTTTGATTATGGTAGTTTTTTCAGGATTTGCAATTGAAGTTGATAAGCCTGAAATTGATTCTGTAAAAAATAAGACTATAGAATTTATTAACTACACGGGACCTCATGATGTGGTAGATAGTGCCGACACAATTCGGGGAATAGGATCGAATCTTGCAGGAGCCGTAAAAGCAGGCCGTGCAGGCGATATGAATAGATATTCAGTCATTCACTGTGTCGACCCTGCAGTAAAAGAAGGCCTTGATGCGGATATTTTCATTATCGGAAAAAATGCCGGTGTTGATCATATTAATAACGTAAGGCTTATAATTGCAGGATATTTGAAGGCAGCTTACGGATATTCCGATAAGGATGCGGCAACTCTTGCACACTTTGTTACAATCTATAATGCCGTTTATCGCAAAAACATGGACTTTTTTAACCAAAAGTACAAGCAGGTTGTTACAAAGAATTTGACAAAAGAAAAAGCCGGTTTAGCTTTGCGTTACGATGAATGGCCGGGACAAACCCAAATAGTTATTCCGCTGACAGACCAAAAATATGCAGGCACTATAAGCTCTGTAGACACTACTTCAATCTCGGATAAAAAGGTTGTCGAAAAAATGCGTGAAGATAAGGGTAAAGACCTTGAAAAACGCAAGGAAATGGTTGACCTAAAAGAAAGAGAAAGCGAGGAAGCCGCTAAACGTGCAGAGGTTGCAAAAAAAGAAGCCGATGTAAAACAAAAAGAAGCGGATAAGCAAAAGAAGGAAGCCGATACAAAGCAAAAAGCCGCTGAAAAGCAAAAGAAAGAAACAGAGCAAAAGCAAAAAGAGGCTAAAAAAGCTGAAGAGAAGGCAGCAACAACAGGTAAACCTGAAGATAAAAAAGTAGCTGAAGAAAAGAAAAAAGAAGCTGAAAAGTCTCAAAAAGAAACCGAAAAGAAGACCGAAGAAGCTAAAAAGGCTAAGGACGCCGCCGATGAGAAGCAAAAAAAAGCGGATGAGGCCAAAAAAGAAGTAAAAGAAGAAGAAAAGATGGCTGAAAAAAAGACTGAAGAAGCTCAAACGGACAGAAAAGACATCGCTTCCGATACACAGAAAATCATAGAAGAAAAGAAAGCAGAGAAAAAGGCTGAGGGAGATGCAGCAATAGCCTCATCAATTCCCGGCTATGGTTTGAAGGTTGTAGACGATTCAAAAATGCTGTCGGAACTTGTTCTTTTAGACCTTAAAACGGAAGAAGAGCTTAGAACTTCCGGAATCAATACAATCAGAGGAAGAAACCTGCACATCGTAGGGAAAAACCTTATGGCCATCGCAGGCACCAAGTCCGGTAATGCGGTTATAGCTTTGGTTCTTATCGACGCAAAATCCCTTGAAATTGTTAAACAAAGTCAAGAAAATATTGCAGGTGAAAGTGTTTTGATCAAAAACGGAAACGATTATTATGCAGTAATCGATAATAACGGAAAATACTTCATCGGGCGCTATAACGATAAACTTGAACTTCAAGCTAAATCTGCCGTGGAAGTTTTGCCCTATACACCTATAACGATAGGCGATAAGGGATTATTGGTTCAGGACAGCAAGAACAATATTCGACTATTAAAGCTAACCGATTTAACCAATATAGTTGTCACTGAAACAGAGTCAAAATAAGGAGTTTATTTTATGGTAAACGAAAAGAAAAAGTATGAGATTTTGGGTATGCCGCTCACACTATTCGGCATTATTTCGGCAGTTGTAATTGCTGCCATATGGTGGAATAAGCTGCCCGGCGGAATGATAGGAGCCCTTCTCTTGATGATGGTACTTGGTGAAGTACTAAACATTATCGGAGATAACACTCCTATAGTAAAAACATTCTTTGGAGGAGGGCCGATCGTAATTATCTTTGCATCCAGTGCCCTTGCTTATTATAATATTTTACCCGAAGGAATTTTAAAAAATACTTCAACCTTTATGAAAAGCGGAGGCTTTTTAGACTTTTACATCGCAGCCCTTATCACAGGTTCTATCCTAGGAATGGATAGAAAGCTTTTAATAAAGGCTGCCATACGCTACTTCCCGTGTATTATAGGTTCGGTTGCAGCAGCATTGGTTTTGGTTGCACTAGGAGCTCCTATTTTTGGAATGAAGGCAACGGAAGCTATCGCTTATATCGGTATTCCAATCATGGGCGGAGGAATGGGTGCCGGAGCTGTACCGATCTCCCAAGTATTTTCATCCGCATTGAAAATTCCCACAGAGCAAATCTTATCTAAGCTTGTACCGGCAGTTGCCCTCGGTAATGCTCTTGCAATAGTGGCCGGAGGTGTACTTAATAAACTCGGCAAGATTAAACCTTCTTGGACAGGAAACGGACAACTTCTCGCAAGCGGAACCTTTGAAGTTCCTAATGATGAGGAACTTCAAAGACATTTTTCCTTGCTGGAGTTTGGAATTGCTATCGTTATTGCAACAGCCTTCTTTACATGGGGAAATATAGTCTCTAACCTATTTAAACTTATCGGTGTAAATATTCACACCTATGCTTGGATGATTATAAGCGTTGCTGTTGTAAAGGCAGCAAATATCTTACCCAAAAACTTTGAAAATGCTTGCGCTCTTTGGTATAAATTTGTTGCAAAAAACTTTACCGCAGCCCTCTTGGTAGGTATAGGCATTGCATATACAAATCTCGGCGATATTATCGGAGCATTCAGCATTTCTTATGTTGTACTTGTACTCTTGGTTGTAATCGGTGCAGGACTCATAGGAAAACTTGTTGGCTTTTATCCGATTGAAGCTGCTATCACTGCAGGTCTTTGTATGGCAAATATGGGAGGAACGGGAGACGTTGCCGTTCTTACGGCTTCAAAGCGCATGGAACTCATGCCCTTTGCTCAAATCTCATCCCGCTTGGGAGGAGCATTTATAATCCTGCTTGCCTCGTTCTTAGTTCCGCTGTTCTTTGGCGGCTAAATGAAGCAATCTTATGATAAAATAATTTTGCAAAGCCCCTTCAAATCCTTTAAGGATTGGAGGGGCTTTGTTTATGCCAGATTTTTTGTTTAATTAAAAATGATATTCAAAGCTTAATTGAACAAAGTGATTATTTTTCCATGAAGCAAATTCACTTTTTTTATCTTTTGCATAAATATAAGCTCCCGTTCCTTCCATATAAAATTCGTCTTTTATCCTATATTTTATTTTGGGCATAATAACAGCATCATTATGTTCTATTCCCCAAATTATTGTTATAGAATCGCTTAAATTTTCGTGGAGCCATGAATCGGAGATATTTACAATGAGTTTATTGTTTGAAGCTTTTTGTGCCTTATTCCAATCCATGTCTATAAAACCGTTTTTATTATTTTCTTTTACATTTTTAAAACCTAAAATATAAGAACCTATATTTTGAATATTTAGGTTTATGTTATTGAGCGGAATATCTACATCAAAGCCTAAAACCCACTGAATACTGTTATTATGAACGGCAGGATTATTACCCTTAAAATCGTAGCTCATATAATATGCAGCTTCCGATCTAAAATTAAACATAAAAATTGCAGCTCCGAAATCTATACCAAAAATGTGAATAGGATCGTAATAAACACAATCTCTTATATTCCCGCCGCTCATAGCTTTTTCGACCATCGCAGAAACGTCGATAGACGGAGTTTTATAATGCCCAAAATAATATTGGCAAGCCATATCGGTCGGCCCCAAAGAACCTGAAAGTCGTAAGCCGTACTGCCCATATTTTATCTGATTCATATCGGGAAGAAAAGAGTTCATTCCGATTTTTATAAAGGGATCTAAATCAAAGTTTTGGATCATTGTGCCGGCTTTTTGTAAGGAAGTTTTAAATTCCTCAATAATAAATTTTGCATATTTTTTTGATTCTTTTTCTGCAATTTCATTTATTTTATCTTCGGTTAATGTTCCTGAAATATCGATAGTAATGGGCTTGCCGCTTAAAGATTTTAATATTGCTTTTATTACAGGTTTTTGAAGAGGATTAAATTGTGAACTAATTTGATCTATTTCCTCATCAGACAATACAGGAAAATTTACCGTTATATTAGCCGGAGGGGATGTTATGGCAGTTAAAGTATCCTTTATGGTTGTATACATTATATTTTCAATTTTTTGTGATGGAAATAAATCTAGCAATGTACCGTCAAAAAGGGTATTGGAGAGTTTTTGTTTTGCCTCCTCAATTTGCGAAGGTATCCAAGGTCCTTTTAAGGAAACACGGTCGGGGGTCATAAGAGGTGTCCATGCAGCTTCGAGCCGCAGGGGTATTGGAGCGTTGTAGGCTAGATGAATCATCGGCTCTCCTATTCTTCGGTCAATATAAGAAGGAATAGTAAAATCCGTAAAATCGTTAGCATTAAATACATCCAAAACATGGAGCATATCACCCCTTCCCCAAACCAATTTCATCTTTCCTGTTGATAATACAAAATCTCCAAGATAGGCTCTCATTGTACACTCATCAATAAAATCAAGAGGATATTCTAAAATAGTCCTCATATTGAATTTAAAATGAGAGTCAATTTCCGTTTTTGAAGAAGAGTGTTTTAAATTTATGCCGAAATTAGGAACCGCTTCCGCCCGCTTTAAATCAGGGTGAGGATAGAATCTTATTCCAAGAGCGGCAAAGCCTGAAAATTCAAAATTCGACGATAAACTTTGTCCGGTTTCCGAGTTTGCACTTTCATCGTTGAAATCGGAATCATCAAAAAATGAGTCTTGAGCGTGGGCAAAATGTAGAAAAACAAAAATCATACAAATAAATATATATTTTTTCATAATGCCTCCGTTAAAAAATCGCAAAATACCTTATAATCTTCCCGTATTTAAAAAATTCTGCGTGAACATTTTATCATTAATCGGTTTATCTATTTCTATATTTAGGATTTCAAGATGGGTAGAATGTTTGGTTTGAACGTTCGTTAAATTTCCTTTTATAGGAATCCAATATCCGTTCTTTTGTTCAAGTTTTTCTACCTTCAATACTTTGAGCAACGCACCTTTTTTGTCATACATTTCGGCCATTACCGGAATACAAGTTACTTTGTCGATGTAGGTAATTTTTTTTGAATAGCGGCTGCTTTTCGGATCTACTGCCGTCGATTCGACTTTCCAGCAATTGTAAGAATCAACTGTTTCTTCACCGAGCAGAGTATGAGTATCATCATCTATCTTTCTTGTTTCAAGATCATCATAATCGGCATCGGTTCCCATAAATGGTTTTGAACCTTCGGCTCCCGCAATACGGCGGACAGTTCTAAGAGCCGGAAGATAAATCCACTTATCATTGGCCCTATCCTTGTTTACAATCTGCAAAAATCTTGTATCTTTAACTGAAGCAGGCTTTTTAAAAACGATAACGGCAGCTCCTGTTTTATCTCCGGGATCTTTTGCCCATTGTTCTATCATCCGTTCTTCAGTATTTCCTTTAGAATCGACAAGAGTCATCTTTAAGGCAGAGTGAGTAAACTTAGGCCGTTTTACATCGAGTGATTTTTGAACAATACTTTTACCGTCTTCTGCAAACGTAAATCCGATACATAATACCGTTAATGCAAACAGTATAACCGCTTTTTTTAACAATGACTTATTCATTTGTTTCTCCTTTCGGCTTTTGCGCAAAAATGTTTTTATGCGGTTTAGCCATAAATGATGGTTTAAAAATATTTAATACGACAGGTAATATGGTCAATGCAGCAACGGAACTTGTGAACATTACTACCGCTACCAAAAAACCTACAAACCTGAGGACTACGAATTTAGAAAAACACATTACCAAAAAACCGCATCCTACCGAAAAAGCGTTTACGGCAATTCCTTTTCCTGAATGCCGGAGAGTTTTTAATGTAACCTGTGTTAAGTCTTCACTTATCATTCTTTCATTATGATAATTATTCATAAAGTGAACCGTGTAATCTATTCCGATTCCTATTGCAATAGCCGCAACCAAACTTGTTACCATATCAAGGTTTATTCCCGTTAAACTCATAATGCCGAAATTAAGTAAGATGGAAATACCGAGAGGAATAGCCCCGATTAGACCCGCAATAAAAGATCGGTAAAAGAGAGATAAAATACAAAATACTATTACAACAGCCAAAACCAAACTTGATACCTGACTTGAAATTATCATAGAAGTCATAGCTGTTTCCAATTCTCCCAAACCGGCAGCTTCTAAAGTATAGCCTTGAGGAAAATGTGTACTTGCAAAATATTCTGCATCCTGAATAACATTTTTAATTTTCCCCGTATCATGAGTCCGCATTATAATCTGCATTCTGCTTTTCTTAGGTTCAAGAGTTT
This sequence comes from Treponema denticola ATCC 35405, assembly GCF_000008185.1. Taxonomy (NCBI): domain Bacteria; kingdom Pseudomonadati; phylum Spirochaetota; class Spirochaetia; order Treponematales; family Treponemataceae; genus Treponema; species Treponema denticola. The sequence continues at coordinate 2,749,189 of NC_002967.9, forward strand.
CATCTAAAAGAGAATCAAGAGCTCCCGAATATAAAAGCAAATACTGCGAAATAATATTTTTTAATTCTTCTTTTTGTGAAACAGAATATTTTTCGATATCGTCGGGTATTTCATAATAAGCCGCTCCTCTATAGTTAATCTCACGCTTTAAGGCTTCAATAAATTCGGATACACCGAGTTCTCTTGAATTAGAAGAAGCATAAGCTTTAGCGTAAGCTGAAACGAAGAGCTCTATAGTTTCTTCCCGATTTAAGTTATCTTTTAATACCGAAACCGTACCGGAAGCAATTGTATCGGTTTCAGAGTATGAATCACTTTCAAGAGTATCTTCATCATCGAAAAAACTTTCAACGATATCGGAGCTTTCTTCATTTGCATTATAAGTATTAGGTTCTATAGGATGAGCATTCATAACCTGATTCATGCGTTTTATAAATTCTGTAAAAGAAACAATGCTGCCTATTTCGGGATGATTTGATTTTAAAAAAATTTCAAGATCATCCATGCTCTTTAAAATTTCAGGATTGCACATATCTCCCTTTTCACATCCTGTTACAACCAAGCTAAAGCCTGTAGTTCCTACATACTTATTATCGATAGAAACTACATCACTGCGTATCTTTGAATTTTTAGGAAAATATTCCAAAAATGCCGACTCGATATTAAGATTAAAAATTCCCCAAATTGAAATTCCTATTATGACTAAAAGACCTATAATGAAAACAGCCTGTCTTTTATTAAAATAGGAATAAAATCTATCGAGAACAGCTCCTTTTTTATTTACACCCAGAGCTGCAAGGCGCGCATTCTTTTTAACATTTAGGAGGCTCATTCTTTTTTGCTGTTTTTGTATTTGTTTGACCGATTTTAACATTAAAACAGAGGGTATAAATAAAAAAGCTAAGGAAAGAGCGATGACAATACCTACCGCACTAAAGATCGCAAAAGATTTCAAGGGCTTTATAGGACTTGTTATTGTAGAAACAAATCCTGCAATTGTTGTGATGCCTGCAAGTAAAACAGGCGGACGGGCACTTTTAAGCGTCTGCATTATAAGTTCATGGTGGCGGCTTACACTTGTAATAAGAGGCTCCTTTTCCAATTTTTGGTAATAATAATTTATTATGTGTATCCCATAAGCGGAACCTACAGCGATAAGCAAGACGGGAAGACAGCTTGAAACTATCGTAAGAGGTTCTCCTATGATTGACATAATACCGGCTGTCCAAATCGTACTTATTAAAACCGTCAATAGGGGGAGAAGAGTTCCTTCTATATTTTTAAAGGAGAAAAAAAGGCAAAGCAAAACGACAACTGTTATTAATGGAATTAGATTTTTTAAATCTGCATACATAAATATTTTTCCATATTCACCTAATACCGGATCTCCTGCAATTTTATAGTTTAAACTTTTATCCTTACTCAAATTTGTTTCAATTATGTTTAAGGTCTCATTGTAAATACGGCTTACTTCCGTCGGAGTTGAATCTGAGTTTAAGGTTGCAATTATTTGTACGCCTTTAAAATCTGAAGACAGAACGGTACCGATATATGCCTTAGGCCATTCTAAAATTCTTTTCTGTAGATCATCTATTTCACTCTTTGTTCCATTAAAACTTTCGGGGATTAAGGCCCCTGTCGAAAGAGTTCCTTGATCATCGGTAATAAAATCAACATTTGTTATCGACTTTACATTTACAATATTGTCAAGATTTTCCAAGTCTTCGGTAATTTGTGCAATTATCCCAATAGTTTCTTTATGAAGGATAGTTTCTTCCTTTGTTTCTATTACAACATCCATTATATATTGATCGCCGAAATCTTCAGTTAATCGGTTAAAGCGTTTGTACGAATCATGTTCTTCAGGAAAAAAATGACGCAATTCATTATCCATAATTATATTCGGAAGCATAAAAGCAAAAAATACAGTTACACCTAAAACAATTGTTAAAATAATAAAGCTCAATTTTGTTTTATTCATAAAGTTCCAATCTCCTTAGATAAGTACTTTTTAATATTTATAACAATTTAAAATTTTTTAAAAATTTTTTTGATCAAAGCACATAAATCTTCATCACGATGATTATATCTAAACTCACATTCTTTTAGATGAAGTAAAAAAGATCCGGATGAAAAACCGTTAAATTTTGCCAAACGTTTTTTTGCAAAGGTTAAAAAATTTTCAATTCCCGCTGTGTGCTCATTTTTGATTTCACTTTCATTATAAAAAACCCTGTATTGATCGCAATCCTTTAGCAACGAAGTGTTAAAAGGTTCAATTTTGTTTTGATGAGAAATAAGTTTCTCCAAATCGCCCTTTATTATTGAAAGGAGGCTTTCATGGGAATCGTCATGCACCAAGCTGACAAATATTTTTTTGCCTTTCTTTAAAAGCCCCAATACAGGACGTGCGGCAATAAACTCTTGTATCTTTTTTCTTCTAATTTTAGCTTTTTTAAAATAGGAAATATGCCGGACATTGCCGGAAATTTCTCTGGTTTGCTCAAAGATGCTATATTTAAGTATTTTTTCCCGAATTATTCCAAAATATCTGTTTACAGTGTTCCGATTGATTCCGGTAATTTTTGCAGTAGCCGCAGCGGTAATATCTTCACTGAAACATAAAAAAATTCTATTAAGTTTTGTTGTTGTAAGTCTAGTATACATATATAATTATAAAATTTTACCCCTTCATATTCTAGTCTAGGTTGTATATCTATAATATATATCAAATTTAGTAAAAAGTCAATAAAATTTTTATAAAAATACAAAAAAACCTCCGAATCCTTAGGACTCGGAGGTTTTTTCATGCGGCTCTTATGTTCTGCCGTAAGGTTCTCCTATTAAAAGCTCGCAAATCTTCTTAGTTTTTTCGTCCGCATCTTCTTTTTTACCGCCTGCTTCTAACCTGTTTAATTCATCAAGAATAATTTTATGATTTTCAGGACTTACATTAAATTTAAGGCCGAAAAAAATGCCGAAAAGAATCATAAACAAGGGCATTATTATAAAGGAAATCTTTACACCCTTTAAAGTACTCTCCTTTTGCTGCGGTTTTTGAACCTGCCCTATACCGGAATATTTAAAATCAATCTTATCCAAAAGCTCCTTCAAATCATAAAGGTCATCTTTTGTATAAAGATCCTGAGGCTCGATTTTTTTATAAACTTCTCCCGATTTTGTATAAGAAGATTCCACCAGGAATTTTTTATCGATTTCATTAAAATCTTTTTTATCAAAAGAAGAAAGTAAATTTTCAAAAACATCTTGAGGAATCTCAGCAAAGTTATCTTTTCCTTCAAAGAATGAAAAAAGAGGATTAGCATGTTGATTCTTCTTTGCTTTTTTATAGGCAGAAGTAATAATCTCATCAGTGCTTCGGCTCATGTATTTTAGATGGAAATTCCCGTCTTCCCGCAGAGAATAATACTTATTTATATTTTCAAAGTTTTCATTATTTTTTACAGCCAAGTTTTGAGCTTCTTCAAATTGCTTTTGGGTCAACACCGAAGGTACGGGGTTTTTATAACCTATACCGCTTAAAACAAAGCCTATTGTGGTCATTATCACCAAACCTAAAAAAAGTTTTCGGGTAAGAGTCATCGCAGCCGAATAGGTTCCGGCTCGGTTTTCTCCGCTCATAAGTTTGTCTATGTCGGCCAAAAAAGGAAGAAGCTGATGAGGAATCAAATTGTTTGCCGAAATTCCGATACCCATAAGCACCATGTTCAATATCAAAAATGCCGGATTTGTTTGAGGCGTATGGAAAGACATAAGGACTATGGAAACGGCAAAGATGATTAGGGCAGCAACATAGACGGGCTTATGCCCTTTTTTGTTTATTATGCGGTTATGAATGGGAAGGGTCGCCATCATTGTTAGTAAGAGAGCGCCTTGGGCTATTACAAAAACACTTCCGCGGTTTAAATAATCCACAATATAGAACAAGACCAAAGACATAACTATATCCAAAGCTCCGTAGGAGCAGACATACATAGCAATATGAATTCTGCAAGACCTGCTTTTAAAAAGGGATAAAAAGTTTTTTATAAATTTAGCGTCCGATTTTTTTTGACTCTTTTCTTCCGGCAATTCCCATGTTTCAAAATAAAGAGGAATCCATGGAAGAGCGAAGATAAGGGCAAAGACTATGCTCATCACAAAGTAGCCCATCATACTGCCGTGAAAAGCATCGATAATGGGTTGAGCCAAAAGCCCTCCCAAAAGGGTGGCTATAAAAGAAAACATAAGGCGGGAACCGTTAAGTTTATTCCTTTCGGAAAAATCCTTAGTTATCTCGGCTGAAAGGGCCGCATAGGGTATGTATGAAACGGTCGAAACGGTAAAAAATATAATATAGGCTACCGTATAAAAAATGAATTTTCCGGCCTGACTTTCGATTCCGGTCGGAACCCAAATTATGATAAAGGAAAGAGCGATTGGAATAATTGAAACCAAAAACCAGACTCTTCTTTTCCCAAAACGGTTTTGCGGAGTATTATCGGCAATGTAACCCATCATAGGATCCGATACGGCATCCCAAAACTTTCCGATTGCAGGTATAAGCCCGGCCAAAACAGGATGAAGCCCTATTACATTTACCAAATAGTACATTGCAAATGTAGTAACGATAAAAAAACAGCCTCCGCCGTATAAATCGGCAGCTCCGTAGGCGAGGTAAGTCCGCCAAGTCATCTTTCTTTGCTTGTTTAACATAAAGTCATTATACAATAGCTTTTAAGGGAATTCAAGCGTAATTTCTTACAAAATCATATGAAAAAAAGGTGAGAAAATTCCTATTTTATTAAAATTTTACTATCTATTACAAACAATTTCTATAATAATTATGAAAGGGGAAAAATTTTTCTTCTTTTCAAATAATTTTTATGGAGTTAAAAATGAAGCAACTATTCAAAATAACCCTCCGCAACGACTATGCTTTTAAAAGAGTATTCGGAGTTGAAGAAAACAAAGATGTCTTACAGGACTTGCTGGAATGTATACTAGACATTCCGCCTGAAACCATCGCAGACTTGGAACTTCTCGATAAGGAGTTTCAGAAAGAACTTTTGAGTGAAAAACTCGGTGTTTTGGACATCAAGTTAAAACTAAAAGATGGAACCTTTGTCGACATTGAAATTCAAAACAGTTGGCATTTTGATTTTCCTGAAAGAACTTTGTATTATTGGTCTAAAATGTACAACGAAAACATAAAACAAGGTCAAGACTATACAAAACTGCCAAAGTGTATTACAATAAACTTGATAGGAAAAGGCTTTAATAAAAATAAGCGTTTGCACAACAAGTATCTTGTTCTTGAACAATATACAAAAGAGCCTTTAGCTTCAAAACTTGAGATTCATATACTAAACCTTGCAAAAGCGAGACTGTTAGAAGGTTCCCAATTTAGAGATAAGAAAACAAAACGCTTATTAAACTGGCTGAAATTTATCGAAACTGATAATCCGGAGGTGAGGAAAATGTTAGCACAAGAATCGACGATGATGAAAAAGGCAAATGATACTATTACAATAATGGAAATGAGTCCTAGAGATAAATGGCTATATGAATCTCGTATGAAATATGAACATGACAGGGCTTCATGTATAAATGAGGGGTACAGACAGGGCATTGAGGTGGGAATATTGCAGGGCGAAATAAAAGGTAGGCAAGAAGGCTTTGCCGACGGCTCTTATCAAACTAAACTTGAAACGGCTAAACTGATGAAAGGTATGAACTATCCGATTAGCGATATTTGCACAGTATCGGGACTTTCCAAAGAAGAGATCGATGCCTTATAAAAATAAGATACAAAGATTCCCCAAAAATTCCTTAGCGGCCTCAGCGGTTAAATACCTCGAAAATTAACCGCAAGGCACGCCAAGAGTACAAAGGCTAATTAGAAGCTATGTAAAAAGATCAAAAACCTCGGCATTTTCCTCGGTTTTCCACATCACATAAAAAATCCCCCCGCCAGGATAATCCGACGAGGGGAAGATTAACTGTTAAGCGAAATGCTTATTTTTGCAATACCGTTTTATTTTCCTACATAGAACGCTGCACGGTAATCTGAACCGGTAGTAAACCCTACAGCAACAGGCATTTTTTGCGTAGTGCCGAAATACTTTGCCTGTGTTTCAATACAAATACGGCTGTTTGCTGCCCGTTGGTTAAGAGGCGCAGTCATTGTTTCCCAGCCTTCCACATTCGCTCCAGTATTGTTAAAGTCCATAGATGTTTTATAGGCAATGCGGATAGCATCATACGAGTTGGGACGGAACACATACGAGATATACGGAGTTGCGCCGTTCATGGTCATATCTATAGACATACCGGAGTCATCCAAAACTTCCGAAGTTCCAAACGTGTATTTCGTTGAACCGGTATCGGATCTATTCGTAGACTTTACATACACGAGTTGCCCCTTGGTGTTTTGGAACGCGATATGCAGAATCCCGTCGGTACCGATACATGCATTTATGTAATTGCTTGCAAGCTTACCGTTCGGATCTGAAGAAGCGAGAACGCCCTGAATCTTCCAATCGCTTGATGACGTAGGCTGTGGAGACGTACTTCTTGCAAGGCGCAATCTTCCCGTAGTAGCATCCATATACACTACTATGGGATAGCCCTGTGTAGTTGTCGCAACGGCAATGGATTCCCACACCGTATGTGAAACGGAAAGTCCGTCTTCAAAAGCAGAAGCGCTCAGTACATACGGAGATGCATAAGCTGTACCGTTAGGGCTCACAAATGTGAACGAGTCAGCCGGATGATCCGGTACTTTGCTATTTGTATCGGTCACATCGGTATTTCCGTCTATGACACACCATGGAAGTGCCTTTAGGCTTGTATCCGGCGTTTTGCTGTCGTCTACCCATGAGAATTTTACGGCACCAGTCAATCTATCATAATAGACGACATAGATGTTATTCCCGGAACGTACGGTCCGTATGTTTTTAAACTGCTGCAATTCATTATCGTAAGTAAACAGTTCAAACCGGTATATTTTAGCCTTTTTCTTTGTAGTAGGAGTAGAGGAGAGATTATTAACCAGTGTCGACTGTGCATCTTTATCATAGAGGTATATACCTCCGGCGGTGAAAGGACTAGTATCATTCCAATCAAAAGTGCCGCCATCACCCCAGAACTCATCCGTTCCTCCATGATAATTTGCAGCATACAGTACGTTTACTTCCGGATTTCCACCGCTTCCGGTAACGGTTATATCGGTTTCTTCCGGCGGATCGTATCCGGTAAATAACGTCGTTGTACCGGATCCTCCTACTACAACAGCACTGCTTCCAGTAAATGCATTTGAATAATACACTTCCGACTTTGAATAATTGCTAAATGAAGCATACAGCGTTCCGTCAGCACCTTTACTCATTGCAGGATAGATGGCATTTTTGCTGCCCTTAAACGTATCTTCCTTATTTACACGCCAGATATGCACAAGCCTGTCGTCGGAATGTTTTGCGGTTCCGTATGTATCGGATTTTTCCATATTGCTGTCAGTATACGCATTTGTATTATTCACCGCAGCGACACCGTTTACAACAAGATGCAGATATCCGTCCTTTGCCGTATCAGGAACTTTAAAGGTAAAACTCTTCTTATCACCACTTAAAGTAAGATTGTCCATTTCAACTGAAGAACCGGTTCCATCTTTGTTTTCAGTAATCTTTAAAGAGGGAGCGCTTCCTTCAAAGTTAAAGCCTGTAATCGTATTGCCAGCTTCCCCGCGGAGTAAGGGTATCGCGCCGCTTCGCGCTCTGTTTGTATTGTATGTACTGTTTCTGCTGACACCAGTAATATACGGTACACTCTTTACCGATGTCTTTGTTTTATTTGCCGTATAATCGTACACAGCGGCTTGGTTCATATCAGTCGGTACAGAATTGTCCAATGTTATTGTATTGCCGTTTTTGCTGCTTATACGGGTAAGATATCGTTTTTGCCCCGTTTCGAATAAAACAAACTGCCCGATATTTGCCGAAGTGAAACTACTGTGTGAAGCGGAATTTTCAGCACCTCGAGTAACCGTTTCGAGTGTCATCGAAATAGGAGCACCACTTTCTACGGAGTTTCTTACGCCATCGTTCGCAGTTACTTTAATATCTTTATCTGCTCCCATGGGGATTTTTGAACTGTCAAAGCTGAGCTCCCACTTAACATAATAGCCCAAATAATCGGCGCCCAGATGGGTAACTTTTAATTCAGCCCCGTTCGGAGTCATTGTTTTATCTGAACTCCACGTTTGGCCGCTTCGGGTTGCCGTAACTGTCAGTTCCGGACTAAATGGCAGTACCGCCTTAATTGAATCAATTTTAACATTATCATACGCAAATCCGCGCAGGGTTACTTTGCCGGAAACTGAAGACGTATCAATTTCCACATGTCCGTTCGCACGGCTGTTTTGGTAAAGTGAGTTATCGTCCTCCTTATTCCAGTGGAAAGGCTGTACAACTACCGTAGGTGATTTGGTATCAAGCGCATCAAACAGCGTTTTAATCGTTATTTTTGCAAAAGCGGTGTTTGTTCCCACTGCAAACCCATGAGCCTCGTCCCACAACTCAAGAATTATCTCGATGGGCGTACCATTTGAATTACCGATTGCAGTCAAATGATTTTTTAAATCAATTTCATTGCCGTTTGTAATGGTAGTAAGGGGTTGCAGCTCAGTCGTATCGTCGCCTTTTTTAAGCCGATATTTTACGGTACCCTGACCGCCGGTAAACTCAACCTTTATCTTTGAGTTATCTTTGTTTTTAAAGGCAAATTCCGTACTTGTAACTTTTCCGATAAAATCGCGGTTTGCATTTAACGCTCCGGACAAACCTCCGGTGAAGGAGCTCGGTGTACCGCCTATATCGGTAGAAAGTGTTATCGCACTTACCATGATAGGCTTATTTTTTACATGCACGTCTACACTATGGCTATATGTATTACCGCTGTTATCAGTTATAGTGTAGTACAGTTTACCCTTTCCATCAGTGACAGGAGGGGTAGGAGCTAAATCGATTTTTCCTTGCCATGTAACCGTTCCACCAAGCTGCTTGGTTATCCTGTTTTGCGGATCGGTTTCGGTCATCGTTATTTCGGGCGAAGAAGTTCCGTTTACGACTACCTTTGCCTTCACTTCTTTTACACCCGAACCGCTGTCATTCGCGACACCGTTTATAATCCAGTCACCGCTACTGCCTTCATATATAAGCAGTTCCGGTTTATATAAGATATAGCTGTAACTTCCGCCGGTAAGTGAAGGCGAAGCGGTAAACTCGACAGTATTGCCCGTTACCTTCGTTACCGTAAGCACGGAATTTCCCGCAACTATTTTACAGCCGCCGCCTGAAGAAGCCGTACCTCCCAAGTCGCGGACTTTTTGTGCAAGCTGTGCCTCCATTATCGAAGAAGACGTAAAATTGCCGATATTCATGTGTTTGTCGACACCGTAGTCTCCTACCGGATTTTTCGTGTCGAAACGGAACAGGAACGAACTGTTTGAAGATAATTGCTGAGAAGCTTTTTCCTTAACCTCTATGGTAACCGAAAAGCTGTCGCCGGTCATACTGCTTATATCAAGCGGCAGGCTTAATGTATATCCCGAAATGCCGCCGGAATTATAATCAGCAAGCCAACCGGAGGGAACGGCTGTGTAGCCCGAATCGGGAGTACCTACAGCTTTTTTTTGATACTTTGTTTCAACAGTGCCGTTTTTAAAGGTAATCTTTACGTCCTGTATCCCCGACGGGTCGGTCAGTTTCGCTGTAAGTTTTTTACCGCTTTTAAGCCACATATTCAGTTCGTAATCTTGCGGTGAGGAAGCGCCCGATGCATTATCGATTTTTATATCGGTAATTAACGGAGCATCTTTATCGACGATTATCTTTCTTTTCTCTGTCCATTCCCCCATCGTAATACCATCTTTATTTTTTGCACGGACTCTGAAATAGACAGGCTGATTTTGCGCGGTTGCATGGTTAAAGGAGCCGTCAGAGTTGATGCTCACTCTCCAGTCTGCCCCTCCCCCAGGAAGGCTCGTACCAGGGACAAGCTGTCCGTTCCCGCCGTTATACCAGTCTTTTGAAGGGATAAGTGAACCGCCGGGCGGAGTGAAACCACCGAATGTTCCATCAGCTGTATTATTAAAATTGCCGTCGTGCGAAAACTGGATATACACTTCGCCTACGGCACCCGGTCCTCCAATAACGGCGCTTGCCGTGCCAAAAATTTGTATGGTTCCGCCTACTGTTACATCTGCTTGTGGAGAAAGTATTTTTACAACCGGTTTTGTTCCGTCGGGGTTAAAGAGAATCTCTAGTTCTCTTACGGTCTTATTCCCTATTTCGTCTTCCGTAAAAATATACAAAGGGATTTTCCTATACGCGCCTACGACAGCCCCGTATTCGGCTGGGGGAACTTGATCCAAGTTGACGCGGACATTCCACGACCCCTTTGTCGAAGAGTCCATTGCTTTCCAGCCATGTGGTGCGGTTGCGGCATCATAATCGGGAGTACTTACAGTCGGTACGGAAGTTTTTTTACCCAGTATGTATTTGGTACTTGATGCCTTTACGCCGGCAGTCGGAGGCTCAGGTGTCAATCCTGACGGTGGATCATCAGAAATTGCCCCCGAAATTGTAATATCTCCTGCCTGAGGATCATCGGCCGCAGGATATCTTATTGTAACTGTAGGAGCCGTCTTATCGACAGTAAAATCGGTCGTATCCGAATCGGTCGAGCCGGGCCCTGCTTTAGCTAAAAAGTAAATTGTATGGATTTTGTCATCAAGCCCACTTATATTGACATTCGCTGCCTTGTATCGAAAATCGTTCGGGTCGGAAGGGTTAACCTTTGTAAGCACTGTCGTCGGATAAGGACTGGTAGATACCGGTGTGTCTATACTGTAATACACCACTCCGGTTGAATCTATCCCTCTAACATCGGCCTCTATATCTAAAGTTGTATTTTTAACACCTTGAGGTCGGATAGGCCGTATTCTCGGACCTGAGCCGGTAGTAAGGAAATTTATGATATAAAATCCGCCGCTTGCCGTATTGGAATCATCATATTCCTGAAATTTATGCGAGGGTTCATCAATAGTATCCGTACCTCTTACCTTTACGGCATAGTATCCTTCACCCCATGTTGTATCGAATTTACATTTTACGCGTAAATTTCCGCCTGTTACTGTAATATTGTTTGTATTCGACAAGGTTGAAAATTTTACAAGCGATTTTTCAATCAAATGCGTATCAGTTTTAAAACAGTTAGCTGCATCACCGGTACCATCCCATTTGAGCAAAACAATTTCGATATTGCTTGCTTTATAGGCTGCAAGATCGGAACCTCCTACCACCGGAGTGTTGTCTTTGTTGCGGATAAGCTCCACTAAAAATGTCGTTTCGTTTCCGGGTTTAAACAGCAATGGTGACGCTTGAGAAATATTTAAGGGCGTAGAAGTAGTATCAGGAAGATTCGTTACACCGATAACCTTAAACCCAGGCGATTTGCTTGGATCCAATTTAAAGGTGCTGCGTTTTTCGCTCATTTTTACCATTTTTTCTTTAAGTTTAGTCAAAGCGGTTAGATCGTTGCGCAAGGCCTTGATTTTTTTATCGTGCTCGTTGGCATCCGAACCTCTTTTGCCGGCAAAATAATCGCTGATTACTGCGGGGGTGTAGTCTTTTGCTATAGTGTAAGTGTAAATATCATCCCACTGATAGTACCAATCGGCTTTATTTCCTTCACCCGAAGCGTTGCCGCCCTTATATTCACGGGCATTATCATACAGATATAATGCCCCTTTGATAGGCTTCGTTTTATCCAACTCCTGCAAACCATATAAAGGATCTGTTTCACTGCCTGAAACAACTTTCGATACGGCGACTTGCGCGTTTATACTGTTACTGACGAACATATTGGTCATATCGATCGGCGGCGTTCCAGGAACATGCACATTCAGCTTTTCGACTGTATTTTTTTCGCCGGCTTGTCCTACAACCGAAAAGACAGCTCCATAACCGTCGGCCTGATCCGATGCCGAAGGGGTGGAGCTTTCGTCTATAACCGTCGACGGCCTTTGTACGATAAATACCGGAGGTGTATTGTCTATTTTATAGTTTTTAGTTGTTTCATAAGTTCTGCCGCCTTTATCCGTAACAGTAAGAATGGCGGTATACTCACCATCGGGGATGGGGTATTTTTTTACCAACTCGTGAGGAGGATCTTCAAAACCTTTAGATTCGTTATCAATATTGATTGACCATGAAACACTTCCATCGCCTTCAGTAAAACCTCCAACACTGTGAGGACCAATAATTTCTTTGGTCTCAATATTTTTGAATGAGATAGTTATTGATTTTATTCCGTCATCATCACGAGCGTAACCTTTCATCACAAAACTACCCCTAATAGGAGTTTCTCCTGCATCAGGATAAGTAATTTCTCCCTCCGGGCGTTCAATATCGATAGTTCCGCCCAAACCTACATTTTGTTTGCAGGTAACGCTTAAAAATACCGTAAACAAAATTAAAATCAAAAAACTTAAAAAAATTCTGTTCTTCTTCATAAATACCTCTAAAAAGTTTTGTTAAAATATATCGACCCTTATACCTACGGATATATGCGGGATAACCGATTTGATTGCAGATTTTTTACTCTTTGAATCTACATCGGTAGGTATAAACCATAACTGTCCTTCCGTAAATATCGAGAAAGAACTAAAATATTTTTGCTTATGGAATTTCACGCGAGGAAATTCAATTTGTGTAAGCAAAGCCGACAAGATTTGAGGACGTCCGCTTTGGGTGTTTGTAAAAAGCGAAAACTGTGCACCCAAGGCCACATCCAAATATAACCATTTCCAATCGGGTCCAAAATAGTAACCGAAAGGCAGCTCATATACGTTAGCTAAAAGCTTTAACGATATTATATGCCCTCCGTATCTAATTTGCTGATTACCGTATAATGCTTTAAACTGACTTTGTAAAAACTGCCCGTAATGAAGCTGCAGCTTTACATTATCATCAAAAAAGCTCAATCCTATACCTAAATTCCACAAAGAAGCGCCCCAAAAGGCCGTTTCAAAATGCAAACCTTGTATAAACTTAGGTAATCCATAGCTCGCCTTATCTCCCTTCCTTAAAAGAGCTTCTACACTCGACAGCTCTACGTCATCAGAAGATAAGCCGCTAAACTCAATCGCTCCATTGTATCGGCCTCCTTCTCCGGGCGATATCAAGGTTACTTTTGGAGCCGTCTTATCTATATTTATTATTGTCCTGCAAACCGCTGTTTCTTTATTCTCCATAACGGCTCTTAACAATAAAAAGTGATTTCCTTGAGCCATATCATCTGTCTCAAGTCTATACTTCCAATTAGCAGTCGACTTAACAGGGGAAAAGGTTTTTCCGTTGTCAAAACTGATTTCTACATATTTAATACGCTTTGCCTTAAATGCTCTTTTATCCTCAGATGTAGCGTCCTTTGAAGACACCAGAGCCTTTTCTTCTTCAGATACCGTATAACCGGATCTTCCTCTAAGGTAAGGTCTTTCTATCGCAAAGTCTCCCATCGCAAAGTTATCAATAGTGATCCAAGGACCTTCTATTGCATAATTTATCTTATGTACTTCAGAATTAAGAGACCCGACACCTGCACGATTTGCCCTTAACTCAATACTATGCTCTCCATTTACAAGCTTTTCACCGTTTATCTTAAAACAAACATAGCCGGTTTTAGATACCGAGACCCTTTCAAGTTCTTTTCCGTCTATATATAAAGCGGCTTCTTCTACAGCATTATCTACTATCAGCCTTCCATATATATTGAACTCCCCTCTTACCGTCTCGCCGTTTAAAGGATACAGCAACTCTAACCTGTTTCTATCCTTCTTTCTATAAACATCAAAATTGACAGAGACTTCATTAGTATTATTTGCCTTATCTACTCCGCTTATTTCAAGATTATACCGTCCTTCAGGCAATGAGCTTATATCTATATCTTTTGAAAGGATTATATCTGTTTCAAGTTTTATCTCGGATAATTTTTGAGGCACAGCCTTTCCATCAAGGCTCTTTATTTTTAGCATTACTCCTTCAAGAGAAATATTATCATATATACGCCCCGACACAAAAAGGTTGCTATCCAATTTGGATCCTGCCAGAGGATATTCCAGTTTTAATGAAGGAGGCGTATTGTCTACGTTAATTGATGTAGAATATAAACATACTTGCTCATAATTATCCGTAGCCTTTACAAAAACTATATGAGTTCCGTCATTTATTATATGGGTATTTATACGGTACTGCCATTTTTCCCCGCCTTCTGCAAGGTTATACGTCAGCCCGTTATCAAACGACAGTTCAACCTTTTTGATTCCGTTTTTATCCAAGGCACTACCCGATATTAAACTTACCCCTTGCACTGTGTCTGTTATTAGAGGATAAGACACTCCAACCTGAGGTTCTCCTAAAGACACTCTTATCTTTCTAGTTACGGGTTGGCTTGTTACTCCGTAAATATCTTCGGCATACATGGTTATTTCATGTTCATTATCAGTAAGCTCGCTTAACAAGATGGGTATAGAAAAGCTGTTTTTTACATCCATCGACTTATAAGATCCCTTATCTATTTTGTAGTAGAGCTTGGCCGCTTCATCGTCATCATAGACCATACCTGATATTTCAAAGTCGCTCGTTATAATCTCATTCTCATTCGGTAAATATAAATCTACCCTTGGGGCATCTTCAGTATTGTCTATGTCAAAATTATAACTGTTAAAACTTCGTGAATTCCCTGCAGGGTCGGTAAATCTAAACTGCATGTTTTTACTCAAAGGCTCTTTTGCACTGCCTATTATAAGATTAGGTAAGGAACCGTATTCAAAACTCTGCCATTCAGCACCCTTACTTGCTCCCTTATACTCCGGCTTTACTCCGGCAAACCTATCGCTTACCTTAAAAGCTGCATATATTGAACCGTTTACTTTTCCTCCGCCCTCAGGTAGCACCATAACAACCTCAGGGGCTTCGCTGTCCTTATAAAGGACTCGTCTTTCATAGCTTTCCCTTCCGGCTATATCCGTTGCCTTTACTGTAACAACAATGGGACCGTCTGCCTGTCCGCTTATATTTATCTTCTCGTTAAATGAATTAGATAATTTCACATAAGGGGATCCGCTTCCTAAGCTATATTCAACTTTTGTAATTCCAACCAAATCCTCAGCCTTACCTTTTAAGTTTATAGAAGTTGTTATAAAAGAAGCTTCTTCATTCATGTCAAGACTGATTTTAGGTGCGGTCTTATCAAAAAGAATATCTACTAAAGGACTTGTAAAAACACCGCCCTCATTGTCCGTTATCTTTACGCCGATTCCCTTATATAAGCCTTCTTCTTTTACTCTTAATCTTATTAACTCTCCTTCCCTTTCAGCTTCAATGTTCTTAGATCCTATTACTTCTACATTTTCTATTACCATTCCATCCTTAGGCTGATAAACACCTGTCAATGGTTTATCGTCTAACAAGACTATTTGATTATTCTCATTTACATTACCTTTAGACCATACAAAGCTTTCTTCACCGCCTGCTCCCGATACAACCCGGATAACTAAAGTCTGCTTACCGACCTTATCGTTCATATCTGTAGCAGTAACAGAAACAGTATATATACCGGGCGCCGATTTTCCGCTTATATTTGTTTTTATCACATAATCGGTTTGACCTGTTTTTACAGGTAAAACGGACTCTTCTTCTCCATTAAAACCTACACTTAAATACTTTAAACCGGAAGCCGCTTTTACATTCACTGAAGTCGAGCTCTTTGTTTGTGCAGTATATACAGGTATGATAGTTTCTCCGTTATCAAAAGAAATTACAGGAGCCTTTCCTTCTACATTAAACTTTACGGTTAAAGGCTCTCCTTTAATACCTTTTTTATTCACTGCATAGATAGTCAATGTATGAGCTCCTTCGCTCAATCCTCGTTCTATAACAGAAAAGCCTGCACCAAAAGCATCTATCGCCTTTTCTTCACCCTTGTCTATTCTGTACCTTACCTCATTCGCACCATATAAGTCATAGATTGCTCCTGCGATATAGACATCTTCTGAAAATTTTCCATCAAGCACAGGGCTTAACATTTCGATTACAGGCTTTCCCTTATTTTGATCTATATAAAATGTCTTTTTTGCCCTTACTATGTTTCCGGCTATATCTTTTGCCGTTATTTCGACAACGGCAGTCTTGGCTCCGGTCTTACCAACATCAAACTCTTTTATCCAATAATGATTTCCGGGGGTAAGTTCAAATTCACCGCTTTCGTTGTTACACTTCCAAGATAAACTTGATAAACCAACTAAATCCGTAGCCTTTCCTGCTACGGAAAATACAGGTTCCGTCGGATTATCCCCCTCGGGATAGATAAACTCTACTAAAGGAGCCGTATTATCTATAAACAATAAAAATGTGTAAATGCCGATCTTTCCTTGCTTATCTATTGCTTTAAACCAAATTACCTTAGGCCCGTCTTCTATTGTTTTTGTATTTAGTTTTAACGAAAACTTTGACTGCTTTGTTTTTTTGTTATAGGATAATTTTATTTCTTCAAAGTTCTCTCCATTATTTAATGAATACAGCAGCCTTTCTATACCGTTTCCGTCTTCTACTGTTCCGTCAATTGTTATCTTACCTGAAACAAGCTCTCCTACACTCTTATTTTCTATTGAAGTTATTGGCGATAAGCGGTTTATGTAAAAGCTGTGTTTTACGGACTTTCCCTTTACGCCGTTAATATCTACACCCCAAGCTTCTATCGTGTGCGTTCCTTCTTCAAAATTTTCCGTGTTTATATAATATGACCAAAATTCTTTACCCTTGGCTCGGTAGATATTTTCTCCGCCGTCTATACGTAACTCTACATAGTCTACCGCATCATCATCTACACATGTTCCTATTACGTTTATATTTCCGACTACTACAGCTTCACTTTTAGGATTACTTATGTTTACTATCGGTAAGTCGGAATTAGGGTCTATATACATATTAAAAGGCCCTACATAGCCCTCATTACCGGCTATATCAACAGCCTTTATCAATACATTGTATTTTCCTTTTTTCTTTCCGGATATATCTATAGATTGCTGCCAGCTTTCTTTATTGGTCATCTGTACACTATCTATATCTTTTGCCCCTCCTGCATATAGCAGACTCAAGGCACTAAACATAATCAATAAATAAATTGTTATTTTTTTCATCAAATACTCCTAAACCGATTCGGTAATTTAACCGATAGATTATCGGCTAAAACAGCTTAAATCTTTAATATATCTAAATTAAACTAAAAAAAATGATAAAAATGGATATATCTACAATACAATATACACACAAAATGTCAATAATATCAAGTAATTTTTAATATTTTTTTATAATTATACATCTTCCCTATTTTTAAATAATAGGGTAGAATATAAAGAATATGAAGCTTAAATTTTTAGGACAAACCACAGCACAAAGGCGCGAGCTTATTTTAACCGCTTCACCTCTCAAAACCCTAATCATTCTTTCTTTACCGGCTCTAATGATGGCTATGCTGCAGGCTATGATGCCCTTTACGGATGGCCTTTTTATAAACAGGCTTACGGACCATGTAACAGCCAGTGCAGTCAGCTTTTCTCAACCTATTATATCCATTGTCTTAGCACTTGGACAGGGCTTAAGCGTTGGAGCTACGGCAATTATCGGGCAGCTTAACGGACGAGGTGATATTGATGAGAGTAGAAAAACGGCAACACAAATTTTCGTATTTGCCTTTTTGTTGGGATTGGTTTCAATTCCTCTCCTATTTATAATAGGAACAATAATAAGCTATACACTCAAAAGCGAAATAGCCCCCTTGGTTTTTAGGTATATTTCTCTTTATTGCTTGGTAATGCCTCTCAGCTTCATGGAATCCATATACAACGGTATAAAAAATGCAAACGGCAAACCTGAGGCACCTTTTTTTAGGATGATTATAATGCTTATAATCAAAATAATCGGAAACTTTATATTTTTATATCTTTTGAGAATGAAAATAGACGGTTGCGTACTAGCTTCGCTTTTAGCCAACCTCGTAGTAGCAGCGTGGATGTTCTATGATCTCTTTTTAAAAAAGAGCCCCGATAAACTTAGTTTAAAAAAATTTAAGTTTTCTTATCCGACTCTCAAAGAGCTATTACACGTAGGTTTCCCCGCAATGCTTAATTATGCCTTTGTTTTTCTCGGCTTTTTTCTTATAAATAACGAAATGGAGCCATACGGAGCTGTTATTTTAAACGGACAAAGTATCGCAAGCAATATTTCGACAATTTGTTTTAATATCCCCGGCTGTTTTAGTGCTGCCGTTACAACTATGGTCAGCATGAACATAGGTTCCGGAAATCCTAAAAAAGCAAAAAGAGCCTGTCTTTTAGGCTGTATTACAAGTGCTATAAGCGGAGCGGTGCTGATTGCCATTATCGTGCCTTCTTCCGCCTATCTCGTATCGATGTTTAAGCCGGAAATACCCGAAATCGGCGACATTGCCGTTGCAGCCCTGCATATTTATACCTACTCGGTCATAGGTTTCGGCGTCTGTATGACAGTTCAAGGAGCCTTTATAGGTCTCGGCAAAACGAAAATTCCGTTAATGCTGGGTGTTTTGCGTATCTGGCTTTTACGCTATATTTTCATTCTTGCAACCGAAAGATATCTCTCCTACTATTCGATATATTGGGGAAACCTTTTTTCAAACATCACTGCCGGCCTTGTTGCAGTTATCTTGATATTGAACACCAAGTGGGTTTCAGGAATTAAAAAATAATTTTTTTTTAAATTTTACTCTTAAATGAAATAAAATCCTACAATAATAATGATAAGGCATAAAAGAATTTTTTGCTTTATCCTAACCATTGATTAATTATTATTAAGGAGAAAAGTTATGTCAAATGAACAAACTATTTTAAACCCCAAAACCGATTGGGTTTTTAAGTTGATGTTTTCCAAAGGTGAAGAAGGCAACAAGGCTCTTATAAGCTTTTTAAACGCTTTTTTGGAAGATTCTTACGGTAAAATCAATAAGGCAGAAATCATAAACACCGAGCTTATTCGCGATAGGCCTTCGGGAGAAACTTACCGCCTGGATTTTCTGATTAGAACCGACAACGGCCTTATCGTAGACCTTGAGATGCAGCAGTTTTGGAAAACAAATTATCATCGCAGAAGTCAACTATACCTTATGCGTCTAGCTTCCCGCTTTTTAAAGACGGAGCCCAAAGAAGACGACTTTTTGTACGCCATAAGTCTTTCCGTTTTCGGCTGCGATGTTCCTAAAAGCGCAGAGCTTGTAAAGATGTCTGAGAGCTCAATAATTCAATATCTTTATGTTGAATTAAACGAGCTAATAGTTTATACTATGAAAAAGAGATTGGAAGAGTATAGCTTAAAAGACTTTTGGATAAGATTTTTAGCCAACTATGAAGAAGACAAAAAAAGCGGAATGTTGGAAGAATTGTGTAGACTAGAGGAGGGTATAAAAATGGCAGAAGCAACACTCTTTAGGGTAACTGATGAAGAGAGGCGAATGGCAATAGAACTCTCTGATGAAAAATACCGGATGTATGTGGAAGATGAACGCAGTGCAGCCAGGAGAGAGGGCTTGGCCGAAGGGCGGGAAAAAGGAAGAAGTATAGGATTAGCAGAAGGGTTGGCTGAAGGCCGAGCTGAAGGCTCACATCAAAAAGCACTTGAAACGGCAAAAATCATGAAAAACATGAATTATCCGCTTGAAGATATTTATACAATCACAGGGCTTTCTAAAGAAGAAGTCGGAAAATTATAGGTCATAACTTTTGTGTCGGCTTTTAACTGTTACTCATTGAAAAAAAACGGTAATAGGTGTAAACTCTAAGCGGTTAAAACTTATGGAGGTTTCTTTATGAAAAATATAAAGATTGATTTTGACGTTTTGGAAATGATGATTTTCTTTTGGGAAAGCGTAGCCTCAAAGGATAAGATGGGAGACGATTACTTTATGAGTATTGCCGAAAAGCCTCAGATGGAAGTCGTTTACAGTGACGACTTTTCGAAAGATTCCGTCCGCAGGGTTATGTCTGCAATTTCCAATAGGGAAAAACTGAATAACCGCACCTTGAGCGAAAGCCGTTTTTGGAATAACAATATGTGGATTTTGGAAGACTTGCAGACCATGCACAATATGATGGCTCCGATTAAAACCTTAAACCTTGCAGAACTTACGGAAAAGTACAAGACTTCGACGAAATTCGATGAGATCGAGCTCATCTTTATTCCTGCCCATGCAGAAGAATTTTATATTAAAGGAAATAAAATTTATATTAACTTTTTTAAACTTATTCCGAATTATGAAGACCCAAAAGATATTAAGATTGCTGGTCTCCCCTTAAAAGAATATGTAATTAAAAAGATCGAGGGTTTGTTGCACTAAGACTATGGCAAAAAAGGGTTGCGGCTTGAGCGACATTTAAGCTTTCCACATTGCCGCTTCCCTTTATTTTTATAAGGTGGACACAAAGCTTTTTTGCTTCTTCGCTGATTCCCCTCTCTTCATTTCCTAAGACAATCACGCAAGCTTCATCTTTTTCAATCAATCTTCCAAGGTCGGCTATTTCGTGGTGAGCTCTTAAGTCCGTGCCTATACAGGTAAGCCGTCCTCGGCACTGGCGCAAAAACCAAGCCGTCGATGAAACCTTAAAGATTTTTACAAATTCCATTCCGCCCTGCGCTACCCTATAAGCCGAGGTGGTAATCGAGGCCTGTTTATCTTCCTTTGTTAAAACTATATTTTCTATACCGAAAAAAGCGGCACTTCTTATTATTGCTCCCAAGTTGTTTGCATTTCCTATTTCATCGAGCATTAAAACGTGTTCCTTATTTTGAGCCCAAAGGTTTATTTCTTCATGCTCTAAAACAGGAATTTCAGGCTCAAAGATCATCGCTGTTACACCCTGATGATGCACCGATTCCGAGAGCTTTTCCAATTCATCATCGGAAACTATTCTATATAACCTTTTATTGGAAGCCAAATACTTACAAACCTCGCCGAACTGTTTTGCTCTTTTTTCCGAAAAAAACAGGCGGGAGATTTTTTCGGGATGATGTTTTGCCAAAGCAAGACAGCTTTCAAAACCGCAAACCGGCAATTCTTTTTCAAATTTTTTACCCATGGGCTTATCATACACAAAAAACATGGTCTATGGAAGTAGCGGTTATTAATTAGTAATGAATCCAATAATCCATTACTCCACGGTAAACCTATCCTTAGCGGTGTCCTGTCACGGACGGCAAAAAAAACGTCATAAGTCTTGCGAGTTTGGCGAAGACAAACTCGGTATGAAAATTGCACACGGAGGTGCAATTCCCATACCGACACGCGATGTTTGCCGTAAGGCAGACATCCTGCCCGCTTTTGGCTTAACCGCACAGGATGTGCGGTGGTTCCACGCGTGCGATGTTTTAGGCGGAAAGCCTAAAACTCATACCTGCACACTATGCGAAAGCCGGTAGTATCCTTGTTCTTGTCGGGTTCTTCAAGGCCGCGATACGCACAACAACACGCAGAGTCGAAGAAAGAATAACCGCCGCCGCAGGTGGTGCGATTAGTGCCCGAAAGCGGCCCGACAGGATCGGTACCGCCCTCAGGCGTAGTCTGGATCCACCAATCCCAGCACCATTCGCTTACGTTGCCCGACATGTCAAAAAGACCGAACGGGTTTGCCTTTTTACGTCCCGCTTGGTGCGTTCTGCCGTATTCGTTCGCATCGTACCACGCGTAGTATGAAAGTTTGTCTTCGTCGTTAGTGCCCGCCCATTTCTGCCATGCAGTGCCGCTTTGGGCAGCCCACTCCCATTCGGCTTGGGTCGGCAAGCGGAAGCCTTTTTTGCTCATATCCATGACGGGCACATTGTGTGCCTGTGCATCTTCTACCGTGTAGGTATGCCCGTTATAGGTATACACGCATTGCGCTTCTCCCAAAGAGTAACAACAGCGCGTAAGCTCGTTGCAAAAAGCTATCGCATCAAACCAGCTTACCTGTTCTACCGGGCGCTTTTCTTGGCTCTCGCCTGATGCAGTCGGATGTGAGCTGCCCTGAAAGTAACTCGGATTGTGTGCCATTACCAGCTCATACAACTCTTGCGTAACTTCCGTTGTGCCTATCCGATAGGCGGTTAAACTGACCTTATGCGGATCGTTGTAGACGTAGTGGTAGGCATCGCCTCCGACATAGCCGTCCGTTACCGCGTCTATCTTTTTCATATTGTAATCTTCATACGAACCGTTAGAGCCTATCGGTGCGATATACCTCAGTCCGCCGTAATACGTAATTATTTTAGGTCTGACAAACGCATACACCGTGTTCGACGGCACGTTGCCGGCATCGAACTCATAGGTATCGCTTATAAGCGCTCCGTTTTTATCATTCCAATGCCATTCCACCTCCGTATTGGACAAAAGAGGATACTTATACTTAATCTCATTTTGTACGGAGTACCATAGCCTGCGGTGGTGTGTAGTGACGGTGCCGATCGTTACCGTTGCCCCCGTAACCCTGCCGTATGTAACGGTAAGCTGTATGGGCGGCGACACTCTGGCATACACCGTGCGCGCATTCCCGTCGCTCGCTTTAAACGTATAGAAAAAGTTTATAAGCTCCCCGCCTGCATTATCCAAATACCAGTGTATGGAGTGGTCTTCGGGAACGCTTACCAGCGGTGCAACCTGCTTTTGTACGTTGTGCCACTCATCACCGTCGTATATGGTGATAGTACCGGCGGTCGCCGGTGTACCCGAGCCTGAACCGTATGTAACGGTAAGCGTGATGCGCCGGTCGCCCGTTTTGGCATAGACAGTGCGGTTTTGCCCCTCGGCTTTTTTGAACTCGTATTCGTCGGTCAACACGGGAGCGCTTGCGCTTTCTCCCCGATGCCATGCGGTTACGGCAATGTTTGAAGGATCGCTGACCTGTATCCTGCCTGCGGCCAACTCTTTTATGTCCTGCCACTTTCTTCCGCTCAGCACAACAAGCGGCGTGCTGTCCGGTACGCTCACGTTGCTGTCGCCCTTTACGGTGATGTTAATGCGCATGTCTTCCAGCTCTGCAAAGATGGTTGTGTCGTCATCGAAGGTGTAGGTATCGTTCACCGTATTGCCGTTCTTTTTCCACCCGTTACACTGAAAGCCGTATTTCACTTTGAGCGCAGCTTTGGCATAGGTTTTAAGAACCGAATTCCAACGGGTTCCCTTGTTGACGCTGATCGACTTCGGCCCCAGTATGGCGCCTCC
Organism: Treponema denticola ATCC 35405; assembly: GCF_000008185.1. Classification (NCBI taxonomy): domain Bacteria; kingdom Pseudomonadati; phylum Spirochaetota; class Spirochaetia; order Treponematales; family Treponemataceae; genus Treponema; species Treponema denticola. The sequence continues at coordinate 2,772,532 of NC_002967.9, forward strand.
TTCTTCAAGCGTTACGGCTAAAGTGATTTTGACTTGATCGCCCGTGCCCTGTATACTTGAAAGATCGGGCAAGTCCGGCCGCGATTTGACGAACACGACTGCGTTCGTATAAAAAGTATCCGTGTCTTTCAGTTCCGGTGCGCTTTCGTCAGTGCCCAAATGCCACGAGTCAATCAAAAAGTTCGGCTTGGCGCTGACCTTGCTTTTAACCGTTAACTGAACTTCCGCCCACTTGGCACCTGCCCGTACCGCAACCGGCTTCGACGGCAGGTTTATGTGCTCATCGCCTCTTACGGTGATGCTGACGGTAGAGCCGCCCCCGCCTCCGCCGCCCGCGCTGTTGGGGCATGCGGTAAAGACCAGTGCTGCGGTAAGTACGATGAATGCGGCTGTGATGAGCGCCGCGGTTCCCTTCATTTTGTTTATTCTAAACTTCATAGACTCCTCCTGTCAAAGTTGTTTTAATCGGCTTAAGGATTTGCGGGCTGACTAAGATGTCTGATATAGTTATTATAACCCGCTTTCCGGCGGATTTCAACGTTTTGGGGGAGATTTTTAATGGGTAATTTCTTAAATTATCAATTAATTCAGCGCTTCCACTTCTTCTTTGGAAAGGCCGGTCATTGTACAAATTTCTGCAATCGGGTAATTATGCATACGCATCAGCTTTGCCGTTTCAAGCTTTGTTTGGTATGAACCTTCGGAAAAGCCTTGTTCAATACCTTTTTATCATAAAATTAATTTTTATGCATAACATCTTTTAGCTTGAATAGATTTTTGATTTTTGTTAGAATAGAGGCCTTATGAAAAAAGCATGTATTTTTGATTTGGACGGGACCTTAACCAACTCCCTTTATTCGATAGCTCATTTTTTAAATGCTGAAACAGCAAAATACGGTATACCGCCTGTAGATGCGGAAGAATTTAAAATCTTAACAGGCAACGGTGCGAGAAAACTTGTACAAAGAGTTCTTGAACGTGCAGGAAAAAACGATAAAGATTTGGAAGAAAAAATTCTTACAGAATATAATGCCGCCTATGATGCCGATCCCGTTTATCTATGCGAGGCCTATCCGGGAATTAAAAAGCTTTTAGCGGATTTAATAAAAAACGGAATTTCCGTAAATGTGCTTTCAAACAAGCCTCATCCCACAACAGAAAAGGTTGTTAAGACAATCTTCGGCGAGAACACTTTTTCATGTATCTTAGGAGCCCGGGATTCGGTGGCCTTAAAACCTGACCCTGCAGGTGTCTACGAAATTTTAAAAATGCTCAAGCTCGAAAAAAAAGACTTTCTTTACATAGGAGACACGGCAACGGATGTTCAAACCGGAAAAAATGCAGGCCTTTTTACAATCGGTGTTTTATGGGGTTTTAGAAAACGCCCTGAATTGGAACAAGCCGGAGCTGATGCAATAATCTCAAGCCCTGAAGAAATCCTAAAGATAGCCTTAGGCTAACATTTATATAGCCTCTACCTTAAACAGCCAATATTAAGGCAGCCCCTGCACACACCAGAGGTATCAGTATATTGTCAAAGTCTTTTAAGGGGAGAGCTTCCGTTCCCGTTGCAATGGCTGCTATAAAAAAGCTTTTTATAAAACTCCTGCTTATTGCAATGGTAGAAATAAAAACCGCCGTAAAACAGGCTATACTTCCCGCTATTGTTTTATCCTTGGAAATATTCAGATGCTGTCTTCCCCAGAATTTTCCGACAAGGCTTGCAAGACCGTCTCCGAGGGCCAAAGCCATAATCCCTATACTTGCTTCCTTAAACGGAAAGATAAGGAGGGTGCTTATAACGCCTATCGAAAGAGTTACGGGGCCCAGCACAAATTTCCCCTTATCCCTCTCTCGTGCAGCAAAGCCGGTGATGTTTGAAATCATAAAAATCTGATAGCCCTTTAATCTTAAAATTTCAAAGATAACATAAAAAAAGGTTATGGCGGACAGGGCTATAACTGTGGGATAGAAAAAGTATCTTGCAACGAGAGGAACAAGGGCTGCACAAAGATGAATAGTTTTGCGGAAGGTTTCCTTTATCAAATCTTCGACCCTTGCATTTTGAGAAAGTTTTTTATATCGCAGATTTCTTAAAAAACTCATAGGCTTAAAACATTCCTGCACACAAAACTGAAGCTATCTTAAAATAGATAATCAAACTTACGGTATCTACAATAGTTGTAATCAGGGGGCCGGCCATAATCGCAGGGTCGAGTTTTAATTTTTTTGCCATAATGGGGAGAAGCCCGCCGGTAATCTTTGCTACAGTTACGGTTGCAACGAGGGTTGCACCCACAGTAAGGGCTATCATAGGATTTCTCCCCCCAAGGAAGACCGATTTTAAAAAACTGAAAAGGCCTAAGGTAAAGCCCACCAACACGGCAATGCCCAACTCCTTAAAAAAAACCTTTTTCCAATCCTTTAAGTCGATTTCTCCCGTAGCCAAACCTCGGATAATCAAGGTTGAAGATTGACTGCCGGAATTACCGCCTGTGTCCATCAACATAGGAATAAAGGCGGTCAAAATAGTCATTGAGGCAACCAAATGGGTGTAGCGTTCGATTATAGTTCCGGTAAATGTTTCGGATACCATTAGTAAAAGAAGCCAGCCTATTCGGTGTTTTGCAAGTTTAAAGATTCCCGTTTCAAGGTAGGTTTCTTCGTTAGGCTGCATAGCGGCCATCCTCTGAAAGTCTTCGGTAGCCTCCTGCTCCATAACATCCATTATGTCGTCGACGGTAATAATACCGATGAGGCGGTTTTCGTTATCGACAACGGGGAGAGCCAAAAAGCCGTATTTCTTAAAAGTGAAGGCAACCTTTTCCTGATCATCATGGGTGTTTACACATATATACTCTCTATTAAAAATCTGTTCAATCTTTTTATCCTCATCAGCAAGCACCAATTCTTTAAGAGAAATAAAACCTTCAAGGACTCTATTTTTATCGGTAACATAACACGTGTAAATGGTTTCACTTTCCAAACCTATCTTGCGGATATAATCAAGGGCCTGCTTTACGGTCATAGTTTTTTTTAAGTCTACGTACTCGATAGTCATAAGACTTCCGGCCGAGTCTTTAGGATACTTTAGGAACTGATTGATGAGCATACGCTCTTCACTGCCGGTATTTTTTAGGATTTTTTTAACAACATTTGCAGGCATTTCTTCAACAATGTCTACCATATCGTCCAAGAAGATTTCGTCCAATATTGAAACCAGCTCCTTATCGGTAGCTGCGGCTATAAAACGGCTTTGCTGTTCCGTGGGTAAAAGAGTAAAAACTTCGGCCGCCATGCTTTTAGGCAGCATTCGGAACATAAGAATGGCATTTTGTGCGGATTCGGTTTCAAGGAATTCGGCTATATCGACTTCGTTTAGCTCGGCCAATGTCCGCTGTACTTCAATATACCGTTTTTCGGATAATAAATATTTTATTTGTTCAAACTTGTTTTCTTTCAATTCCATATGATACCCTCCGAACGATATTTTAGGGAGTATATCATATTTTTAGGAAAAAATATAGGGGCGGAAGATGGCCTTAAGTGAAGTTGAATCTACTAAATTTTACTATTTATTGCAAACAATTTCTATAATAATTATGAAAGGGGAAAAGTTTTTCTCTTTTTAAAAAAATTATGGGAGTTGAAAAATGAAGCAACTATTTAAAATCACCCTCCGCAATGACTATGCTTTTAAGCGTGTCTTCGGGGTGGAGGAAAACAAGGATGTACTACAGGATTTATTGGAATGTATCTTAGACATTCCGCCTGAAACAATCGCGGGCTTGGAACTTTTGGATAAGGAGTTTCATAAGGAACTTTTAAGTGAAAAGCTCGGTGTTTTGGACATCAAGTTAAGGCTAAGAGATGGAACTTTTATAGATATAGAAATTCAAAACAACTGGCATTTTGATTTTCCTGAAAGAACCCTGTATTATTGGTCTAAAATGTACAACGAAAACATAAAACAAGGTCAAGACTATACAAAACTGCCAAAGTGTATTACAATAAACTTGATAGGAAAAGGCTTTAATAAAAATAAGCGTTTGCACAATAAGTACCTTGTTCTTGAACAAGACACAAAAGAGCCTTTAGTTTCAAAACTTGAGATTCATATATTGAACCTTGAAAAGGCAAAGCTCTCAAAAGAATGTCAATTTAAAGATAATAAAGCTAAACGCTTATTAAACTGGCTGAAATTTATTGAAACTGATAATCCGGAGGTGCGGGAAATGTTAGAACAAGAATCGCCGATGATGAGAAAGGCAAATACAACGATAGAATTAATGGAAATGAGTCCTAGAGATAAATGGCTTTATGACTCTCGAATGAAATATGAACATGACAGGGCATCATGTATAAGTGAAGGTTATCGACAGGGCATTGAAGAGGGAATACAACAAGGCCTTGAGCGTGGTATTGATAAAGGGGTTTACCAAAAAGCACTCGAAACGGCAAAAAACCTGCTTGCAATGAATTTCCCTATAGAAAATATCGCAAAAGTCACAGGTTTAAGCATTAAAGAAGTAGAAGCTCTATAAAGATTACCATCTATTCCCAAAAACCGTTGTTTGCAAGGAGAACGGACAGGGCAGAAGTAAGGGCGGTTTCGGTTCGTAAAATGCGTTTTCCCATAGAATAAGGAATAAAGCCTTCGGAAAAAAAGACATCCCTTTCATTTTGAGTCCAACCTCTTTCGCTTCCAATTGTGATAAGAACACTTTCACCCTTTGTCATTCTAAATGTTGAAAGAGAAGGAAAATCTCCTATGTCGAGGAGCACCTTACTGCCTTTGAACGAGGCGGCCTTTAAATCTTTTAAGGCTTCTTTTACCGAATTGCAAAAAGAAAAGGCCGGTAGCATGGTCTGGCCGGCTTGCGAGATACCGTCTAAAAGATATTTTTTTATTTCTTCGGGGCTTGAAAGGTTCGATTTTAAATAGGAACGCTCTCCCAAGTCGGTACCGCATAGTACGATTTCGGCAAAGCCCAAACTTGCCGCATCCCGAAGGATACGCCTCAACTGAATGGGGCGGGGAAAGCCCAGAATTATTTTTATGGGCGGAAGGGGCAGAGGTCTCGTCTCAACTTTATCTGCACCATTATCAGCAATGCCTTTATCGGGCGGATTCGGGCAAAAAGAAAAAACGATTTTTTCTTCTGAAAGGTGAGAGATCTGAGCTTCGCCTATTTTTCCGTTTATGATTCCGGCCTTAAAAACATCGCCTTCTTTTAAGTTCAGAATCTTTTTTATGTGAAGATAGCGTTCATCATTTTTGTAAAAGACAAAGCAGTTGTTTATGCTTTTATCGTGTTTATAAAAAACACAGCCATCGTTTATACAATCGGGAGCTGCACAATCATCATCTGAAAACAAAACAATATTCATTTATTTATCCAATTCGGCTTCGGTAAGAATCGAGTAGTCATAACCCTGCTCTGCTAAAAATTTTTGACGCTTTTCGGCGAAGCCCTCTTCTATAGTTTGGCGGGTTACAATGCTGTAAAAATGGGAATCACATTCTTTAGGCCTCAAGATTCGGCCCAAACGCTGAGCCTCTTCTTGCCGGCTGCCGAAAACGCCCGAAACCTGAATAGCTACCGAAGCATCAGGCAGATCAATCGCAAAGTTTGCAACCTTAGAAACCACCAAAACGTTTATCTCTCCCTTTCTAAATGAATCATACAAAAGCTCCCGCTCGGCATTTGTATTTTTCCCCGTGATCAGAGGAGCATTTATTTCTTTTGCAATCGCTTCTAGCTGGGACAAGTATTGCCCGATTATAAGAATTTGATTTTCCTTGTGCTTGGTCAAAAGTTTTTTTACTATTTCGAGCTTTGCAGGGTTCTCGCTTGCAATGCGGTGCTTTTCGCGAGTGGTACCCACTGCGTATTCTATCTCTTTTGAAGGAGCAATGTTTACCCTGATTTCGGTACAATAAGCTTTTGCTATCCAGCCCTTTTGTTCAAGGTCCTTCCAGGGCACATCGAACCGCTTAGGGCCGACAAGGCTGAAAACATCGCCCTCACAGCCGTCCTCTCTCACAAGGGTCGCAGTAAGCCCGAGTCTTCTTATAACTTGAAGCTCTGCCGTAATTCTAAAAACCGGAGCCGGTAATAGGTGAACCTCATCGTAGATGATAAGCCCCCAAGCCCTCTCTCTAAAAATCTTAAAATGAGGGAAGGCCGCATCGGTGTTGGGCCTCCAAGTAAGCACCTGATAAGTCGCTATCGTAACAGGCCTTATTTCCTTTACCTCGCCCGTATATAAGCCTATATCCTCATCTTTTATGTTTGTCTTATCCAAAAGTTCCCGTCTCCACTGATAAACGGCAGCAACATTGGGAGTTAGAATAAGGGTGCTTGTTTTAAGAAGGCTCATCGTAAGCATTCCGACTATGGTTTTTCCCGAGCCGCAGGGAAGAACAATTGTGCCGAAGCCGGTTCCTGCCGACTTATCACCGACAAAGGAAGAGGCCGCATCCCGCTGATAATCTCTTATTTCAAATTCGGCACCGCTTGAAGTCTTTTCTTTTAGGGAAATATCCAAGGGCTCTCCGTCACGGAGGGGAACCTCATCCTGCACGGGCCAGCCCTGTTTTAAAAGAGCCTGCTTTACAGTTCCCCTGTTTAAAAGGGAAATCAAAAAAGAATTTTCCTCATCGGGATCTTCTATTAAATATTTTAAAAGAATCTTGCTGCTTTTTAATTCCTTAAAGATAAGAGCATTTTCAGGTTTAAGGCGCAAAAATTCCGCATCGGGAGTTTCGTGCCTTATTCCATCAGCTTGATTTTCGCCGCTTTCTTCAACATCGGTCTTCTCCTCAGCTCCATTTTTTTCTTCTTGAGGCTTTTCAAGGGGGAGGAGCTTTATTTTACCGTAGCGGCCCATCGTCTCTTTCATCCAAACCAAGATAGAATCGGGAACCTTAAAGCGGGAAAAGCCTGTGAGGGTTTTCATAATAGAATCGGCTGAAAGCCCGACACCTGCCGCATTCCAGAGCGAGAGGGGGGTCAGCCTGTAAGTATGGAGATGTTCAGGCGACTTTTCAAGCTCCGCAAAAGGAATAAGGGCAAAACGAGCCTCATTGGCTTCCGGGTCGTGAATATCCAAAAGAATGGAGCGGTCTCCTTGAATTATAAGCGGTTTAGATTCTTGCATAGCCTGCCATTATACACTTTTAGAGGGGACAGTTCAAGTTAGGGGAAAGCGAAGTTCAAATTACCAAACAATTACAGAGGCCGCCTCACTTATCAAGCTATAGGTTTTAAGAGAAGTAAAAGTTATCGCGGCATTGCCCAAAAGCTCGGCATCGGCTATTTGCAACACCTTGAATTCTCTGCCGGTGATTTCGGCCTTTAAGTCCCGCCAAAGTTTATTATTGGCCTGCCCTCCTGAGATTGTATATATGGGACGGAAGCCTGCGGCCTTTTCAAGTAAATCCATACCCGCTTTTACCTTAAAAGCAAGGGCTTCCATTATAGATCTTCCTTCCGCTTCATTTTGTTTATGTGCGGTTTTAGTATTTATATTATGCACAAAAGCGTCAAAGTCCATAAAATTGCCTCCGTGCTTTTTTATATACTCATAAAAAACATTCCCCGAATTTTCTATTAGGTAGGATATGTTCCAAAGGTTCGGAATCGGAGACGGAAGAAGGCGTAAGCCCTTCAACTTGGAGCTTTCCGGAGGAGCTTCAAGACAGATATTTATTCCCTCGCTTGAGCCGGCCCTATCGCAGGCAGTTCCCGGCTTCAATGTGTTTGTTCCAATGAGGGCAGCTATAAAATCGGGAGGGCCTGCAAAAACGGGAATGTTTCGGTAAAGACCGCAATCTTCTCCCAGCGGAACAAATGGGGCAAGTTTATTTTTCGGTATGGATAAGGCTTTTAATTCTTCATCAGTCCAATAAGCGGGCACATAGCGTTCTTCGGGCAAAACCGTTACCTTCGTTTTTGTAAGTTTATAAATTAAATACTCTGGGCCCGATAAAATATATTTTGCAGATTGAAATATTTTGGGATAAGAATTTCGGAAAAAATCCAAACGAGGTAAAAAGATGGATTTACCGTAAAGAGGACTTTTTTTCATGGAATTTTCATTCGAATTTTTGTTAGAGTTCTCATTCGAAGCTTTGGAAGAGGCCTTGTTCCACAAAAGTAAAAAATCTCTTTCTGCAGAATCTTCGGATACGGCAACCAAGCTGGGGCCGTTTCCCGAAATACAGATACCGCAAATCTTAATGCTTTTTTGTTCTGCAAAGTCGGAAAACTGTTTAAAAAGGTTTTCAAAAGAAATAAGCCATGTTTCGGCTTCAAGGTTTTGAGGAAAAAATAAACGGCCTTGCGTATAAACCTTTCCGTCTTCGGCTATAAGAGCGCCCTTCAGGGAAGACGTACCTATGTCAAAGACGGCTGCACAAAAAATCATTTTTTAGGTATTGCAGCGTTTTTTAGCAATTTTTCGATTATATCCCTGTTGTCGAGAAGGCTCGAAAGGGAGAGGTTTTCGTGAAGGCGCGTGATAACTTGGGCAAAAAGACCCGATACATCGGTTTCAATATACCACTCTTTTTGTTTTAGCTCGGTATGATAAACGGCATTCGTACCTATAACCCTATAAAAAAGCCCCTTGGAATAAGCCTCATCAAATTGCTGAATGGCGTCGCCTGTAAAGAAAGGAAGACTTACGGCGGCTATAACCTTTTTTGCTCCCTTGCTCTTCAAGAATTCCATAGCCTTTAAAAGAGTTCCGCCCGTTCCCAACATATCGTCTGCAATAAAGGCATTTTTTCCTTCTACATCGCCCAAAAGCTTAATGCTTATGATATTCGACTGCTTTGCATTTTGAGTAACAACGGAATAATCTCTTTCTTTATAAATCATGGCGAGGGGTTTTTGTAAGCCCGACGAATAGAACTTATTTCGGTCTACAGCTCCGGAGTCCGGAGAAACAACTACAAATTGTTCTTCCGAATCGGCACTTAAATCGAGTATTCTTGTAAGCTCACGTATAATCTGATAACTTGCATGAAGGTTTTGTAAGCGTGCAGAATGGAAGGAATTTTCAATTTCGCGGGAGTGAATATCGAGGGTTATAATTTGCTCCACATCAAGGTCTTCGTAAATATGCCCAAGCAAGCTGGCAGTCAAGCCTTCTCTTCCCTTTTTTTTGTGCTGGCGGCTGTAAGGATAAACCGGAAGAACTAAGGATATTCTCCCTGCTCCTGCATGACGGACAGCATCTATGGTTACGATGAGGGACATAAGATGATCGTTTACGGAAAAGACCTCCTTGTTTTTTCCCTCATTGATGGTAATTTCCTGCTTGTTTTCAACATCCTGAAAAATATAGACATCTTTTCCGCGGACTGTTTCGAGGAGCTCGGTTTTAAACTCCCCATTCATAAAATATGTAAAACGGGCATCTACCTTGAATTTGGGTACGTGGATTTTATTTGTATCTTTGTTTACCGACATTCTGCCGGCAAATAAATCGCTATAAAAGTTAAACTTTTGAATCATATCCTCAGAGGAGGTGTTGTACCTCTTTGCTAACTTTTCGCTTTGCTGGTACAGCTTACGGGCATAGATATGCTTCAGATTCTTAATCGTTAAATTTGCAAACTCTTCGCCACCTGGACAAGCAATGATTGCGAGGTTATTCGATTCAAGATAATTCATTTTGCCTCCAAAAAGAATATAAAAAAATGTTACTTGGCTTACTTTATCACTTGTTGAGGAAAATTACAATAGGGGAAGATTCGGCTATTTTAACAATAATCTTAAACCGTGCCTATTTTTTATAAACAAAGACCCTGTTTCTGCCGCCCTCTTTAGCGGAATAAAGGGCTGTATCGGAAAATTTTAAGAGTTCTGGTGTAGTCATCTTTTCGTCATATACGGCAAGGCCGATTGAGCATGATACTCGTAACTCGGGATGCTCTTGAAAGGTTAAAGCATTAACTTCGGTACATACTCTTTTGCACTGATATTCGGCTCTTTCCAACATTCCTCTGATAATAAAGGAAAACTCATCCCCTCCGTACCGGATTAAAATATCGTCGGTATCAAAATTACGTTTAAAAACTTCGACAATGGCCAGCAGGACCTTGTCGCAAAAGACGGCTCCATAATCTCTGTTAAGCTGGCCAAAGTGATCGATATCCACCATAGCAAAACTTACACCGATGTGCTGACGGACACAGCGTTTAAGAAGGCTTTCAAAGGACTCATCTAAATATCTTCTATTATAAAGTCCTGTAAACTCGTCGGTAATGGCTCTTCTTTTTGCATCATCACCCCATCGGATTATCTGCGATAAGAGGCCGTCCGTCTTACTTAAACGTCCGCCGGTGATTTTAAGCATATTGTACAAAACCGTTGAAGCGATTTTCGGTTGGTCTATAATAAGGGAAGAAAAATCTTGAGATTTTAAAACAAGGCAGGAGGTGGATTCTACAGCCTTGCAGGTTGCCGAACGGTGCTCTTGTTCGAGCATAGCCATTTCACCGAAAAAATCTCCCGCTCCAAGACGGACAAGTTCAATTTCTTTCCCTTCGGATTTTACCGAAACGGAAATAGTACCTTTTACAATGATAAAAAGCTCATTGCCCGATTCACCTTCATAAACCAAGGCTTGGCCCGCTTCAAATTCGGAATAAAACATAGCTTCAGCCAAGACTTCTATTTCTTTTATCGAAAGATGAGCAAAAAGCCGTGCTTTTTGTAAAATTTCAAGCCATCTTTGTTTTGAGCTATTCATTTATATCCTCCTCAAAGAGAATTTGGGAGCCTCCGCGGGCTCGTCCGATAAGGGGCATTTCGGAGCATTGTTTTATAAATTCCGTTTTTTCAATCTTCGTATCGGGATATAATAAAACGCCTAAACTCATACTCAACTTAAAAGGACTGTTTACTACCGGAGAAATATCTAAGTTTTCAAGCGCAGCCTTTATCTTTTCCGCTAAACTTGCAGCCCCATCCCTACCCTGATCAGGCGTTAAAACGGCAAATTCGTTTCCCTGATAACGGATTAAAACGGAATCCGTATCTAAAAAATGGCTCAAGTGATTGCCTATAAAGGTAAGACAGGCATCTCCCTTTTCGTGACCGTAGGTGTCGTTAATAGCCTTAAAATTATCGGGCTTCATCATAATAAGAGAAAAAGAGCCTTTCATAAAGTCCGCAATATTTTCTTCAAGATAGGCCTTATTTAAAAGTCCCGTAAGCTTATCTCCATAAACCTGTTTTTGCAGTTCCTGCATAATGGGAGAGTTTTCTTTTATTAAAGAGTTAGCCTTTCGAGTCCTACGAGAAACCATGACCAAAAACGATTTTAGCAGTTGAGCATAAGTTACGGGATTATCCTTAAAAACCTCTTCCATGGGAATTCCGTCTTTAGGGAAAGAGAGGATGATAGAGTTTTCATTGGCAGAAGCTATGGCTTTTTGTTCTTCCTGAGTAAGCATAGCTGTCTCACCGAACATTTCACCGCTTACAAATTCGGCCAGAACGGAATTATCTTCAGGGGATAAAATTATAACATTTCCTTCTACAATAATGTAAAATCGGTCACCGCGTGTATCCTGCTTAAAAATAATATCGCCTTTTTGATAGCTGTCTATTCCTACCATATCGGCTATGTCTTTTAAGTAAACCTCATCCCATCCTGCAAAAAGAGGAGTATTACTTAAAGCCTTTATCTTCTGTCCATCACTAATCATTTATACCACCTAAAAGCATTATAGCATATTTTCGGTAAAATAAAAGTGCATATTTAAAAAATAGGGAAAGAAGTCAAAAACTTATTCATCAAGCAGGTCATCCAAATCTTTTTTAAAGGTTTGTTTTATGTTTTTCTTTTCTTTAAAGCGCCTTTTTGCCGACTTGGACTTTTCTTCCTTCTTTATTAAGAATTTTTCCTGCCGTTTTTCCCGTCTTATTTTTATTCTATCCTCTTTTAATAATTGCAGGTAAAGTTCATACCTGTTTTTATCCAACAAACCCGTTTTAAGAGCCTCTAAAACGGCACAGCCTTTTTCGCATGTATGCGTACAGTCGCTAAAAAGACACTTGGATTTTAGCTCGGTAATATCCGCAAAAGAATTTTCCCCGCTGTCCGAATCCCAGATACCCAGAACCTTCATTCCGGGAGTGTCCATTATAACTCCCGCATCTTCTCCTAAAGAAATTATCTGCCGGTTCGTTGTAGTATGAACGCCCTTGTCTATCTTTTTATTTATTTCGCTTGTGCGTAAAATTTCTTTTCCGGTTAGGCTGTTTATGAGGCTTGATTTTCCAACACCGGAAGAACCGAGCAATACCGAAGTCTTTCCCTTTTTAAAGTAATACTTTATATTTTCTAAACTGTCAGGTTCAAAAATACTTATGCAATAGACTTTTAAATGAGGATAAATCTTTTTTATTAAATTTTCGGCATCCTCCCTTGTTTCAGATAAGTCCGCCTTAGTCAAAAGCAAAACGGTTTCAATATTTTGCAAAGCAAAAACATATCGAGCCAAGCGGTTTAAATTAGAATCCTTGTTTAAGGACATACATATAAAAGCTGTATCAATATTGGCAGCAATAATTTGTTCAAGCTCAATGCCTAACCTAGGATCCGTTCGCGAAATCTTATTTTTGCGCTCATATAAAAAATCTATAAGTGCAATCGAAGAATTTTCTTGAGATTCAAAACCGATCCAGTCTCCTACCGTAGGATAATAACCGGATATTTCGCATTCTTTTTTAAAAGAGCCTTTTAAGCGGGCTTCTTTTTCGACATCTTTACATATTATTTTATAGGAAGTCCCGCCAAAAAAAATAATACGCCCAACCTCTTTTTCGATCTTTTTATCCTTAAAAAAATCTTCAAAGCCGAAATTTAAAATTGTTTCCATAATGTTTCCTTATATACAGAGAATTATTTTCTCCCGGGATCTACATCACAAAAAATTCGGATTTAAAAATCTGTAAACTTGAGCACAGATAAAAATCAAGAGAATGAATTTAAGGTGAGAATTTTATAAAGAAAATTGATTTGATAAAATGCGGTTTATAAAGAACTTCCGGGAGTAAGGTCTTTGCCGCTTGTTAAAAATAATACTGTAATCATAGAGCACCTCCCATAAGTTTTAAAATTTAGTAAAAAGACATTAAGCTAAAATAAAGATTTTGTCAAGCAGGTATTCTTGCAAATAGCAATACCGATTTGCAAAAAAAATACCCTACTGTTGTAACTGCAAAAAATAAGCGGCAGCGGATAAGAATCTTAACCGTTGCCGCTTCCCAAGCCAAAAGTTTTAAGCTCTTAGGCTCCTATAATTCCTATTGCACCTAATACGATTAAAAGTTGGGCAAGAATATAGGTTTTCATAATAAGAAAGCGCATTCCGGCCTTGCCTCCCAAAAAGTATTTGGTTGCAACCATGGTATCCGATATGACAAAGAAAACACTTCCTATAGCAGCCAATATAAGCGCTAAAGACTGGGTTGCAAAGGCAAAAACTATAAAAAGCCAGCTCATCGATGATATTATAAGAGCGTAAACTATTACAATAGGTTTAAACCCTTTTAAATACTTTTTTGTTCTCATTACGGCATAGATAATCGAAATTAAAAAAATCACAGCCGTAACAATTCCGGGGATAAGGGGAATATTATCGACCTTAACACCGAGTATTGCAAAAACTATATAAGATATTTGCGTAATTGCAAAAAAGAATATACCAAGAGCGAAATTTTGTTTTTCCCAATCAAAAAGAAGAGCAACATCTCCCAAAAAGCTGAAAATCAAGGCAATTATTATTAAAACATTTAATACCGAAAACGTTTTAATACTTACAAAGCTGAAAGCCAAAAAGAATAAAAGAAGAGCCGGCATCAGCATAAATTTTGTCATATCCGCCCATTTTTGTCTTTGCTGAAAGCACTTGATTAAATGAATAATCGAAATAACTAAAAACAAGGCAAGAGCTGCGATACACAAAGGATCTAAACATTCATTATACATATATACCTCCAAAAATATACTTATACAATAATCATATACCGAAATCATCAAAAAAGCAAGATATTTTTAAAATTTAAGTTGACGATTAAGCTTTTCTATGCTATCCTGTACAGGACGGTAATATTACCTTAGTTAATAGGTAAAAATTTATTATATCAATTTTACATGGAAGAATAATATGCAGATTTTTGATACTCATGCTCATGTCGGGTTGATCTATTCCGATCCGATTGAGCAATTACGCGTTGTACAGGAAGCCCGACAAGGCTCTGTAACGAGAATAGTAAGTATATGTAACAGTCTCCACGACTTTTCCAAGGTGTATGAAACTCTTAGGTTTTCACCGGCGGTATACCATGCCGTAGGTGTATCTCCTTCTGAAGTTACATCTCCCGGAAAAGACTGGCAAAAAACAATAGAAGAAAGCTTAAAATTACCCAATGTAGTGGCCGTAGGAGAAATAGGCCTTGATTACTGCAAAAAATACGGAGATAAACGCTCCCAGATTGAGCTTTTTATCGCCCAGCTTGACATTGCCTCAAAGGCAGGTTTTCCGGTAATTATTCACAATAGAGAGGCTGGAAAGGATCTTCTTGATATCTTAAAGGAAAGGATTCCCAAAGAAGGAGGAGTTTTACATTGCTACTCCGAAGACGATATTTATGCAAAAGAAGCTTTAGAACTTCCTTTATACTTCTCCTTTGCGGGAAATTTGACTTACCGCAATGCAAGAAATTTACATGATACTGTTTTAGCCCTTCCTCTTGACCGCATCGTTGTCGAATCCGAAAGCCCCTTTATGCCGCCTTCGGTATACCGAGGCCAAAGGAATATGCCAGCCAACACAATCGAAACCGTAAAGTTTATGGCTGAGATGCTTTCGATGGATATTGAAGAACTTGCCGATCAACTTTGGAAAAACAGCTGTACGCTCTTCCGGCTGCCCGAATAAAACATGGAAGAATTGCTTTACAAGCCCGTCTCAATAGGCGGGCTTCTTTTATCGGGGAACATCTTTTTAGCCCCTGTTGCAGGCTACTCCGACAAGGCATTCCGTTCCATCTGCGTGGACTGCGGTGCGGATTTTACATACACCGAAATGGTATCCTCGGAAGCCCTCGTGAGGGATTCCGATAAAACCGAAAGCCTCATAGGAAGGGCACCTAACGAAAAAGCTTATGCCGTACAGATTTTCGGCTCAAACCCCGAATACATGGCAAAAACCGCCGTCATAATCGCCGAAAAATATTCCCCCGAATGTATCGACATAAATTCGGGCTGCCCCATGGCAAAGATTACCAAAAACGGCGCCGGATCAGCCCTGATGACAGACATTCCTCTTTTGTACAGGATTGTAAAGGCAGTAAACGATGCTATGGCCCCTTATAAGATACCCGTAACCCTTAAAATACGCTCAGGCTTTACCGCCGACAAACTTAACTGGAAAGAAGCAGCCTCAGCCGCCATAGATGCCGGGGTTAAAATGCTTACTCTCCATCCCCGTACCCGCTCGCAGGTGTATTCAGGCAAGGCCGATTGGAACATCCTTGCAGAGCTGGTTCAATTTGCAAAGCCTTATCAAATTCCGATTTTCGGATCGGGAGATTTATTTTCACCTGAGGATGCAAAAAAAATGCTTGAAGAAACAGGCTGTGCCGGCATAATGTTTGCCCGCGGTGCTATGGGAAACCCCTTTATTTTTACCCAAACAAGGGAGCTTTTGACCAATGGAACATACGGCGAAATAAGCACGGAACAAAAAATCCGCACCGGTTTTAAAGAACTCATCTTTTTATGCGATGAAAAGGGAGAAGAAAAAGGCTGCCGCGAAATGCGTAAACGCTTTGCCGCCTACACCAAGGGCATACCCGACGGCTCCCGCCTCCGCCAAGAATTGGTACAAGCCTCAACAATAGCGGAGTATAAAGCTATAATTCAAAGTGCTTTTAATATTTCTTGCTTTTAAATAAAAATGTCTAAAACATTGGAATCCGCGTTAAATTAAAAAAACCGCCAAGCCCGCAAGGAACGCCAAGGAAAATGAAAGAATATGTCATCAAAACCTCACCAAAACTCCTTTGCGCTCTTAGTATCTTTGGGGTTAAATTAAAAAAAACTTTCCCAAAACATTGAAATCCGCATAAAAACGGGTTATAATATAAGTAATGATAGAAAAACGCTGGAAAAGCACCGACAGAAACTACAACCATTCTCACAAAAAAAGTGCAAAAAGTTTTGCAAAAGGACTTGACAAAGCCGAAACGCACCTCATAATTTTTAGCAACAAGCAACAAGCAACAAGCAACAAGCAACAAGCAACAAGCAACAAGCAACAAGCAACAAGCAACAAGCAACAAGCAACAAGCAACAAGCAACAAGCAACAAGCAACAAGCAACAAGCAACAAGCAACAAGCGGACAGAGCGGTATAAGCGCGCAATCTGCTCAATGCACCCAGAACACACACAAATTTCTTCAACTAATAACACGCACAGGACAGAAGCACTGTCTTCGTGCGTTTTTTACATTACACCGTTTAAGGAAACCGCAACGCCCGCAGAGAACGCAAAGGATTATAAAAGAATGTCTTACACAGCCTCTCTTAAAACATCTTGCGTCCTTGGCGTGCTCCGCGGTTAAATTAAAAAATATAAGGAGAACAAGATGTTAAAGTATTGTTTGCGAGAAAACTTACTGACGCCTGCACCCGATGACTACATGGCGCAGGCGCAGGACGTGCGCTCGTACACTCTTGACGAGATTATCGACCTGATGATGGAAAAAGGTACCACGCTCACGCGTGCGGATGTGGCGGCAACCTTGCAAGTCTACGGAGAGGTAGTAAGTGCCATTATCAAAGACGGCTCGGCCGTTAACACACCGCTTATGAACACCTCGATGAGCATATCCGGCGTATTTGACGGAGCAAACGACAGCTTCGATAAAAAGCGGCACACAATCAACTTGAACCTGACGGCAGGCACGCTCCTTCGCGACGCTGTAACCAAAATCAAATGCGAAAAAACCGAAAGTGCCGGCACAGACCCGTACATCACCGAAGTTACCGACGTCGTTTCGGGCAAGGTGAACGAAGTACTCTCCAAAGGCGGGGTCGTCCAGCTGGTAGGAAGCCGCCTTAAATTCGACGCAAAAGATGCGGCTCAAGGCATCTTCTTTGTCCCCGAAACGGGAGAAGCGGTGAGGGCAACAGTAATAGCCGAAAACAAACCCGCCCGCCTCATGGCCATCATCCCCGCCGGCCTTAAAGCCGGCACCTACTACATAGAGGTAAGGACGAAAATAGATATGGGCGGTAAAAAACTGAAAACGCTCAAAACCGGACGGTTTGCCAAACCGCTTACCGTTACCGCATAAAAACATAGCCGGTCTACCGGCATAATGGTAGACACCCTACCAACATAATGGTAGACTGTCTACCAACGTAATGGTGAGCAGTCTACCAGCATAATGGTGGACACCCTACCGGCATAATGGTGGGCAGTCTACCAGCATAATGGTAGCCGGTCTACCAATATAATGATAAAGTCCTTTTGGATTGGGACAATTCAATCCAAAAAATACATGAATAAACCCCGAACCTTGAACCCGCCGGGGTCTTTAGGGGCAGCGCCCCTAAACAGCGCGGGAGAGAGAGGGGGTTATAGGGGGAGAGTACAACCAACGGAGTTTCGAGGTGAACCCTGCTCTGGACGGGGTGCTCTCTCCCCCTAAATTAAGGAGTTTCTTATGAGACAAAGAGTAAAAACAGTCTTGTTTATTGGTTTAGCGCTTATAGCGCTATTTGGAATGACAGCCTGCCCGCAAAGGGCAAAACCTAAGGCCGAGGAGCCCGCACCGCCTCCGGGACCGCAAAAGGTAACCTTTAGTGTAGAAGGCACACCTGCAAACGGCACGCTTAAAGCAATGGCCGGCAGTACCGAAATTACTTCGGGCAGCAAGGTTCCGTACGGCACAACCGTAACCTTTACGGCAACGGTAACGGCTGCCGAGCATTACGCCGATGAATGGACTATTAAAGGCGGTTCGTTTAAAACAGGAGGCAAAGACGGCGATACTACCGCAACGGTACAAATTACCGGCGAAACGGAGGTAAAGGTAAAATTTAGCCGGTATAAAAGCGTTGCATTCGGCACAGACGGCGCAGACTTGGCTGCTTATCTAAACAGCGGTACACCGGCAGCCGACGGCATCTATTACATCAAAGTAACCGGTCTTAAGGCGGAACACTTAAAAGGAAATCTCGATATGCACGAATCGAGTCCGCTTGCAAAAATACTGCAAGCTCAGCCGGCTAAAAAAGTTGCGCTTAAGTTCGGTAAACTGCCCGCCGTTACTGATATAAACAGCTGCTTTAAAGACTGCAAAAACCTTGTGAGCGCGGCGGCAATACCCAAAGGCGTTACAAATATGGAAAGCTGCTTTTACAAGTGCGAAGGTTTAACCGAAGCGCCTGTGCTTCCTGCAAGCGTTACAAATCTGTGTGACTGCTTTTACAACTGCGAAGGCTTAACCCAAGCGCCTGAAATACCCGAAAGTGTTACAAATATGAATAACTGCTTTAACGGCTGCACAAACCTTATACAGATTTCCCCTTTTCCTGCAAACGCAAAGGTTACAAATATGAATGGCTGCTTTGTCGAGTGCGAAAGCCTTACACAGGTTCCCGCTCTTCCTGCTTCCGTTACGGATATAACCAACTGTTTTGTTAAGTGCAAAAACCTTACACAAGCGCCCGAAATTCCTGCTTCCGTTACGGAGATGACAAACTGCTTTAAAGAATGCGTAAAGCTTACACAAGCTCCTTCGGCAATACCTAAAGGCGTTACCAATCTGTACTCTTGCTTTTTCAACTGCAGAAAGCTTACAAAGGCTCCCGTCATTCCTAAAAGCGTTACGTATATGAAATACTGCTTTAAATTTTGCGGAGAGCTTACAGAGGTTACGCTAGAATGTAATTACGGCGGTGAGGACGACTTTAAGGAGGCTTTCTTTTCCTGCGATAAGCTGACTGCAGGCACCATAAAAGTTCCGGCGGACCAGGTTGATGCATATAAAGCCGGCGCCGACGATATGGGCACACAGCCAGACAGGTTTGTTGCCGCACCATAGCTAGCGGGTAAGCCCAAAGTCCGCTTTGCAGACTTTGGGCGGCGAGTTTTAGGCTTACCGCCTAAAACATCGTACGCTTAAACCACCGCACGTCCTGTGCGGCGTACATTAGGTCTTACGGATTGAGACCCGTCAATCCAAAAAATACAGAATAAACCCCGAACCTTGAACCCGCCGGATTCTTAAGGCGGAGCCTTAAGCCGCACTTTTCTTTTTTCGGGGTCATAGGGGTGCTTCTTTCTTTTGTCGGAAAAAAGAAAAAAGCACCCCTAACCCGGGGGATTTTTAAGGGGCACGCCCCTTAAAACAAAATAAATTTTATGGAGTTAAAATATGATAAAGTTTAGAACAAAAAATAAGGCATTTGCCTTGAGAAAAACGGGAGCCGCGGCGCTCATCACAGCCGCAACTTTAACGCTGGCACTGCTATTTACCGGCTGCCCGCAAAAGGCAAAACCTAAGGCCGAGGAGCCCACACCGCCTGAGTACACACCCGTCGCCCACGGCAAACTTAAAGAGTACATACAAAATCTGCCTGCAGGCGATACCGTACACAAAATCGAAGTAACCGGTCTTAAAAAGGAACACTTAAACGACAGCGGCAGCGGCTCGCTCAGAAGCATACTGCACTTCGGCTTGAATAAAAAGGTTGCGCTTAAGTTACCCAAAACAGTAGAAGGTCTTACCGATATGAGCAATTGCTTTGCCGAGTGCGAAAACCTTGTGAGCGTGGCAAACATTCCTTCAGGCGTTCGGGATATGAGGGGGTGCTTTGAAGGCTGCATAAGATTAAAGACCGCTCCGGTAATACCTTATGGAGTTCTGGAGATGTCGTACTGCTTTAAAGGCTGCAAAAGCCTCACCTCCGTTACGCTTAAATGCGGTTGTACTCCTGATTGGTTTGAAGACACATTCAAGGACTGCAATGCTCTCGGCGTAGACAGCATAAAAGTGCCTAAAGCGGCTTATCATCAGTTCATCACAGCTGAAGCGCTTAATAAAATGGCTGTTCCCGGCGCCACAGAAGCCGAAAAAAAAGCAAAGTTTAAAGGCCTTGCGGAACTTAATCCGTAAATTCAATGGATAATGGATTAGGGGAGGTACAGCCCCTAATCCGACGAAAGGCGACGACGCAGAGGCTATACTTTATCCTGAGGCGGCACCGGAAAAACCTTCAATTGACATAAGGCTTATTCTTCTATATACTTATTTTCATAGGAGGACTTATGTCAAACACATCTACAGTAAAAACTTTGCCTTTGGTTCCGTTTAAGGAAATGCCTTATACACGGCCGGATATGAAGGCTATTGAAAAGGGCTTTGCCGATGCCCTATCTAAATTTAAGGCAGCCGCTTCGGTAAAAGAACAAATCGAAGCTATCGATATGGTGCAGGCTATCAACCGTGAGTACAGCACTATGTCTTCTTTGGCCTCGGTCAGGCATACCATAGACACAAGGGATGAATTCTACGATAAAGAGAACGACTTTTATGATGAAGCAGGACCTCTTTTTAGTAAGCTTTCAAACGAATTCGGCGCAGAAATGGTCAAGTCCAAATTCAGAGCCGAGCTCGAAAAAGAATTCGGTCATCAAGTCTTTGATTTAACCGATCTATCCTTAAAGGTATTCAGCCCCGAAATTATGGATGACCTCATGGCCGAAAACAAACTGACCAGCAAATACAGTAAACTCATAGCTTCTGCCCAAATCGAATTCCAAGGCGAAAAGCGCACCCTTTCCCAATTAAGTCCCTTTATGCAGGACATGGACAGGGAGGTAAGAAAGGCGGCAGCAAAGGCCTTCTACGGTTTCTTTGAAGAAAATGAAGCCGAATTCGATTCTATCTATGATGAACTTGTAAAGGTCCGTACAAAGATAGCAAAAAAGCTGGGCTACAAAAACTTTGTTCAGCTTGCTTATGACCGCCTTGGCAGAACCGAGTACAATGCCGAAATGGTCGCAAAATACCGCAAGCAGATTTACGAGCTTGTTGTTCCCATCGCCCAAAGTTTAAAAAAACGCCAAAGCAAGAGGTTAAAGCTCGATAAGGTTTATTATTATGACACCGGGCTTAAATACCTTACGGGAAATGCCGTTCCTCAAGGCGAGCCTGATTGGATTGTAGAACAGGCAAAGAAGATGTACAATGAGCTTTCGCCCGAAACAAGCGAATTCTTTAAGATGATGACCGATTACGGACTCATGGATTTACTTTCAACCAAAGGAAAGGCAGGCGGCGGTTATTGTACGGGCTTCCCCTTGTACAAGGTTCCCTTTATCTTTGCAAACTTTAACAAAACCCAGCACGATGTCGAGGTTATGACCCACGAAGCGGGCCATGCTTTCCAAGCTTATCAGAGCAGAAATGCACGCCTTCTTGAATACGGGTGGCCGACGCTTGAGGCTTGCGAAATCCACTCGATGAGTATGGAGTTTTTTACATGGCCATGGATGGAGCTGTTCTTTAAACACCAAACCGAAAAATTTAAGTTTACCCATCTTTCCGGAGCATTCGAATTCCTACCTTATGGAGCGACAGTCGATGAGTTCCAGCACTGGGTCTATGAAAATCCTGAAGCAAGCCCTGCCGAAAGAAAGGCCGAATGGCATAAAATAGAATTAAAGTATAATCCTTCAATTGATTATGCCGATAATGCCTACTTGAACCGAGGCGGCTTTTGGGTAAAGCAGAGTCACATCTTTGCTTCTCCTTTCTATTACATAGATTACACATTGGCTCAAGTTTGTGCCTTACAGTTCTGGGTAAAAGCCAATGCCGACCGCAAAACGGCTTGGGAAGATTATTTGCGCCTTTGCAAGGCCGGCGGAAGCCTTCCCTTCTTGGAGCTTTTAAAACTTGCAAACCTAAAAAATCCCTTTGAAGAAGGCTGCATCGCTTCGGTTACCCCCGAATGTGAAAAATGGCTTAATTCGATAGACGATTCAAAACTGTAGCAGCATAAATGAAGCCCCAGCCTATCGCCGCATTTGATGTTAAGTAACACAGCTTTCAAAGCAACGGTTGAAACTAAAGTGCACCGGAACAAATGGGAAAGGAGTAAAATGCTTTTGTTGACATAAGACAATGAAAATATTATCCTATTTATACAGCTTTTTGAATTGGAGGCAGTAAAATGGTGTGGGTGATTTTTGCATTTTTATCCGCTGTTTTTGCGGCCCTTACTTCTATTTTGGCAAAAGTCGGGATTGAAGGAGTAAACTCAAATCTGGCAACAGCGGTAAGAACGGCCGTGGTATTAGCAATGGCGTGGGGCATGGTTTTTATTACCAATGCACAACACGGAATAATGGATATCAGCAAGAAAAGCTGGGTATTTTTGGTTCTTTCGGGGCTGGCGACAGGTGCTTCCTGGCTGTGTTATTACAAGGCATTGCAAGCCGGTGAAGCATCCAAAGTCGTTCCTATCGATAAATTAAGCGTAGTTATTACATTGATATTAGCGGTAATTTTTCTACACGAGAATATCAATGTGAAATCTATAATCGGTGCGCTGCTGATTACGGCAGGCACACTTTGCATGGTTTTGTAAGACTAGCCCTGTAACGAAAAGAATATGACATAATTGTTATTATCAAAAATATACCGATGGCTGCGAGGAAAATATTTCTGATGAAATTCCGTTTACCGTACCGGAAGGATGGATGTGGTGTAGGTTGGGAGAGATTTGTTCTATTACTATGGGGCAGTCTCCAGAAAGTTCTTTTATTTCAAATAATTCTGACGGAATGGAATTCCATCAAGGTAAAATACATTTTACTGAAAAATATATACAAAAAGCGAATAATTATACATTCAACATAACAAAAATTGCTCCTAAAAATGCAATTTTGCTTTGTGTACGGGCACCTGTTGGAGTTGTGAATATCACAGAAAGAGAAATTTGCATTGGTCGCGGTCTTTGTTCTGTATATCCGAAATATAGAATTCAATCAGAATTTTGGTTTTATTGGCTGCAATGTCAAAAAGATACGTTTGAACAGAAATCAACAGGAACAACTTTTCAAGCAATTTCAATTGAGTTAATTAAAAACATACTTATCCCTCTACCTCCTTCATCGGAACAAAAACGCATCGTTGCCAAAATTGAAGAACTGTTTGCTCAGCTTGATTCTATCACAGCTGTGCTTTGACATATACACATAATACGGTTATAATACCAATGAGATAAAGAGTTTTGCGGATAAAGAAACAGAACTTGTTTATAAGGATAATAGACA
This sequence comes from Treponema denticola ATCC 35405, assembly GCF_000008185.1. Lineage (NCBI taxonomy): Bacteria > Pseudomonadati > Spirochaetota > Spirochaetia > Treponematales > Treponemataceae > Treponema > Treponema denticola. The sequence continues at coordinate 2,795,918 of NC_002967.9, forward strand.
ATGCAAAATAGAAACTTGCACCGCACTTGAAGAAATAAAGACTTATTCTTATGCATAAGAATAGAATATATAGGAGGATAAGCAAATGACTGATATCTTAGATTTCCCTGACTTTCCATTTGAATTTGAACAAAATAATGAGCAAAAAGCTCAAGATATTGTTTATGATGCATGGGACAGTGATTCATCCGCACAACGGAAACGATTAGCACAAAAAGCTCTTGAACTTGATCCGAACTGTGTAGATGCATACTGCATTCTGGCAGCAGAGTATACATCATATAAAAAGAAAAATGAGTATTACAAAAAAGGAATAGAAGTATTCAGAAAGAAGTATGGGGAGAAGTTCTTTTCAGAAAATAGAGGAGATTTCTGGGAAATATTTGAAACAAGACCCTTTATGCGGCTTTCTGCAGGATACGGGCAATTATTATGGAATAATGAGAAAAAGGATGAAGCGGTACAAATATATGAAGAGTTATTACAATTAAATCCAAATGATAATCAGGGCCTACGATACACTTTGATCAATTGGTTTATAGATCAAAATCAGTTGGACAAAGTAACGGAATTACTAAAAGAGTATCAAGAAGGAACTGCTTTTATGCTGTTTAGCGATCTATTACTTTCTATAAAAAAGCAAGAAAGCGACACAAAAATCTTAAAAAAATACATAAAAGCCAAAAATGCAAATCCGTATGTAGTGAAATATTTACTCAAGGAAAATGAATTGCCTGAATATTTGCCGGACTATTATGGATTTGGCGATGAAAATGAAGCTGTAACATATTGTTTTGGTTCTATGGATGTATGGCTAAAAGATCAAGATACTATTAAAAAACTAAAAGAGATAAGCGATGAATAACATTCGCTTCAAGCTGACAACAGAGGCAAATTCAGTTGCAGTAAGGAGTTTGTTATAAGAATTATTACTTGGAATTGCCGATATGGTTTTTCAAAAGATGGGCCGTTTAAAGTAAGAAGACTGTCCAAAAACTGAAGTTTCTGGACAGTTTCAATTTTTACCACGTTACAATGCTATCAACCAGTTCCCGCTGCTCGCTTGCGGTGCGGCGTAAATAAATACGCGTTGTTTCGATACTTTCATGCCCCATCAAATCGGCAAGAAGAGAAATATCATTGAACTTTTCAAGAAAATTCTTTGCATAGCGGTGCCGGAATGAATGCGGATACACTACCTTTTCATTTATCCCGTACTTTCTGGCATAATTCTTTAGCTGCTGCGCAATTCCTCGGGTGGTGATATGCTTTTCAAAGCGATTTAGAAACAGATAGCCGGAGTCGCGTCCGATTGATTCCAGCCATTGTAAGGCTTCTTCTTTCAAAATTTTTGGAATATAGAGCCGCCTGAGCTTTCCGCCCTTTGAATATAGATCAAAATATCCCAACTTAACATGCTCAACTTTTATCTGAATAAGCTCGCTGACTCGCGCCCCTGTCGCTGCGAGGAACCACACGACAAAATACCATTCTCGATTTTCATCTCTTTTAAGGCTCGATTTCAAAAATTGATAGTCGGCGTTACTGATAACATTTTCAAGGAAGTTCTTCTGCTGAACTTTTACAAATTTTAACTGCAGCTGATCTTTATGTATAAACTGCAAATACTTGTTAATTCCCTGAATCCTTAAATTCACCGTTTTCGGTTTAAAGAACTCAATCAGATAGCCTTTGTATGCAAGCAGATTTTCCTTACTGACAGAATCATAATGTTCTGTGTAGTATTTAACTGTCCATAAATACGATGTAAGAGTATTCTGAGAAAGATTGCTTTTCTTCAAATACTCTTCAAAACTTGTGCCGTTTTCCATAACGACCTCCCAATAAACAAGATTAGCGATCTCTCGCTTACCAGAGAGTATACTTGTAATGTGCTTTCTTGTTATTATGAGAAGTTTGGTGATGTAACCGAAACAGCTGTAGAAATGTTCTCTGCTATTCCTGAATCGTGGACATGGTGTCATTTTGGCGATGTTGCTGATGTAATAAACGGAAAAAATCAATCACAGGTAGAAGATGACACTGGTGAATATCCAATTTATGGAAGCGGCGGTATTATGGGATACGCTAATGACTATATTTGCCCGAAAAATTGCACAATAATCGGACGCAAAGGTTCAATAAACAATCCTATATTTGTGGAAGAAAAGTTCTGGAATGTCGACACTGCTTTTGGTCTTGCACCATCATCAATTGTTCTACCTCGATATTTATTTTATTTCTGTAAATCATTTGACTTTACATCATTGGACAGCAGTACAACCTTGCCGAGTTTAACCAAAACAAGTATTCGGAGTATCTTATTTCCATTACCGCCATTCGTTGCACAACAACGGATTTTAGATAAAATTGATGAGCTTTTTAGCCAATTAGAAAAGATTGCTTTGAATATTATCTAAATATTATCTAAATATTATCTAAAACATAAAATATTTCTTCAATTCTAGCAACAATTCTTTTTTGCTCTGAAATTGGAGGAATAGCAATAAAAGATTCTGCCATTTCTTGTAAATAAAATCCCATTTGAGCAGTACCGGTAGCATGTTCAGCTACATAATTTTGATAAAAATTACTATCAAAAAAGAATTTTACATACTTGTTGTAAACCTTGGTGTTAAGAATGGAAACACTCCGTTGAAAGCAGATATTCATTCGGCCGTCGTAAATGCAACTTCTTCCTAATGAACCTACGGATGTGAAAAATATATCACCCGCTGTAGCATTGGTCCTCAAATTTTCTGCATCAAACATCTCTTTCGTTAAATATCTGACATTTTCTAAGTCTTCTACTGTATTATGATTAATATTTCTTGAAGAAACCATTATATATTCTGTTTTTTCTTCGATACCCTTAGGTGGATTATGATCTCCATCTACAAGCTTATCGCAAATTCGTCCTAATTTTGTCCACTGCCAGTTTTCCGGTAGTTCAAAAGGAATCTCATTATCAATACAAAGATCTTTTTTTTCAAAGAACTTCTCATAATAACAATTATCAGTAGAATTTTTATAAATATACGAATCATTCTTGCCGCGTTTTATCTCGCCGGCTGCGATTTTCGCCTCTTTTTCAGCATGGAGTTTTTCCAGCATAACACTTGCAGGTTCGTCGGCAGGATCTTGCGGAACAAGTTTCCCGCGGATTGCAAGATCGAGGATTTTTGACTTTGCCTGTTTGACGGCTGTCTGTAAGTCGGCTTTATTTTGTTCCAGCAGGTCGATTTGTGCAAAGATTGCTTCAATTTTTGCGACGATGCGTTGCTGTTCAGATAACGGCGGAATGGGAATAAAAAATTCAGTTAGAACTTTTTTCGGGAGTTCTTTTTGATTGGTAGATCCGGTTGCGACCTTATTAATTTTAGTTTGCAGATACTCAGATGTAAAAATGTGATATATATATTTTCGATGTATATATACTTTATAACATCTCACAACGGATATATGTGAGTCAGGAACAATAAAAGGATATTGACCTAGAATTCCGATATCAAAGATACCAACTCTCCCAATAGTACCTGTCCCCGTAGAATTTATTACAATATCTTCGTGTTGCAGATGATATTCATTAGTCCATTTTGATAATGAATTTGGATCTAAAAAAAGAACCTTGTCTAATCGTATACCATCCCATTGATTACACTTTTGTGCCAAAACAGGATATTGACTTTCTTTTGTATAAACCGGTGTTTTCCCTCTAGATATGAATTCGCAAATCTCCCCCAACCTACACCACGCCCAGCCCTCCGGCACGGCAAACGGGATTTCGTCCTCGATATCCTTTACTCTGCCGTCTGCGAACTTCTCATAGTGCCTGTTATCATCACCGAAAAAAATATACGAATCATTTTTACCGCGTTTCAGTTCACCTGAAGCGATTTTTTTCTCTTTTTCTGCACGGATTTTTTCAAGGAGTATGGTTGCACTCTCATCGGACGGATCTTGCTTTACCAGCTTTCCGTGAATGGCGAGGTCTAATATTTTTTGGCGTAATGCATTTGTGTTCACGTTATAATCTCCCTGTAACAGCCATTATCAGCTGCCGCTCATTTCAAGCGAGTTTTTATATTCTTCTATCTGCTCGCTCAAATTCCGTATATGGTGCGAAAACATAAAATGTAAGAACTCCGCAGGATCATCCTTGTCTTGTGAAGAAGCGAGACTTTGAATATATTCCGCTCTGTTTTCTTTTTTGATTATTGCAGGAACTAGACCCGCTTCATATTGGATAACATTCATTAAGAGCCGGCTCATCCGTCCGTTTCCATCCGCCCACGGATGAATGTGAACAAGTTTATAATGAGCGAGAAAGCTAAAAGCGTATTGAGCTTCTATATCTTTTTCTGCAATGCTTTTTCTTTCCGAATTGAGCCAACTGCAAAATTCTTCCAGTTTTTGCGGAAGCTTCTGCCATGCCATATAGCTTTTTCCGCCTCGCCCCGCACTGACATTTACCAATCTGAGCTCTCCTTTTGCAGAAGAAAATGTTCCGCCGATTGTATTGTATACAGTGCCGGTGTTTTTCATTACGAGAACTGAAAGTTCACAAAGGATTTCCGGTGTGATTTGCGTATGCTGTTTTGCAAGTTCAAAACTCTTTTCGTATGCAGCTTTTAGGTCAAGGTTCATAAGCTGTTCATGAATCGGCTTATTCGCACTTATCCCTTCGTCAAAAAGTAACTGATTTTCAATTTCCGTTATGGTAGAACCTTCTATTGCCGTTGAATGTGTGATAATCGAATATAAATAGAATTTATCATAATCAATCTGCTGAGAAATTTGCAGCTTGTTGTATTCGTTTATAACTTCTGAAAGTTTATTAAAGTTTTGTTCTTCGTTCCGATTTATCATTCTTCAATTCCTTCAATCAGTTTGGAAAGTTCGGTAACCGCTGCGGCAATGTTTGCGCTTTTGGTTTGAATGGTTTGCATAAGCTCGGCGAGTGAACAGTCCACTGTATCGGAACCGTCTTTTATCCAAGAAATATCCAGACCGGTTTTATCCCGTGCAAGCAGTTCATCGACATGATATTTACGCCATCTGCCGTTCGGATTTTCGGGCGACCATGTTTCTTTGCGGTCTTCAACATGTCCTGCACAGTAGCAGCTTACAAAGTCTTCAAGGTCGGAACGTTTAAGCGGTTTCGTTGCAAGTGTGTGTTTAATCCCTGTCCGGTAATCGTAATACCATGTCTCTTGTGTCGGGCTTCCTTTTTCAAAGAACAGTACATTTGCTTTTACGCCGTTTGCATAGAAAATACCGGTCGGCAGACGAAGAATCGTATGAAGATTAAAATCTTTTAGAAGTTTTTTGCGGAGAATTTCTCCGGCACCATCTGCAAAAAGCACATTATCGGGAAGAACTATTCCGGCTCTTCCGCCATCCTTTAACATGACCATCATGTGCTGTAAAAAATTTAACTGGTTGTTGCTTGTCGTTACAATCAAATCGGAACGCATGGTCGAAATATCGACGCTTCCTGCAGGCCGAGCACCGAAAGGCGGATTTGCAAGAATTACATCTACAAGATGTTCGGGTTCGTGTTCCAAACTATCTTCACATTTAATCGGCGTGGTGTCCACTCCAATATCGTGAAGATAAAGATTCATAGAAGCCAACGTTACGACAAGAGGCGTAATGTCATTTCCCCTAAGAGCCTTCGTTTGTAAGAACTCCACTTTACTCTGTTCGTCGCTTTGTTTACGCATATAGTCATACGCAGAAAGCAAGAATCCTCCGGTTCCGCATGCCGGGTCGGCAACGGTCTCCGTAATTTTCGGCTGAACAACATCAACCATAGCATTAATCAAGGGGCGCGGCGTAAAGTACTGCCCTGCTCCTGACTTTTTATCCTGTCCGTTTTTTTCAAGAATACTTTCGTAAATTGCGCCTTTTAGGTCTCCGTCCATACTGAACCAGTTTTCTTCATCAATCATTCCGATCAGTTTTTTAAGAAGTGCCGGTTTTGCAATTTTATTTTGCGCTTCCGTAAAAATTGCGCCGATAAGTCCGTCTGCTGCCTGTAAAACTTCCAGAATCTTTTCATATTTTGCAAGCTGATCTGGCCCATCCAGTTGAACGATATCTTTCCACTTACTTCCGTCAGGAAGTGCACTGCCTAAACCGTATGATTCTTTTTCAAAATCCATTTTTAGAAATAAGAGATATGTCAGCTGAATAATATAATCAGTAAATCCGATACCGGCTGCCGCAAGAACGTCTGCCATGTTCCAAACTTTTTTCGTAAGAGCCTGTTCCGGTTTTGCTTGTGTTGCTTCTTTTTTTGCCATTTTTATGCTGCCTTTCCGTAGAATAAGTATTTTGAAATTGTCTGCATTTCCGCATTTAGTTTGTCGGCTCCGAAGATTGGAACGGCTTTTACAAACAAATCATGCTTTGCATTGTTTAATTCAATGTTCGTGATACAGCCGTTTTGAACGATATATTCTGCAATCTGCCGCACGATTTCAATTTGTTCCGGCGTAAATTTACGCCAAGCCTGTCCGCAATAAAGGTTGAAATAGCTGCCGAATCGCCTTTTAAGGGACACAAGCTCATCATCCAACTTATATCCGTATCTTACCAGTTGAATAAGATTGGTAAAAACGCCCAGTTCCGTTTCTCTGTTTAGAGGTTTTACTTTTCCGCTTTCTCCGTCCAGCGTTTGATAGCACGTCCATAAGAATTCCGGCTTGAACTGGTTATTATACGCAATCAGCTTCTTTTCCAAATCTTTAAGCATTGTATACGTGATGGCGATTTTTTCCTGATTATAAAGAATCCGTAACGCTTCAATTTCATCTTTATTGTCATCAAGATAGGTTTCAAATGTCGCAATATATTCTTTTGCCTGCTCTTTTGAAAATCCTGCATAAATTAACGTATCCTGTTTTTCAAGGGCAATTTTAATAAATCCGGCATTGATTTCCAAAAGTTTTTTGCGGGCTTTTACGTTGTTTATGAGCGGGGAAATCAAAATCTTTCTTTCTGTGTTCGGCTCGTTAATATCTTTGTAGGGGGGTAAACTGCAAGACTCGGGTGCGATTGATTCAAAAATATTTACAGCCAATTGTTTTACGGTAATAGCGCCGAGTAAGTCATTAAGTTCGATAATATCTTCCGATTCGGCTTTTTTATTTACGTTTGAAAGATAGTCTGCTAAAAGTTCCAAATTATTATCGGATAATTCTCCGTGTGCAAGATGTTCAAGAAGGTCCTTGAGCGGCAAGACTTTTTTTATATCGCCGTTTCCGCCCGGAGTCGGCATTGATTTTTCGTGTTCTGTTACGCCGACAGCATCCACAAGATAGTAAAAGTCTTTTGAGGCCGCATTTGCGGTTACATTTCTTAGTTTATCGTCGGCAAATGTTCTGCATCCGCGTCCCTTCATCTGAGTGTAGAGAACTTCGGAATGTATATCGCGCATAAAAACAAGAATTTCCAAAGGCCTGATATCGGTGCCTGTTGCAACAAGGGTAACGGTAATTGCAATCCGAAAATCTTTGTTATTTCTAAAATCGCTAATCAGTTGATTTGAATTTCCGGATTTACACGTAATCAACTGGGCATAATGTTCGGGGATTTCTCCGTTAGGAAATTCGTTTTTGAAAACCTTTTTGATTGCTTTCAATATGTCTTCTGCATGGTTTTCTGTTTTTGCAAAGAAAAGCGTTTTTGGAATCATAGTCCAATCTTTTTTTCTGTCCGGGTACAGAGACTCATAGATGGAATCTTTATATGCTTGAACAACCGTTTCAATTTGTGCCGGAATCACGACACTTCTATCTATATCCGTTTTGGTGAATTGCCGGTCTTCATGCTGCTTTTGTGTTTTTCTTTTACCGCTCCAGTTGGAAACTTTTTTGATTTTTTCACCGTCTTTAATGGTGCCGCCGCTTTCCGAGATTTCGGTTTTAATTCTATACACACGCGGAGGAACATTAACACCATCGGCAATAGATTTTTCCAAAGTGTAATTTACTACTCGGTTTTTATTAAAAAACGCTTCAGCTTCCGGAGTCGGAGTTGCCGTCAGTCCGATGATTTTTGCATTATTAAAATAGGTAAGAACCTGCCGCCAATCTCCGTAAATCGAACGATGACATTCATCAATTATAATTACGTCAAAGAAATCCGGCGGTAAAAGTATGTTTCCGGTAAACTGAATCCGTTTTCCCGGTGCGTTTTCATCATTATCCGTTTCTTCGTCATCGCCGGCATCGTTTATTTCTTGCCCCGTGAGTACTGCAAAAAGCCGTTGGATCGTTGAAATGACGACACTTGCATTTCCTATTTTTTCAACGCTTTTAAGACGATGAACAATGTATTCATCGGAAAAAGGATTACCTGTTTCCGTAAGTTTATATGTTCCGAACTCGCCTTCGGCTTGCTTACCAAGATTGTTACGGTCGACAAGGAAAAGAACCCGCTTTGCGGATGTATAATTCAAAAGCCGATACGCTGCGGTACAAGCAGTAAATGTTTTTCCGGCACCCGTAGCTAAAACGATAAGAGCCTTTTTGAATCCCTGCTTAAATGAAAGTTCCAGCTTCGTGATTGCTTCAAATTGACATTCCCTTAAACCTTTTGACCCTACAGCCGGGATAGAAGGAAGTTTTGCATATTCCGAATCAATGTCGCCGCCTGCCAATTTAACAATATCTTTCGGAGTGAGCATTTTTTTAAGAACTTTATAACTCGGTTTTTCGTCATGCATATTCTTAAAGAGCAAGGTCTCACCGTTTGAAAGAAAAATAAACGGAAGCGGAGTTTTCCATGCCCGTATCCAATCGGGCAGAATATTTCCGTAATTTTGCGCTTGTTCTGCAACTTCAAGGCCTAAATTATTCTCTTTTCTTTTTGCTTCAAGAACCCCTATAGCCTTTCCGTCAAGATAAAGAATGTAATCAGCTTCTTTATTACCTTTTAAGATATTTTCACGAACGGCTTGCGCATTTATCGCTTCGGGAACAAACTCATTCCGGTTGACTACCGTCCAGCCGGCATCTTCAAGATATGCATCTATATAAACACGCGCTTTTTGCTCAGGCAATAGGCCGTCATATCTGAAATTATGATTGTTTTTGTATTCCGTCATAAATATATCCTAATGTTCTCATATCCCAAAACTATAGGAACAATTATAACACTATTTTAGTTATTTTAATAGTACCTTATAATGGTTAAAAGGCCGCCGCTGAATGGCCGCAGTGTTTTTTAGTTTCGGGGATGTTTCAAAAGTTTGTTACTTTTTTACCATCTATTGCATAAACTGCACTTTAAGTAATATACTGGTAAAAAATAGGAGTTGCTATGATAAAAATTCTAAAAATAGAAAACAAAGACGAAAAAGCAAAAATTGTCGAAGAGGTTTTGACGGATTTACCTGAATGGTTCGGCTTGCCTGAAAGCACAAAAGAGTATATCAATGATTCAAAAGAATTGGATTTATGGGCCGCAAAGGAAAATGATGAAACTATCGGGTTTATAACATTAACCGAATCAAGCTCAGATTGTGCTGATGTGCATTGTATGGGAGTAAAAAAAATATATCACAATAAAGGAATCGGCACATTATTATTTAATGAGCTGAAAAAATTTGCTTCAACTAAATATGATTATATACAGGTAAAAACGGTAGATGAAGGCCATTATAAAGAATATGACCAAACAATAGCCTTTTATAAAAAACAAGGATTTAAAAAATTAGAAGTTTTTCCCACACTCTGGGATGAGTGGAATCCTTGCTTGGTAATGATCCAAAAATTATAAAAACGCAACTGCATAATAGTCTAGCAGATTATTGCTGAATTACAGTTAAGGGGGATACTATGAAAGACTTTTTAGAATATAAAGATTATTTAGGATCGGTACATTTTAATGCTGATGATGAAATATTTTATGGGAAAATAGAATGTATTGATGATTTAATATCATTTGAAGGCAATACCGTAAATGATCTAAAAACAGCCTTTATTGAAGCAGTTGAAGATTATATTGAACTATGCAAAGAAGCCGGAAAACCGGCTGAAAAATCGTATAAAGGAAGTTTTAATATAAGAATTTCTCCTGCAATCCATAAAAAGGCTAAAAGACAAGCTATTATGCAAGGAATATCATTAAACCAGTTTATTCAGCAGGCTGTTGAACAGGCAGTAACATACAATGCTCGGCAAATTTAATTTATCATAATTTTAATAAAGCCGATTATTGATAATTTACAAAGGAGCTTTACCGCATGTATATAACCGATAACGAAACAAAAAAGGCCTTACTTATTTTTACCGATATATTTTCAGGCCCGGCCTCAAACTCTCATATAAGCCGCTCCACATTACAGGAAAAAAGTGCGAAAGCCCTAAAAGAAATAGAAGAAAAGGAGCTGAAAAGTCTTGTTGAAACCATCTTTTTAAAGCCCCTATCCTCCCTCCGTTTTAGAATAGCAAAAGAAAACCCTGCAACTCTTGTAGGATCGGGGCAGCTTGAAAAAATTGCTCAAGCGATCGAAGAAGAAGGAGCCGACCTTGTTGTCTTTAACAGTGCGGTAAGCCCCCGTATTCAGCGAAACCTTGAAGCAGCCCTTAACACCTGCGTTATAGACCGCTCCGAGGTTATTATCCAAATATTTGCGGACAGGGCTCAAACGAGGGAGGCCGTCTTGCAGGCTGAACTCGCCCGTTTAGAATATTCTATGCCCCGCCTTACCAGAAGATGGACGAGCCTTGCCCAACAAAGGGGCGGGGCAAAGGGCACAAGAGGAGCTTCCAGAGGTGCGGGTGAAAAAAAGCTGGAGCTTGACAGAAGGCGCTTAAAAACCGAAATTACCAAGCTTAAAAAAGAGGTGGAGCGGGTAAGGCTTCAAAGGAGTGAACAGCGTAAAACCCGCTTAAACGGGGATAAAAAAATAGGAGCCATCGTAGGCTACACAAATGCCGGAAAATCCTCCCTTTTAAAAAAACTTTCGGGAGCGGAAGTATTTACCGAAGACAAGCTTTTTGCCACCCTTGATGCCGAAACCAGAAAAGTTTTTTTACAAACGGGCGAAAAAAATATTCAAATTTTATTGACTGACACCGTAGGCTTTGTAAGTAATCTGCCTCACCAGCTGATTGATGCCTTCCGCTCGACCTTGGAAGAAGCCGCCCTTGCAGATTTTTTAATCATAGTATGCGATGCAGCCCATCCTGCAATGCCTGAATGTCTTGAAGTAACAAAAAAGGTCTTAGACGAGCTTTCTTGCAGTGATAAGCCCTCCATAATTGCCATAAACAAAATGGATGACATTTTTGATGAGGCTCAATTACTAAACTTAAAAGAGCGTTATCCCGAAGCCGTCGAGATTTCGGTTACAACGGGACAGGGTCTTGAAGGTTTAAAGAAAAAAATAACCGATATAATTATTTTTGATAAATAACAAGATATTCTTAAAATACACTTGACAGACTATTCATTTTATTGATATAATCAGCACATGTTGATGGGGATATAGCTCAATTGGTAGAGCGCTTGCATGGCATGCAAGAGGTCAGGGGTTCAATTCCCCTTATCTCCAATGTTTAAAGTTATTAGTTTTCCGACTTATTGGTTTAATTAAGGTGGTTTAATCGGTGGATTCGACAACTGAAATAGATCTTGATGAACTTCTCAAAGATGTAGTAATGCCTTCAGGTGATACGTCAGTACAGCCGCCTCCGGTTTCTTCCGGTTTTGACTTTGATGTCGGTCAAAGAGCTCCATTCCCCGATATTAAGGCCGGCGGTTTAAGCAGAGATACGATGTTTTCCATGGCTCCTGAAGCCAGAGGAGAAGCAAAGCGGGATCCGAGCGAACCGGATCTTACATTAACGCATTTTGAAAAAGTTGAAAAGTTTTTTTCCGATACCCCCCATACATTATTTGATACTGCAGAGTTTTACAAGGCTGTTCTAAAAGGTGAAGGCGAAAATGCCCAGCGTCTTCATACCTCCCTTACCAAATTTTTAACGACTACTGACCCTAAAGACCGAACCGTATTCAGACAGCAAGTCGAATCGGCCTATTGGAATCTTGTTTCCGATATGGTCATGAAAATAGCCTCAGGAAAATCTTCAAAAGAAAAACAATATGCAGTAAGATACGGACTTGTTCTTCCTACGCTTTTAACCACAGAACAAAAAGATATGTTTGCAAAAGTAATAGACGAAAATAAATATTGTGAGGCAGTCTATTATTTGGATGAGTGGTTCAGAGAAATCGGAATAGGAAAAATCAACCCTTCGGCAACGGACGAAGTTAAAATTTCAAAAAGAGACGATAATTCAAGATTTAATCAGCTTTTAGAAAAGGCAAAGGGAAAACTCCAAACTGCCGATAATTTACTGAGGGCAAAATCGGAAGAAATCAGCCGTTATGAAGACTCCATAAAACAGCAAATTGACAGCATGTTCTCTCATGATATGCTGGCAAATTTTTCCAATGTAAAATCGCCTTATTCGGAATCGCAAAAACAGCAAATCATGCAAATAAACGAAAGGCTGAAAAAACTGCTCAATTTCGACAAAGAATTACAAAACTGTATTTCAGATTATAAAGAAGCCGATGCAGATGTACGCAGCTTGAGGGAGAAGGCTGATGCTTCCGGAGGAATCACGACCAATATGTCCGGGGCCGAAGGAGAATTCGATACTGTTAAGCAGATGGCAAAAATGACCTGCGGACGCAAAGGTAATCATTTTCCAATCCTATCCCGTGAATATTTTAGAAGCTCTTCAAAAGAATTGGGAACTCGCGAGAACATTTTAAGAGAAATGAAATGGCTTGAAGATATAGACGTGCAAGCCTATTGCCGACAATATAAAAATCAATTAAACAGGATTCCTCCCTTTGTCATATTGGTTCCGACTTATGGAGATATAGGCTTTTGCTGGGAACCTTTTGACCGCTATAACAGGGTTACAAGTAGAGGCAGAATAGTAATCCCGATGTATCCTAAAAGTCTTAAAGTTTCCCTCTTAATGGCTACTGCAGATTTACGCTGGCAGGTTGCAAAGGAAAAAGCTTCCTACTATTGGATGGAAGAAGGCCTGACCGGCAATTATTATCAATGGTTCCAAAACCAAAAACTAAAAGGTGACATAAAAGAATATTTTATTCAGGATTATATAACTTGGATGATAAAAGAAAGCGAAGGCATTCAAAAATTAGACAAGGAAGTTAGAGAAGTATTTTGGAGGTACATGCCCTTTTCTGACTCGGTTAAGGCAAAACTAAAAGATAGGGCCTTGGTATATCAAGAGCTTTGTCAAAGAGACTTAAACCGCCAGATGTCGGATGGGTACTAGACTATGAAAAAACAATTATTTTTATTCGGTAGTAAATTATGCCCCGATTGCGGGCCTGCAAAGGAATATTTAGAAAGAAAAGGAGTAAAGTTCCGCTATTTTGACATTACTGAAGATTTAGGTTATCTAAAGTTTTTGTTAAAATATCGGGACGAGAGAGCTGAATTTGATCAGCTCAAAAAGGAGGGAAAGATCGGCATCCCATGCTTGATGGTTGGAGACGGCGAAGAGTTTGTATTCGACATTGAAGAAGCAGACCTATCAAAATGGTCTTAATGCTAACCAACCTTCTTGCTCTAAGTCATGTATCTTAGCCGGTTGGTATTTAGGTTGATCCTAAATACAATCTTGCAGGACGTGTGAGGACACGTCCTGCTTTTTTTTATGTAATTCTTATTTTAATACGGTTAATGGATTAATGAGTTTTCCGTCTTTATATACGGAAAAATGAACATGGGGGCCCGTAGATCTTCCCGTATTTCCTACAGTTCCAATAATACCGCCCTGATTTAGAATTTGGCCTCTCCTTACCTTTATCGAATTCATATGCCCATACATTGACTGATAACCGCCCGAATGAGTAACTATAACATAATTACCATAAACGGCAGAATAACCTGTATAAGAAACCGTACCGTCGAGGGTCAGCTTAATAGGAGTTCCTATAGGAGAAGCAATATCGATACCTGTGTGAAAACTCTTCCTTCCGGTAAAAGGATCTCTTCTGTAACCAAACGGCGAAGTAAGCCTTCCAATCACAGGATAAATAAAAAGCTCCCCCAAGGCCTTTTTAAGCTCAAAGGAGCTCATCGTTGCCCCCGGAATAAAAAGCTTTTGTCCTATGCTTACCGTCTGATTCTCAAGGTCATTTGCATCCAAGATTGCATTGATAGACAGGTTAAATTTACCGGCAATAGAGCTCAAGGAATCGCCCTTTACGGCCGTATAAATAAGCCCGTCAATCGAAGGAATAATCAGCTTTTGGCCTATCCTTAACTTCTTTGCGCTGCTTATTCCGTTTACTGAAAGAAGTGTCCCTAAATTTTTAAGACCGAATTTTTGAATAATACCGCTTACCGTATCTCCCTTTGAAACCATATATTCTTCAAAATCGACGGCAGTAATAAAATCGGGCACATCAGCAGGGGAAAAAGAGGAGCCTTCTGCAGTTTCCGAATAAGGAAGACCATCTTCTTTTACAATCTCGGAAGAAGGCATGGTATATTGGCGCATTGCATTTATAGATGAAGGCTCTTCCCAAAATGATATAGACCTTATTGATGAAAGCCCCCAATTAAGCTTTAAAATCGGGAAATAAAAAAATAGGAATCCTGCCGTGAGCATAGCTAAGAGCCCGAAAACAATCAAAGATTCATCCCTAGAGCTAAGTCTGCTCTTTTTTACGGTATTCGGCTTTCTATATCTATTGCTATGATACGATCTATTGTTATGATGCACTGCATCCGAATAAGTTATGATATCCATATCCAGTATATCGGCATAAAAAAATATGTTTTTAGGCTAAATTAAATAAGAAAAGGCCTAAAACTTATAAAAGTTTTAAGCCTTTCGTTAAAAACTATAATGGGGTAAAGATTATCTTAACATACCGTACAAGTTTTTCGGGTTCTTCAAAACGGGGACAAGTTCCTGAGGAATGCCGACATTTTCGTCCTTTGCTATATCGTACATCAAGCGAAGAATTGAAAAATCTTCAAGAGCAAAACCTACGGAATCAAAAATGGTAATTTCATCCGGCTTGCGGTTTATGGGTTTACCTGTTTTGATTACATTCCAAATTTCGGTAACTTTAAAGTTATCGTCCATATGCTGAATTTCGCCCTCGATTCGGCTCTGAGGTTCAAATTCTACATAAACGTCTCCCATAAAAAGAACCTTTGAATCAAGCTCGGTTTTTCCGGGACAGTCGCCGCCAACAGCGTTCATGTGCATACCGGGCTCAACCATATCGGGTGTAATGATAATGGCATTTTTTTTATCGGCCGTAATTGTCGTAATAATATCGACTCCCTTACAAGCCTCTTTTGTGCTGCTGCATTTGATAAGCTTTAAGCCCTTTACATCTTTAAGATTATCCATGAGTTTATCTGTTGCAGCAGGATCAACATCATAGCAATAAATTTCTTCAACCCCCAAAATATGATGAAATCCAAGAGCTTGGAATTCGCTTTGACAGCCGTTTCCTATTAAGGCCATCTTTTTAGGGTTAGGTTTTGCAAGATACTTTGCAGCCATTACCGAGGTTGCGGCAGTTCTAACCGCCGTTGTCAAAGTCAATTCACTCAAAAGAAGAGGAAATCCTGTACAAACTTCAGCTAAAACTCCTATAGCCATAACGGTTAAAAAATTGTGCTTAGGGTTTTCGGGATGACCGTTTACGTACTTAAACGAATAGGTTTTGGAGTCTCCTATCGGCATGAGCTCAATAACCCCTACGGGGCTGTGATGAGCCATCCTTGGAACCTTGTCAAAGTCATTCCATCTTTTATAATCTTCTTCCAAATAAGGAACAAGCCGTTTAATAACCGTTTCGGCACCGACAGATTTAAGATACTTTGCCATTGTAGGCAAATCAATATACTTCGTCTTCAACATAAGCCTCCATGTGTTGATTGTATACTACTATGCTAACGCATTTTATAGCTTTTGTCCACCAAAAAATGCCGAATTTTAAAAATAAGCTTTTAACCTTATTTTTAGCAGTAGGAGACGTCAATCCTCAATAAAGGCGTATTTTAGATTATAGGTTCCCGGATAAAACTGTTTAACTCCTTTTAATTTTGTTTGCATAAAGATATTATAGGTTTGGTTTGCGTAAGGAGCAATACCGCATTCTTCTGCCAATAAAATCATTTCCGCTTTTTTAAAAAGTTCCAGCTTTTCGTTAAAATCGGAGCTTTTTTTTGCCCGCAGAACCAAATCGGTGTACTCATTATTTCCCCAGCCTATCGGAACAATTTTATTTCCGGGTAAAAAAAGGTCCAAATATCTGGCGGGTGTATCAATACCGCCGCCCCATGATTTAAAACCGACTTGATAGTCCAAGCTCTTATTCCGTTTTTTAAAGACCGTTCCCTCGATTTTATCAAGCTCTACATTTACTCCCAAAACATTTGAAAGCCTGTTTTGTAAATATTCATCAAATTTCGAGCTTTCATTTGACGGGAACATTATCGAAATTGTTATCTTTGAAGGGTCATCTCCAAGTCCCAATTCTTTTAAGCCCTCAATAAAATGAGCCTTAGGATCAGGAACTTTTTTTATCAATTCTTGAATCGGTTCGCCCGCAAGGTTGCGGTAATTTTTACCTTCAAGCTCGGTAGCAATCGAAACAAAACCGTAGGCAGGTTTATAAATATCGTCAAAGAGGTCTGTGCAAATTTCTTTGCGGTCAAGGCTTGCCGAAAGAGCTTGGCGAATTTTTTTGTTTGAAAACAACTTGTCTTTTTGATTCATAAAGATATATTGAACGCGGCTGTCAACTCCGTTTATTTCGGCAAAGCGGTTTTCTTTTTTCAGCTTATTTATCCAGCTTATGGAATAAGCATTTGCAATATCGATGCTTCCGTTTAAAAGCTCCCCGAGGGCGGCATTTTCTTCATTTATGATTTTAAATGTAAGAGCATCTATTTTTACATTTTTAGCATTCCAAAATTTTTCGTTTTTAACAAGCTCAATCTTGCTGTTATGCACCCAAGTTTTTACTTTAAAAGCCCCGCTGCAAATTATTTTTTCGGCCTCGCTGCCGTAGGATAGACCGAATTCTTTTATAATATCTTCCCTTTGCGGCGGAATTTTTGCGGCAAATTCATGAAGATTTTTTATAGGATTTTCGGTTATTATTTGAAGAGTTCTTTCATCAAGAGCCTTGATTCCTATTTCGGAGTAGTCCAGCTTACCCTTTAAAATATCTTGAGCATTTTTGATATAGTCATAATACATTGCCATAGGTGAGGCAGATTCGGTATTGATGATACGGCGGATACTGTAAACAAAGTCTTCAGCCCTTATCTTTACACCGTCAGACCAATAGGCTTCGCGTAAGTTAAAAGTCCATTCCGTATAATCGGCATTATGAGTCCAAGACTCGGCAAGGGCCGGAAGAATTTTTATCTCCCCATTATCTTCAGTTAAAATATCGGTCAAATTTTCGTTTATATAGTCCAATATTATAAAAGAGTACCTGTCTGAAGCCTTTGCAGCATCCAAAATACTCGGTTCCGCGCCCAATGAAGCCGTAACTGTTTTAGGCTCACTAATTTTCTTATTGCCCCCACAAGCAAAAAAAAGCAGCATCAGCGCTGCCAACCAAAATAATTTTCTACCTTTCATATAAACCTCGGCTGACAATATAACAAATTTTAAATAATTCTTCCAGCAGTCAATAGTATTTTTATAAGATACCTTGAAAAAAATAATTTGCCGGTGTATTATTTGGATAGATCTAATGTAGGTTAGACGGACACGTGCTACTGCACGAGCTGAATTTTTCAGGTATAAATCTAGATTTAATATTAAAAAAAGGTATAATAGAAGTATGAAACCTAAAGAAAAAAAAGAGATTTTTAATTTCTTAGAATATAATAAAAACATTCTCCAGTCCTATGGCGTAAAAAAAATAGGTCTTTTTGGTTCTTATGTACATAATCAACAAAATAAAAATAGCGATATTGATATATTAGTAGAATTCCATACTGATAAAAAAAATTATAATAACTTTATAAATTTAGTTTATTACTTGGAAGATAATTTGAATACAAAAATAGATTTATTAACCATAGAAAGTTTAAGTCCTTATATTGGTCAGAGAATACTCAATGAGGTTGAATATGTATCGATCAAATGAAGAGTTATTTAAGCATATTTTTGATGAAATTGTTTTTTTGGAATCTGAAACAAGGACCATATCAAAAGAAGTATTTTTAAAAGATGAAAAAACGCAACGAGCTTTTGCACGGAGTATTGAAATTATTGGAGAAGCCGTTAAAAACATTTCAAATGATATAATCATTAAATATAAAGAAGTTCCATGGAGAAATATTGCCGGTATGAGAGATAAACTCATTCATGGTTATTTTTCCGTTGATTATGAAATTGTGTGGGATGTTGCAAAAAACATTATTCCTGAATTTAAGAACCAGCTGATAAAAATCATGGATACAGAAAAAAAGAAAAATGACAATTAAAGAAATAATAACAGAAATCAATAAAATAGAAATAGATATTGTTGATTTTATAAGTAGTTACAGAAGTGAACGACTTGTCAGTAATTACAATGATTGGAATTATAAAGATGTCATTGCGCATCTTTTGGAATGGATTATGTTTTCAAAAAATAAACTAAACGCTATTGTACATAACCAAGATTTTCAAGAAATAAATAATATCGATATATTCAATAAACAAAATTATATAAAAAATAAGAATAGGCATATTATAGAATTACAGAAGAAACTAATCTTTGAACTGAATGAATATAAAAATATTGTGCTGTTGTATACAGAAGCGGATTTACAAAGAAAAGATTTGCCAATAGGTTTTTCATTTGAATTATGGCGGTATATGGTAATGGATACTATTATACATCCTGTAATGCATTTATTATATTATTTAATTAAAACAAAAAACTATAAGTTATTTTTCAAATTGTGTAAAAAATATAATGACATATTTTATTGTTATGCAAAAGGAAATCTTGAGGTGTATTCTTTTTATGAATATATTGAAGATAGTAAGAAATTTATTGAGAATATAAAAGAATTAGGCGAGCAGTATAAAAATGATGATATGATACATGCAGTTTTAAAAGCCAATAAAATAGATGGAACATCTAACACCCGCACTTCAACGCTGACATTCGTTTTGGACGAAATGATCTTTTTATAAAAACGATTCAAATAATTTACCGAAAAGGAGTCCCCAGCCGTCAACCATAACAAAAAGAATCAATTTAAACGGCATGGATATTTGGACGGGCGGAAGCATTATCATACCCATAGACATAAGAATACTGGCGACAATCATATCTATTATAATAAACGGCAGGTACAAAAATATTCCGATTTGAAAAGCTATTGTAAGCTCATGTAATATAAAGGCAGCTATTAAAATATGAGTAGGCACATCTGCAAGAGTATCAGGCTTTGGGAGTTTAGACATAGCCATAAATGTGCGGATATGGGTCGGATTTTTTTGCATTTGTTTGTACATAAAATACCGCATGGGTTTTTCAGCTTCCCTATAGGCTTCTTCTATTCCGATTTGTCCTTCACTCATAGGTTTATAAGCGTTATTGTATATTTGGGTAAAGGTCGGCCACATTATAAACAGGGTAAGAAAAAAAGCGATTCCGTTTAAAACCTGAGTCGGCGGCACTTGCTGAAGAGATAAGGCCCTTTTAACAAAATCCAGAACAATACTTAAACGCAAAAAGCTCGTCATCAATAACAAAAGACTTGGAGCTATTGAAATAAGCGTGATAAAAATTAAAAGCTGAACCGAAAAAGCAACATCTTTATTTGTCGAAGGTTCTCTTATCGAAAAATCGATAAAAGGAATTCTCCCTGCCTGCCTGTTAGGATCGGCATCCGTCCTTCCGGCAGTAGTACCTTCGGGAAACCTCGACTGAGAAAAAACTTGAACCGGAATAAAAAGAATCATACCGAAAAAAACCAGAATTAAAAGATTTTTTTTCATTCCTTTTCCTCCGGTACTTGAGCCTTAGCAGCCTTGTTTAACCTTTCACGTTGTGCTTTAAAAAAATTTACATCAACGTCATTGTTTTTTGAGCCTTTAAAAACCGATGACAGCATAGAAGCAAAGTCTTGTTTGGGAGAAGAGCTGCGTCTTTCAGCATCCAAATTCATGGTATCGACAAGGGTTTTATCTTCAACTTCCCCTATCATATTTATTGAAGCATCCGTAACGCCTACAATGTACGCCTTTTCGCCCAAGGTAATAACATGAATACTTTTTCCTTGAGCAATGTTAATTGAGGCAACGCTTTTTAGATAAGGACTATCCGAAGAAAAAGATAGTGAAGATTTTTTTAAAAATTTCAGCACAACATAGGCCAAAATACATACTATAATTAAAGATACAAGAACTTGTAAAAGTCTGGAAATAGGAGATTGAGTCCTTTCTGCAACATTCAAATCAAAAGCACTTCCATTTCCGGCAGGTAATGCATCCCCCTCATTTCTTTCAATATTTCCTTTTTTACCTGCGTCCAATAGAATACCCGACTCTGAAGGCAGGGAATCTCCATCCGAAGAAGTTCCGTCATTTTCTGCAAATAAGGTCACCGAAAACAAAAAGAAAATAATAAAAAACAGCTTTTTCCCCAAGCTCATTAAAACCCCCACCCGATTTTTAGGTTTATATATCCGAAATACGCTCAGCCGGAGATAAAATTTCGGTTATACGGACACCGAAACTTTCTTCTATAACTACAACCTCTCCCTTAGCTATAGGTTTGTGGTTTACAAGAACATCTACAGGTTCACCGGCAAGCTTATCAAGCTCAATAATATGACCCTCGCCCATTCCAAGAATTTCCTTAATCATGCGCTTTGTTCGTCCTAGTTCTACGGTCATTTCCATGTAAACGTCCATGATAAGACCGATATTACCCTGCTCCTCCTGACTTACAAAACCCTGAAGGGGCGGAAATTGAACAGGCTGAACACTGGCGCCCATTCCCATTTGGGGCATCATGCCCATATTATTCATAGCCTGCATATTTCCTCCTTGCTGAGGCGATCCTTGGGGCATACCTGAACCGAACATTTGCTGTGCGGGGCCGCCTGTTTGCGTAGCTCCCATCTGCATACCGCCCATCATTCCATTGTTTTGCATTGCACCCATATTCTGCATACCTCCCATTGCAGCCATACCCTGCATTGAAGGATCAGGACCCGCAATCGTAGAAGCTATTTTATCGACAACATCTTCAGAAAGAATTTCCCACAGTTGATATGCAGAATCATCAAGCTTAACATTATAAGTTATGCTTACAAAGTTACGCTGAGGTAGTCTCATCATAGCCTTAGGAACATGTGAAGATTCTGCCGGAGAAGATGCAACACCGGTAAGTCCGGCACGCTCAAGGTAACTAAGTTCCGTACCCACATATTGAGCGATTGTCTCACTTATAACAGAAAGGGCCATATCGTCTATTTCTACGTTGTCTTCATGATTTACCAAACTGACTATTTTCTTTGCAAGTTCAGGACTCATCATAAAGGCATGATCACCGCTCATAGATCCCGAAAAATCAATGAGGGTGGCAACAGTCATTTCGGATACTTTTCGTAAAAAGGACTCTCTATCGGAAAACTCGATAACCGGCTCGGAAATGCTGACACTTTTACCCGTCATGGACTCCAAGTTCGAAGACAGCCCGGGGATGTTTTCTTTTGTAAATTGAAGTAAGGCTGTTTTTTTAAAACCGGCCAAATCATCGCCTGCACCTGCAGCAGGAGCCGATGCAATTCCGCCTCCTCCTACTCCCGATAACAAAGCATCTATTTCATCTTGAGAAATTGAACCATCACTCATACAACTCATCTCCTTCCGATGTTAATTCTTCGAATTCATCACCGCTAATATCTTCTATTTTTTCCAAAATCTGAACTGCTAATTTTTTACCCTTCACGCCGGGTTGGCAGGAGAATTTAGGCCTGCTTCCTACTGTAAGCTTAAAAGGATCCCCTACCCTTACGTTGGGTAAGCGTACAACATCTCCGGCTCTCAAGTTAAGAACATCCCTGATTGAAACATCCAAGGAGCCTACCTCGGCAACCATATCAACCTCAACGGTCGAAAGCTTATCCTTAATTGCTGCCGCATATTGTCCTGTCGAAGCCCTTCTGACCGACGAAAACCAAAACTGTGTCGATAACTTTGATATAATCGGTTCAAGGGTAATATAAGGAAGACAGATATTCATCATTCCTTCTTCTTCTCCAACCTTAGTTTCCAATGTTACCAAAAGTACCATTTCAGAGGGGGTTACAATCTGAACAAACTGAGGGTTGGTATCTATGTTTCCCAAACGGGGACGTAAATCGACTACGGTAGTCCAAGCTTCCCTCATATTTGCAAGGATACGTACTATAACGCCTTCCATAACGGAGCTTTCTATTTCGGTCAATTCCCTCTGAACTTTTGAACCCTGTCCCTTACCGCCGAACAAACGGTCTATAATCGAAAAGGTAACCGAGGGGTCTATCTCCAAAAGAGCACTGGCCCTTAAAGGATCCATGTTTATAATCGCCAAGGTTGTCGGCGTAGGTATTGATCTTATAAATTCTTCATACGTAAGCTGTTCTACGGTTGCTACGTGAACATGAGCCATGCTTCGCAGCTGAGCGGAAAGAGAAGTGGTTGTAAGACGGGCAAAGGTTTCATGCATCATCTGTACCGTCCTCATCTGCTCCTTAGAAAATTTGTCGGGACGTTTAAAGTCGTAAATTTTTATTTTACGGGTGTCATTAACGGCACGAAAATCTTCTGTATCCGTATCTCCTGAGCTTATTGCGGTGAGAAGCTGATCTATTTCATCCTGCGAAAGAACTTCTGTCATGGCTCTCCTATCCTTTATTGTTCAACAATATCGTATTGCGTGAATCGAACATCCTTTATTTTATTTTTTGTAAGTACATTATCGTTTATTTCGTGCTTTATTTCAATCTTTATTTTTTCTTCCTGTCTTAATTCGGCAGTAGTCTTGCCTTTAAAATAAGAGCGTAAAAAGTCTATTATTTCGACCTTTCTTGCAGAAAGCTCTTGAGGTGTCGACTTATCGTTGTTGGTATAGCCTAAGGCGACATCTACTATCAAGGTTGCAGGAATTCTATCTGCCGTATGTACCTTCAAAATACCGATTGCCTGATACCACTGCAAAACATCCCTTGTTTCCCTGTACTCTTCAGAAACGGGGGATATTGAATGAGATGAGCCTTTTTTATCTCTTATGTTCATTGTAATAACTACAACGGTAACAATGAATATTAGAGCAACCAATACAATAGCAACCCATTTTATCAGCATGGGTATAAGACCTGCACCTCTTTTTTTGGTATCTACTGATGAAGCCATATTTTCCTGAATATCATCGTCATCCATTAAGTCATTATCAGCCATAATTTTCTCCTTACTATTATAATCGGCACATTTTTATTTTTACTAAAAATGTGCATCATCAAGAATAATTATATCAACCCGCCTATTGTAGGCTCTTCCTTCTGCCGTATCATTTGAAAAGATAGGGCGAGTGTCTGCGTAGCCTGCTACGGAAAATCTGGATTCTTGAGCTCCGAAGTCCGTAAGGCTGTGCAAAATATTTATTGCCCTTGCAGATGAAAGCTCCCAATTACTTTTCCATACATTCGGATCCGTTACGCCCGAATCGGTATGCCCTTCAACCCTAAACCTATAGGAAGCCAAATCTTGAGAAGATAAAAACTGAGCGAGATTTAAAAGCGTATCTCTGGATTCGGCAATATTAAGCTCTGCACTTCCGGGATAAAAGAAAACATCCGATGCCAAGCTGATTACTATCCCCCTCTCATCGCTTGTAACTGCAATTTTATTTGTTTTGATTTCGGGAGCAAAAAGCGAAACAGCCTTTTTTAAGGCACTTGCAAGCATTTTCCCTTTTTCCATTGAAGGCATTGAGCTTATGGTGTTTCCAAGGTCTGAAAGTCTGCCTGCAGAAACAGAAAGACCGCCTCCGGTCGGATCACCGCTTATTGATGCGGAAAGAGCCATGAGCTGAGTTACATCGACCTCAGACGGCTCAAAAAGCATTACGAAAAAGCAAAGCATGAGAGTAACCATATCTGCATAAGTGGTAAGCCAACCGCTTCCGGCGGCGCTTGGACCGTGTTTCTTTTTCCTTGCCATTTTAATCCTTTAATACTTCCGCCTCAATTGCTTTTCTATCGGAAGGCGTCAAATACGTAATAAGCCTTTGAGCCAAAATTCGAGGGTTATCTCCGGCTTGAATTCCAAGTACACCTTCTATAATCATTTCTTTGGATTTAACTTCCATATTGTTTTGGTACATAAGCTTTGTTGCTATAGGAACCAAGAGCCAGTTCTGCATAAGAGAACCGTAAAAGGTTGTAACAAGAGCCGTAGCCATGTTAGGGCCGAGAGCAGTTTTATCATCCAAGTTTAACAACATACCGATAAGACCTATAACCGTTCCCAACATACCGAAACCGGGGGCGAGGGTTGCCCAAGCATTTACTAAGGATATCCATGTGTTATGGCGCTCTTCCATTTGATTAAGCTCGTTCTCCATAAGAGAGCGGATAGCCTCTCCGTCAATACCGTCAACTACGTTCCTTAGACCTGAGCGCATAAAGGGATCTTCAAAGTCTTCAATTTCTTCTTCCAATGCAAGAAGACCTGCGCGGCGGCTTTTTTCGGATAGAGCAACAAAACGTTGAACCAGAGCCTTTTCACCGTAATCGGTTACCTTAAAAACTCTTGCAACAACCTTGAAAATTCCTATCGTATAGGATAAAGGATAGGTTAAAAAAAGACACATGTAGGAGCCGCCAATTGTAATGAACATTGAAGCCGGGTGAATAAGCCCTCCGGCCGAACCGCCGAGGATGGCACCGAATGCAACAACTGCTATACCTCCGAATATTCCTATAAACGACGCTATATCCATATCTACCCCTTTTTGCTTCTACTACAACTCATTTTTAAATATACCGATTTTACGGCGGTACGCGACTATAGCTTCCAAAATTTCTTCAGGCCTTTCCTTAATTACATAATACTTTCCTGAAAGCATCTGCAAAGTAACATCCGGATTACACTCAATAGTTTCAATTTGATGAGGATTAATCCAATACTTTGTTCCGTTTAGCCGCGTTACCTGTATCATAAATAATACCCTATATTATACCATACTATCGTTTCAAGTTCAAGACTGTTTCAAGCATTGTATCCGAAGTTTGTATTGTTTTAGCACCTGCCTGAAAGCCTTTTTGAGTAACGATCATGTCTACAAATTGGTCGGTTAAATCTACGTTACTCATTTCGAGTGTTCCGCCGATAAAGTAGCCCTTACCTACGGTTCCCGATGTGGAAACATTGGCAATACCCGAGTTATTGGACTGAACATAGGTGTTTTGTCCCGCTTTTTCAAGACCGCCCTGATTGGCAAAACCGGCCATAGCTATCTGACCTATTTCCTGCCTTACCCCGTTGGAATAAACGCCGGTAATAATACCGCTTTGGTCGATTCTAAAGTTTTCAAGATAACCTAGAGTATATCCGTCCTGTTCATAGGCCTTTGTAGTGCTCTTATCGGAGAACTGAGTAATGGTGTTTTTGGAAGTTCCGATTTCGCCTAAGTTTACGTCAAATGTATGTCTTGTGGGAGCTCCGGCTTCATCAGGGTTTGCGCCTACTACATTGTATGAAATTTGAACCAAAACTTGCCCTGCGGGAGACGTTACGTTTCCTGCAGTGTCGGTAACGGAAGCAAGATGTCCGTTATTGTCAAAACGGACTATGAAGCTGTTTTGAACGCCGTCGGTTGTTCCAATTCCTACACGGGTAGCTGTAGCGTCTGCATTTGTCGGATCGACATTTACGGTTGCCCGCCAAGCATTTACTTCCCCGGGAACTCTGGCAAAATCGATTTGCAGCTCGTGGGCTTCACCGAAGCTGTCATATACCTTAAATTCGGTAGACCAAGTAGATTCCAAAATTTGAGCCCGGTTTGCTCCTTCGGGCAATTCAGGCAGCCTCTTATCAAGGTTACAAGCATAGTTTACACTTGTGGTTGCCTTTGCATCAAGTTTTTGACCTATAGGAATATTTAAATCTTCCGTCTGGCCCGATGTATTGATTATCCTGAATCCTTCAGCTTCTTCAGCCATCCAGCCCTGGACTCTCATTCCGTTTGCGGGGTTCACCAAGGTTCCTTCTTTATCGATACCGAAAGCACCGGCCCTTGTATAAAAAGTTTTTTCTCCGTCTTTAAGAATGAAAAAGCCGTTTCCCTGAATTGCAAGGTCGGTGTTGACACCTGTTGTCTGCAAGGCTCCTTGAGTAAAGATTGTATCAATACTTGCGACCATCATACCCAAGCCGACTTCTTTGGGGTTTACACCGCCGAGTTCTTCGGTAGGACGGGCTGCACCGCTTAATTGCTGTGAAATTAAGTCTTGAAAGTTTACTCTTCCTCTCTTAAAACCTGTTGTATTTACGTTGGCAACGTTATTTCCGATAACGTCCATTCTTGTTTGGTGATTTTGCATTCCGGTTACACCCGAAAATAATGATCTCATCATAATTATTGCCTCCTAATTGTTATCTGCATAAACTGTTTTAACGGCTGACCAGTTGTACCAGTTTCCGTTTACCATAACTTCCGGATTTATACCGCGTGTTGCGGCTGAAATATAACCCGAAACCTGTGAAGACCCTAGATCCAGGTCAACTTTTTTGCCGACGGCATTTACAGCCGATGAGCCTGTCATAAGCTCATTTAAAGCGGCAAAGTTTTTATTCATATTGGTCATCTGCTCAAGGGATGAAAATTGAGCCATTTGCCCTATAAATTGAGTGTCTTCCATCGGAGATGTGGGATCTTGATGGGTGAGCTGGGCAATTAAAAGCTGAAGAAAATCGTCTTTTCCAAGCTGCTGTTTCGGAACCCTTGTTTCTGCAAAATTCTGCTTATTTAAGGTGTCAACCTGTAGGCCTAAAAGAGCCTTTTCTTCAGGACTCATCTCGGATTTAAAATCCTTCATCATTTCCGCCTGTTCAAGAGCGGTGGTTATCATACTGTTATTAACATTGTTTACCTGCATAAACTACCTCTTTAAGCTAAAATATCTACAGTCGGACCATAAACGTAACTGTAGGTACTCAAATTATCGGCCGTTTTTTCAAGCTGCCTTAAATCTTGTTCTTGATTTTTATAAACAAAATCTGAGAAAGATTCAAAACTTTCGGCAAAGCCTTCTTGCCCCGAAAAGCCCGACCAATTTAAATTAAATTCGGCAAATTCAAAACCGTTTTGTTTAAATTCTTTGGCCAA
Source organism: Treponema denticola ATCC 35405 (assembly GCF_000008185.1). NCBI lineage: Bacteria > Pseudomonadati > Spirochaetota > Spirochaetia > Treponematales > Treponemataceae > Treponema > Treponema denticola. Next base: position 2,823,353 of record NC_002967.9, read on the forward strand.
ATTATCCAAATTTTTTTCAAAGGCGTCGTAGGCTTCTTTAGAGGCAACAGTTACTGTTCCCGTAACCCGTTTTCCCTCGCTCAGCTCCAAATTGATTTTTACGGCTCCCAAGTTTTCAGGTCTTAGATGCAGCCTTATTTCTCCTGCATTATTGTCGCGGAGAACGATTTTTCCGGTTTGTACAAAGTCTGCTGAAGCATCCCTTATTTCTTGAGCCAACATAGCAGAAAAAGTTTGACTTGTTTTTTGGGCTTCGCTTCCGTTTTGGGTATTTTGAAGATCTCCGCCCTGTGATGCATTTTGAGCCTTTCCGCTAAAATCGATTACCATATCGACGGAATTGTCCGTCTCAACCCGAGATTCGGAAGCTGTTGTATGAATAGCAGCATCCGACTGAACGGAAGGCATTGAACGTAAGTCCTCTACGGAAATCTTCAGTTTAGGCTTGGAAACCGGTTTTTTGCTTAAATTTTCCTGCACCGCTTCACTCTGAGGAGATATCTTTTTTGATAAGTCCTTTTTATCGGCCTTTGATAAAAGCCCCAACTTTCCGGCTTGTTCTGTTTTCTCGTCATCAAAGGACTGTGCCTTTTTCTTTTCCGACTTGTCTAATTTTTTTAAAGCTTCATCAGAAAGAAGAGAAATAGTCTCATCTTCTTTTACATCTTGCGGCAAGAAATCCTTAATTTCCTCCTTAAAATCCTCATTGAGAATTTTAAGATTTAGCTCAAGGTCATTTTTTTGACTCTTTCCAGCCTGCGAATGTTCTGAGTTCGGCTTTTGAGTTTCGGTCTTAGGCTTTTTTAGCAAATTCTTGGGCTCTTTTAAATAAGCTTCTTTGGAATTAAGCAGATTTTCAGCATCTATTTTCTTAGACTTATGGTCTTCAGATGATAGTTCCGTATTCTGCCTTCCTGCTTCCTTTTGAAGCGATGAATCCCTAATTTTGTCTTCTCTAAGACTAATATCTTCAAATCGGGCTTCATCAGTCTCCTTGCTTCCATCCTTGGCGGCGGCAATCATCTTTTTGATCATTGCCAGGAATGAATCTCCATTTCTTACAGGTTCCGCATCAGCTCTTTTAATGTCCCCAGAGTCTTCTCTTTCCGGCTCTTTTACCGGCAAAGCCTGCATACGAACATCAAGTGCTTGCATATGAACCTCCATAAAAACTTTTTGCAGGAAATATCAATTTCCAAAAAAAGTTTTTTCACGCAGTTTGTTTACAAACTGCATACAATAATGCGACGTTTTGTACCTTTGGTACAAAACTCGGCAGATAAACAGAGCGGAACCATTTGTGCCGAACTGTTTATCATACCTCCTATATGTTACTTCAATAAATTTTCGGCTTATTTTTAAGATGGGTTTAGGAAAAAAGTCTATACAAGCTTTAAATTAAGAATTTTAAAGTTTCTTAAAAAAAATTACCATATATTACAAAAAATTTGAATAATAATAGTGAGAGCAGCAAAAATAATTTGCTGTTTTAAGGAGAAGTATAATATGAACGATGAACAAACTATTTTAAACCCAAAAACAGATTGGGTTTTTAAGTTGATGTTTTCCAAAGGCGAAGAAGGCAACAAGGCTCTTATAAGTTTCCTAAACGCCTTTTTGGAAGATTCTTACGGTAAAATCAACAAGGCAGAAATCATAAACACCGAACTTATTCGGGATAGACCTTCGGGAGAAACATACCGCCTCGATTTTTTGATTAAAACCGACAACGGCCTTATTATAGACCTTGAGATGCAGCAGTTTTGGAAAACAAACTATCATCGCAGAAGTCAAATGTACCTCATGCGCCTCGCTTCCCGCTTTTTAAAGACGGAGCCCAAAGAGGACGATTTTTTGTACGCAATAAGTCTTTCCGTTTTCGGCTGCGATGTTCCTAAAAACGCAGAGCTTGTAAGAATGTCTGAGAGCTCGATAATTCAATATCTTTATGTTGAATTAAACGAGCTAATAGTTTATACTATGAAAAAGAGATTGGAAGAGTATAGCTTAAAAGATTTTTGGATAAGATTTTTGGCCAACTATGAAGAAGACAAAAAAAGCGGAATGTTGGAAGAATTGTGTAAATTAGAGGAGGGTATAAAAATGGCAGAAGCAACACTCTTTAGGGTAACTGATGAAGAGAGGCGAATGGCAATAGAACTCTCTGATGAAAAATACCGGATGTATGTGGAAGATGAACGCAGTGAAGCTAGAAGAGAGGGCTTGGCAGAAGGGTTGGCTGAAGGCTCACATCAAAAAGCACTTGAAACGGCGAGGAATTTACTTGATATGGGACTATCACCCAAGAATATTGCAAGGGCTACAGGATTGGATATTAAAGAAATCGAACAACTATAATTTATGATAGAATACGGCTAAAGCAATAATTAAACTTAAATAAACATGAAATTTTATAAAACTCAGGAGACAATAATGATAGCTCATAGACTTTCTACAGTACGCAACACAGATAAAATAGTCTTAGTAGAAAACGGAACCATACAGGAATATGGAACTCATGATGAACTTATTGAACTTAAAGGACGGTATTATGAGATGTTTACCAAACAGGTAGAAAATTATTTGGAATAAGCATTACTAATGAATAAAAAACTTTTTTTAAAAAGGAAAGCTTAAATGGAAACACAGCAAATTTTACAAAATTTTTTTGAGGCAGAAAATAGCCGGGACTGGACAGCATATAAAAAATTTTTACATCCTGAAGTTGTATGGCAGTTATTCAATAACGGTGTCCAAAATATTAAAGGGACTGATGAATATATGCAGTTTATAAAAAATGCCTATAAAAATACGGATATAAAATTTACCTGCAAGGACATGAAAATTTCTAACTCGGGCAACCGCATAGCTGCCTGTTTAATAAATGATAAAGGAAACATATCTATCGATATTTTTGATTTTAAAGATAATCTCATATATCGGGAATATGAATTTATATTGGATTAAAAAATCGGAGGTAAAAATGAAAAAAATATTAACGCTACTTATACTAATACTCATTGTATCATGTCAAAAGAATAATGATACAAAAGAAGCTCTTACAATTCAAAATGAGGTACAAGACGAAAAACCCCTATTTTCGAACATGAGCGACGATGAGAGTATAAAAGAAGTTCAAGCTGTTTTGAATTCGCATTTGGAAAATAAAAATGCGGAAGCCTTTATACGGGGAGTTATCGACTATAATGAAACGATAGAAAAAACCGGCTTGACAAAGGGCTTTGAAAAAGAGCCTCCGGAATATGATGAGCAAAAAATAGACGAATTATGGAAATCTAAAAAAGGCAATTTTATCGGAACAAATTGCCGGATAAATGTCTTTATGCTTTTAAAGGATAATATTGAAATTAAAAAAGCCCCTATCGATGATGCTCTTTTGTTTATGGATAATGAAGCTATCTCCGTAGGGAAAATATTTAATGATAATGATACTGAAAGGTTTAAACAATTATTTTCGAGGGTAAAAACCGAAAATACAAAGGATATTCTCATTCATGCTCAAAAGATGAAAGAACATTTTACAAACATAGGTTTCGATGAAAATGCAAAAATGCTTTCGGTTGTTCTGCATGATAACTTGGACGGTGACTTTCTTTTTATAGGACACACGGGCGTATTGCTGCAAAACAATAGCACATTCCTGTTTGTAGAAAAACTTTCTTTTTCCGAACCCTTTCAAGCCGTAAAATTTGCCAAAAAAGAAGATTGCTATAATTACCTCTTTTTAAAATATAAACATTACCAAGACGAAGATACGGCAAAACCTTTTATCATGGAAAACAACGAGCTTATAGAATTGGATTTGTATAAGGACTAAGAAGTTAATTCCCTGCTCTTAAGCCCGTTCTTCATCCACATTATTTGTTTTTGAAAGTGCTCTATAAATTCTTTCGGTTCCCAGTTTTCGATAAAGAAGCGGGATATAAGATTATGAACAATGGCCTTGGTGTATTCTATAAGCTCCTTTGAAAGAATCTCGCCATATCTTAAAAGGGCATTAAAAAAAATCGTTATCGCTTTCTAATTATTCAAGGCAGAAAAGATCTATAGAAAAAAATCTTATAATCATATGGTATCTTGAAATTCCGCAACAAAAAAGCTATCATGGATTTTAATATAAGAGGTAATATATGAAAATTTTATATGAAAAAACACCGCTTTTTGATGAAGGCTTTTTAAAGGTCTCGGATATTCACAGTATTTATTATGCCCAATACGGAAATCCCAATGGGAAACCTGTAGTTTTTTTACACGGAGGCCCCGGAGGCGGCTGCATTCCCGTTGCAAGCCAGTATTTTGATCCCGAATTTTACCGAATAGTTTTATTCGATCAGAGGGGAGCAGGAAAAAGTTTACCTCCTTGCGAGATGAAAGAAAACAAATCGGAAAATCTAATTGAAGATATAGAGAAACTACGGAAACATCTAAGTATTAAAAAATGGATGGTCTTCGGCGGAAGCTGGGGAAGCACCCTCGCTCTAATCTATTCCATAGCTCACCCCGATAAGGTTGTCTCTATAATCCTACGAGGAATCTTTTTAGGAACGCAAGAAGAAATAGATTGGATTTACGAAGCAGGCGGAGCTTCCAAATTCTTCCCTGAAGATTTTGAAGCCTACCAAAATTTTATTCCGCTGGAAGAAAGAAGCTCATTGGTAAGAGCTTATTCAAAACGCCTTTTTGGAGAGGATAAAAAACTGTCCCTTGAAGCTGCCCATAAGTGGAGCCGTTGGGAATCGGCCCTCGTGCGTCTTTTCCCAACTGTCTACGATATGAGTGATGAAGAAGCTCTTGCTATGGCCAAGGCCGAATGTCATTATTTTTTGCACAAGTGCTTTTTTAAGGATGATAATTATATCCTAAACAACTGCAATAAAATTAAAGACCTCCCATGTACTATTGTGCAAGGAAGATACGATATGGACTGTCCGCCCTTCTCCGCTTATAAACTGCATAAAAAATTACCCAAATCGAATTTGAACATTGTCTTATTCGGAGGACACTCCAGCATGGAACCGGGACTGGTGGACGGCCTTGTAAGAGCTGCAGAAGATCATAAAAAATTCTTTTAGTTTATTATGAATTCTCATTTACAAGACGAGCATAAAATCTTTGAAGGTCCCTACGATATAAGAGCTTATAATGACAAAAATATGATAGGCTTTAACCGTGTTTATAAAAAAACCTTGGAGACCAATAAAGAGGACAAGAGCCTTTCAAATGAGGAGAATTTAAGAGACGAAGTTACAGTCTATATACCTAAAAAAAAAGGGAAATATCCTCTTATCTTAGTAAGCCATGGGTGGGCTAATTATAAATACGGTTTGTTACCTATCGGACACTATCTTGCCTCATACGGATATGCCGTAGCTCTTTTTACTTCAAAGAAAAAAGCCGTCCCAAAAGATTGGATTCCAACCTTTACTGCCGTCCACAACTTGATAAAGAATAAAAACGAAGATGCCTCTCACGATTTATACGGCTTAATCGATATAAATAATATAGGTATTGTAACCCATTCGATGAGCGGGCCTGCATCTTTTTATTATGCGAGTCTTATGCCTGAAGTTAAGGCTATAAGCGCAATTCATCCTTATAATGGAGCCTCACCTTTTGTTGAAGCCATAGCAAGCTCCAATAAAGAACTAGGCGACGAATTCCCGAAAATTAAAAGTGCCGTTTTATTTTTAACTTCCGAAATTGATAGATCTGCTTATCCCGAAAAAACCTACAAGTTTTTTAAAAACTTAAATAAAGATGCCCCTGCATGTTTCCTATCATTTAAAAATATAAAGCATAATGGAGCCTTGGATATTTTTAAAACACCCTTATCCGGAGGGTATGATGAAAAAGCATTTAAACTTTATTCCCGTCTTTCAGTATTATGGTTTGATGCATTTTTAAAGGGTAAAAAAGAAAATTTAAAATATTTTCAAATAGATGATGAAAAGTTTCAAGATATTAAGGACTTGCTTTATACCGAAATACATAGAGAACACGAAGCCTATCCAAGCTATGATTCGCGTAATTTAAAATAAAAAAGCTGCCTTTATCGGCAGCTTTTTGCTTTAATAGTTATAAACTCAATCAATCACGAGGGGCATATTCATAAGACTCATCATCATCATCCTTAACTTCCGTATCATAGGGCATAATAATAGCCGCTATTATGTAAGCAATGATTCCTGAACCCACAACTAAGGCAAATATGATCCACAGGAGTCTTATCAAAACAGGGTCAACACCAAGATACTCGGCAAGGCCTGCACAAACTCCTAAAATTTTTTTATCCCTTGATGATTTGCATAATCTCTTTTTCATCTTTTCCTCGTAAACCTGTAAATCTATTTGACTTCAGCCTTGGCACTTACGGTTCTGTTTCTCTCTTCCCAAGGAGAAGAAACCCTATTTGTATCGGATACAACAAAGAAACAGGCGGTTATCTTATTAAACCAATCGGAATTGGAATCATCCTTGCGCAGAATATAGCGGCATTCCTTTCCATCCTTTGAAAAAGCTCTGCATCCGTTTACAGGCTTTCCCGATGCATCTATCATAGAACCGGAATCTTTATAGTATTTTTCTCCCGGCACATCAAACCAAAAATATCCGTTTTTTACGCGTTCATCATTTACCGAAAAGAAAATTTCTATCGAATCGGAATCCTTTGAAACCGATTTGATTACAGGAACCGAAAGAGCGGCTATCTCATTCTTTGACGAAGATTGAGGAACTATCATTTTGATATTTGCCGGAGCCGTTTCAGCAGAAGTAAGGTTTCCTTCTTCAGCCTTGGCTTCACCTGTTTTATCTTGAGCTTTCTTTTCAAAACCGGTAATATCCAGAACCTGCTCATACTTATTGCCGTTCCTATCGGTAAGAATGAATTTCCACTTTCCGAGAGCAACGGAACCTGTACCTTCCCCGCATTGAAGGCGTTTTACGGATGCAATCTTAGCCTTGTCATCAATTTCGGTTATCTTTTCAAGCTGAGAAGAATTTAATATCCACATATCGACAGGGGATTCAACCAAGAGTTTCTGGACATAATTTGTATTAAAAGATCCTTCATAATTGATAAAAAAACTTATAAACATCTCACCATTGCCTTTAAGCGTTCCGTTCCATATTGAAGGATCCAATCTTTCTATCATCCATGTAACCGAATTAATGGATATCTGTCCGGGCCCTGATGGAGCATCAGAAGCCTGCTTCGGAGTCGATTTACAGCCTAAAACAAGAGCCGTGCATAAAATTGCGATAAATATTTTCGAGTAGAGTTTTTGCATTTTCAATTCCTCCTCCTTCTATTATACACCTATAATTGCAAAAAGACAACAGCAATGAGGATAATTTTAACTATTTATGTTTAAGGACCTTTGCTCTTCACTGATAAATTGATGGGTATAAAGCTCATAATAATGGCCTTTTTGCTTCATCAGCTCATCATGATTACCGCATTCAATCATTTTTCCGCCTTCAACAACAATTATCTTATCTGCATTTCTTATTGTCGATAATCTATGGGCTACAACAAATGATGTGCGTCCCGACAATACGGTCGTAATGGCGCTTTGAATTTTTTGTTCGGTTTCGGTATCTATAGAAGAAGTCGCTTCATCCAAAACAAAGAGGCGCGGGTTTCTTACCAAGGTGCGGGCAAAAGAAACAAGCTGCTTTTGTCCTGTGGAAAGAAGGCTCCCGCCTTCTCCGACCTCCGTATCATAACCCTTTTCCATTTTAACTATAAAATCATGGGCATCTACCAGCTTTGCAGCTTCGATAATTTCTTCATCGCTTGCATCCAATTTTCCGTACCTGATATTTTCTGCAATCGTTCCCGAAAAAAGATGGGGAGACTGTAAAACATAGCCTAGGTTTTCGTGAATCCAGCTTTCGGGCATATCCGTATAGTCTATACCGTCTACAAGGATGCGCCCGCTTTTGGGCTCATAAAACCTGCAAAAAAGATTGACAATGGTAGATTTTCCGGCTCCCGTAGCCCCGACCAAGGCTATAGTCTGTCCCGCTTCAACATCGAGGCTAAAACCGCTTAATACAGGTTCTCCCTCCTTGTACCAAAAGGAAACATCGTCAAATTTTACATTACCTTTAATAGCAGGCCGTTTTTCATCTGTGGGACAAATGGCTGTACCGTATTTTTTTATAACCTCATCCTTGTCCTTAATTTCGGACTCCTCTTCAAGAAGCCCGAAGATTCGCTCGGCTGCTGCCTGAGCCGAAATAAATTCGGCAAAGAGGTCGGCGGCTTCAGCTAAAGGAGCATTAAACTGAGTAACATAAGAAAAAAAGGCAACCAGCAAGCCCATCGTAATAGCCCCCGAAACAACCGAAATTCCTCCATACACAATCATGAGGGCGGTGCCGACAGCGCCGATTAATTGAACGGTCGGCATAAGAACAGACGAAATTAAGATACCCATGATAGATGCCTTTTTCATCTCCTCTGTTTTAGACAAGAATTCTTTTGCATTAAGTTCTTCACGAACCAAGGTCTTAGTAGTCTTAGCACCCTGAATATCCTCATTGTAGGAGGCTGTCAATTGAGAATTTATTTTGCGCACCCGTCTTTGTGCTTTTAAGATTTTACCCCGCAGATAAATACTAAAAACCACAATTACGGGAAGGGTCAGTAAGCCTATGAGAGCAAGCCGAGGGCTGTCTCCAAGCATAGCAATTATTACAGCCATCATCATACAAAAACCCCAAAATAGGTCGGTTGCACCCCATGCGACAATACCGGATAATTTATTTATATCGGAGGACATTCTTGACATAAGCCAGCCGACGGCATTTTTATCGTAAAAAGAAAGAGAAAGTGACTGCAATTTTGTAAAACACTTTGTTCTCAAGCGGTGGCACATTTTTATTTCCAAATGGCCTACAAATTTTATAAAGAAAAAAGTAGAGGCTGCAGTAATCAGCAAGAACACTACCGTAAAAATGATTGAAGCATTAAAATTGCTTAAATCCCGCCCCTTTACAAAGGTGTCTAGAACATATTTGGTCATCTTAGGCTGGACAACATCCAATGCTCCTGTCAGACCGCCCAAAAGAATGCCCGGAACCAAAAGCTCCTTAAAATAACCGAATTCTTTTAGAACCTTCTTCCATATCCCGCTTTTAAATTTCTCGTTACCTTTATCTATATCAAAATCTTCCATAATTTTATTTCCTTAAATTACGCTCTAGCTTGTACAGCACTTTGAATATCGTAAATTCTCTTATATAAACCTTCTTGAGCTATGAGCTCCTCATGGGTTCCCTCTTGGCTTATCTTTCCGTTTTCTAAAACGATTATATTATCCGCATCGCAAATAGTCGAAATTCTATGCGAAATTATAATCATAGTTTTGTTTCCCTTTTCTTCCTTTAGTGCGGAACGGATGCTGATATCCGTTTGAGTATCCACCGCCGAAAGGGAATCATCAAAAATAATAACGGGAGAATCTTTGATGAGAGTTCGGGCAATGGCAAGCCTTTGTTTTTGCCCTCCCGATAAAGATACTCCACGCTCTCCGACCAATGTTTCATAGCCTTTTTCAAACTTATTTATTTCATCATCTAAAAAAGCTACCTTTGAGAAGTGACGGGCCAAAGAATCCGAAATACCGGGCACAGCCAATTTGATGTTTTCCATAATTGTTCTGCCGTATAAAAAAGGCTCCTGCAAGATCAACCCCACCTGCGACCTTATCCAGCCCTTGTCTATAGTGTTCAATTCTTTTCCATCTATTTTGATGGAACCGGAATCATATTCATAAAGACGGGCAAGTAAATGTACAAGGGAGCTTTTTCCCGAACCTGTAGGCCCTAAGATTGCAAGGGTCTGTCCGCTTTTAATGCTAAAAGAAACATTGTCAAGTATCTTTTGATTTTGCGTTTCGGGATAAGAAAACGAAATGGAATCAAAAACTATGTTTCCGGTAATTTCAGGCTTTTCGTTTGTCGGAAAAATATCTTCAGGTGTTTCATTTAAAATAGTCTCAATACGGTTTGCCGAAACAAATGATTTACCGATATTGCTTATTATTCGCCCTAAACGGCGAACAGGCCAGATTAACATTTCCGTATAAGAAATAAAGGCTACCAAATCGCCTGCCGTTATCTCATTGCGGTAGGCCAGAAGGCTTCCGTAAAGGATTATCCCAAAAACTTGAGCAATCGAAAGAGAATCGGCAAATGCCCAAAAGGCGGCAAAGCTGTTGTTAATCTTTAAATTCTGATTGCGGTATCTTTCGCTCCGTTTAATAAATTTTTCTATTTCGTATTGATGGCGGGTAAAAGCCTTTACGACTCTTATGCCGGTTAAATTTTCCTGTATTGCAGTAGTCATTGAGGCTTCATACTCTGTTGCCTTTTTAAATTGACTTTGAATTCTTTTAAAAAATATAGCTGATGAAAAGAATGTTAAAGGCATAATGCAAAAGGAGATAAGCATCAGACTTGTGTTTAATTGAGCCATCAGGTAGATAGTATAAATTATTAAAAACACGGCGCTTATAGTATCCATTATCTGGGAATACAGAGCCAAGCGGATGGTTTCAACATCAGAAGTACATCGCTGAATCAAGTTTCCGGTTTCTGCCTTTGAATGATAAGAATAAGGAAGAAGTTGAATGTGATTGTAAAGCCTGTTTCTAAGAGTCTTTATTGAGCGCTCGGTTGCAATACTGGCTATGTTTATTCTGCCGAATGTAAGAAGACCTCTTACAAGTGAAAAGGCAACCACCAATGAGGCCATCACAATAAGACCGCTTGTTCCGGTTAAGTGATTTTTAAACAAGGCAACAAGCCGAGATATTAAACCTTTCGGCAAGGCAGCTCCGCCTATTACCGAGTCTATTGTGATTCGGATTAACTGGGGCTGCATGGCAACAATCACTTGCGAAAAAAGCGTAAAAATAAGGGCAAGCAGATAAAGCCGGCTTTGCCCTCTCGCATACGATAAAAGTTTTTTTAAATTTTGCATAGTTTGATACCCTAATTCCTAAACTCTTATTTTAGCACAAAAAAAATATTTATGCTATATAAATTCAAAACCAATTTTAATTAAGTCTTATAAAAATCATGTAAAATCAAAAGTCTATTATTGATAATATATTTACTTTATTATATAATTCGAATTCCATATATTATAGGGAGGAGTTAATGTATGAATAGAAATGCAGTAAAAAAAACCAAAAAAAGGTTTTCAATACGCAACAAAATGGTTATTATTTTCGGTGTTCTAATCCTTGCCGCAGGTACAATTTTATCTTCAACAGCCATTATAATTGCAGAAAAAGCAGTTACGGAAAAAGTTGCCGATCAGCTGTCCGAAAAGGCTCAGGATACAGCCGCTCTTATAGACGAACGGATTAATAGTTTTTTTGTGTTCTTAGAAAGTCTTGCAAAAATGCCTATGTTAAAAGATGACTCCCTGTCTTATGCTCAAAAACTGGAAATACTTTCATCCGATATGTCGGATAATAAATATATAAATCTTTTTGGACTATGTACGGTCGACGGAATTGTATTTGACTCTTTTGGAGGAAGTGCAAAAGTTTTAGACCGTAAATGGTTTCAAAATACGATTACGGGGAAAAAGTTTATTTCGGAGCCTGAAATTTCACGAGGAACAAAAACTTTAGCCATGACCTTTGCCGTTCCCATATTCGATAAAAACAAATCGGTAATAGCAATCTTATTGGCGGATGTAGACGGATTTTGGCTTTCGGATATTATTGACGACATTAAGATAGGACAGACAGGTTACTGCTACATTGTAGGCCCCACAGGAAATATCATAGCATCACATGACAGAAAATATGTTATCGAAGAATGGAACTCGGTTAAAGAAGCCGAAAAAAATAAACTATTTCAAGATATAGCTGATATCGAAAAAAAATCCATTAATCAAGATGAACCGGGTTTTGCAAAATACCGATGGACTGAGGGTATGATGGTAGCAGGTTATGCCAAGATGCAGGGAACAGGCTGGGGAGTTATAACCAATGCCCCAATCGGAGAATTTATGGGAAAGGTAACAACATTAAAACGGACGATGAATGTACTTCTAATATGCGTATTACTTGCTACTCTTGCTATTATATTTTTTATCTCCGTAGGTTTGGTAAGACCTATAGCTGCGGTTGTTAAAGCTTTAAAAGAGATAGCTCAAGGAGACGGAGACCTTACAGTTAAGCTCCCTGTTACGGGAAACGATGAAATAACGGACTTGTCGGAATATTTTAATCAAACAATATCTAAAATAGGGACATCATTAAAATCCGTAGGCGACAGCTCCCTCATCATGCAAAATATAGGAGATGAACTTGCAAGCAACATGGGAGAAACCGCGAGTGCAATTCATCAAATAAGTGCAAACATTACAAGCGTAAAACAGCAAACAATCACTCAGGCTGCAAGCGTTAATGAAACGACAGCCACGGTTGAAGAAATCATACGTACAATAAGACAGCTGAATTCAAACATCGAAAATCAGGCAGCCAGCGTTGCAGAATCATCTTCGGCAATTGAAGAAATGGTTGCCAACATAGCATCCATAACTCAAACATTGGAAAAAACCGATGATGTTATAAAAACTCTTGCCTCAGCAACGGAAAACGGAAGAGAAACAATACAAAGGGCAAATACGGTAACAAAAAAAGTTGCAGAAGAATCGGGAAGTCTTATGGAAGCCTCAGGCGTTATTCAGCATATTGCAAGCCAAACAAATCTTTTAGCAATGAATGCCGCTATTGAAGCAGCTCATGCCGGAGAATCAGGAAAGGGATTTGCCGTAGTTGCAGACGAAATAAGGAAGCTGGCAGAAGAATCCAGTATGCAGGGTAAGAACATCACTTCAACACTTAAAATTTTAAGCGGAGAAATTGAAATGCTAGCCGATTCTGCAAAAACAGCCGAAGAGAAATTTAATACGATATTCGAAATATCTACTCAGGTAAAAAACATGAGCACTCGCTTAACGGAAGCGATGAAAGAACAGGAGAACGGAAGCCGTGAAGTCCTCCTCGCAATTCAAGAAATAAATAGGATTACAACAGAGGTAACAACCGGCTCGGAAGAAATGCTTGAAGGCGGTCAAAATGTTACAAAAGAAGTTGAAAGACTTGACGGGCTTACCCGTGTTATAACGGACAGCATGAATGAAATGGCTGTCGGAGCCGTAGAAATAAATAATGCAGTACAGGAAGTAAATGAGATTACCCAAAGAAATAAACAAAGTATAGAAGTATTGGCAAGTGAAGTTCGAAAATTTAAGGTTTAGAAAATTTAGCCCAAAAAACCTTATTGACATTTTTTTAATTTGATGATATATTCTTGTCCTGTTATTCCCCGGTTGTGTAATGGTAGCACCGCAGATTCTGGTTCTGCTTGTGGGGGTTCGAATCCTCCCTGGGGAATTTTTCTATATCATCTTTGGTCCCTTCGTCTATCGGTTAGGACATGAGATTCTCAATCTTAAAAGACGGGTTCGATTCCCGTAGGGACCGATTTTCCTGTCTGTAAAAAAATATCGCAATAAGTAATCGAACACCCTATAGACTTTTTCAAAATTTACGATAATATATAAAGATATGGAAAGAAGTCTATCAACATTTGATCAATTAGTAAAATCATTATCCAAAGAGGAAACACAAAGCTTACTGGAAAGCATTCAGAACAGTATAGAAGAATTCAAAAGTGAGGCACAACCGGAAGAAAAAGACAGCCTTTCAGAAAAAATCATAGAACACCAGCAGGCAGGCATATCAAGTGAACCTTTTTTGATCCGTTTATGGCTTTCCATACGGTCCTTCTTGCGTTCAATCCCTTTAAAAGTAATATATAATGAAGAACTCTTAAAAAGGATGGCAAAAAGCCTTAAAAGATCGGCCGGAGCTTATATCAATATAAATCAGAATATCTATACAGGCGTATTTTACACGGAATTAAAAAATTTACGAAAAACCCAATTATTTTTTACATCTCTTCTTTCTGCTTATGATTCGGGAAAGGGCTCTTTCTATATGCTGGTAAGCTCATTTGTTGCTCCCGCAACCTATGAAAAACTTATGAAAGAAACAAATCCTTTTTCAATTAAGATAGGCTCGGAAGTTTCCTCAAACATAAGGACAGGTTTTTTAAGAAAAATCGATTCGGTTTTTTCCAACTTAACCGATGACGAAAAAAGTGAAATGTACCTATGCGCTCAAGCCATAGAGTGGATGAAGTCCTTCTGCTCTCTGGCATTGGATAGAACCCTGCTAAGGTTTAATGTAATCTCGGATTCAAATGCTACCTGCCAAGCCCTTACAATACAGCCAGAAATGGAAGTCCTTTCTTCAATACTTTATTCCAAAAAAAATATACCTCATAATCTTCTGCAAGCCTTATTTTTAATGCATGCGCAAGAGACAATAATAGATGATGACAACAGAATGGTAAAAGAAGCAGATGAATTTATAAAAGATGCTATTGAAGCCCTCGGTGCAATAAGAATCTTTTTAAAACAAGTTCCCCTTCTCGACATTACCCGCTACATCAAAAAAGACATCAATTGGATGCCGTATAAACTGACAGGCGGCGAAGATTGGTTTATTTACTTTAAGCAGGCTTGGTATGAGCGCTTTAACCAAAAATGGTCAACTTGGTCATATGAACAAAAAAGGTTTAATATTAAGGTTCAAATGATTAATCTCTTAAAGGTAGGAGATTTGGAATCCATGAAATTTTGCCCATGGCGGAATTTATGGGTTGAATGCAAGTTCAAAAAAGAACTTCCTTTTTTATTCCTAAAAACATTTTTTTATTCCTTCTACAGTGAAAAATTATCGGGAACCCTAAAAACAATCCTGGTAGAAGGCAATTTTTATCGGCACGAAAATTTAAACGAGTATACCACCTCATACAATGTACTCGAACACCGCAAAGGAGAATTTGAAAAGTTTGAAAACCGTTTATCACCCACGGGCGACATCGGTTCAACCTTTGCAAAAATACGTGCAGAAAAGACCGCAACTCTAAAAAATAAAAATCAAATTGAGGGCTTGATGCACACGATAGAGGCTGAAGCAAAGCAGCTTATAACTTCGAGTATTGAAGCTCTAAAATCGGTTGAAATGATTTTAACGGGAATTCTTGGAGGCGGAAAAACAAGTACATATGCAACCATTACAAACTGGGCACTCATAGCCGGAGTTAATAATGGTCATTTCCGCGAGGAAGTTGCTGCCGCAAAAGAACAAATACATACAGGCATAAACCTCCTCTCCTTGGCGGAAAAACTTGAGGCCGAAGCTCAATAAGCTCTATATAAACCTAAAGTATGTAAACATTACACTCAAGGATCCTATAAAAGCGCCCAATAAAAAGCGTATAAGAATTAAGATTATTAAGCATACGATTATCTGTTTTCGCAAGCTCATAAATTTTCCGCCGGATAATTTATGCACTCTAACAAAAACAGGAGACAAAAACCTGTCGAGCATATCGGCAAAATTACCTTGGCGGTAGTTTTCGGAAAAATCAAGAACCAACCTGATTATCAATATGATAATAAAGAAATTGAGTAAAAAAGAAAAAAACGACCAAACTATACTCACAATGGTTAATGCAAGTCTTAATAGCGAAAACGTTCTTGTTTCTGCAATCTGAAAAAGTAAACCGGCAAAGATAGACAAAATTCCGATAGCCAAAATAGGCGAAAAATCTACCATTCCGATTTGAGTAAATTTAAACCTTCTAAACCAACTCAAGTAAGGCTCACAAATTTCATAAAGAAACCCGCCTCGTGAATTGGAACCGAGCCACGAAAGAAAAATATAAATAATACAAAGATAAGAATAAATCTTTACTGCAAAACCCAATGTGCTAAAAAGTGATGATATCATATAAACCTCTCTACCTATACTTTAAATTTAATCATTTTTTCTATTCAAGCCAAATTTGTTCAACCCCGAACTGCATATTTAATTCTTCAATAAATTCCGGAGTTGAAGGAATTCGAATTTGAGGAGAAGCCTTAATTATATAAGCCTTATCCTCATCTTTTACATGAATATAAACCTCGCAGTTCCCTGACCTTTCATATAAAAAGTCTTTTAAGCCGGTCAACTCTTTTGCCGACGTTATATTTTCATCAAGTTCAATATGAACTTCGCTTAAAGCTTTTTGCTGTAATTTATCGATTTCCAAAACTTCATCTACCAAAAAGGAATGAGACTCCCCGTCACTGTTATCGATAGAACCGGCAAAGCCGCAGACGGTTTCAGGTAAAAGAACAGCTCTATGTTTTTCCCAAGTCTTTGGAAAAAAAACCAAATCCAATGTTCCGTTTAAGTCTTCAAAGGTTCCGAAGCCCATCATCGCACCTTTTTTTGTTTGATGCTGCCTTACTCCTGTAAGCATACCGACAAGAACATATCTCTTCTTTGAGGTCGCGCGTGCAAGATGTGAAATATCCAAGGTAGCGGAATTATCTATAACCTTTCGGTACTCATCCAAAGGGTGTCCCGAAATATAAAAGCCCATCAGCTCTTTTTCGAGCCGCAGTTTTTCTTTTTTGGGGAACTCTTCGATTTTTTCAAAGACAAAGTCCGAAAACTCTTTTATACCGGAGCCTTCAAAAAGACTTCCCTGCCCCGTGCTTTCGTTTTCTTTTTTTTGGGAAGCGTAAGCAACCGCCCCGTCCATGTTTACCATCAAGGTAGAACGCTCCTGCCCTAAGCCGTCAAAACAGCCTGTTTTAATCATAACCTCAAGGTTCCGCTTGTTTTGAGTATGCAAATCATTCCTTTCCAAAAAGTCGATAAAGGACTTGTACCTGCCGTTCTTTTCGCGTTCTTCTACAAGTTCGTGAGCCGCCTGCATTCCGACCCCCTTAATTCCCAAAAGGCCGAAAATAATATTTCCATCGGAGGAAACGCTAAAATACGGATCGGATAAATTTACATGGGGCGGTAGAATTTTAAGACCCATCTTTTCGGCTTCTGCAATATATTCTGGAAGTTTGTCGGTAGAGGTAATTTCGTTGGTAAGGTTAGCCGCCATAAATTCTGCCGGAAAATGAGCTTTCAGGTAGGCGGTCTGAAAGGCTAAAACCGAATAGGCTGCTGCGTGACTCTTGTTAAAACCGTAGCCTGCAAAGGGGATAAGAATCTCAAAGATTCTATCGGCGTCTTCCCTGCTGAATCCCTTTTCTTGTGCACCCTTAATAAACTTTTCTTTTTCGGTTTTCATAACCTCGATTTTTTTCTTTCCCATAGCACGGCGGAGTATATCGGCCTGACCTAAAGAGTAGCCCGCTATTCTTTGGGCAACCTGCATAACCTGTTCCTGATAAACGATAACTCCATAGGTTTCGGAAAGTATATCTTCAAGGCAGGGGTCGGGATATTTGATTTTGGAATTATCGAATTTTGACTCGATAAACTGGTTGATATAATCCATAGGCCCCGGACGGTACAAGGCATTTAAAGCAATCAGATCTTCCATTTTGGAGGGCTTTGCACGCTTTAAAATATTTTGCATTCCCTGACTTTCAAACTGGAAGACTGCAGCAGCTTTACCTTCACTAAGCATTTTAAACGTTTCAGCATCCGAATAATCAATATCGCCTATAGAAAATTTTCTCCATTCCCCTCCCCTCTTATGGATTAGGTCTTCGGTATGTTTTATAAGGGTTAAGGTTTTTAGGCCTAAAAAGTCCATCTTTACAAGGCCGCAGTTTTCGATTAAGTCCATTGTAAATTGAGTTGCGACCTTTCCGGTTTTTGAATCCTTGTAAAGCGGAACATAGTCGGTTAAGGCTGTCTTACCTATAACGATGCCCGCAGCATGAAGACTGGAATTACGGTTTCGGCCCTCAAGAGCTATGCTTATTTCAAAAAGCTCTTTGTATTGGGAGTCTTCGGCCATTTCTTTTAATTCTGGAACTACATCAACAGCGTATTTTAATGTAACCTCTTTTATACCGTCCGTTAAAGGTTTGGGAGGTATGAGTTTTGTAATGGCGTTTACATCGGCAAGCGGAATATTTAAAACCCGGCCCACATCTTTTACGACAGCCTTGGGCTTTAAGGTTCCGAAGGTGATGATTTGACCGACATTTTCGTCCCCATATTTTTGACGCACATACTCTATTACCTCCTGCCGCCTTTCGAAGCAAAAGTCTACGTCGAAGTCGGGCATCGAAACCCTTTCGGGATTTAAAAAGCGCTCAAAAAGGAGGTTGTACTTTAGGGGGTCTATGTCGGTAATCCTCAAAGAGTATGCAAGGATTGAGCCTGCTCCGGAACCGCGCCCAGGGCCTACGGGAACTCCGTTATTTTTTGCCCAGTTTATAAAATCCCACACAATTAAAAAATAGCCGACAAAGTCCATTTTTATAACTATATCGAGCTCATAGTTAAGCCTATTCTTTATTTCATCGGTAATGACGGGATAACGCTTTTTTAAGCCTTCCTCAGCAAGATGCCTGATATAGTCTTCCTTTGAGCTAAAATCTTCAGGGATTTTGTATATCGGAAGAATGGGGCCGGGTTGAGGAATTTCCAAATTGCACATTTCTGCAATACGGACGGTGTTTAAAATTGCTTCAGGATATTCGGGGAAGAGTTGAGCCATTTCTTCTCCCGACTTAAAATAAAATTCGCTTCCCTCAAACTGCATGCGGTTGGTATCGGTTCTAAGTTTTTTCATTCCGATACACATTAAAATATCTTGAGCTACATAATCTTTTTGTTCTACATAATGAATATCGTTGGTCAAAACCAAAGGAACGCCGACCTTGCGGGCCATCTCGATTAAAAGTTTGGAAGCCTTTTTTTCTTCTTTTAGTCCGTGGTCTTGAAGCTCGATAAAATAATTTTCGGCACCGAAAATCTCACGGTATTTTCGGACATGGGCTTCGGCCTTTTCTTTTTCGCCGTTTAATAAAAGAACAGGAAGCTCTCCTGCAAGACAGGCCGACAAGCATATAAGCCCTTCCGCATACTGTGCCAAAAGCTCATCATCTATACGCGGCTTATAATACATGCCCTCAGTATATCCCTTAGAGCAAAGCACCATTAAATTGCGGTATCCTGTTTCATTCTTTGCCAAGAGGATAAGGTGGTAGTATTTTTTCCCGCCCGGAGTTTCTTTTTTTTCAAACCGGCTTTCGGGAGCAACATAGAATTCGCAGCCGATTATGGGTTTTATATTTTTTTCTTTACAGGCATTATAAAAATTTATAGCCCCGAACATATTGCCGTGATCGGTCAATGCAAGGGCTGTCTGCCCCAGCTTTTCGGCCTTTGCCGCAAGAGCTTTGACCGAAGCAGCTCCGTCTAAAAGAGAAAAATCGGAATGAACATGAAGATGAACAAAATCGACAGCCATAAGGCTTTAAGACTACCACAAAAGGCCCTTTTTTTCAAGACTTGGATAAAGAAAAACGCCCAAGCTGCCAATCGGAATAAAAACCGGATAATTTAAAGTAGAAAAAGTACCTTAAAAATGGTATTATACTGGGGAGTATTAAATATGGGTATAGATAAATTTATTTACTTAGGTATTCTTGTAATATTCGGAGTTTTTTTTATTAGTAAGA
The DNA here is from genome assembly GCF_000008185.1 of Treponema denticola ATCC 35405. Taxonomy (NCBI): domain Bacteria; kingdom Pseudomonadati; phylum Spirochaetota; class Spirochaetia; order Treponematales; family Treponemataceae; genus Treponema; species Treponema denticola. The sequence continues at coordinate 2,842,974 of NC_002967.9, forward strand.
TGTTTAATCCGCCTTCAGGTCCTCAGTATAAGTTGAAAACAATTTCTTTTGCCGATAAAAAACTGCCGAAAGCAACAGACCTTGGTAAGCATATTTTCATATCAAAGGCAAAAAGTAAATTGATACTGCCTTGGGAGTTTGATTTATGGACACAAGTCAATTTGTTTGAAAATGCCATTGTTCTAAAAAGATATAAAAAAGAAAAAGTTATATTTTTTTATGAATTAA